>NZ_CBDRLS010000002.1:0-1038411 GCF_965344965.1 Gordonia jacobaea | reverse complement strand
GGCAGTCTCGTCCGAACAGGCCAACGCCGATCAGCCCGGCAACGTCGACACCGATCGATTCGACAAGTTGACCCTCGAATGCCAGGTGCTCTCAGACACCTGCAGCGTTCTTTTCACGTTGCGCAAGCCTCGGCCCACCCCCCCCCCCCCCCGCTGCTATGTGTATGTGATGGCAGTCGACGCTTCCCGAGTTCGCACGGTGATTTCGCACGTTGTTTTCGCGCTCGGAGTGCTGTGTCTGCTCGGCGGGTTGTTCGCGGGCGTGGTCAACCGCGAGGCCGTCAACAGCGCCCGGTTCGCTGCGCATGTCGACTCGATCCGGCAGGATCCCGCGGTCGCACGGCAACTCGGGCTGCTCGTGTCCGGCAAGATCATCTCGGCGTCGCCGGAACTCATCGCGCTGCGTCCGCTGGTGGAATCGGTGTCGATCTCGGCGGTGTCGAGTCCCGCGGCGGGGCCCGCGGTGCGAGGACTCACCGCGTCGATCCATAGGTCGATAACCCAGGGTGACAGCAATCTGTTCGTGTTGCGTCTGGCCGATCTCGGGGCGGTTACCGTCGCCGCACTGCGGACGGTGGCACCCGACGTCGCTGCTCGACTACCCGACAACATGGATGTCACGCTCTCGGCGATCGGTGCGAGTGAATGGGATTCGGGCATCCTCGATTACGTCAGATGGGTACGAGTCCTTGCGTGGTTGTTGCCGCTGCTGGGCCTACTGCTGATTGTGGGTGCGGCGTTCATCCGACCTCCGCCCGCGGCTACGGGTCGAGCCTCGCGCATCGCCGCGGTCACCGACTCCCTTGGCGCGGCGATCATCTGGCTCGCGGCACTCGTCGCCGCAATCCTGCTCGCCTGCACCATCATTGCCTCCTTCATCCCGACCGACACCCTCGACGGCGCTCTCACGGTAGCGGTCTGGCGCGAGGTCGACGGCAGGCTGTGGATCATCGCTGCGGTTGCGGCGCTCATCGGGCTGGCCGTGCGCGCGGCGTCGAGTCTCGCGCCGGTCGACGATCTCGACAGACTCGCAGAGCGTCTGCGCGAGTGGGTGATACGACGACCGTCGACCCCGGCGGCCATCGCCGCGCGTGGCGGAGTGCTGGTGTTGCTGGGCGTGCTGGCGGTGGTGCGCCCGCTGACCTTCGTCACGGTCGTCGCTGTGCTGCTCGGAGCATTCGCGCTCATCGCAGGTGCGGGGGAGTTGCTGCGGGCAGCGAATCGGCAACTGCAGCACAGCGATCGGCGCCAGATCGTCGGCCGGTTGGCGATTCCGGCGGTGGCGATAGTCGGCGTAGCGGTTTTGCTTGCGACTGTCGGCGTACTGTCATGGCCGCAGCCGACCCCGGCATTGAGTTCCGCTGTCGCCGAGAATGATCCGAATGCGTGCAACGGTCACGTCGAGTTGTGCGACCGGCCATACAACGACGTGGCGTTTCCCGCGACGCACAATTCGATGTCGGCGGCCGACGGCAATCGATGGTTTCTCGCGGAACAGGAGACCGGCGTCATGGGGCAACTCGACGACGGCGTCCGCGTGTTCCTCATCGACAGTTGGAACGGTCAGATGTCCAACAAGCCGCCGATCATCGCCAACACTCAGGACAGCCGCGCACAGGCATTGGCAGCGGCAGAGCAGCTGTATGGCGCGCAGACCGTGCAGAGTGCCTTGAGGGTGCGCGACGCCCTCGATCTGACTCCCGTCGGACCGGTCAAGCCCTACCTGTGTCACGAGCTGTGCGAACTCGGTTCGACGGAGTGGCTGCCGCTGATGATCAAGGTGCGCGAGTGGATGGACGCCCACCCCAATGAGGTGGTCACGTTCTTCGTGCAGGACATGGTCGCACCCGCCGACGTGGAGACCTTGCTGCGGCAGGCGGGGCTCTACGACCGGCTCTACACCCCGACCATGGGCCAACCGTGGCCGACGCTGCGGCAGATGATCGACAGCCGTCACAACCTGGTCTGGCTGCACGAGAACGTCGGTGGCGGTACCGAGCGCCCATGGCTGCTCGACGGCAAGGAGTGGACCCAGGACACACCGTATGAATTCCGGACGACAGCCGAGTTCAACTGCGATCGGAACAGAGGGTCGACCACAGCACCACTGTTTCTGGTGAATCACTGGATGAGCAACTTCACCAGCAGGATCCGCGACGCCGGTGTGGTCAATCGCGAGGAGTTCTTGTTCAACCGGCTCGAGCAGTGCCGCGCAGAGCGGAACATGATTCCGAATTTCGTCGCGGTGAACAACTATCGGGTCGGAGACCTGTTCGCGTCGGTGAACCGGCTCAACGGGGTGAGCTAGCTCTTACTACCGCTGGGCCCCGCTGTTATCGACTTGGGATCGCAGGGAGACCCAGGACTGGACAAGTCAACCTAGAGTTACACGAGTGACTCATGTGGCCAGAGTGAAACGGATTCGACGCGGCGTCGTCGCGGTCGTCGCTGCGGCAGCGGTCGGCGGTGTGGTCGGTTCGTTGCCGGTGGTGCACCACGCGCAGGTGCAACCGACCGTGACCGCCATCGATCCGGCGTCGCTCTACAACTCCGCCCAGCAGAAGTTCGCTGCCGGTGACGTGGCGGGCGGACTCGAGTCGCTCAAACAGTCGCTGATCGTCGCACCCGCAGACGCCGATTCACTTGCGCTGCAATCGGTATGGTCCGATCAGGTCGACGATGCCGCCACCGGGAAGGCGGCACTGAGCCGACTCTCGATGATCAATCCGACGCTCGCGACGAGCGTCCGCAACATCACTGCCGGCGTCTCCGCCGCCGCCGCGATCGTCCCGTCCACCTCGCCCGCTCCCGCGTCGGGGCAGCCGGCGATTGTGATACTCGGCTACGGACTCGGCGCCGACGGCACGATGGCACCCGAACTGGTGAAGCGGCTGACGGCGGGCAAAGCCCAAGCCGACGCCGCGCCGTCGCTCCCGATCGTCGTCACCGGTGGCGTGCCGAAGAAGGGCATCACCGAGGCGTCGGCGATGAAGAAGTGGCTCGTCGCCAATGGCGTCGACGCGTCGCGGGTGACGACGGAGGACAAGTCGGTGTCCACGGTGTCGAACGCACAGAACACGGCCGCAATTCTCGGTGCGCGGGGGATTGCCGACATTGTGCTGGTCACCTCACCGAATCACATTCGGCGAGCTGCGGCCGACTTCGGTGCAGTGGGACTGAAGGTGAGCGGATCTGTCACGACGCCGACCGATATGGCGAAGTATCTCAAACCCTTGACGAAAGATCAGCAGAAAGGCATTCGCCTCGAAGCGACTCGCGCCGCAAGAATTCCCACCACTAAGAATTCAGAATTACCGATCCCGAATATCCCTGGTCTGCCGAATGATCTTCCGGACACAGGACCAGGCCTTATCCCTGAAATCGGCGGCAAGATTCTTGATCAGCTTCTACAGACCGGGTCGAAAAGTTGAATGGCGCAACGACTTTCGATGTATGCGTGAACTGAGTCACAATCAAAATCGGCCTGTAGAAGTCTCACAAGAATATTCTTCTTCAGGGCAACTCTGATGAGGTCTCGCTCTGTACGTTCGTTGCATGGCAACTACCCCGACAGATTCTCGACGGATAGACACGGCCCAACCATCTCGCGATCGATGGCGCGGAGTTCTGAAATACGATGTTCCGGCATCTCTCGTTGTTTTCCTTGTGGCGCTGCCACTTTCACTCGGCATCGCAGTAGCCTCCGGAGCGCCCGTCATGGCCGGCCTGATCGCGGCGGTGGTCGGTGGTGTGGTGGCGGGATTGATCGGCGGTAGCCCGCTCCAGGTCTCGGGGCCCGCTGCGGGGCTGACGGTGGTGGTGGCCGAACTCGTCACCAACTTCGGCTGGAAGGTGACGTGTGCGATCACCGTTGGTGCGGGAATTCTGCAGATTCTCTTCGGTGTCAGTCGGATCGCGACGGCCGCGCTCGGCATTGCGCCGGTGGTGGTGCACGCGATGCTGGCCGGAATCGGAATCACCATTGCGCTGCAACAGATTCACGTACTACTCGGCGGAAAGTCGAAGAGTTCTGCGCTTGCAAACATCAGCGAACTGCCTGAGCGGATCGGCGACATCAGCTGGGCCGACGCCTCGATCGGAATCATCGTCATCGTGGTGATGGTGGGTTGGAAGTTTCTCCCCGCCCGCGCACGCAAGATTCCCGGACCGCTCGCGGCGATCGCACTCGCGACTGTGCTGGCAGCTGCGCTCAACCTCGACGTCGAGCGGGTACGTCTCGACGGCAACTTCTTCGACGCCATCTCGCTGCCTGAACTGCCCCATGGCAATTGGGGTGGATTCGTTCTCGGCGTGCTCACCGTCGCACTGATCGCCAGTGTCGAATCCCTGCTTTCTGCCGTTGCCGTCGACAAGATGCACGACGGTCCGCGCAGCAGATTCAATCGCGAACTCATCGGGCAGGGCAGCGCGAACATGACGTCCGGACTCCTGGGCGGGCTTCCGGTCACCGGCGTGATCGTGCGGAGCACCGCGAATGTCGCTGCCGGAGCGCGTACTCGGTGGTCGGCGGTTCTGCACGGTGTGTGGGTCTTCGTCTTCGCGGTGTTCCTGACAGCACTGGTCGAGCAGATCCCGCTGGCGGCGCTCGCCGGGCTCCTCGTGGTGATCGGCATGCAACTGGTGAAGTTGGCGCACATGAAAACCGCCCTGCGCACCGGCGATCTGTGGGTGTACGGCGTGACCGTTGTCAGCGTCGTCTTCCTGAACCTTCTCGAGGGTGTGGCAATCGGCCTTGCCCTCGCTGTGGCACTGGTCCTGTGGCGGGTCATCCGAGTCGAGATCAACTCAGGACCGGTGGCGACCGGCGAATCGGACGAGTGGCTGATCGCGGTACGGGGATCGCTGAGCTTCTTGTCAATGCCACGATTCAACAGCACTCTGGGCAAGGTTCCCGACGACGTCCCGGTCACATTGGAATTCGACGTCGACTTCCTCGACCACGCGGCGTCGGAGATGATCTCCGACTGGGTGCGTGCGCGCGAGGCCACGGGCAACGAGGTCACGATCGTCGAGCGCGGTCGGGCTCGAATCGAGCATGCGCCGCTTGCTCCGCCCCGTCGACACACCGGCGGCATCGTCGGTCTTACCCCCTGGCGCAGCCAACGGATCCCGGTCGACGACAAGGCTGTTGCCGACGTCCCGGCATCGCTGCGGTCGATCATGGCGGGCGTCACCGACTATCACCGCGAACACGCTGACGTGCTGCGTGGCCACCTGCAGGATGTTGTCGACTACCAGCAGCCGGACGCCTTCTTCCTCACCTGTGCCGACTCGCGCATCATGCCGAATATCATCACCTCGAGCGGTCCTGGCGACCTGTTCACGGTGCGCAACGTCGGCAATATCGTCGGAGGGCCCAACGGCGGCGCCGAATCCATCGAGGCCGCACTGGATTTCGCGATCAACGAGGTCGGCGTTACCGCCGTGGTGGTCTGCGGACACTCATCGTGTGGTGCGATGCGAGCGGTGCTCGACCAGAGTCGTGGCCGCGAATCGTCCTCGGATGCGGCGTCGAGTTCGCCGATCCGCTCGTGGCTGGCCCAGGCCGAACCGAGTAGGACAGCACTGCAACTCGGGCATCCCGCTGGAAGGTCGGCCGCCAGAATGGGTTTCAACGATGTGGACCAACTCGCGGTGGTGAATGTCGCCAAGCAGGTGGAGATTCTGAGTCGCCATCACCTCGTCGGGCGGGCAGCGGCCGAGGCGCGCCTGCGAATCATCGGACTCTACTTCGATATTCGTACCGCACAGGTCTACGAGGTCAGCCAGACCGGTATCCACCTGGCAGGCGTCGGCCATCACGTGAGTGGTTTGCTGGACCGCGAAGTCGCTAGAACATCACCGAGCGAAAGTGTGTGATCAGCCGTCCGGCGTCGTCGAGGATGTGAAAGGCGATGCCGGGCGGCTGGCCGCGGTTCACGATGTCGTGGCCCTCGAAGGGCAGGTTCAGCGTCGACGAGACGCCGGGTGCGACGCACAGCGGGCGGTCGGCGAATCGGGTGACCGCCGGTGTGTGTGCGTGTCCACACAGGAACGCGACGATGTTGGGATGCGTGTCGACGAGGGCCGCGATGCGCTCCTCGCCGGTCTGGCGGATGCTGTCCATGAACGGCATTTCCAACGTGACCGGCGGATGGTGGAATGCGACGAACACCGGGGTGTCGGGTCCGTGCGCGGCGATCTCCGCAGACATCCACGCGAGCGTGTCGTCGTCGATGTAGCCGTCGTTGCGGCCCGGGATGGAACTGTCGACCACGACGAACAAGACGCCGTCGACGAGGCTCGACGAGTTGATCGGCGCAGATGATTCGGCCCGCAGAATGCCTGCGTTGAACGCAACGCGCTCGTCGTGGTTGCCCTCGGTGATGAGGATGGGCAGCGGGCTGTCGATGACGAGCGATGCCTCGCGGTACTCGCTCGGGCTGCCTTCGTCGGCTACGTCACCGGTGATCAGGAGGACATTGATGCCGTCCGCACGCGCGTTGATATAGCTCAACGTCGATTCGATTCGGGCGCGATTGAATCGGGTGCCGTTGAAATGCAGGTCGCTGATGTGCGCGACAACGAACACTGGCTCTCCCGGGGTTGGACACCACTGAACATAGCCAACAGAGTTCCCGATCGCGAAGCGAGGTCGGTGGGCGTGGCGAGAGACTCACTTATGGCGCCCATATGACCGATGACGGCGATCGTGTGCAACGTGGCATTCGGTGCAAAGTTCGCATTCGGGGCAGCGTTGCCATTCAGTGCAGCGTATGTGCGAACAACTTCCGAAGCTCGGCGAAGTGGTACTCGGAGGCGTCGTGGTTGTACGACGCGGTGTCGGCCATCGTGTAGCCGTGTTCTGCGCCCGGATAAACGGTTGCGGAGTGAGTGACGCCCGCGGTGATGAGAGCGTGCTCGAACTGGGCGATCGCTTCGGAGGGAAGCGAACGGTCGCGGTCGGCGTGCACGGCGAGCACCTGGGCGTCGACGTCCGCGAGGCGCAGATGCGGACTGCCTGACGACTGTGTGACCAACCCGCCCGTGTGGAACATGCCGAGAGCTGCGACGTCGTCGGGCCGGGTCGCCGCGGCGAGCAGGGCGAGTCTGCCGCCCGCGCAGTACCCCGTCACGCCGATCGGGCCTTTCGAGACGCCGGGTGTGGCCTTCAAGGCGTCGATATATGCGGAGAGGTCGGGTTCGGCGAGATCGTCGGTCAGAGCATGCACGCGCGGCATGGCCACGCTGAAGAACTCTTTGCGCGCGTCGGCGTCGAGGAGCTCGTCCTCCGGCGATGTTTCCTCCGCGGTGCCCCAGCGGTAGAAGACATTCGGAACCAGCACGACGTAGCCCCACGATGCGATGCGGTCGGCCATGCGGCGGGTCTGTGGGCGCAACCCGATGGCGTCGATGATGAAAAGCACGCCGGGGTAATCGGTTTCCGGGTTTTCACCGGCGGGATCGTCACCGGCGGGTCGGACGAGGTATGCCTCCGCGTCGCCGTCGGCGGCCGCGACGGTGATGTACTTCCCGACGGTGTCGTGGGTGATGGTCATCTTCGGTGTCCTGTCGCTGGTGCGGGTGGGCCTGTCATCCGGTGTTTGTCAGAAGTTGTTTGTCAGAAGGTTCTGTCAGAGGTTTTTGTCAGAGGTCGCCCGGAAGCTTGTCGCGGCGGATTCCGCGCCAGCTCGGGTGGCGGAGGTGGCCGGTGCTCGTCCAGTCCATGAACCTGACCTCGCCGACGATCTTCGGTAGCACCCAGGTCGCGGTGGACGCGACGGGGCGGTCGAGCTTCTCCAGGAACGGACTTCGTGAGATCTCCAGTGGCTTGAGTTCTTCTGCAAGGCTTTTCAACGACGCCTCGGTGAATCCGGTGCCCACCCTGCCGACGTAGCGCAGCCCGGTCTCTTCTGGCAGCCCGACCAGCAGCGACCCGATGGCACCCTCACGATTGCCGCGACCGAGTCGGTAGCCGCCGATGACGACCTCGATGTCGCTCCAGTTCTTCTGCTTGCGCCACTGGCTACTTCGTCGCCCCTGTTGATATGTCGACGTCTTGCGTTTGGCGATGACGCCCTCGAGTCCGTGGTCGCGACTATGACGCACGGCAGCCGAGCCGGGAGCGGGTAGAAGCGGCGGAATCTCAACGTACGCAGACTCTTTGAATGCGGGCGCGAGAGCCTCCAGGAGTTGTCGACGCTCCGACCACGGTTTACGCAATAGCGATGTGCCGTTGAGATAGAGGATGTCGAAGAGGTACAGCTTGAGCGAGTACGCCTCCGCGGTATTGCTGCGTGAGGCAAGCAGGGTGAAGTTGGTATGCCCGGAGGAGTCCACGGCAACGACCTCGCCGTCGAGGACGACGTCGATGAGGCCGAGTTCGTCTGCCGCTGAGCGTAATTCGGGGAAGTCGTCGGTCATGTCGATTCCCGATCGCGAGGTGAGGCGAAAGTCTCCATCGATGGAGCGCAACAGAATTCGATACCCATCCCACTTGCCCTCGAACGCCCAGTCCCTGCCGTCGAGACGTTCAACAGGTTCGTCGGTGGCCAGCATCGGGCGCGGGTGTGTGAGGCTGTCGGGGAGGATGGGCCGCGGCTCGTCGCTCATCAGGTGCGCGAGCCAGTTCTTGTCGCCGGTCTTGATGAGCGCGTAGCGGCCCTGGATTCGCTCGCCGTGAAGGCGGACGATGACCTCCGACTCGCGCCACTTCTCGGTCTCGTATGTGCCGTGATCCCAGATCTCAACGTGCCCGGCGCCGTACTCCCCGCCGGGGATGTCGCCGGAGAAGTCGGCGTAGTCGAGCGGGTGATCCTCGGTGTGTACAGCCAGCCGGTTCTGACCCGAATCGGTCGGCAGGTTCTTCGGCACGGCCCAGGAGACGAGCACTCCGTCGCGCTCGAGCCGGAAGTCGTAGTGCAGGCGGCGAGCGTGATGTTCCTGGATCACGAAGATCGGTCCTGCCGACGCCGCGCTCACCGTGTCGTCGGAGTCCTCGGGGTCGCTCTCGTCGTCGCTGTCGGACGACTGCGCGCGGCGTCGACGATGCTCCTCATCGCCGAAGGGTTCCGGGGTTTTCGACGCATCGCGCTTGGCACGGTAGGTGCTCAGGTCGACGACCGGGCGCGCGCCGGCGTCCTCGACTTGCTCCTCGGAGTCGTCTGCGGAGTGCGCGGCGCCGCTGGTGTTTGTCGTCGCGTCGTCGGTGTCTGGTGAGTAGGGGTCGTCGAGGCCGTCGAGCAGATCGCCGTCGGCGGCGCGCTCGAGCACCTCGCCGAAGTGCAACTGTGTCAGTCCCGGACCGGCGAGTTCGTCCCACGTCCGCGGTGCGGCGACCCAGGGTTCTTCGCGTCCGCGCATGGAGTACGGCGCCAGCGTCGTCTTCGACGCGCTGTTCTGGCTCCAATCGATGAAGACACGGCCGGCGCGTTCGGACTTCGACATCGTTGCGGTGATCGTCTTCGGATGTGCCGCCGCGAGTGTCGAGGCGATCTCACGTGCAACAGTGCGTGCGGAATCCGGCGCAACGGGTCGGTCGAAACGCGCGTAGACGTGAATTCCCTTGCCGCCGCTGGTCACCGGATACGACGCAAGGCCCGCGCCGTCGAGCATCTCGTGCATCATCAGGGCCACCTGCGCGCATTCGTCGAGTGACACGTCGGGGCCCGGATCGAGGTCGAGGACGAGTCGATTCGCGCGGATCTCGCCGAGTCCCTTGGGGCCGGACTTCTCCGGATCGGCCTGCACGCCGGGCGGCGGGACGAGCCACTGGGGCGTGTGGAGTTCGAGCGCGGCCATCTGTGCCAGCCATACGAGAACGGCTGCAGAATCGGCCATCGCGTAGGTGATGGTGCGTCCGCTGTGTGCGACGGCGTGGCGGGGAATCCACTCGGGAACGCCGCTCGGTAGATCTTTCTCGAAGAAGGGCGTCGACTCGACGCCGTTGGGCCAGCGTTTGCGGGTGATCAGCCTGCCGCTCAGATGCGGAAGCATGGCGTCGGCGATGCGGGTGTAGTAGTCGACGACGTCGACCTTGCGCGTGCCGGTCGCGGGGTACAGCACCTTGCCCAAGTTGGTGAGAGCGATCGTGTGACCGTCGATCTCCAGGCTCTGGGAGGGCGCCATGAGTTCATTGTGCCCAGAATCTGGTCGCGTGCCCATATCCGGTGTTGGTACGCGGCCACTTTGCGACGTGACCGATGGCACAATGGTGCCCATGCGCTCGATCTGGAAGGGCGATCTGAGCTTTGGCCTGGTCAACGTGCCCGTCAAGGTGTATTCGGCGACGGAGAGTCACGACCGCAAGTCGTATCAGGTCGATTCGTCCGACGGCGCCCGCATCCGTTATCGCAGGGTGCGGGAGGGAACCGATACCGAGGTCGACTACTCCGACATCGCCAACGCCTATGAAACCGACAGTGGCGAGTCGGTGATCCTGACGAAGGACGACCTTGCGAGTCTGCCGGTGCAGAAGAGCCCGGAGATTTCGATCGTCGAGTTCGTACCCGTCGACCAGGTCGACCCGATCTACTTCGACAAGCCCTACTATCTCGAGCCGTCGTCGAAGTCTCCGAAGGCCTACGTGCTGCTGGCGAAGGCGTTGCAGGAGACCGACCGGTTGGCGATCGCGTCGTTCACCCTGCGCAACCGCACGCGCATGGCGGCGCTGAGGGTCATCGAACCCGGCGTGATGACCCTGCAGACACTGCTGTGGCCCGACGAGGTGCGCAAGCCCGACTTCGACTTCCTCGGCGACGACGTGCAGATCCGCGACCAGGAATTGAAGATGGCGTCGTCGTTGATCGACTCGATGGCCACCGACTACGACCCGGACGAGTTCTCCGACACCTACCAGGACGAACTGTCCAAGCTGATCGAGGCGAAAGCCGAAGGCGGCGAGGCATTTCCGGAGAGTGATGAGAAGGAAGAATCCGCCGACGAGGACTCCGACGTCGCGGATCTTCTTGCCGCACTGCGCGCTTCGGTGAAGGACAAGGGAGACGCGAGCGGCGGTTCATCGGACGCTGCAGACAAACCGCCCGCAAAGAAGGCCGCGGCGAAGAAGGCGCCGGCAAAGAAGGCTGCCGCCAAGAAAACTGCAGGCAAGAAGGCAACAGCCGACAAGGCAACGGCCGAGAAGTCCACAGCAGCCAAGAAGACGACCCGAAAGCGAGCGGCAAGTTGAGCGACGTACTGGATTTGCTCATCGTGGGAGCAGGGCTGTCGGGGATCGACGCCGCTTACCGGGTGACGGAGCGGAATCCGGGCTTGCGGTATCGGATCGTCGAACAGCGTGAACGTATCGGTGGCACGTGGGATCTGTTCCGCTATCCGGGAGTGCGGTCGGACTCCGACATCTTCACACTCAGTTTTCCGTTCCGGCCGTGGCGCGGAACGAAGACCATGGCGTCGGGTGCCGAGATTCGTGACTATCTCGAAGACACCGCCCGCGACACCGGGATCTACGACCAGATCGACTTCGGCGTCACGGTCACCGCAGCCGACTTCGACACCGCGTCCGACACCTGGACTGTCACGACCAGCGCGGGCGGCGAAAACCGCACGTACACAACGCGATTCCTCTATCTGTGTACCGGCTACTACCGATACGACGAGGCCTACACCCCCGACTTCGCAGGCGCCGAGGACTTCTCCGGAACCATCGTGCACCCGCAGTTCTGGCCCGAGGATCTCGACTACGCGGGCAAGAGCGTCGTCGTGATCGGCAGTGGCGCAACGGCTGTCACCCTCATCCCGAGTATGGCCGACCGCGCCGGTCATGTGACGATGCTGCAGCGTTCGCCGACGTACCTGTTCCCCGTCGGCTGGCAGGAGCCGACGACGCCCTGGATTCAGCGGTTGCTGCCGAGGCAGTGGGCACACGACGTGATCCGGTACCGCAACGCACTTGTGACGCTGTCGATCTACCTGTTCGCGCGGCGGTTTCCGCGTACGTCGCGAAAGCTGCTGCGGCAGATCGCGATCCGCAACCTGCCCAAGGGATACGACGTCGACACGCACTTCCGTCCGCGGTACAACCCGTGGGATGAGCGATTGTGCATCATCCCCGACGCCGACTTCTACAAGGCTCTCGGCTCCGACCATGCCGACGTGGTCACCGACCAGATCGACCGGTTCACGCCCGGCGGGATCAAGCTGGTGTCGGGCCAGGAGTTGCCCGCCGACATCATCGTGACCGCGACCGGACTCGAACTGCTCGCCTTCGGCGGCGCGCAGCTGTCGATCGACGGCGTCGAATTCAAGCCGCACGAGAAGTTCGCCTATCGCGGGTACATGCTCAACGACGTACCGAATCTGGCGTGGTCCATTGGCTACACCAACGCGTCGTGGACGTTGCGCGTCGATCTGACCAGTAAGGCGGTCGGTGATCTGATCGCGTACATGCGGACGCACGGATACACGTCTGCGGCGCCGACCGTCGGGTCGGCGACGCTGCCGGAGCACATGCTGTTCGCACTGGATGCGGGCTATGTCCGACGCGGTGCCGTCGCTCTCCCCAAGTCGTCGGATCAAGCGCCGTGGCAGGTCCGGCACAACCTGGTACTCGATGCCATCGATTCGCGTCGCTACGAGGTCACCGAAGCGATGGAGTTCCACACCGTCGGCGAGTCGGCGGCAAAAAGCGCTGGCTGAACGGGTGCGCTGACGGGCATCCTCGGGAGGTGACCATCACCGCCAGCGAGTCCCGGCTGCCGCGCGCTCTACGGCCATTGGCCGGCGCGCAGTTCCGTCGGCTCGTGGCCGGCCTCATCTTGGCGTTGTTCTCCGACGGCGTCTGGGCCATCGCACTGGTATGGCAGATCATCGAACTCGGTGGCGGCCCGACGCAGGTCGCGTGGGCGTCTGGTGTGTCGGCGGTGGGCATGATCGTCTCGACGCTCGCGGGCGGAGTGCTCGCCGACCGGGTCTCGCAACGATCGATCATCGTGGCGCTCGAAGTGGTCAAGATGGGTGTGTTCGGACTCGTCGGAGTGCTGTCGATCTTCGGGGTGCTCACCCTGCCGATGGTGGTGATCGCCGCGTTGCTCGGTGGAGTCACCACCGGTATGTACTACCCGGCCTACTCGGCGCTGCTTCCGCGGATCGTCTCGGCATCGGAGTTGCAGGCCGCCAACGGAATCGAAGGGTTCTCCCGGCCCGTCGTCTTTCAGGCGATCGGCCCGATGGTTGCCGGATTGATCGTGTCGGTTGCCGCGCCGGGACCGGCGGTCGTCGTTGCCGCGGTCGCGAGTATCTGTTCCGGCGCATGCTATCTCACGATGAAGCCGCTACCTCAGCGTCGAGAAGCGTTGCGGGGCAACCCGGCACGATCGGCGGTCACCGATCTGGTCGAGGGCTTCGGATACGTCCTGCGGACTCCGTGGTTATGGGCCACGTTGTTCTTCGCGACGTTGCTTGTGTTGGCAACGATGGGTCCGATCGAGGTGCTCGTTCCCTTCGCGCTGCGCGAACGCGTAGACGGTGGCGCGGGAGACCATGCGCTCGTCCTCGCCGCTTACGGGGCGGGAGCGGCGATCGGTTCGGCGTACTTCGCGTCGATCAGGATGCCTCGGCGATACCTCACCGTCATGTTCGTCATCTGGGGTCTGTCGAGCCTGTCGCTTGTTGTCATGGGCGTCGCCGAGCACACCTGGCTGTTCATCGTCGCCGGTGCATTGCTGGGATTCGGATTCGACGCCCCGTCGGTGCTGTGGGGAACATTGCTGCAGCGGCGGGTGCCGCCTGAGCTGTTGGGTCGGATCGCGAGTCTCGACTTCTTCGTCTCCGTCATTCTGATGCCGGTGTCGATGGCGATCGCCGCACCGCTGAGCAACGCCATCGGGCTTACCGCGGTGTTCGTGATCGGCGGCATTCTTCCAGTTCCAGCGGCAATCGCCTTCTACGTCGCCGCGCGACTCTGGCGCGACGAGATCGAGCATCCGTTGGACGACGCCGTGGTGGTGACGGCCCCGAGCGAGTCCTGAGTGGGATTGCGACAATGGATGCCATGCGCGAGATTGTGACCCTGGCTGCCGCCGCCACCTGGCGTACCCCGGTGATCGCGTGGCAGGGGCTACGAGCCAAGCGGAGCGTCGTCCGATTGCCGCAGGCCGAGGGCGACTTCGGGACCGTCGGCGACGCGTCGGATCCGAATTGTCTGCGCCTCGTGGTCCTCGGCGACAGTCTCGCGGGCGGCGTCGGGGTCGACAACCACCTCGACACCCTCGCCGGCGGAGTCGCGACACGGCTCGCCACCAGAGAGGGCCGCGCGGTGCAGTGGGTCGTTGCCGCACGAACTGGTTTCACCGCTGCGCAGGTGATGACACTGATCGACGACGCCGTGCTTGCACAGGCCGACGTCGTGGTCGTGTCCGTCGGGGCCAACGACGCGAAGAACATGCACACGGCCCGTCGGTGGCGTGACGAGCTGACTGCTTTGCTCGACGCCGTGTGCGCGGCGGCGGAGCGGGCCGAGATCGTGCTGCTGCCGGTGCCGATGCTGCAGATGTGCCCGGCGCTGCCGGGTGCGCTGGCCCAGACGCTGGGCATGCGTGCCGCGCAGTTCGACGCGATCGCAGACGACGTGGTCGCCGGATCCGGGCGAGTCCGCAGAATCATGCGCTTCGAGCCGTCCGGCGACGGATTGTTCGCCGCCGACGGATTCCATCCCTCCGCGGCGTTCCACGCGATCTACGCCGAGCAGATCGACGCCGCGCTGAGCGCCACTGATGGAGATTCTCCGGCGCGTCGCTGAGTCCTCGGCGGCGTGCATTCCCTCTTTTCGAGCGAATCCCTCGTGCTGTTGATCTATCACTGATAGAGTTCAGATCGTTGGAAAGTAACAACGATAGAAAACATCCTCTTGGAAGGAATCGCGATGCTCGCGACCTCGATCGGACTCATCCTCAGTTGGGCCGGCGCGCTGATGATCATTGCAGTCGGCTGCGCTTACCTGGCGAGGAACGAGAAGAATGCGGCCGGTTTCGGACTGCCGACGGCTCCGGCTCAGGACGCACGGGGCTGGTGGCAGGTGAAGGGCATTCGCGACGTCGTGACCGGACTACTCGTCATCGTCTTCACCTTCATCGCACTCGACTACCTCGGTGTTCTGGTCCTCGTGCTTGCCTTGATCCCGTTGGGGGACATGGTGATCGTGCTGACCAATCGGGGCAGCAAAGCAGCCGCCTACGGCATCCACGGCGCGACCGCACTTGCACTGATCGTCGCCGCAGTTCTGCTCTTTCTCTGATCCGACAATCAATCAACAAGACAATGGAGACCACAATGACCACCACCGCACCCGTATTCCGCAGCGCCAGTGACGATGTCGTCGGCAACGAGCGCGCGTCGATGCACCTGCTGTTCGACGCATCCGACACCGCAGGCGCGCTGAGCTCACTCGAAGTACGACTCGACGCGGGTGTCGACGGCGCCGCGCCTCACTTTCACCGGCAGTCGTCCGAGATGTTCTACGTCATCGAGGGTGGCCTGCGACTGATGGCCGGTGATGAGATCGTGACAGTCGAAGCTGGTGCGGCAGCGTCGATTCCACGACTCATGCCGCATGCCTTCGGTGCGGTGCCCGACGCTGCGGCACGCGTCCTGATCGTCCTCACGCCCGGCGTCGAACGATTCGAGTACTTCCGACTGCTTTCGCGAATCCAGGCGGGCGAGGCCACATTCGAGGAGTTGGCGGCTGCGCAGGAACCGTACGACAACCATTTCGTCGACGCGCCCGAGTGGTGGAGTGACCGCCAGAGCTCACGTGGTTGAGGAGTCGGTGTCCGGCGGCGCGATGAGATGGCGACGAGCGCCGTCGACGACGAGGTCGGTGAGAGTGCGCAGCAACGACGACCCGAGCTTCCAGTACTGCCAGTAGAGCGGCACGTCGACGTGGAGGTCGGTGAAGGTGACCACCCGGCCGCTGTCGAGGGCGTCGGCGATCTGCGCCAGAGGGACTGCGCCCCAACCCATTCCGGCTTCGATGGCACGGTGGTACTCGGTGGAGGCAGGGATGTACACGGCGGGCGGATCGAGTCGCTGTCCCGACATCATTCGGAGCACTCTGCGTTGCAGCTCGTCGTTGCGATCGAACTGCACCATCGGGGCCTTGGCGAGGGATTCGTCGTCGACGCCGTTGGGCATCCAGGTGTCGAGGAACTGCCCGGTGGCGACGGGTAGATAGCGCATGATGCCCAGCGGTCGCAGTGTGGTCCCCCGGATGGGCAGGGGATCGGAGGTGATGGCGCCCATCACCTCGCCGGTCACCAAACGCGAGCTGTTGACTGCTTCGTCGTCGCGGATCACTTCGACGGCAACTGGGTTCTCGCGGTGAAAGCGCGCGAGTGTGGGGAGGAGCCAGGTCGCGAGCGAGTCGGCGTTGGCGGCGATGGGTAGGTGGACGCGCGGGCGGTCGGTGAGTGAGGCGGTCACGGCGTCGTCGAGGTCGCCGGTCAGTTCGAGCTGAGCCTCGAGGGCGAGCAGATTCCACTGCTTGGCCATCCGTGCGAGCACCTCGCCGTCGCGCGTCGCGGTGATCGGCTTGGTGCGACGGACCAGGATGCGTCCGACGGAGACCTCGAGCGCCTTGATGCGTTGGCTGACCGCCGACGGTGTGATGTGCAGTTGCTCGGCCGCGGCGTCGAACGTGCCTGCGTCGAGTACCGCTGACAGCGTGCGTAGTGCGTCCGATCCGAGATCATCCACATAAGAGAGTCT
Organism: Gordonia jacobaea; assembly: GCF_965344965.1. NCBI lineage: Bacteria > Bacillati > Actinomycetota > Actinomycetes > Mycobacteriales > Gordoniaceae > Gordonia > Gordonia jacobaea. The sequence continues at coordinate 1,021,689 of NZ_CBDRLS010000002.1, read as the reverse complement.
AATGTTTCGACAGAAACATTCGCTGTACTTGTCAGCGACGTGCTCTTACGTTCGTGTCATGACGACATATCTCCTCGCAGCCATGATGGGGTTGCTCACCGGAGCGGGCTTGATCGTGGCCATCGGGCCGCAGAACATCTTCGTGCTGCAGCAGGGTGTGCGCCGTGTGCATGTGAATCCGGTGATCGCGGTGTGTGCGCTTTCCGACGTGGTCCTGATCGTCGCGGGGGTCGCGGGACTCGGCGCGTTGGTGTCGGCGCATCCTTCCGTGGTCACCGTCGCGAAGATCGCGGGCGGGGCGTACGTCATTGTCTTGGGGCTGCTGGCTGCGCGACGGTGTCTTCGGTCGAGCGAGGCCATCACGGCCAACGTCGACGAGGTGCGCACGGCCTCGCGCTGGGTGGCGATCGGGTCGGCGCTCGCGCTGACGTGGCTCAATCCGCACGTGTATCTCGATACGGTGCTCACGATGGGGGCGATCGCCAACAGTCACGGAAATGCGAAGTGGGCGTTCGCGATCGGCGCGTGCGCGGCGAGCGTGCTGTGGTTCACGTTGATCGGCCGCGGCGGGAGCAGGCTCGCCCCGCTGTTCGCCAAACCCCGTGCGTGGAAGATCCTCGACGGCATCGTGGCCGTGATCATGGTGGGCATGGGCGCTGCGCTGCTGTTCTCGGCGTGAGGTGGTCTCTTTCCGCTGATTGAGCCGGCCGCGAGCGGAGCGAGCAGCCGAGTCGAAATCACTTGGGGTGGTCTCGACAGGCTCGACCAGCGGGTTCAGCTCGACCAGCGGGTGCAGCTCGGCCGGCGGGGGGAGGCCCCTTCCCGCTAATTGAGCCGGCCGCGAGCGGAGCGAGTTGCCGAGTCGAAATCACTTGGGGTGGTCTCGACAAGCTCGACCAGCGGGTATGGCTCGACCAGCGGGTGCAGCTCGGCCGGCGGGTGGTCTCGACAAGCTCGACCAGCAGGTGCAGCTCGGCCGGGCGGGTGGTCTCGACAAGCTCGACCAGCGGGCAGGCGGGCTCAGGCCAGCCCGAGGCGGTAGGCGTAGGCGACGACGGCCGCGCGGTCGCGGCAGCCCGTCTTGGCGAGTATGTGGTTGATGTGCGTCTTGACGGTACTCACCCCCAGGACGAGTGTTCGGGCGATCTGTTGATTCGACAACCCCTGCGCGATCAGCGTGATGACCTCCGACTCGCGTTCGGTGAGGCCGTCGGGGTTGAGAGCGCGTGGATTGCCCTGGTCTGGCGTCGCCGATGTCCGAGACAGCAAGGCGCGCATCGCCTTTTCGTCGAGCAGGGAGCGGCCGGCCGCTGCCGAGAGGAGCGCTGACTCGATCGCCGTGGGGTCGGCGTCCTTGTTCAAGAAGCCGACGGCACCGGCGTCGAGTGCCTCGACGATCGTCGCGTCGTCGTCGTAGGTCGTCAATGCCACCGCGCGGGTCGTGGCCTCGGACGCGGCGAGTCGTCGAATTCCTTCGATCCCACCGATTCCCGGCATTCGAAGGTCGGTGAGAAGCACGTCGGGAGTCTGCTCGGCCACCAACGCGAGAGCATCTTCGGCCGACGACGCGACGCCGACCACGTCGAGAGAGTCGAACAATCCGAGCATCGAGCGCAACCCTTCGCGCACGACCGTCTGATCGTCGGCGATCACCACCCGTACTGTCATGAAGCCACCCGTACTGTCATGAACCCACCTGTACCGTCATGAACCAAACCGGACCGTCAGATCGAAACCCTGTGTGGTCGTACCGTATTCCAGCGATCCGCCCGCCGCAGTGATGCGTTCGGTCAATCCGGTCAGACCGTTGCCGCCGCTGGTGTGACAGCGGTCGACGAAGGTCGACGGGTCGCCGACCGAGCGCACCCGAACGAGTTGCGGTGTGAACTCGATACGTATGGGTGCGCCTGCGGCATGACGCATCGAGTTGGTGAGCCCCTCCATCAGCACCGCGCGCACGTCGTCGTGCCAGATCGCTGGCACAACGTCGACATCGCCGGACACTTCGACGTCGAGCCCCGCACCGGTTCGCAACTGCGCCAAGGTCTTCGGTAGCCAGTGGTCGAGTGGCTCCGACTCTCGCGTTGCGCTGTCGCGCAGTGATTCGACGGCGGTCTTCGCCTCACTGAGGCCATCACGCGCCAATGCGGTTGCGGTGCGCAGCTTTTCGGTCAGTTCCGCAGACGCGGACTCGCGCTCAGCCTGCAGAGTGGCGCCCTGCAGCGTGATGATGAGGCCCGAGAGTGTATGCGCGAGAACGTCGTGGAGTTGTGCGGAGATCTGGCGTTGCTGCTCGGCCAAGGCCGCCCGGGAGCGTTCGGCGGCAATGATCTCGCGTTGGGTGGCGGCAAGCTCTGCGGCTTCGCGTTGACGGCGCCGCAACTGCATGAAGGCGAAAACCGCTGCCGCGCTGGCGACATTGATACAGACAGCCCAGGCATTGTGGGTCTGCCACCACATCAGTATTCCCAGCGCGGTCAGCGATGGCGATGCGATGAGCGCCGACACGAGGACCGTCGTTTGCGACATCGCCGCCGCAGCAACGCCGATATAGGGCAGCCAGACCGTCGCGCCACCGTGAAATGCGAACGCTGCGACAACCGACGCCGCCACCGTGGCGATGGCGTGCAGGGCCGAGGCATGAGTGCTCCAACTCCGCGCATTCTTGTCGCGCAGCACCGAACGCAATAGCAACACCACCAAGACACAGGTGGCCATCCAGCCGATGGCGGTCGCCCAGATCGGCTGCTTGCCGGTGTCGGCGAACGCTGAGACCAGCACCGAGACCGCGACGATCCCGCGGATCAGCAGACGGTCCGTCGCCACCGGATCTTGACTCGTTGTCACATGGCAACCGTAATGTCGACGTCGGAGATCAGGGGCGTAGGAGTAGCACGATCCACCCGATTTCCACCCGGGTTCCACCCTCGGGTTGATGTTTCGCCTGCTCCGCGAGCCGATGCTCAAAGCATGAACATTGCAAGCACAGCAGTCATCACCGTCCTGGTCGTCGTCTTCATCCTGTACCGCCAGACGCGGGAACAACCACTCAAGGACAACTTGTTCAAGCTGCCGTTGATCATCGGGATCATCGGCGTCTTCGAAACCGCGCAGTATCTCGGCGGCGGACACCATGTCACTGTCGGCGCGACGGTGGCGGTCCTCGTCGGCTTCGTCGTCGCGGCGATTCTGGCGGTGCCGCGAGCGCACAGCATGCAGGTCTACCGCAATCCGGCAGGCGTGATGGTCCGCAAGGGAGGTGCGCTGACCATCGTGCTCTGGGTCGTCGCGATCGCGGCACACGTCGCCATCAGCCTGGTGGTGCCCGCCTTCTTCGGCGACGGCATACAGCACGGGATGGGCGGACTCGACGGCGCGAGCATCATGATCTACCTCGCGATCAGCCTCGGCGCGCAGGCCGCGGTCACCAGCGGGAAGGTCGCCGAGCATCACCGGACACACAGCGCCGCGACGCGGTGAGCGGGCGCCTCAGCTCCGACCCGCCGAGACGGCTTCGCGCGTCTCGGCGGGTTCGTCGTCGATCGGGATCTTGCGGATCTCGGTGCCCTCGATGTCGACGTTGGGCAGGATGCGGTTGAGCCAGCGGGGAATCTTCCACGCCCAGTCGCCCATCATCGTGATCACGGCGGGCACGACGGCCATGCGGATGATGAAGGCGTCGAAGAAGACCGCGGCGGCCAGTGCGAAGCCCATCATCTTCGCGATCGTGTCGGGCGCGAGCATGAAGGCGGAGAACACCGAGATCATGATGACCGCAGCAGAGGCGACCACGCGCGCTCCGTGCTGGTAGCCGACGATCACCGAATCCTTCGCCGACAGCCCGTGCACGTACTCCTCGCGCATTCGGGTCACGAGGAAGACCTGGTAGTCCATCGCGAGTCCGAACACCACGCCGATCAGGAAGATCGGCAGGAACGAGATGATCGGCTTGGTGTGTTCGATCAGTCCGAGGTGGCCCTCCTGGAAGATCCACACCGTCGCACCGAACGTCGCGCACACCGAGAACAAGAAACCGATGGTCGCCGTCAGCGGCACGAGCAGCGACCGGAACACGATGGTCAGGATGATGAAGGCGAGCCCGACCACCACGATGAGGAACGGCAGCAGCGCGCTGCTGAGCTTGCTCGAGATATCCGACATGATGGCCGTCTGGCCGCCGACATTGACGGTCGCGCCACCGGGTTTCGACGACCCGTAGTCACGTATCTGATCCATCAGCGTGTGCGTCTCGGGGCCCGAGGGAGACTTCGCCGGAGTGACCGAGATCAGCGCGGCCGTCGCACCCTGCTGGGGGTTCTGCTTGTTCTGGCCGTTGCCGATCCAGACGATCTGCTCGGGGTTGGCGACGTTCGGCAGTGTCTTCACCTGAGCGACAACCGCATTGGCTGCGGGAGCGATGTCTCCGTTCGACGCGTCGCTGACGACGACGAGTAGCGGCCCGTTCACGCCTTCGCCGAAGCCGCGTTCGAGGAGCTTGGTGGCCGCGTACTCCTTGTCGCCGGTCGAGTCCATGCCGAGTTGCATGCTCGACATCGGGATCGCGGCGATGCCGAGCAGCACGAGACCGACGAGTGCGACGGGCAGCGGGAACCGGGTGATGAAGCGGGCGACGCGGAGACCGTTGGACGGTTTCGAATCCGGTTCGTCGCCGTGACGCAGGCCGGGAATGCGGGGGCTGAAGGCAAACCTGCCGAACGCGCCGAGCAGTGCGGGGATCAACGTGATGGCACCGAGCACCGCGACCACGACGGCCAGTCCCGCCGAGATACCCATCTGCGTGATGAAGGGGATGCCGACGACGCTCAGCGCACACACGGCGATCACGACGGTCAGACCAGCGAACACCACTGCGGAGCCTGCGGTTCCCACGGCTCTGCCGGCAGCGGCCTCACGCGATCCGCCGAGATTCAGCTCGGATCGATACCTCGACACGATGAACAGCGCGTAGTCGATGGAGACCGCGATCCCGAGCATCGTGATGATCGTGGTGGCACTCTGCTGGACGTCGAAGATCTTGGCGCTCAACGTGACGAGCAGCATGGTGATGCCGACACCGAAGATGCCGGTGACGATCGGGATGAACGCGGCCACGATGGACGCGAACGCGATGATCATGACGATGAACGCGATCACGAAGCCCAGCAGCTCAGACACTCCGCCCTGCTGAAAGACCTGCATCAGCGAGCCGGTGCCCTCGACCTGTAACCCGTTGCCGCGGAACTCGGCGAGCAGATCCTCGAACTGCGCCATGTCGTCGTGGGTCAGTTCGTTGGCCCGGATGTCCTGCCTGATCTGGATCAGCCCGACCTTGCCGTTGTCGCCGAGGACCTTCGGGGCGATGGCGGGATTGGCCTTGGCGGCCGTCACCGGATTGACGACGGTCTGTGGCTCGATGACCTTGGGTAGCGTTCGAGCTTTGGCGACGAGTGCGTCGATCTGGCCCATGTGGTTCTCGAGACCGTCGTCGGCTTCGACGAGAATGCTGGTCGACGAATTCAACTGCTGATCGTTTGCCGCCGGGAAGTCTTGCTTCATCACCGACATCGCGCGATCGGAGTCGGTGCCGGGGAGCTCGAAATTGGTGGCGAAAGTCGGTTTGAGTACGCCGACGAGAGCACCGAGAACGATCAATACGACGATCCACGCGCTGATCACGATCCACTTGTGGCGGAATGCCGAACGCCCGAGCTTGTACAACCAGATAGCCATCTGAACCCTTTGATATCCCCGACTGGTCGCACGCCAGAGTAACGAGAGTCGACCTCGGATGCTGTCTGTGACTACGGTCATGGCCGCCGATAACGCGGTGTGAGGCGGGTCATACGCTGTGGAGTATGCCGTCACCACTCTTCGGGCGTGCCCGCCAGAACGACATCTACCAAGCGGGAGTACACGGTCGTACACCCGTCGTACCGACCGATTTCGACGAACTCGAACGCCGAGCGCGAGCGGGGATGTCCGATCGGGCCTGGGCGTACATCGCCGGCGGGGCAGGCGGGGGTCGAACAATGGCCGCGAACCGCAGCGCTCTTGATCGACGCGCAATCGTGCCGCGGGTGTTGCGCGACGTCTCCGAGCGGACGCTGGAAATCGAGCTGTTCGGCGACCGGCTCCCCGCACCGATCCTGTTCGCACCTGTCGGAGCAGGAGATCTCGTCGCGCGCGGGGCCGACAGGATGATCGGTCACGCCGCAGCAGAACTGGGACTTCCGTACATATTCTCCAACCAGGGCGGAGTTCGGATGGAGGACGTCGCCGCGGAGATGGACCTCGTACGGCCCGGCGCGCCGCGATGGTTTCAGCTCTACTGGTCGACCGACGACGACCTCGTCGACAGTCTGCTGCAGCGTGCCGAAGGCGTCGGAGCGTCGGCCGTCGCCGTAACTCTTGATACGACGATGCTCGGTTGGCGACCACGTGACCTCAACATCGGGTCGTTACCGTTCGCGCGCGGGGAAGGTATCGCGCAGTACACCTCGGACCCGCGGTTCAGCGAGATCGTCTCCGAGCGTGCTGCCCAGGGGAGTTCGGAACGTCCCGAGATCTCGCTCGGCGCGTTGCGCACCCTGTTCAGCATTGCGAAGAACACCCCGGGATCGCTGCTGCGCAACATCATTCGCCCCGAGCCGCGCGTGGGAGTGCAGACCTTCCTCGACATCTACTCGCGACCGTCGCTGAGTTGGACGGAGATCGAGAGTCTGCGCGAGCGCACGTCGCTGCCGGTCGTTCTCAAGGGCGTACTGCATCCCGACGACGCGCGGCGTGCCGTCGACTCGGGTGTCGACGGCATCATCGTCTCCAACCATGGTGGCCGTCAGATCGACGGTGCCATCAGTTCCGTCGACGCTCTCGCCGCGATAGCGCCTGTCGTCGATGGGCGGATCAAGGTGCTCGCCGACTCGGGAATCTATTCCGGCGCAGACGTTTTCAAGGTGCTCGCGCTCGGCGCCGACGCGGCATGTATCGGGCGTCCGCACATGTACGGGCTCGCCCTCGCAGGTGCCGACGGTGCTCGCGATGCCGTTGCGAACATCATCGCCGAACTCGACCTGACACTTGGTCTCGCCGGTCACACGAGCGTCGACGAACTCACGCCGGAGGCGTTGGCGACGCTCGTGTGAGGGCTGGCGGCCGCGGATAGGATCTCTCTATGAGGCACCACCGACGCGATGAGCCGTGTCGATGTTGGTGATCCGCGATCTCGGTGAGCTCGTCGCCGAACGAGGAACCGATCGCTACGACATCGGTGGCGCCAAACCACGGACGATCCTTGCCGTGCTGTGTGCGCATGCCGGGCATCCGGTGTCTGCCGCGACGCTCATCGCGGAAGTCTGGGGTCCGGATGCGCCGGAACGGACTCAGCGCGCGTTGGAGTCGCAGATCTGGCGGCTCCGCAAGGCACTCTCACCGCGGGGCGAGGCATCGGTGATCGTCACCGACCGGGCTGGATATCGCCTCGACCTCTCCGAGGCCGCCGTTGATTCCGTTGACTTCGACTCCGCTGCGAGCGCGGCACTCGACGAGTCCGGCACCGCGACCATCGACGACCTCGACGATGTGCTGCGGCGCTGGCGTGGCGAGCCATTCACCACTGCGATCTCCACACCCACCGTCGATCAGGCACGGCGACGATTGATCTCCGTCCGCGCGGCGGTCTTGGGCCGCCGTGCCGATCTCCTTCTCGCCGCAGGCGACGCCGACCGTGCTCTCGGAGAAGCGCAGGCATTGATCACCCTGGACCCGCTCGATGAGCACGCATGGTCGGTCAAGATCGCGGCGTTGGCGGCGGGCGGTCAACGGGCCGAGGCGCTCACCGCCTATCGCGACATCCGGGAACTGCTCGCCACCGAACTGGGCGTGGAACCGGGCGCGCAGGTGCGTGCCGCGCAACTGCACGTGCTCGACGACCACAGTCGCGCGGTACGACGCGTACGGCTGCCGTCGCAGCACACGTCCTTCGTCGGGCGAGAGGCCGAACTCTCCATGGTGGTCGGCCTCCTCGACGTCGAGCGTGCCGTCGCCATCACCGGCATCCCCGGCGTCGGCGCGACACGCCTCGCGATCGAGGCGGCAAGGCGCGCGGCGGATTCCTTCGACGACGGCGTCTGGTACATCGGTCTGCGCGGCGATGCCGACGTCGCGACGACGATCACCGAGACCATGCGGATTCAGCCATCGGCTGACGCGGGCACCGCCCTCGATCAGGTGTGCAACCACCTGTCGGCCATGTCTGTACTTCTCGTCCTCGACCGTGTGTCGGAGTCGGAACTGGGTCGAGACGGATTGGTAGACAAAGACATTGACACGATTCTACGACGCTGCGCCGCCGTGACCGTGCTCGCGGTCGGCGTACCGAGCGGGGTCGACGGTGAACACGTGGTGACCGTCCACCCGTTACCGACAGGGGCACCCGGCGATACGTTGTCGCCTGCACACCTTCTGCTCGTGGACCGGATTCGAAGCGCCACTGGCCAATTCGACGTCGGGGCGGACGACCGGGGCGACCTCGACCGGATCTGCCGCGCGATGGGCGGCCTCCCACTTGGCCTGGAGCTCGCTGCTGCCCGCACCGTGACCTTCTCGATCGCCGAGGTGGCCGATCAACTCGACACCGCGGTGCCCGAACCAGTGACGCGGGCGTTCGCGCTCGCCTTCGACGCGATGGACGACGATCTGTTCGATCGCTTCACCCGGCTCACTGCACTGCGCAATCCATTCACCGCCGCGCTCGCGGAAGCGGTCTGCGACAGCCCATCGATCGCCGATGACCTGAGCGAGTTGGCGCGGCGCTCACTGTTGTGGCGTATACGCGGGACTCGTTACCGTCCAACGCGTTTCACGATCCCGCACAGCGTTGCCGACCACGCTCGCGCGAAGCGCCCTGACAAGTCAGTCGCTGCGTCGCGGGCGCGTGACGCAGCGATCGTCGAACTCTTGGCAGCCACTCCGATGCGTATCACCGCGCATTCGGCACGTGACCTCGCGCGCGTCGACGACGACCACAGCAGTGTGATGGCGTTCTGCGAATCAGTCGTGATCGACCCGGTCCTCCTCGATTCGCACATCGACCTCCTCGAAAGACTCGGCGCCTACTGGTTCTTTCGCCGTCGGTTGGCTGACGGGATCCGAGTTCTGCGTCTGGCATCGGCCACTGTCGCCGACGGTGCATGCAGTCCGCGGACTTCGGCCATGGTCGCTCTGGCGCTGGGTTCGGCACTCGCCTTCAGTCAGAACACCGACGAGGCGCACCAGCACCTCACGGCGTACACACCCGACGAACTCGAGTCCCTCATCGTGCCCGGCGACCGTGACCCGGACACGCATACAGTCCGCCTTGCTCTGGCGTCGTTGGCGGCATGGACCGGCGACGACCACGCCGTCGCGGCCGACTACGCCGAGTGGGCCGCGACCACCATCGAAGGACGAGACGTCGACACCGCACCAACGGTCATCGCTGCTCAGGCCCTGTGCGCGGTGATCGCCGGTGACCTCGCGCAGGCTCTCGACATGGCGCACACAGCGCTCGCCCTCGGCACCGAACGCGGCGATCCGCTTGCCACCTATCTTGCCGCCGTGATGCTGGGCATCGCGGCACTGGTCTCCGGCGACACCCGAATGGGCCTGCGATGGAATGACCAGGCCTTTCGTTCATACCTCGAATGCGGGGGCGTCCAGATCTGCGATTCGATGGAGCAGCGTGGCAACCATCTGTCGGCCGCAGGCGAGATCGGGCGGGCGGGTCGGGCATTCGCGGTTTCGCGTCGCTACGCCGTCGATGCCGGGCTCGAGTGGCCACGGAGTCCGTTCACGCGCGATTCGTTGCGCACCTGCAGAGAGACCGATCCGACGGAGTTCGAGAACGGGTGGCACGCCGGGTGGGGCGATGCAGGCGACGCACTGACCACTAACGATCACCAGGTCTTTTCCGGGATGTGAGCGTTTTGTGAGGACCTCGGGGTCTCGTAGGTGGCACCACACGACACCAGATCCCGGAGGTTCAGATGACGCAGCGACTGGCATTCGCCAACGAGGAGTTCGACGGTCAGTTCGGCCGCACCCTGATGGCGGCGGCCGTCGGCGCAGCCGATCTGGGTGAGGCGTACACGACTGCCGGCGAGATCGGCGGAAAATACCACCCGCAGCGGTGGTACGAGCGGTGGTTGGCTCGCGCTGAGTCGGTGCGTGACGCGGCAGAACAGGCACATGCCGGTGGGCATCTCGTGACAGCCCACCAGTGCTACCTCAGGGCCTCGGAGTACTACCGCCAGGCCTATTTCTACCTGCGCACCGACCTCGACGACGAGCGGCTCCAGGAGGCCTACCAGGCTCACTGCAAGACCTTTGCGCAGGCAATGGCGCTGTTGCCACATACCGCCAGCCCTGTCACCGCAGCCGAAGTGGCCATCCCCTTCGTCTCGTCGGGCGATCGGATCGACATCCACGGCTGGCTGTTTCGGCCGGTTGCAGACGATCGTCGGCGGCCGACCATCGTCATGCCCTGTGGCTACGATTCCACCGCCGAATCGGGGTGGGGCTTCGCGCAGGGCGCCTTGGCACGCGGCTACAACGTGCTCTCCGTCGAGGGACCCGGACAGGGGTCGATGCTCATCGTCGACCGCGTGTACTTCCGACCCGACTACGAGACAGTGCTTTCGCAGATCGTCGATTGGCTCGTCACAGTGCCCGGCGTCGACGACCGCCGACTCGTCGCCGAAGGACGCTCATTCGCCGGCTACCTGGTACCCCGCGGCGTCGCGGGGGAGAATCGCATTGCTGCGATGATCTGCGATCCCGCGCAGCCCGACATGGGTGCCAAGATTCCCGCGGGTTGGAGGGGTCGTATCGCGGCACCGCTGATGACCGTGCTGAGCCGGGTCAGTCGCGAACGCGCCGACTTCTTCGGCTCCCGCATGGCTTGCCACGGGGTGCGAACCATCGCCCAGTACTTCCGCGAGCTGAAGACCTTCACCATGCTCGACCGGGCGAGCGAGATCAGTTGTCCCACAATGATCGTCGAATCTCACGGCGACCCGGTCGGCGGGCAGGGCAAGCTGCTGTTCGACGCACTCGACGTCGAGTCCAAACAACTCTTCGCCCCTGATGTACGTACCGGCATCTCCGGCCATTGCGGTGGTCTCGGCCAGCGCGTCTGGGACGGCGTCGTCTACGACTGGCTCGACGGTGTACTCGCCGGCAGCGTCGACCTCAGACCAGTGGTCGGTCGGTGCGGATACGACGTCGCACGTCGGCGAGCAGAACGTTGAACGGGAACTGCTGCAACGGTTTCGGAAGGTGGCGCACGACGCGTCGAACAATCGCGTTGTGCACGTCGAAGACTGTCTGCTGCCGCGGGGTGAACTCGACGTCCATCTTGTCGCGGAAGTCTTCGGGCAAGAATCCGATCGTCATGATGTACGACCACCAACCGCCGAGCCGTGACACGACCGGGCCAGCGAACTCCATGCGCGCGATCGCCAGCAGATGTTCCCGGATCGGCGGATCGATCTCGAGCGTGGAAATGGTTTTCTGCCAATAGGTTTCGAAGTCCGCGCGAGTTGCGGGCCACATGTGCTGCGGTACCTGCAAGGTGGTGCCCATGACCGCGCCCGCACGGTAGGTCTCCTCCGAGATGATCGACGGATCGCCGTAGATGCGTTGGACGTCTTCCCAACCCTTGTACAGACAGGCGGCAACCCAGAGTTGCAGGGCCGGATCGAACGCGTTGTAGGTGACCGGACTGTCGGGAGTGGAGTGGACCCTGGCGTGTGCCCGACCGACCGCCCGCCGGTACGCCCTACGGTCCGACGGCGAACCCATGGCGGCGACGGCGAGATAGCTCAGGGTGGTCCTCGTACGTTTGACCGGATGCTTGAAGAGGTTTCCCGAGTCGACGCGACTCTCGTAGACGCCGTAGCCGACGGCCGGCATCGCCAGTTGCATGATCACGTTCGCCGGGCCGGCGAGTGCTGCGGCGCCGAGCATCGTGAGATCAGAGCTGTCGATCTCGTCGCGCGCAGTTGCCGGGTGGTCGGACTGCGTGTCGGGCACCGTCATCGCAGCGGCTCCTATCTGGTAACGTCCGTTGCCTGATTCAACGCCGGTATTGCGGCAGATGTCAAGATGGTCTGCGTGAGCGAAGAACTGCGGACCTACAGCGGGGTGAAGGGCGATGAGCGCGTTGCGCGTCGACGCACCGCCCTCATGGATGCCGCGCTCGAGGTGCTCGGCGGGCAGCCGCCGCAGTCGGTCACGGTTCGTGGGGTGTGTGGCGCGGCGTCGCTCAATCCGCGCTACTTCTACGAGAGCTTCGAGACGGTAGACGCGCTGGTCGCGGCCACCTACGACCGCGTGATCGACGAGATTTCGCACGATGCGCTCGCGGCCTTCGCCACCGGCGACGACGTCGGCGACAAGGTTCGTGCCGCCGTCGCGACCATCGTTTCGATCATCGACTCCGACCGTCGCAAAGGACGACTGCTGTTCTCGCCGATGCTGACGAGTCCCGTCCTTGCCGCCAAGCGACGCGATTCGACGGCCGTGTTCGCGGCCATCACGCTCGACACCGCTTCCGCGGCACTGCACACCGCTCCCAGTCCACAGGCCGTAGGGGCTGCGCAATTCCAGGTCGGAGGACTCGCACGCCTGCTGTCTTCGTGGCTCGACGACGAGGTGCCGCTGGGTCGAGACGAGGTCGTCGACCTCAGCGTCGCATTGATGATGTCGCTGGTGCCTGCGGTGACGCGGAGGGGATAGGGATATGTTGGATGCCATGAGTAGCGGCGTCGACGATGCGGAAGTGGAGGAGCAGACCGGGCGTTGGCGCGATTTCGGCGAGCCCGAGTTGCCCGTTCCGCTCGCGGCTGCGCTCGCGGCTTTCGCTGAGCACGGCTACCACGGCACGTCCGTGCGCGAGATCGCCGCGCGGGCAAACCTGTCCGTTCCGGGGCTCTATCACCACTATCCGTCGAAGCAGTCACTACTGCAGGGCCTGCTCGACAGGACGATGACCGACCTGCTCGCGCGGTCGGAGCAGGCCGTTGCCGAGGCTGGGCCAGAACCGGTCGACCAATTCGACGCGGTCGTCGAGTCGTTGTTGCGCTTCCATATGTACCGGCGTGAGCAGGCATTCGTCGGATCGACCGAGATTCGCAGTCTCGACAGCTCGTACAAGCAGACCTACATCGGTCTTCGTGACCGTCAGCAGCGGATGGTCGACGAGATCGTGTTCGCCGGGGTCGAGGCCGGCGACTTCCGCACGAGCTATCCCAAGGATGCTGCGCGTGCGGTCACCACGATGTGTGTCGGCGTCTCGACCTGGTTCAAGCTGGACGGCGAACTGGGACCGGACGAGCTGATCGCGCGCAATCTGGACTTGTCGAGGGCGACCGTCGGATACGTTGAGCGCTGAAGCGCTTCGCGGCTCGATGGGTTGACCTGAGTCGACGGTCTCTGGCAGTCTTGGGCCACCGAACGAACGCTCGGTCGGAACGATCGGGCGTGGAGTTCGAGTTGAACCTGCGTGGCACCCCGAGGATGGAGACCCTGATGGCAGTGGAACTGGGCTATTCGCCCGAGGTTGACGATCTGGTGAAGAGGACGACCGCATTCATCCACGAGGTCGTGCTGCCGATCGAGAATGCGAACGACGGCGACATCACCGCGGCAGGCGGCGACGATCTGCGGCGTGATCTCAATAGTCAGGCCAAGGAGTTGGGTATCTTCGCGCCGCACGCCCCCGTCGAGTTGGGTGGTCACGGACTCTCGATGTCGGATCGGGTGCCGGTCTTCGAGGCGGGCGGATACTCGACGTTCGGGCCGGCCGCGCTGCACATCGGAGCCCCCGACGAGGGCAATGTGCACATGCTCGCCCACATCGCCGACGACGAGCAGAAGCTCAAATACCTTGCGCCACTTGCCAGTGGCGAGGTGCGTTCGGCGTTCGCGATGACCGAGCCCGCGCCGGGAGCCGGCTCGGATCCCAACCAACTGCGCACAGAGGCGACCAAGGTCGACGGCGGCTGGAAGATCAACGGCGAGAAGCGATTCATCACCGGAGCCGAGGGCGCAGGCTTCTACATCATCATGGCGCGCACCGCCGGGGCGCCCGGCGACCGTGGCGGGGCAACGATGTTCCTGGCGCCCGGAGACACGCCCGGCATCGAGGTCACGCGCCACATCCACACCACCGATCGCGCGATGATCGGCGGCCACTGCGAGGTGCGATTCACCGATGTCTTCGTTCCCGATGCCGATGTGCTCGGTGAGGTCGACCAGGGTTATCGCTACGCCCAGGTGCGGCTGGGTCCGGCGCGCATGACCCACGTCATGCGCTGGCTCGGAGTGGCGGTGCGCTGTCACGAGGTTGGCGTCGACTACGTCGCACACCGCAACGGATTCGGCGGAACCCTCGGCGATCTCGGCATGATCCAACAGATGGTTGCCGACAACGAGATCGACCTCGCGGCGTCGCGTGCACTGTTGGTCAAGGCTTGCTACGAACTCGATCAGGGGCGTCACGCGTCGTCGGAGACCTCGATCGCCAAGACCTTCGCCGCAGAGGCCTATCTGCGGGTCGTCGACCGTTCGATCCAGATGTGCGGTGGGCTCGGCGTTTCCGACGACCTGCCGCTCGCACGGCTGCAACGCGAACTGCGTCCCTTCCGCATCTACGACGGCCCGTCTGAGGTGCACCGCTGGGCACTTGCACGCAGAGCCGTCGGGCGTGCGCGCAAGAATCGCGCGTCGACGCAGCAGGGAGAGAACGCGTGAGCACCGCGGAGCTGGTACTCGAACCGCAAGTCCTACAACGCTTTCTGGTCGACAACGGAGTCGACGTCGCGGGGCCGCTCGACGTCGAGTTGATCAGCGGCGGAAAGTCGAATCTCACCTTCATGGTCTCCGACGGCGTGCACCGCTGGGTTGCGCGCAGGCCACCGACAGGTGGCCTCACACCCTCGGCGCACGACATGGGCCGGGAATGGGCTGTCACATCGGCACTTTCGCGTACCGACGTCCCGGTTGCCACGCCGGTCGCCTTCGACGCCGACGGCTCGGTGCTCGGTGCGCCGTGCACCATCGTCGAATTCGTCGACGGGACGGTGATCCGGACGGGCGACGACCTCGCGGTACTTTCCGACGACGAGGTGGCACGCAATGCGGAGGGGCTGATCTCGACCCTCGCCGCGCTGCACGCCGTCGACTTCGAGGCGGTAGGACTCGGGGAGTTCGGTAGGCCAACGGGTTTCGCGGGTAGGCAGGTGAAGCTGTGGGCCAGGCAGTGGTCGCACGTCCGCGGCAGGGATCTGCCCGACGTCGATCGGCTCGTCGACGCACTCGGTGAGCGGGTACCCGAGCAGGCGCGTGCGACCGTTGTGCATGGCGACTACCGCGTCGACAACACGATCCTCTCGACCGATGACCCGGGAACTGTTGCCGCAGTGGTCGATTGGGAGATGTCGACGCTCGGCGATCCGATCACCGACGTCGCCCTGATGTGCGTCTACCGCACGCCCGTCTTCGATCGGGTTCTCGGATTCGACGGCGCGTGGACCAGTGACCGCTACCCGTCGGCCGATGCGATGGCCCAGCGGTACGCGACACTGACCGGGAACGACCTCGGCGACTGGCCGTTCTACCTCGGGCTGGCCAACCTGAAGCTGGGTGTGATCGCCGAGGGCATCAGCCATCGCGCACGTGCGGGCGCGGCGTCGGAAGGCGCAGAGCACGCAGCGGAGGCGACGGGCGAATTCATTGCCGCGGGGCTCGCCGCGCTGGGCTAGCGTCGGGCCGAAACGTTCAGCGGAACGTCGGCGTTCAGCGGAACGTCGCGATGCCGCCGTCGCGGTCGACGAGGTGGGCGTGTTCGTTGAGTGACATCACCGAGGTCCCGCTTCGGCCGACGAGGAGTTTGGTCACCGATGCGTTGACCATCGTGCGAGCCATCGCAGGCCAGCGGTGCGGCGGCACTCCCCACAGTTCGGCGATCACCTGAGTGATGGTGCCCGCCGACGACACGACGAGGACGGTCTGCCCGCTGCCCGCCAACTCGGCTGCACGCTCGCCCGCGCCGGTGACCCGCGAGCGGAACTCTGGATAGGTTTCGCCGGAGCCGGGTGGCGTGGTCGCGCCCTCGGCCTCCGCCATGCTCGTCTGGTCGATCCAGTGCGCGAGGCCTGCGTCGAGGCGCTGCTGATACGACTTCTGATCGGCGAACTCGTCCGGGGTCGCTGCGCCGACGAGCGCGGGCAGTTCGTACTCATTCCAGGACGGGTCGACGATCGGTTCCGGTGCGGAGTCGAGTCGGGCGAGAACGCCGGCGAGCGTCTCGGTCTGTCGGGCGAGGTCGCCGCTGATCGCGGCGGTGACACCGTTGATCTGTGCGGACAGCAGGGTTCCGGTGAGGCCCGCCTGGACCCGACCGGTGTCGGTGAGGCCGGGGCCGGGGTTGCTCACGGCTGCGGCTGAGTCGTCGGCGGGCGCGTCTCCGGTTGGTGCGCTGTCAGCGACTCCGTACGCGGACGGGTTGGCCTGGCCATGTCGTACGAGGTAGATGACTCCCATGGTCGTAGAGCCTATGCGGTCGAGGAACGATGACTTCCGGGTGGCGTACAGGTCGGTCTGTGTATGGCGTCAACGTTGTTCATCACGCTGCCCGTCGACGACACTGCGCGCTCGCGCAGGTTCTTCGAGAGCATCGGTTTCCGCACCGACGAATGGTTCTGCGACGCCGGAACAGTCTGTCTCCCGATCAACGAGCGCACGATGCTGGTGCTGCTCGCCGCCCAGCGGTTCGCGGGATACTCCGCGGCGGGTCGGGGCGCGCGGTTCTGTGCCGGCACGTCGCGCGAGGTGGTCCTCGCGTTCTCGGCGTCGTCGCGTCACGAAGTCGACGACATGGCCGACACCGCGCTGGCGAACGGCGCGACCGCGCTGCGTGAGCCCGACGACCACGGCTTCACCTACAGCCGCAGCTTCTGCGATCCCGACGGCCACGCCTGGGAGATCGTGTGGATGAACCCGGGCTCGATCCCCGAGGCTGGGTGATCTCGACAAGCTCGATCAGCGGTGGGGACTCGATCAGCGGTGGGGGCTCGACCGGCGGGTGGGCGCCCCTTTCCCGCTGATTGAGCTGGCCGCGAGCGGAGCGAGCTGCCAAGTCGAAATCACCTGAGGTGGTCTCGACAGGCCTCACCAGCGGGTGCAGCTCGACCGGGTGGGTGATCTCGACAGGCTCGATCAGCGGTGGGGGCTCGATCAGCGGGTGAGGCGCTCGATCAGTGCCAGGGGCTCGGCTGGGTGCGGGGCGGCGCGTCGTACGGGGTTGCGGGCAGGCCGAAGCGGGCGAAGTCGGTGGCGAGGTCGTCGCCGAAGAAAGCGACGACGTGCGTGACGCCGGGTGCTGAGTCGGGGCCCGCCGTGCCGAGTTCGAGAACCTGGAGTTGGAACGGGCGGTGCACGCCGTCGGGTTCGCGCATGTAGAGGCCGAATGCGGGTTGCCCGTTCGCGATGGTCGGTATGAGGATCTGGTCGCCCGCCTTCTCTGCGGGACAGTTGTGTCGGATGAGCGTACCGATCGCAGCCGGACCCTGGTACCAACCGGTGAAGGGCGGCATTTCCCAGATCGCCTTGTCGGTGAACATGTCGGCGATGGCGTCGACGTCGTACCGCTCGAACGCCGAGACATACCGTGCAAGCAGCTCACGTTTGGCGTCGTCGGTGATCTCTTCTGTCGAATCGTGCTGTGGCGCAGCATTCTTGAGTTGCTCGCGGGCGCGCTGCAGAAGGCTGTTCACGGTTGCGGTCGTGACGCCGATGGTGTCGGCCACCTCGGCGGCTCGCCACTGCAGGACGTCGCGCAGGATCAAGACGGCTCGCTGCCGCTCGGGCAGGTGCTGTAGCGCCGCGATGAATGCGAGGCGGATCGACTCGCGTGCACCGACGACGTAGGCGGGGTCGGCGTCGTCGCCGGGAGAGATCTCGTCGACGGCGCCCGCGTACGGCTCGAGCCACGGGACCTCGCCGTCGGTCTCGAGTGTGTCGGTGGGGTCGAAGGCGTCGCCGCCGAGCCCAGAGGGCAGCGGCCTGCGTTGTTTGCTCTGCAGTGCGGTCAGGCACGTGTTGGTCGCGATTTTGTGCAGCCACGTCCGTACCGATGCGCGGCCGTCGAACTTGTCGTACGCGCGCCAGGCCCTGAGGTAGGTGTCCTGGGTGAGGTCTTCTGCGTCGTGGTGCGACCCCATCATTCGATAGCAGTGGGCCAGGATCTCGCGGCGCAACGGCTCGGTCGCGGCGTGGAATTCGGCGTCGCCCGTGGTGGACGACTCGCTGGAAAGATGCGCAGTGGTGGCGGTCTGCGGGGGCATGTGATCAAGGTTACGACAGGGCACCGACAAGCTCTACGGCTGAAAACGTTCGATAGACGCGCAGGTCGGGTTCCTATCCCGATCGAAGGGGAACGCGACTTTTGCGCGCGGTGCGTCTAACCCGCGACGCCGCGCTCTCGGCGGCCTATTCTCGCCGGTGGACGCCTCTGCCGAGCGCGCGAAGTGGTCTGTGACCTGCGGCAAGGCTTGTGCAAGGGAGTTGCGGGCCGCTGCGATCAGTTGCTAGCTTCGTGCTCATGACGAGCGAGCACGACCGCGCCTTGGCGCAGATCTCAGAGGTGACCTACGTGATCACCGCTCTGGGTTGTCGTCTGCCGTTCGCCCGTGTGCTGTGTTGTCGCCGAATGCGTTGATCCGAGTTCTTCACTCTTCACCAACCTTCCGCATTCCACGCGAATCCTCCGCGATCATCGTCGACTGCCTGCCGTGCACATCGTTGCCGGACGCGTAGACCAATAGCTCGCGGCGCCACGATGTTGCGCGCCACGGATTCGCTGCACCGACACCTAGGGACACCAAGTCATGACCGCAACCGTTGATCAGCCCATCCGCACCGCTACGCTTTCCTCACCGGTCCGACGGCCGGCCGCACGTCCGATCCCACGCAGGTCGACGCCACGGCCGACGCCTGTGCCAGGACTCGAACCACGTAGCGTCCGGAGAGGGGGGCGGCCGATTCAGATCGCGACACCGCGCCTCGAGCTCTCCGACAAACCCGCAGCGCTCGTATTGCGCACCGCTCGACTCTCCGGCCCGATTTTCCGCGACGACGCCGCAGAGGCAACAGGATTGTCGATCTCGACCGTGAATCGCCAGGTCGGCGCGCTGCTGAAGGCGGGTCTCCTACGTGAACGCGCCGACCTCGCGCCCGCCGGGGCCATCGGACGTCCGCGCCTGCCGTTCGAGATCAACGTGACCGACTTCCTGACTCTCGGTATCCACATCGGATACAAGGTCACCTCGATCACCACCCACGACCTGCTACACCGCGTCGTCGGTGCCATCCAGATCCCGACGCCGATCGCCGAGACCCCCGAGCAGACGCTGACCGCCATCGGCGACAGCGCACGTCGCTTCGTCGGACGCTGGTCGAATCGTCGAGTGCTGTGGGCCGGTGTCGCGATCGGTGGCCGTGTTGCCGAGGGCGGCTTCGTCGACCATCCGCGTCTCGGGTGGTCGGATGCCCCGGTGGGCAACATCATCGCCGAAGCCGTCGGGCTGCCCGTCTCGGTCGCGTCGCACGTCGAAGCGATGGCAGCTGCCGAACTCGTGGTGAACCCCAGCGACAAGCGCTCGAGCTTCCTCTACTTCTACGCGCGTGAGATGGTCGGCATCGCGTTCAGCGTCGACGGCGCTGTGCACACACCGACCGCGGGCCCGCCGGTGATCGGGCACTTCCCGACTGGGGCGACCACCCTGCTCGACCCGCGGCACACCGGTCGACTCGAGCCGACCGCCAGTGACACCGGCGTTGTCGAGGCCGCGCTCGCACTCGGACTCGACGTGACCGACATCGAGGGTGTGCACGCGCTCGCCCGCAGCGGTGACGCAACCGCCCGCGCGCTTCTCGAAGAGCGCGCGACGGTCCTTGGCCGTGCGGTGGCGCTGATGGCCGACATCTTCAACCCCGACCACATCATCCTCGGCGGGCAGGCGTTCACGGACAATCCGTCGACGCTGCCGCTGGTTGCCACAGCGATCCGCGAGACCTCGGTATCGCCCAAACGCGATGTCCGTGTGTCTCATTCGGGTGTGACGGTGCAGCAGCAGGCGGCGGGAGCCGTCTCGCTCGACGCCGTCTACGGCGATCCGCTCGAGGCGCTCGCCGCGACAGCATAAGGGGGCTCGCCGGCGCGGCGTGCGCCAGCGAGCCTTGCGTTGATGCTCAGTCGGTGGTGCGGCGCGCGTAGTTGCGCAGCGCGAACGGCATGAACAGCAGCGTGAGCACGACGGCCCAGATCAGCGTCGACAACTCCGGGTAGCGCAATGGGAGTGCGGCGTCGGCTCCCGCAGCGGGTCCGTTGCCCCAGAGCACGCGCATCGCCTGGATGAGTGACGAGATGGGGTTCCACTCGGCGATGGTCCGCAGCCACGGCTGCATCGCCTCGGTGGGCACGAACGCGTTGGAGACGAACGTCAGCGGGAACAGCACGGAGAACATGAACCCGTTGACCGCTTCGACCGAGCGCAGCCACGAGCCGATCATGACGCCGAACCAGATCATCGCGAATCCGAACACCAGCACCAGCAGGAAGCCGAGGGTTCCCTCCCACACCGATGTGGTGATCCGCCAGCCGATGATCACGCCTGTCAGCGCCATCACGACGATGCCGATCGACGAGTGCAGCAGGCTCGCGATGCTGCGTCCGATCAGCACGGCCGATCGTCGGATAGGCAGCGACCGGAAGCGGTCGATGATGCCCTTCTCGATGTCGGCGGTGATGCCGGTGGCGACGATGAACGCGGTGAACACGATCGTCTGACCCATGATGCCGGGCAGCAGGTACTGCTTGTAATTGATTGCCGGGTTGCCCGCGCTGATCGCCGGTCCGAAGACATAGGCGAACAGCACGACGAACATGATCGGCTGGATCGTCACGTCGGAGAGCATCTCCGGCATGCGTCGAGTGTGGATCATGTTGCGCTTTACCATGATCCACGCCTGTTGCCAGACGTTCGTCGGGTGGATCGGCGGGCGTTCGACCAGTTGGGATGTCAGCGATGTGGTGCTCATCGGATGTCTCCGCTCGAGGTGGGGGTGGCGTTGTCGGTGGCGTTGTCGGCGTCGGGATCGTCGTCGGTGGTCTCGGCGCGGTGGCCGGTGAGGGAGAGGAAGACGTCGTCGAGGCTCGGTCGGGCGAGACCGATGTCGTCGACGGTGATTCCCGACTCGTCGAACCAGCCCGCGATGCGGGTGAGGTCGGCGAGGCCCGAGGCCGACGACGTCAGCGTGCGTGCGGTCTCGTCGATGAATACCTCGCCGCCGTTGCGGCGCAACAGATCTTGCGCCGCAGGCAGTGACGCGGCGTTGGACACGGTGATGACCACACTTGCCGCGCCTGCGCGTTCCTTGAGTTGCAGCGGTGTGCCCTCGGCGATGACGCGACCCTTGTCGATGACGACGATGTTGTCGGCCAGTTGGTCGGCTTCTTCGAGATACTGCGTGGTGAGCACCAGCGTGGTGCCACCCGCCACCAGGCGTCGGAGAACGTCCCAGAGCTCGGCGCGGCTGCGTGGGTCGAGGCCCGTCGTCGGCTCGTCGAGGAACAGGACCGGGGGTGCGGCGAGCAGGCTGACGGCGAGGTCGAGACGTCGGCGCATGCCGCCGGAGTAGGCGCGGACCTGTTTGTCGGCGGCGTCGGTCAGTGAGAACTGTTCGAGGAGTTCATCGGTGCGTGCTGCCAACGCCTTTCGGGTGATGCCGTACAGGCCCCCGACCATCCGCAGATTCTCGCGGCCGGTGAGGATCTCGTCGACCGTGGCGGCCTGACCGGTGAGCCCCATGTTGCGGCGCACCATCTCCGGGTCGGTGCGGACGTCGAATCCGGCGATGCGGGCGGTGCCGCTCGTCGGAAGCGAGAGTGTCGTCATCATCCGCACGATCGTCGTCTTGCCTGCGCCGTTTGGACCGAGCAAACCGAGAACCGAGCCCGTGGGCACGCTGAAGCTGACGTCGTCGACGGCGGTGAAGTCGTCGAAGCGTTTGACGAGATTGGTGGCCTCGACGGCGAGATCGAGGACGGCGTCGGGGGCGGTGGGGCGCGGGCCTGCGGAGGCTGGGGGTGCTGGCTGGCTCATGGTTCCTCACGGTATCGGGCGAGTCGGACATCGGCGACTGAGTTTCTGGGGCCGGGTGGTGTGAACGGCCTACGGGTGTCGACTCGGGCGGGCACCGAAACTCATCGGTCGATCCTCAAGTGCGTGGATCAATAGTCCACTTCTCCGCTACTGCGGTTAAACTCGCTCAGGTGACGGCGATCAAAGTGCGCGATGCCGCGACGCTACTCGGGGTCAGCGACGACACCATTCGACGCTGGCTGGCCTCCGGTGAGCTCGAGCCGGGCGGAGGCGAGGCTGTCGCGACCGTCGACGGCGTAGGCCTCGCAGAGCTTGCGCGTCGCAGGTCGCGCGTACCCGATGACGACGGCACCGGCGTCCTTCGGTCGGCGCGCAACAGGTTCACCGGTCTCGTGACGGAGCTGATCGTCGACACCGTGATGGCTCAGGTGACTCTGCAGTGCGGGCCGTTCGAGGTCACGTCGTTGATGAGTGCCGAGGCCGCGCGCGAACTCCAACTCGAGCCCGGCGTCGTCGCCACCGCGGTGGTCAAGGCGACGACGGTGATCGTCGAACGTCCCGATCCGAACAAGTGACCCGCGTGCGCGGGAGAGAAGTGAGAACTGCTGTGTCATCTCGTGCTGGGTCGTCTCGTGCTGGGTCGTCTCGTGCTGTACCGGTTCGTCGTCTACTCGCTGTCTGCGCGGCGCTCATCGCCGTGATCGCCGCCGTCGCCGGGTGTTCGTCGGACAGCAATTCGTCGGGCAGTGCTTCTTCGAGTGCGAGCGGGCAGAAGGTGACTCTCAACGTGTACGCCGCAGCGTCGTTGAAGAAGACCTTCACCGAGCTGGCCGACGCGTTCGAGAAGGCGCACTCCGACGTCGACGTGAAGCTCAACTTCGCGGGGTCGTCGGCGTTGGTCACCCAGATCAATCAGGGTGCTGACGCCGACGTGATCGCCACCGCGGATGAGCGGACGATGCAGAAGCTCGGCGACAAGGCGGTCGACCCGGCGATCTTCGCCACCAATACGTTGGTGATCGCCACGGCTCCGGGAAATCCGAAGCAGATCAACGGATTTGCGAGTCTGAAGAATGCCGACGTGAAGACGGTCGTCTGTGCACCGGAGGTCCCGTGCGGGGCGGCGACGGTGACGGTCGAGAAGAACACGGGTGTCGAGCTATCGCCGGTGAGTCAGGAAACGTCGGTCACCTCCGTGCTGACGAAGGTGACCTCCGGTGAGGCCGACGCCGGTCTCGTGTACGTGACGGACGCGAAGTCGGCTGGTGACAAGGTTTCCACCGTCGACGATCCGGCCTTCGCCACGGTGGTCAACAAGTATCCGATCGCAACGGTCAAGGGCACCAAGCATTCCGAGCAGGCGGCACAGTTCAAGGACATGGTGACAGGTCAGACGGGACAGGAGATCCTGGCTGCCGCAGGCTTCAAGCCCGCGACCTCCTGAGCAAGCCATGCGTCGGATTCCGCTGTGGGTGTATGTCCCTGCCATCCTCGGAATCTGCTTCATCCTGATCGGTCCGCTCGCGATCATTGTCCGGATGCCGTGGGGGGACTTCTGGGGCTCCATCACCTCGCAGGCATCCCTCGACGCTCTGCGGCTCGGCGTGCTCACCGCGGTGACAAGCACTCTGATATGCGTGATCCTCGGCGTGCCGATCGCCTTCGTCTTCGCTCGGTTTCAGGGGGCCGCTGTCCGCGTGCTGCGCGCAATGGTGTTGCTGCCCTTGGTGTTGCCACCGGTGGTCGGTGGTATCGCGCTGCTGTACGCACTCGGCCGCTACGGAATCGTCGGTCAGTATCTGGACCGGGCGGGCATCCAATTGGCGTTCACCACGGCCGGTGTGGTTGTCGCGCAGACGTTTGTCGCAATGCCGTTCCTTGTCCTGAGTGTCGAGGGCGCGTTGCGGTCGGCCGGAGCAGACTACGAACAGGTCGCAGCGACGCTGGGAGCGAGCCCGACCAGGACTCTGTGGAAAGTCACACTGCCGCTGGTCTTTCCGGCGCTGACAGCAGGTGCGGTACTGGCCTTTGCGCGAGCTCTCGGCGAGTTCGGCGCGACCATCACCTTCGCGGGTAACCTGCCGGGAACCACTCAGACGGCACCACTGAAGATCTACCTCGACTCGATCAACGATCCGATCGAGGCTCTCCCGCTGTCTCTGGTGCTCATGGGTGTCGCGCTGATCGTCGTCATCGCTGTGCATCTACGACGGGCCCCGGCGGTGGGTGCGTGAGCGGCCTGCGGGCGTCGATCCGTTGTGCGACGCCGTTTCTCGAGATCGACCTCGACGTCGCGGATGGGGAGACCTGCGCGATACTCGGACCCAACGGATCGGGTAAGAGCACCACCCTCGCCGTGCTGGCAGGGCTGCGCCGCACCGACGACTCGACGGTCGACTACGACGGCCGCAGTCTGCAGGACGAGAAAAGCTTTGTGCCACCGCATCGCCGGTCGGTGGTGCTGCTCGCTCAGCAGCCGCGTCTGTTCCCCCACATGAGCGTCGCGCGCAACGTCGCATTCGGGCCGGAGTCCGCGGGTTTGTCGCGGAAAGAGGTTGCGGCCCGTACCGAACGATGGCTCGCCGCAGTCGGTGTCGCCGAGTTCGCCGACCGTTCCCCGAAACAACTGTCGGGTGGACAGGCACAGCGCGTCGCGATCGCACGCGCTCTCGCGACCGAGCCCGACGTACTACTCCTCGACGAGCCCTTCGCTGCGCTCGATGTGGATGTGGCACAACAGATGCGCACGCTGTTGCGGTCGCTGATCGCCGAGCGGAAGGGCTGCACGGTGCTCGTCACACACGACCTCGTCGACGCCGTGGCACTCGCCGACGATGTCGTGATCATCGAGCATGGCCGGGTCGTCGGACGTGGTCCGACACGAGAGGTGTTGCGGCGTCCGGAAACAGCGTTCGCCGCCGCACTCACGGGTCTCAACATGTTCGTCGGAACCTTTCAGGCGCCCGCAACCGTCATCGGAGTCGACGGCGGCAGCGTAACGGGCGTGTCGGCAGACGCGAGCAGGCCTGGTGTCGGAGCGGTGGCCACCTTCTCACCGCGCGCGGTGGCGCTGTATCTCGATGCGCCGCAGGGAAGTCCGCGCACGGTCTTGAGCGGAACGGTCTCGGAGGTCATGCCCCAGGGCGATCACGCGATCGTGCGCTGCGACGTTGCCGGGCAGGTGATCTCGGCGGAGGTGACATGGGGCGCCGTCGGAGATCTCGCACTCGGTGCCGGCCGCGAGGTCTATCTGGTCATCAAGGCGAACGAGGTGCGCGTCTACGAGGCGACGTCTTCGGCCGAGCCGTCGGATGTGGACTCAGACCCGGACTCGGCCTCGTCTCCTGACTCTGCCTCGTCTCCTGACTTGGCATCCGATTCGTAATATTTGTTGGCGTCCAACACCTTTGCGCGCAGCCGCCGGTACCCGCGGACCGACAGCGGGGAGATCGACCGCACGTAGAAGCGGTCATCATCGGCGAGATCGTCGGCCACCGGCTCGCTGATCAGAGTCGTGCCCGGTCGGGCCGAACCGCACAGGCGTGCCGCGATGTTCACCGGCTCACCGAAGACATCGCCGAGTCGGGAGAGTACCTGCCCGCGCGCGAGTCCCACGCGCAGTGCCGGGATGGGTTTGTCGTCGCTGAGGTGGTGTATCGCTAGCGCTGCCTGTGCCGCGGCCTCCGATGAGGTGAACGTGAACATCACGCCGTCGCCGAGGGTCTTGACGACGTGGCCGCGGTACCGGGCCACCACGTCGAAGGTGCGGTCCTCGAACGTCTCGAGTAGATGCTCGAGCTCGTCGAGAGGGGTACGTCGAGACAGGCTGGTGTATCCGACGATGTCGGCGAACCCGACGACGAGCTCCATCCGCTCGTCGGATTCGCGGGATTCGTCGCGGGTCATGGACATGTCGAGGTGCCTGCGCCAGATCAACTGCTGCATCACGCCCAAGGCATTCGCCATCTGATCGCGGGTCCATGGAACGTCTGGATTGCGTTCGAGTTCGGTCAACTGGTCGGCCTGCCACTCGGCGAGGCGCGACATCGTCTGGCCGATCGCACGTGCGGTGGCGACCTGCGCGATCTCGGGCATGGTGTGCTCGGAGTCGGCAAAGAGTCCGAGTGCCTTCACCTCTTCCGCCGTGAAGATCTTGTCGGGTGTCGACTGACGCGCGAAACCGAAAGCGTTCCAGATCTTTTCGGCATACTCGGGAGAGAGTCCCAGCTCTTCCACGAGTTCGTCGCGCGTGTATCGCGGCTCGGGAGCGCTCAGTCCCGAACGTTCCTGGTCACTCACGGACGCCCCCCGCCCATGCCGTGCTGCTGTGCATGAGTCAACGGTAGCGGTTCGCCGACCTCATAGTCCCAGGACGCCCTTCATCAGGTAGGCCATCTCGGCTGCGAAGTCGGGGCGGGCGGTGCCGCGGCGCATACGCACGGCGTCGTTGACGATCGACAGCGCGGCGTGCACCGCGACCGCGCGCTGATCGGGCCGAACGTCGGGTTGGATCTGGCCGAGGAGATCGATCCAGCGTCTGACGTAGCGGCGCTGGACATCGAGCAGCTCGGCCGCGGCCTCCTGCCCGGCGAAGACCGCCGAGCTGTTGAACGCCACGGAGAGGTCGGGCGTGGACGTGATCACGGTGACGTAGGAGTCGACGAGGAGCCCGAGGAGTTTGGCGGGGTCGGCGGTGGTCGACTGTGCGGCCATGACACCGGTCTCGAGTCGCATGGCGCTGCGTTGGCCGATGCCGAGCAGGATGGCGAGCTTCGACGAAAAGTGTTTGTAGACACTGGGTCCGGTGATTCCGACGGCAGCGCCGATGTCGTCGACCCCCACGTCGGCGTATCCGTGATCGGCGAAGAGCGTGGCCGCGGCGTCGAGGATCTCGTCACGCCGCGACGACGAGAGGCCTGCGATGGTGGGCTCGGCAGGTAGGTCGGGTGCGGTTGCGGGGTGCAGGTCGAGCAGGCGCTCGGTGAGTATGACGAGTTCGGCGCGCGCACGGGCCGCAGACATCCGCGAGTTGTGTACCGCGAGGCTGCCCGCGACGCTCAATGCCGCCCAACCCAGTGAGCGGGCCTCGCGGTCGGACAGGCCGGGACGCTCACTGACGATCGCAGTCGCCCAGCGTGCCAGGACCTGCTGGGTGCGCAGGACCATCTGCTTGTTCTGGTCCTCCGACAGATAGTTGCTCGTCCACCGCCACAGCGACACCGATTCGGGGTGGTGCACGCCGAGGTCGCAGAGCGCGTTGATCAGCTCACTCAGGGGGCGCTGACCGTCGCCGAGGGTGCGGTCGGTGCATGCCTCGAGGTCGTCGACACCCGCGAGCACGGCCGCGGACAGCAACGCCTGCTTGTCGTCGAAGTGTCGATAGACCGACGGCGCGGTCACGCCCGAGGCACGGGCGATATCGGCAACCGAGACATGCGGGTAGCCACGATCGAGGAACAGTGCCGCGGCATGGTCGACCAACTGCCGTTTGCGGTCGGCAGGCCGTGAGCGGCGTGGCTTCTGAGTAGACATTGTTAATCGACCTTAGCTCAGATCTGTCCGCTTCCGCGACTAGTTGACCACCTGCTATAGCCAAAGAAGTGATCCCGCGTTAGCCTCGTAGGGTAACCATCGCTGGTTCATGTGAAAGGAACATTCGTGCCTGATCAAGCATTCATCTACGAGGCGATCCGTACGCCGCGTGGCAAGCAGCGCGGTGGCTCGCTGCACAGCATCAAGCCCGTCGACCTCGCGTCCGGCCTCATCAACGAGGTTCTCGCACGTCACGGCAGCCTCGACCCGGCCGACATCAACGACGTCATCCTCGGCGTCGTCTCGCCGGTCGGCGAGCAGGGCGGCGTCATCTCGCGTACCGCAGCCCTCAACAGCGGCCTGCCCGAGACCGTCCCCGGCACCCAGATCGACCGCTTCTGCGCGTCGGGCCTCGAAGCCACCAACCTCGCAGCGGCCAAGGTCGCGTCCGGCTTCGACGACCTCGTGCTCGCCGGCGGCGTCGAGTCGATGTCGCGTGTCCCGATGGGCAGCGACGGCGGCGCACTCTTCATGGACCCGACCACCGCGTACGACAACTACATCGTGCCGCAGGGCATCGGTGCCGACCTCATCGCGACGATCGAGGGATTCAGCCGCGAAGACGTCGACGCCTTCGCAGCCGAGTCGCAGGAGCGCGCCGAAAACGCTTGGAACGGTGGATACTTCGCCAAGTCGGTTGTCCCGGTTCGTGACATCAACGGCGTGATCGTGCTCGATCACGACGAGCATCGTCGTCCGGGTTCGACCGTCGAGTCGCTCGGCAAGCTCAAGCCGGCGTTCGCCGCGCTCGCCGAGATGGCAGGCTTCGACGACGTCGCGCTGCAGAAGTACCACAGCGTCGAGAAGATCGACCACGTTCACACCGGCGGCAACAGCTCCGGCATCGTCGACGGTGCGTCGCTTGTCCTCATCGGTAGCGAAGAGGCAGGCAAGCGCAACGGTCTGACCCCGCGCGGGCGCGTCGTCTCCTTCGCCGAGATCGGTTCCGAGCCCACCATCATGCTCACCGGTCCCACCCCGGCCACCGAGCTGGCGCTGAAGAAGGCCGGACTGACCGTCGACGACATCGACGTCTTCGAGCTGAACGAGGCGTTCGCGGCCGTCGTCTTGAAGTGGATGAAGGACCTGAACATCCCGCACGAGAAGGTCAACCGCAACGGTGGCGCCATCGCCATGGGTCACCCGCTGGGTGCAACCGGCGCGATGATCTTCGGCACCTGCCTCGACGAGCTCGAGCGCACCGGCGGCCGCTACGGCCTGATCACCCTGTGTATCGGCGGCGGCATGGGCGTCGCGACCGTCATCGAGCGTCTCTGACCAACAGAAGGACTTTCAAAAGCAATGAGTGACAACATGATTGGCTGGGAGAAGGACGCCGACGGCGTTGTCGTCCTCACCATGGACGACAAGGCGCAGGGCGCCAACACGATGAACGACACGTTCATCGCCTCGATCGCGGCGACCGTCGATCGTCTCGAGGCCGAGAAGGACGACATCACCGGTGTCGTCATCACCTCGGCGAAGAAGACCTTCTTCGCAGGCGGCGACCTCAAGGACATGACCGCGGAGCGGACGCAGTCCAAGGAAGAGATCGCCGCGTCGATCACCGAGCGCACCAACGGCATGAAGACCGTGCTGCGTCGCCTGGAGAAGCTGGGCAAGCCCGTTGTGGCGGCCATCAACGGCGCTGCCCTCGGCGGTGGCCTCGAACTCGCGCTGCACACCCACTACCGCGTCATCGCCGACGTGAAGGGTGCTGTCGTCGGCCTGCCCGAGGTCACCCTCGGCCTGCTGCCCGGTGGCGGCGGCGTCGTGCGTACCGTCCGCCTGCTCGGTATGCAGAACGCGCTGATGGGCGTGCTGCTGCAGGGTCCGCGCTTCAACGCGACCAAGGCCAAGGAGACCGGCCTGGTCGACGAGGTCGTCGGATCGGTCGAGGAGCTACTGCCCGCCGCGAAGGCGTGGATCAAGGAGAACCCCGAGGCACAGCAGCCGTGGGACAAGAAGGGCTACAAGATCCCGGGTGGTGCACCGACCAACCCGTCGGTCGCGGCCAACCTGCCCGCGTTCCCCGCTCTGCTGCGTAAGCAGATCAAGGGCGCGAACATGCCTGCGCCGCGCGCCATCCTGGCCGCTGCCATCGAAGGTGCCTACGTCGACGTCGACACCGCCGACCTCGTCGAGACCCGCTACTTTGTCTCGCTGGTCACCGGCCAGGTCGCGCAGAACATGATCAAGGCGTTCTTCTTCGACCTGCAGACCATCAACAACGGCGGCTCGCGTCCCGAGGGCTACCCGAAGTGGCAGGCCAAGAAGGTCGGCGTGATCGGTGCCGGAATGATGGGCGCCGCAATCGCTTACGTGTCGGCCAAGGCCGGCATCGACGTTGTCCTCAAGGACGTGTCGCTGGAGAACGCGGAGAAGGGCAAGGGCTACGCGGTCAAGCTCGAGGAGAAGGCACTCTCCCGCGGCAAGACCACCCAGGAGAAGAGCGACGCGCTGCTCGGTCGGATTCAGCCGACCGGCGATGCCGCCGACTTCAAGGGCGTCGACCTGGTCATCGAGGCCGCTTTCGAGTCGGTCGAGGTGAAGAACAAGGTGTTCCAGGAGATCGAGGACGTCGTCGAACCCGACGCAGTGCTCGGCTCGAACACCTCGACGCTGCCGATCACCATCCTCGCCGAGGGCGTGAAGCGCTCCGAGGACTTCATCGGAATCCACTTCTTCTCGCCGGTCGACAAGATGCCGCTGGTCGAGATCATCCGCGGTGAGAAGACCTCGGATGCTGTGCTGGCCAAGGTGATCGACTACACGCTGCAGATCCGCAAGACCCCGATCGTCGTTCACGACAGCCGCGGGTTCTTCACCAGCCGCGTCATCGGTACGTTCATCAACGAGGCCATCGCCGCCGTCGGTGAGGGCATCGAGCCCGCGTTCATCGAGCATGCGGGCACGCAGGCCGGCTACCCGGCAGCGCCGCTGCAGCTGTCCGACGAGCTCAACCTCGTCCTGATGCAGAAGATCCGCAAGTCCAGCGAGGACGGCGCGAAGGCCGAGGGCAAGGAACTGCCTCAGCACGGCTCCTTCGAGGTCATCGACTACCTGGTCGACGAGGGTCGTCCGGGCAAGAAGGAAGGCGCGGGCTTCTACGAGTACGACGAGAACGGCAAGCGTGTCCGGCTGTGGCCGGGTCTGCGTGACCACTTCAAGTCGGGCAGCACCGAGATCCCGTTCGAGGACATGCAGGAGCGCATGCTCTTCGCCGAGGCCCTCGAGACCGTCAAGTGCTTCGACGAGGGTGTCCTCGACTCCGTCGCCGACGCCAACATCGGCTCGATCTTCGGCATCGGCTTCCCCGCGTGGACCGGTGGCGTGATCCAGTACATCAACCAGTACGAGGGTGGACTGCAGGGCTTCGTCGACCGCTCGCGCGACCTGGCCAAGAAGTACGGATCGCACTTCGAGCCGCCTGCCTCGCTCGTCGAGAAGGCCGCCAAGGGCGAGAAGTACTGAGCTCTCTGATCTGGCCGGGTCCCTGATCTGGCTGAGTCTGAAGTAACCCACACGAGGTGGGGGAGGAACTTTTTCCTCCCCCACCTTTTGTGTTCGCTACCCAGTCGGCGGGATGGAGCGCCCAGTCGGCGGGATGAGGCGCCCAGTCGGCGGGATGAGAGATCAGTCGGCGACGAAGTAGGTCCCGGATACTGCGAAACCGTAGAGTCCGTTGCCCTCGCGCTGACGTCGAATCACGTAGCGGCCGGGCGCGATTCCCGTGGCGCCGTGCTCCGGGTGTATCAGGAAGGCGGCTCGCGAGGTCTCGATGATGCCCAGCGCGAGTCCCTCGGCATCCTGCACCGGCGACAACCAGGTGCAGGTGCCCTCGTCGGCGACGAGCGAGTGCGGGTTACCGCCTGCGGCGCTACGGAGAAGTTCGACGCCCTCGCGGCGGACGTGAGTCGTGTGCGTCCATGGCCGCGTCACGATTGCGGAGCGCACCATCGACAACGGAACGATCATGAGATCGCCCTGCGCTTGTGGTCCGGAGATGACGGGGATCCTGATGCTGCGGTCGAGATGGTCAAGGACATCGAGTCCGCTGACCGTGGTGAGGTCGTCGAGAGTGATGATCGAATTCATTTGTGCACCTTGGGTTGTGGGAGTGTCGGATTGTTGGGGAAACAAGGAATAGAGCGTGGCGTCAGGTCCTTCGCTGCAGGTTCGCGTACTGCGGGGCGGTGAGCCCGTAGGTCCACGCCGCAGCGTCGAGAGCGTTGTGTGTCCAGCCCGGGACTTGTAGGCCGTAGCGTCGTCGGGTGCCGTCGCGTTCGCGAGAACCGTTGACCACCAACAGAATCTTTGCGTTCGTGCGCCAGGCGCTCGGTGTCGAGTACAGCTCGAGCGGGTGGCCGGGATTTCCGGGATCGTCGGATCGGTCGACGAGTCGGAGTCCCGCGGCACCGATGTAGGCGTCCCACCCGATCCGTTCGATCGCTGTGCGTCGAACCTCGATGTTGCGCTCGTTGTCGATGCGTTCGGGTGTCGGGTCGGTGATCACCCAGTCCGGGACGAGGGTGCCGTGTACGGCGTAAACGGCTGCGCCGTCGCGGAATTCGAGGGCCGCATGGCTGTCATGGTGGAGCCTGCGTTGACTGTGTGTGCCTTCCGGGGTGGGCTCGGTGTGAATGGCGACGGGGCGCTCGGCGAGGATGCAGACGTCGTCGAACGGCCACCACCAACCTGTCGATGCACACAGGGCGTTCTGCAATTGCAACAGATCGGAGTCGCAGTCGGTGACGTGAAGGAGCCCGAGCCGTCGAGCGGCGTCGACGTGGGCGAGTCGGTGTGCTTCCTGCTGCCCATACCATGTGATGACGCCGGGAAACGACGGCACAAGGCGTCGAATAGCGACGACCACCGATCCGAACAGGCTGGTGTGCAACGAGTCTCGGATACCTGCGCCGATCACGGATCGTAGACCGATGCCTTCGGCCAGGCATTCGTCGAGCGTCATCGTCAATGCGCGTACGACGTCTGGTGGAGCGATCCCATACTGCGAGCGCAGCGAACCGGAGAGTGTGGATTCGACGCGACGCCGCGAATTCGAGAGTAGCCCTGCGATACAACGATTGGCCCGGGATTCGATGTTACGGGTGACGGCGGACGTCGCGTCGAGGATCAGTGGTACCGCGGCCTGCGGCGAGTCGGTCCACACAAACTCGGGTGGAGACTTGTCGACACGCGAATAAAGTTCCGCGACAGCGGCTTCCGTGGTCGTCCGGTCAGCCGGAGCGGTGTCGAGGCCGTATGCGAGCCACCGGTGGCGAAGCGCCGAGAGATCGGAGGCTTCGAAGCGAGGGTGGTGCGGGGTGCGAGGGTGGTGATGAGTGTCGGCGCCGGAGAAGGCCGGGCCGAGTGGTGCGGCGCTCACGCGAGAGTGGCGGAATCCGCCTTTCCGTTGATCATGGTGATCAAGAGTGGCACGCGATGGCATCTCGCGCAACCCCTGCTGCCTGGTCGGTGCTTTCGCGCAAAGGGTGTGTTCCCGAGATACGACAACGTATCTCGGGAACACATCCGCTACGCGGCAACGGGTTTGCCCGCGATCACCCAGGCTCAGTCGGTGCCGGGCTCGGCGTCGCTGAGCGCCACCACGAACTTGGTGCCGTACGGCGCATCCTGCACCAGACGCAAGCGCGCCAGTGCGGGGTGGGCGTCGAGCACGCGACCGGCGTTGGCCAACGAACGCAGCGCAGCGGTTTCCGCGCGTGCGGTCTCCAACTTGGCCAGCCCGCGTGCCTTGGCAGTGACCAATTCGGTTGCTGCCGAACGGATCTCGGTGGGAAGGATCACGTCCTTGACCACCACGTCGAGCACCTCGATGCCCGCAGCGCGGCCAGCACGTGCGGTTGCGGCGATGATCGACGCGGTGTCGACGGTGTCGGCTCGGGTGATCACCTCATCGACGGTCACGGCCGCGCAGACTCCACGCAACGCCACCTGCGCGGCGAGATAGACCGACGCCCACGGATCGCTGGCCCGCTCGGTGAACGCGACCGCCTCGACAACCGACGCGCGGACGGCCATCGTGACGCGCAGCGACACGGAGTCGGACGTCAGGATGTCCTGCGGAGCGAGGGTCATGACCCGTTCACCCATGTCGACGAACGTGTATGCGGCGCCCCTGCGCGTGCGGTACTCGCCGGGCGAAAGTTCGCGGGAGAGTTCGCCATTGCGGTACTCGAGTCCCTTGTACCCGATGGGTACGGAGATCTTGGGGAACCACCGCTTGGCAGGCTTGGTCGCCAGGCGGAGTTCGGTGAAAGCAGACATGATGCGAACCTCCCTTCGTTTGTCGCGCATGTCGTGTGTGCAAGTAGTTGCTAGCTGTGTATTCGGTTGTGGCGCAGATTGTTCGGCAGGCGACGCCGCCCGCGGGAGATCGCGTCGATGGGGTCGGCCGCCGACCGACCGAAGTCGGACGTCGGACGACCGCAGGACCGGCGTCGACTTTGGGTTCCCGGGGGCGGTGTCTGGTGAGGAGTTGAACCTCGGGCTGTAAGAGCCCTGCCATTTCCGTGAATGGTGCTCGAGAGTCCAACGCGCAGAACATGATCGCCGGTACCCCGGGATCGGCTGCTCTCTCGTGCGAGAGGTAACGATGCCAGAGCGGGTTGGGCGGGGGCAACGGGTTTTACGGGCGGAGTTGGGGCTGGGGTGGGGTGGTTTCGACTTCGGTGCTCGCTGCGCTCGCGCCGGCTCAACCAGCGGAGGGGTGCCCTCAGCGCGTGGGGGTGGGGTGGTTTCGACTTCGGTGCTCGCAAGCTCGCGCCGGCTCAACCAGCGGATAGGCTCGACCAGCGGGGCGGGTCGCGCTCAACCAGCGGACACAGGCGGGTCAGCGCGCGAGGAACGCGGCGACTGTCGACTCGAATGCCTCTTTGGCCTCGATCATCACCCAGTGTCCGCAGTGGGGGAAGACGTGCAGCTCGGCGTCGGGGATGAGACGCATGGGGGCGAGGGCCATGTCGGGTGGACTCACGCGGTCGTCGCGGCCCCAGGTGAGCAGTGTGGGGCAGGAGATCTTGTGCATCATCGCCCAGTAGGGCGGGACGTCGGAGGTTGCGAGGAACTGCTGTTGCATCTCGAACGACGCCGAGCCGTACATCGCGCGGCCGGTGGCGAGTGCTTCGGGATTCATCGCAGCCTCCCACCGCTCGGTGATGAGTTGTTCGGTGACGAGGTCCTTGTCGTAGACCATCGCGCGGAGCCAGCGGATCAGCTTGTCGCGGTCGGGATCGTCGGCGAACTCTTGGAGTAGCCGCAATCCTTCACTTGGGCTCGGGCTGAACAGGTTTGGCCCGACGCCACCGATGGTGACGAGTTTCTCGACGCGGTCGGGTTTGCGAATCGCGAGATTGACTCCGACGACGCCACCCATCGAGTTGCCGATCATCGGTGCGGTGGCGATCCCGAGCGCATCCATGAACGCGAGCACGGACTTGCCTGCGGTGAGCACCGGCATGCCCTCCCACGGGTCGCTGACGCCGAAGCCGGGGAACTCCAGGACGAAGCAGTGGTGTGTCTCCGCGAAGACCCCGAGGTTGCCGCGATAGTTGCGCCAACCCGTCACGCCGGGGCCGGAGCCGTGAAGCAGGATCAGCGGCGGTGCGCTGGGGTCGCCCGCTTCGTGATAGCGCAGCACGCCGTTGTCGGTGCTCAGTTCGCGTCTGGTCTCGTCGTAGGTGACATCCACACGATCAGACTAGAACGTGTTCTAGTTTCTTGTCACGAGTTGGGATGCTCAGGTGCCCAGGGATTCGGCGTCCTCCTCGCCGAAGCGCTCTTCGAGCAGTTCGGGCGAGACGTCGAAGTCGATTTCCTCGACGGGGCGGCCGCGTGCCGATTCGATGGCGCTGAGTCGACGCTGCGCGCGGTCGGCGGCGTAGGAGAGGAACTCGGAGTTGTCGATTCCGAACGGCGGCTCGTCGAACTGCGCGTTGACCCACTCGATCATCCCGAGCGCGAGCGGCATCAGTTCGCCCATCCGAACGCCGACCGCCTCCCACAGACTGTCGTCGGCCGCGACATGGCGACGGCACGTGAAGGTGCCCCACGCCATGTGGCGACGCTCGTCGTCGCCGATGAACTTGATGATCCGTTGCATGCCGGGCAGGATTCCGCGCCTGGTGCAGATCCGCTGCCAGGCGTAGTAACCGGTCAGAGCGAGTGAGCCCTCGATGACGTGGTTGTAGGTGACGCTGGCGCGGATCTGGTTGAGCGGCGACGGATCGTTGTCGAGGCGGTGAAGCGATTCGGGGAGTTCTTCGTAGAAGAGCTGTCGGTAGTAGGGGTTGTCGGCGACGTAGGGGTTCAGGTCGTCGGTGAGGCCGATCGCGTCCATCCAGAGGCGGAAGACCTCGGTGTGCTTGGCCTCTTCGAAGCAGAACTGCGACAGGTACATCTCGTCGCCGAACCGTCCCTCGGCGGCCATCGCCTTCATGAACGGCTGGATGTCTTGGGTCACCGCCTCCTCGCCCGCGACGAACTGCGCGACGAGAAACGTTGCGCTGCGCTGTTGTTCGGCGTCGAGCTCGTACCAATCGGCGGCGTCTCGGGACATGTCGATGGCCGTGGGGTCCCAGAACCGAGCGTTGCCCTTCACGAAAAGACGCAGCGGTAGGGATTGCCAGTTGAGGCCGCCGCGACGCAGTGACGCGAAATCCTGACGCGCGATGGATGGGCGGTCGGCGAGCGTCATGGCGCGCCGATCAACGATCGTTCGGAACTCATATGCTGACGTTAGCGCCGCGATCGAACCAGACCGGTTGGATTGCGCGAACTCTCAGGTTACTCACGCGTCACTTGCGTCGCCGATCGCGAGTGCGTTCTCGCTACGGGGTGGCCCCTTCCGGGTGGTCTCACCCTGGGCGGTCTCACTCTTGCGCGACAGCGCGCTCGGCCACCAGATTCGTCGCCCGATGTCGATCGACAGCGCGGGTACGAGCAACGTGCGCACGATGAGCGTGTCGATCAGGACGCCGAACGCCACGAGAAACGCCACCTGGGCGAGGAACAGCAGCGGGATCACGGCAAGCGACGCGAACGTCGCGGCGAGCACGACACCCGCCGAGGTGATCACGCCGCCGGTCGCGGTCAGCCCGCGGATCACACCCTGGCGCGTGCCATGAGTCTTCGATTCCTCGCGTACGCGTGTCATCAGGAAGATGTTGTAGTCGATGCCAAGCGCGACAAGGAACACGAACGCGAACAGCGGCACGACGGGGTCTGCGCCTGGGAAACCGAACGGTCCGTTGAAGAGCAACGCCGCGACGCCGAGCGTCGTCGCGAACGACAGCACAGTGGTGCCGAGCAGGATGACCGGCGCAACGATGCTGCGTAGCAGCAGGATCAACACCGCGAGCACCACGAGCAGCACGATCGGGATGATCAGATTGCGGTCGTGTTCTGCGGTGGTGCGAGTGTCGAGGTCGGTGGCCGTCGTTCCGCCCACGACGGCGTTCGCGTTGTCGATCGGATGAACGCGCTCGCGTATCCGCACGACGGTGTCCTGCGCTGCGAGCGAGTCGGCGTTGTCGGTCAGCGTTGCCTCGATGGCCACGCGGTTGTCGCGAACCACCGGGGTCTGGCCCGCGGTGTAGACCTGTGCCTGCGCGACGCCGTCGACGCTCTTCACGGCGTCGAGAACCGTCGGGGCCTGCGGGGCGTCGACGATGATCCACGTCGGTGAGCCGCTGCCCGCGTCGAAGTGGCGCGCCTGGACGTCGGCGCCTTCGACGGACTCGACGGTGCCGAGGAAGAAGTCGGTCTGGGCGATGCCGTCGGAGCGGAACATCGGGGCGAATGCGGCTCCGATGAGCAGCACGATCAGGGTGGATGCCCAGATGGCTCGGGGTTTGGCAGCGACCTTTTCGGCGATCCTGTGCCAGAAGCGGTGCGTCGAGGTCTCGGTGCCCGACTCGGCGAGGTGGGGTCGGACAGGCCAGAATGCGGTTCGGCCGAGGAGCGCGAGAACCGCGGGCAGGAAGGTCATCGACGCCAGGAACGAGGCCACGATGCCGATCGCGGCAACCGGGCCGAGGCTGCGATTGGAGTTGAGGTCGGAGAACAGCAGGCACAGCACTCCGAGGATCACCGTGCCAGCCGACGCCGCGACCGGCTCGATCGTCGCTCGCCACGCGACCTTGATCGCCTGATACTTGTCTGCTGTCTGAGTCAGCTCCTCACGGAAGCGAGACACCAGGAGGAGTGCGTAGTCGGTTGCGGCGCCGAACACGAGGATGAACAGAATGCCCTGGCTCTGACCGTTGAGCTCGAAAACGCCCTGCTTGGTCAAGAAGTAGATGGCACCGGACGCGAGTCCGAGCGCGAAGACCGCCGAGATGATGACGACAAACGGGAGGATGGGGCTGCGGTAAACGATGACGAGAATGACGATCACCACCGCGCCCGCGACGAGCAGGAGAAGGCCGTCGATACCCGCGAAGGCCTCGCCGAGGTCGGCGACCTGCCCGGCAGGACCGGTGACGTAGACGCTCAGTCCGTTGGGCGGATTCGCCAGGAGATCGCGGAGCTTCTCGACGGTGTCGGCAGGCTCGCCCGCAGTCGAGATCGGCACGATGAGT
Organism: Gordonia jacobaea; assembly: GCF_965344965.1. Taxonomy (NCBI): domain Bacteria; kingdom Bacillati; phylum Actinomycetota; class Actinomycetes; order Mycobacteriales; family Gordoniaceae; genus Gordonia; species Gordonia jacobaea. The sequence continues at coordinate 983,291 of NZ_CBDRLS010000002.1, read as the reverse complement.
TCGGCTGCCTTGCCGTCGGCGGAGCGGATCGCCGGTGAGAATGCCTTCCCGAATCCCTCGGTCCCGGCGAGCGGCGTGATGGTGTCGGTCAGGTAGGTCGCGTCGGCGTCGGTGAATCCCGACGAACGTTCGGCGACAACGATCGCGGGGATGTAGCTGGTGTCCTGAAACTTCGCGAGTTCGTCGTTGACGCGGGTCGACTCGGCCGAGGCCGGCAGGAACGCGGTGTTGTCGTTGGTGGAGACCGAAGCGAGCTTGCCCGCGAACGGTCCGGTGAACGAACCGACGACGATCCAGGCGAGGATGCCGAGTGCCGGGATGAGCCAGCGGAGACGAGAGGTCGACGACGCGGTCCGCTGCGGGGTGGCCATGCCGTCTATCTTGGCACGCTGCCCGAAATGCCCGGCCGAGTCAGGGGGCCGAACGGCTCAGTCGGACGAGCGCTTCGACGAGACGAGCAGCGTGACAAGGCGGATGCCGAGGCCGATCAGGGCGAAGCTGCTCGCCATCTGGATCGACACGAAGATGCGCGCTGGTTGCGACGCCGCCGCGATGTCGCCGAAGCCTGTGGTCGTGAACACCGTCAGGCTGAAGTAGAGCGCGTCGACTCGCGTGAGTCGGAGATTGAAGCTGTCGGTGCCGTACTCGGAGAGCAGGAAGTACGTGGTGGCGAAGGCGACGATATAGAACGTCGCGAGTGCTGCGATCATCTCGACGGCTGTCGCGACCGGATACGGCGACCGGATGAAATGTCGAATCTCCCAGCCGCAGAACGCGGTCAGCAGCAGTGCCCCCACGACAAGGCCGATGAACTTGGCGTCGTTGTCCTGGTTGATCGGCAGCAGGAAATAGCCGACGAGCAACACCAACCCCGCGAGCGCCGGACGCAGAAGTGCGCTCGCGAGGCGTGGGCCACTGATCGCCGAGTTGCCGCCGGAACTCGGAGACTTACCAGATGCGGACACGGTCCACATCGGGCAGGAACAACTCGTCGCCCTCGGCGACGTCGAACGCGTCGTAGAAGGCGTCGATGTTGCGAACCACACCGTTGCAACGGAATTCGGGCGGGGAGTGGGGATCGATGGAGAGTCGACGGATCGCCTCGGCGTCGCGGGTCTTGGTGCGCCAGATCTGCGCCCAGCTGTAGAACACACGCTGGATGCCGGTCAATTCGTCGATGACCGGGGGCTCGGTGCCCTCGGTGGCGAGGCGGTAGGCGACGAGTGCGATCGACAGTCCGCCGAGGTCGCCGATGTTCTCACCGATGGTGAACTCGCCGTTGACCTTGTACTTGTCGTCGAGTCCCTCGGGGGTGAACTCGCCGTACTGCTCGATCAATGCCTTTGTGCGCTTGGAGAATTCGGTGCGGTCGGCATCGCTCCACCAGTCGACGAGATTGCCGTCGCCGTCGTACTTGGCACCCTGGTCGTCGAATCCGTGTCCGATCTCGTGGCCGATCACCGCGCCGATCCCGCCGTAGTTGGCGGCATCGTCGGCGTCGGGATCGAAGAACGGCGGCTGCAGAATCGCCGCGGGAAAGACGATCTCGTTCATGCCGGGGTTGTAGTAGGCGTTGACCGTCTGCGGCGTCATGAACCACTCGCCACGGTCGACGGGCGAACCGATCTTCGAGAACTCGCGCTCGTTCTCGAATGATGCTGCGCGCGCGTAGTTTCCGATGAGATCGCCACGATCGACCGACAGTGCGCTGTAGTCGCGCCACTGTGCGGGGTAACCGATCTTGGGGGTGAACTTCTCGAGCTTGACCAACGCGCGCTCGCGGGTCGACGGCGTCATCCAGGGGAGGTCGGAGATGTTCTGGCGGTACGCCGCAACGAGGTTGGCGATCAGCTCGTCCATCCGGGCCTTGGCCTCGGGTGGGAAGTGCTCCTCGACATAGAGCTTGCCGACGGCGAATCCCATTGCGCCCTCGACGAATCCGACGCCGCGCTTCCAGCGGTCGCGGATGGTCTCGGCTCCGGTGAGGGTGCGGCCGTAGAAAGCGAAGTTCTCGTCGACGAACTCCGACGACAGGTACGACGCGGCCGAGTGCAGCAGCCGCCAGGTCAGCCACGTCTTCCAGTGCTCGAGCGGCGACTCGGCGAACAGGGTGGTGACGTCGTCGATGAACGACGGCTGACTGACCACGACCTCCGCGAACGTGACGTCTCCGACGGTCCCGAGGCCGCCGAACCACTCGTGGATGTCGAAACCCGAAGCGAGCGAATCGAACTCGCCGAGCGAGAAGAGATTGTAGGTGAGGTCGGCGTCGCGGCGTCGAACCACGTCCCAGTGATGGCCCGCGATGGCGGTCTCGAGGTTGAGGACGGTGGTCGCGCGCTGGTCGGCGTCGTCGTAGCCTGCGAGCGCGAACATCCGCGAGACGTGATCGCGGTATGCCTCACGGGTTTCCGCGTGGTTGTCGTCGCGGTAGTACGACTCGTCGGGCAGTCCGAGACCCGATTGCACCACGTGCACCAGGTATCGATCGGATTGCTTGGCGTCGGTGTCGACGTAGAAACCGAAGAGTCCGCCGACGCCGTGGCGCTGTAGGCGACCGATGCGGCCGGAGAGTTCGTCGGTCGAGGTGACCGCTTCGATGGCTTCGATCTCACCGCGGATCGGACCGATCCCGAGTGCCTCGATGTGGTCGGTGTCCATGAACGACCCGAAGAGATCACCGATCTTCTGGGCGTCGGAACCGCTCGGCGGATCGGCCTTCGCGCATGCGGTGATGATGTCGCGGACGTTCTCCTCCGCGCGGTCACGCAACACGTGGAACGCTCCGTCGACGGAACGGTCGTCGGGGATCTCGTGGGTGTCGAGCCACTTGCCGTTGACGTGGGCGAACAGGTCGTCCTGAACGCGGACGGCGTCGTCGACCCACTCGAGGTCGATGCCGGAGGGAAGGGAATCGGTCTTCGAAGCAGTCACGGCACCCATCCTGTCACGCCGCCCGGCTACCTTCAGTTGAGTTACGGCTCTCCGAGTGCTTTGTCCATGGCCCAGATCAGAATCTCGGCGGGTCCATCTCCCGCGTCCGTCCGCAGCGTGGCCCCGGAGGTGTCGACGCCGCGCGCAGCGTCGCCTGCCATAAGGGTGACTTCGGCGGCCTGATCTGTTGCGGACAGGACGGCCCGGCCGTCGACGACGAGGACATGGGTGAACCGGGCGTCGGGGATGCCGACCGAGGCGCCCGGTGCGATACGGACGGCGAAAAGCGTCGCGGCGCGGTTGCTGATCGTGATCGCGGCATCGACCGACGGGTCGCCCGACGCCACGGCGACGAGATCGCCCCCGGCGAGTGCTGCGGAGATGTCGCGCTGCTCGTACGACGGCGTGATGCCGTACTCGTCGGGTACCAGCCACATCTGTATGTAGTGGACCGGTTCGGAACCCGATTCGTGCAGGTCAGGCCACGGATCGTTGCGTTCGGTGTGGTCGATGCCGGAGCCGGCGCTCATTCGTTGGGCGAGACCGGGATGGACGACGCCGGTGTGACCTGCGGAGTCCGTGTGCACCAACGTGCCGGAGACCACCCACGTGACGATTTCAGAATCCGAATGATGGTGGGCATCGAATCCATGTCCGGGTAGTAAAACTTCTTCATTGCATGCAATGAGAAGTCCATGATGGGTGTTTGATGGATCGTAATGATCGCCGAATGAGAACGAGTGACGGGAGGTCAACCAATCGGTCGACGTCACCTCCCGGACTTCGGCCCGGAGCACCGTGAAGACCATGACCCATTATGGGCATCGGCTCTGACGCGGAGTTCAGGCCGCCACCGCGCTGCAGCAGAGGTTGACTCCGGCGTGGCTGAGGGTTCAGACCTCCTCGTCGACTCCGGTCCGCGAGACGACGATTCCGACGGCGAGAAGCTCATCGACCCGGCCACCGCGAAGTCCCTGGCCGACGCCCCCGATCGCACAGCCGACCGTGACACTGACGGGGGCCGAGACGAGATCGTGACTAGTCCGAGTTCCGACCGCAAGCAGGTTGATGGTGTTACTCGTGTGACTAAAGTGAAGAATGGGACTATGAAGTATTGCTTGCGGTGGGTAGCTCTTGTTGCCTGCGTAGTCCTCGTCGGTGCCGGTGGTTTCGTCACCTGGCGAATGGTCACGAGCGGTCCAGACACCGGTGCCGCGGCGGCGGTCAGCGAGTTCGCCAGCGCACTGAGCAGGAAAGACGCCACCGCAGCAGCGTCGTTCACCACCGCCCCCGGACAGGCGGCGGATGCCCTGACGCAGACCGTTACCGCGATGAACCCTCAATCGATCGACGTCGACGTCGACAAGCCGGAGGAGTACAGCGACGGCACCGCGTCGTTCAATCTGAAGACCACCTGGCGGTGGGACAAGGACCGCTCGTTCGAGTCGGCGACGTCGGGTACTGCTCGGCACCTGAGTTCCGGCTGGAAGATCACGTGGGATCCCGGTCTCCTGGCCCAGGGGTTGCCCGTCGGTGGCAACCTCCGTGAGATCCGGACCGATGCGCGGCCGGCCCCGACGGTCAACAGCGTGTCCGGCAAGCCGTTCATGGTGTTGGCGCCGGTCAACGAGATCATTCTCGACCCGGCCAAGACCAAGGATCTGCAAGCGTCGGTGCGCGGACTCTCGCGGACGCTGGCGCCGATCGCGCCGTTGATCACCCCCGAGGTGATCAACGCGAAGCTCGCGGCGACACCGGACAAGCCGATCGTCGCGGTGACACTGCGCGATCCCGACATGGGTGTGATGACCAGCGATCCTGCCGCGGTTCCCGGAGTCTCGGTGAACAAGACCGGCATGCTCGTCATGGCCGACCGTCGACTCTCGTCGCCCCTGGAACCGGCACTGACCAACTACTGGCAGGCTATCCGCGACGCGACGGCCGGATGGCAGGTCCAGATGGTCGGCCCCGGTCTCGCGCCGCGCAAGCTCGCGGGTGAGCAGGGGCCTCCTGGTCCCGACGTGGCGACGTCGATCAACCAGCAGGTGCAGTTGACCCTCGGTGATGCGGCCGTCGAGGTCGGGCAACCCGCGACCATCATGGCGCTCGACGCCGGGTCGGGCCGGATTCTCGGGCTTGCGCAGAACGACTACGCGGCCGAGCGCGGCAACAGCGTCGACCAGGCGTATCCCGTCGGCGCGACACTCGATCCCGTCTTCTCGGCCGTCGACAAGGCCACGTCGCAGAAGCAGTCGTCGAACAAGGAGTCGTCGGACACGGCGCTCGACAGGCTGGGGCTCGGCGTCACCTTCACGGTTCCCGGTGCGTCGACGCCGACGACACCGAAGCCAGGTGTCGCGACCATCGACTATCGACCACAGTCGGCGACGGCGACCATGCTGAACATGGCCGCGCTCGGTGTGTCGATGGCACGCGCTGACGCGGGGGATCAGAGCTCGGTTGCTCCCGCAGTCATCTCGGGAGCGCCGACCAAGGTCGACGGAGGTTCGCTCGGCGCGATCGACAAGTCGGTGAGCGCACCGATCCTCGCGGCGATGACGACAACGGCCAAGACCGGCGACGCCAGTGACCTGACCCGCGCGCCCGGCCTGAAAGCGCTGGTCGGAACCAACGGACCGCAGGGTCCGGGCTGGTTCGTCGGCATTCAGGGCGGCAAGGTCATCGTGATCTACACCGAGGGTGAGAAGTCGGGGACCGCTGCGCTACAGGTCGCTCAGAAGTACTTCCGCATCGCGTAGGCGACGATCGCGCGCCAGCCGAGCATGAACAGGCCGAGCGCGATGGTCGCGACGATGATGAAGCTCAGAGCGACGCCCTGGTGCAGCAGGTAGCGCAGCACCATGCCGATCGCGACGGTGCAGATCCAGATCACCAGACCTGACGGGATGATGCGGGCCGGTCGGAAGTCGCTGCCGAACCATTCACTCGATCGGACGTGCGCGTAGACGTAGGCAATCGACCAGCCCGCGGCGGTGGCGACCAGGAACGGCCACAGGGTCTGCAACACTCCGATCAGCGCGAAGCCGTCGTGGTGATTCGCCCTGCCGATCAGTACGAACACGACGACGGCGACGGCGTCGCAGAGCGCTGCCGCGGCCAGCGGAAACGTCGTCGAGTGCCGACTGCTGGTCGGATCGCTCACGTCAGACTTCGACATGGGTATCCACGGTAGCGCCACCCACCGTCGACGACGTGCTGCGGGTCGCGGGGTGGGGCTTTCATGAGGGGGGCGGCTCGGGCCCCAACTCCTTCTGCCCGGGATTCGCGGCCGGGTCGAAGTCGCCCGACTCGACGTCGCGATCGATCTCCTCGCCGATCGAATCGTCGGTTCGGATACGCGACCGGAACAGGAAGAACACGACGATCCACCCGATCAAGGCGATGAACACATAGCTGATGATGCGGTAGACGAGCACCGCTGTCAGCGCGTCGGCGGCAGGCATCCCCGCGCTGGTCAGCGCCGGGACGAGCACGGCGTCGACCACACCGATGCCTCCGGGTAGCAGCGGGATGGCGGTACCGACCGCCTTGCCCGCCGCGTAGGCGACCATCAGTCCGGAGATGCTCGGATGAGCCCCGACCGCCCAGCACGCGAACATCAGACATGCGACGTCGGCGATCCAGTTGAACAAGCTCCACGCGAAGGCGACGCTGGTGTCGCGGCGCGTGAGCTGGACGGCCCGCAGCTGTTCGAGTGTCTCCAGCAGCCGCGCCACCCCGTGATCGGCCGGCTTGCTACGTACCTGGTTGATCCAGCCGAGTACACGTTCGCCGGTCGACTGCAACGACTCCGGATGGCTGGCGAGGTACTGCAGCACGACAGCCACCGCGATGAATCCGACCGCGGAGAAGACCACCGAGAACGGGCTGGTCTTGGCGCCCGCGAGCAGTGCGCCCCCGAAGCCGAGCACCGCGAGCCCCACACCCGCGAGCAGTCCGGACATGACGACCTGCCACGACGCGATGACGGGCGTGGCGCCCCATTTTCGGGTCTCGCGGTAGGTAAAGGCAGGCGCGAGCACCTGACCGCCCGGCAGCGTCTGGCTGACCGAGTTCGCGGCCAGCACCACCGACAACGACTTCCACTCGGACACACGGACACCCGCCGAGCGCAGCAGCGCACGCTGTACCTGCGCAAAGCTGTCCATCGAGAGCAATGCGGCGACGATGCACGCGACGAGCCACACCCAATCGAGATCACCGATTCGGTGCGCGGCCTCTTCGAGTTTCGGCCAGATCAGCACGATCTCGACCGCCAGGACGACCACCACGACCGCCACCAGCACCCACCGAACCCACCAGAAGCGTGAGCGCGTGGCGGTGCGGTGGACCGCCGGTGTATCCGACGTCATACGGCCAAGGGTAACGACAGCTAGTGTGACTTCCGTGGACCATGCCGCTCGAACGAACGACGGATATCCCGAAGATGCAGAAGCGGGTGCGTCGGGCAGGTCGCTGGCCGAGCTCGACCGATCCAAGGTCCACCCGTTTGTTCGTGCCACAGCCGAGTGGGTCTGGCGGCTCCTGCTGATCCTCCTCGCCATCTACGTCCTCGGGCGTCTGTTCCTGCAATTCGACGAGGTACTCGTTCCGGTTGCGCTGGCGATTCTGGTGTCGGCATTCCTCGTGCCTGGCGTCGACTGGCTCGATCGGAAGGGTCTGCCACGGTCGCTCGCCGTCGTCGTGATGATGCTGGTCGCGCTCGGTGTCGTTGCGACCGTCCTGACGTTTGTCGGCCGAGCGTTCGTCCACGGATTCCCCGCACTGACCGCCGAGATCACGGTCACCATCGACCGCACCCGGGAGTGGTTGGTCGACGGCCCACTCGACGTCGACGAATCGCAGGTGCGCAACCTCGGGTCGAACATCATCAACCTGATGGAGCACAACCAGGCCAAACTCGCCGGTGGTGCCGTCGCCACGGCGACGACGGCGACCGAACTGGTCACCGGCGCGTTGCTGATGGTATTCCTGACGATCTTCTTCCTCTACGGCGGCGGTCAGATCTGGGAGTTCTGCTGCCGACTCGTACCTCGCAATACCCGAGGTCGGGTCGCTGCCGCGGGAGTCGCGGGCTTCGGCACCCTGGTCGGCTACGTGCGTGCGACGGTGATCGTCGCCCTCGTCGACGCCGTGTGTATCGGCATCGGGCTGGCGATCCTGCGCGTTCCGCTGGCCCTGCCGCTGGCAACGGTGATCTTCCTGTTCTCGTTCATACCGATCGTCGGCGCACTGATCAGTGGTTCACTCGCCGTCGTGATCGCGCTGGTCACGCAGGGCTGGCTGACCGCCGTGATCGTATTGGCCATCCTCGTCGGCGTGATGCAGCTCGAAGGCCATGTGCTGCAACCGTTCCTGCTCGGCAGGTCGGTGCGACTGCATCCCGTCGCGGTGATCCTTGCCATCGCCGCGGGCATCGTCGGGGCCGGAATCATCGGCGGTCTGTTCGCCGTACCGATCATCGCGTTCGCGAATACCGCCGTGCGATATCTCGCGGGCCACCGCAACCTGCCGATCTCGAGTGGTGAGGGTTCGTATCACTACGCCGAACCCGACGAACCTCATTGGGACAACCGAGATCTCGATGCCGCGACCGCCTCGGCGGGCGTCGCGGTCGAGGAGGGCGTCGGTGTCCCGAAAGCCGACGCCGAGGCCGACGTCGAGCGAGGGCTCGACGGTGATGGTGCTCGCGTGGACGACACGGGAGACACGGCAACCGACGACACAGCGCCCGCGAAGGACCCCGACGAGACGTCATGAGAAGTGATCCGGTCACGCCGCTCTGGCGCGGCGCGCAGGTGCTGCGACTGTTGTCGTACCTCTACGCGCTCGGGTTCCGGATCGCGATCGACGACGACCTGTTGCACCCGGGTGTGACGTGGGTGTTGTTCGGATTGCTCACCGCGTGGACCGTGGCCTGCGGCATCGCGTATTACGTTGGCTTCGGCCGCAATTGGTATTGGGTCGGCGCGGAATTGGTGATCGCCTGCGCACTCATGTTGTCGACATCGTATGTGGCCAGCGAATCGTGGGCGCTGAACAATCAGACATGGCCGACTACGTTGTGGGCCACCAACTCGGTGATCTCCGCGGCACTGCTCGGCGGGCCGATCGTCGGCCTCGTTGCAGGTCTGGTCGTCGGCGGCACAAGCGCTTTCGTCAAGGGCTGGCTCGACCTCAACTTCGGTCGCAACGCGACGATCCTCGTGATGATGGCGTCCGGCGTCGCGGTGGGACTCGCGGCGGTCAACGCCCGTCGGGCGCAGGCGGAGTTGGCCGCTGCTGCGCGCGTCGCGGCGGCTGCGACCGAACGCGAGAGACTGTCCCGCGAGGTGCATGACGGTGTGCTTCAGGTACTTTCGTTCATCTCCAAACGTGGGCGTGAGATAGGCGGTCCGACAGCGCAACTCGCCGACCTCGCGGCAACTCAGGAGGTGGCCTTGCGTCGCCTGATCTCCGATGTCGACGTCGGAGGTGAATCGACGTGTGGGACTGCGGATCTGACCGCGCTGCTGCGTGCTGCCGGTGGTGACGCCGCCGCGGTGAGCGCGCCCGCGGACCCGGTGATCATCGACGCGACGACGGCACGCGAGATCAGCGCTGCGGTGATCAACGCACTCGACAACGTCACACATCACGCGGGTGCGGGGGCGCGGGCCTACGTACTCCTCGAAGACCTCGACGACACCGTGGTCGTGAGTGTCCGCGACGACGGTGTGGGTATCGCGGCGGGACGGCTCGACGAGGCGCGTCGCGCCGGCAGGCTCGGCGTCGCGCAGTCCATCGTCGCGAGAATCGAATCGCTCGGTGGCACAGCGACACTCGACTCCGACGAGGGAATAGGCACGGAGTGGGAACTGACGGTACCGGTGACGCGGGAGAAGAGATGAGCGATACGCAAGATGCCAGCCAACTGCGGGTGATGGTTGTCGACGACCATCCGATGTGGCGGGACGGGGTGGCGCGCGATCTCTCCGACGCGGGGTTCGAGATCGTGGCGACTGCCGATTCGTCCGGCGCGGCGGGGCGTCGTGCCGGTGCGGTGCGACCCGACGTCGTGCTCATGGACATGCAACTGCCCGACGGCAACGGGGCGGAGGCCACCGCGGCGGTCCTCGAGGTGTCGCCGAAGACGCGGGTGTTGGTCTTGTCGGCATCCGACGAGCGCGACGACGTCCTCGACGCCGTAAAGGCCGGCGCGAGTGGCTATCTGGTCAAGAGTGCGTCGAAAGAGGAACTGATCGACGCGGTGCGGGCGACCGCGGCTGGCCAGGCGGTCTTCACGCCGGGACTCGCGGGTCTCGTACTCGGTGAATTCCGGCGCATGTCGTCAGAACCCGACCGCGCACCGCAGACTCCGGTGCTCACCGAGCGCGAAACCGAGGTGCTGCGCTACGTCGCAAAGGGCATGAGCGCCAAGCAGATTGCCCGGAAGCTGACCTTGAGCCACCGGACCGTCGAGAATCACGTGCAGTCGACGTTGCGCAAACTACAGCTCGGCAACCGTGTCGAACTCGCGCGGTACGCGATCGAGCACGGGATCGACGACGAGTGAGCCGACCTGCTACTCGCCGGAACGGCTGCGGCGCAACAACTCCTGCACGCTGATCTGCCGGTTCTCGCCTGGCGTCTCTTCGGCGCGTGCGTGGCGATCCGACCGACTCGGTCCATCGTCGGGGCGCGAACGCCGGGGCGGCGTCGTACGGGTCTGATGTTCCTCGCTCGGTGCGACGGGTGGCTGCGCTCGGCGCGCCGCGTCGGGGGAGAGTCCACGCTCCATCGGCGACTGTGCACCCTCGGGTGCGCGTTGCTGCGTTGCCCGCGCCCGCGCCTGCTCCGGCGACAGTGACGCGACGAGCGGACGCTTGCCGGTCTTGTCGAGATCGGGGCGTCGACCCAGCGGCGACGGGCCCGTGGCGCCTGACTGCGGCTGGTTCAGGCGGATGCCGCCCTCGCCGAGCATCCACCCGCCGGTGTCGGGACGATCGGACTTCTGACGACGCGGTGACGGCGGGCGAGCCGAGCGCGTAGAACGTACCGGCTCGATCTCGTCGAGCGTCTGTGCGGGACGCTGGTCGCGCAGGGCAGGGCGTCGGCCCGACGGCGGCTGCGACGGCCCGCTGCGCGCTGTCGGCTGAGCTGCAGGTTGGGCAGCAGGAGGTTGGGCGGCCGGCTGCGCAGCGCGACGCTGCATCGGTTGCGGCGCCGGGGCCGGCTGGGGTGCGGGGGTTGGCCGCGGCGCCGAACCGGCGCGCATGGAGCGTGTGGCCGCGCCCGCCGAGACCGTTGCGGCGGCACGCGGAGCTGCCCGCATGGCGGTCGTCGGTACCTCGGAGATCAGCGTGCCCGCGCGCATACCCTGCGTGCCGGCGCCCGCACCGGCGACCTTGGAGTCGGGCTCGTCGTCGAGGATCGTCTCGCCGAGGCCGATCTTGCGCTGCAAGGTCTTCATCCAGCGCGGTGCCCACCAGCAGTCGTCACCGAGCAGCTTCATCGTCGACGGCACCAGCAACATGCGGATGATGGTCGCGTCGAGGATGAGGGCCGCGATCATGCCGTACGCGATGTACTTCATCATCACGATGTCGGACAGACCGAAGGCGCCCGTCACGACGATGAGAATCGCAGCCGCCGCGGTGATGATCCGACCCGTGTGTGCTGTACCGACGCGGACCGCTTCCGTGGTGCTCGCGCCCTTCTGTCTGGCTTCGACCATGCGGGACAACAGGAATATCTCGTAGTCCGTGGACAAACCGAACACGATCGCGATGATCAGCACCAAGACGGCCGCAAACAGCGGGCCGGGCGTGAAGTTGGCGATCGACGCGCCGTGACCGTCGACGAAGATCCACGTCAAGATGCCCAGCGTCGCCGCGAGGCCCAGCGCCGACATCAGTGCTGCCTTGATCGGTAGCACCAGCGATCCGAACGCCAGGAACATCAGCAGTCCGGTGACCAAGACGAGCAGGATCGCCATGAGGGGCAGTCGGGTGAGCAGGGCGTCGATGGAGTCCTGCACGAGTGCCGGAGTTCCGGCCACCCACATCTGGATGCCCGCGGGTTTGTCGATGGCGCGCAGGTCCTTGACGGCCGCGCCGGCGGTATCGCGATTGACCAGACCCGCCGACATCTGGATGACCTGCGGACCGTTGAAGCCGTAGGTCCCGGTGAGCGCGCCGTCGTCGGCCGACGGGCTGAACTGCTTGGTGAAGCCGGGGATCTTGTTGGCCTCGTCGGCGATCTGCTGGATCTTGGTGCCGCTGTCGGGGTCGTTGACGTCGTAGGAGATGACGAGCTTGACCTCTTCGGTGCGTTCCTTCGGGAACGCCTTGTCGAAGTCCTCCTGCGCGACACGGCTCGGGTTGTCCGGCGGCAGATAAGCCTCGCTGATGCCGCCGAACTTGATGCCGCCGATCGGGATGGTGAGGACGAGCAGGATCAGGACGGTCGGCACCGCGGTGGCGACGGGGTGGCGCATGACCCACCCCGACAGGCGGCCCCAGAAGCCGTTCTCGATCTCAGCCTTGGTCTTGGTGCGCCGGAGGAACGGCAACCCGAAGGCGTCGATCTTCGGTCCGAGGATGCTCAGGATGGCCGGCAGCACCGTGATCGAGAGGATCGCGGCCAACGACACCGAGAAGATCGCGCCGTACGCGACGGACTTCAAGAAGCCCTGCGGCATCATCAGCAGACATGCGATGGCGGCGACGATGATGGTCGCCGAGAAGACCACGGTTTGTCCCGCGGTCATCACGGTTCTTCGTACCGCGGCCTTGGTGCTGTAGCCCTCTGCGAGTTCTTCTCTGAATCTGCTGACGATGAACAGGCCGTAGTCGATCGCGATGCCGAGGCCGATCAGGGTGACCACCGACTGCGCGAAGATATTGAGCTCGGTGAGCTGGGCGATGATGTTCATGATGCCCAGCGAGCCCGCGATGGTCAGACCGCCGATGAACACCGGGAGACAGGCGGCGATGACACCGCCGAAGATGAAGAACAACATCACCGCGACCAGCGGAAGCGCGATGACCTCGGCGCGTCGGATGTCGTCGTCCATGCCGCTGGCCATCGCTCCTGCGACGGGCTGGAGGCCGGCCAACTGGAATCGGGTGCCCTCGAGACCGTACTTACCGGGATCGTCGACGACGCCCTGCAGGAACGGTTCGATCTTCTGGTAGTTCGCGAGCACCGAGGTGTCGTCGTTGCCCGCGACGCCGATGCTGATGAAGGCCTGCTTCTTGTCCGCGGTGAACGTCCGCGACCTGATGGTGTCCTGCGCCGCCTTCTGCGCGACCGTGTCGTCCTTCAGATAGAAGGGGTCGATGATCTCGTGGTTGTTGCGCAGCGCGTTCTCGTAGGCCTGCTGATCGGTCGAATCGGGAGCCTCGGCTGCTCGCTGCACCACATCGGGATGCTGCTGCAGCAGATCGTCGACGACCTTCTCGACCTTGGTGCCGAACTCCTTGTCGTCGACCTGCGTGCCTGCGGGCGGGGTGATGAGGAGGATGACGTCGGAGCGATGGTCGCGGCCGAAGGCGGTGTCGGCGACGACCGAACCCTTCGACGACTGGGCGGTCGGGTCGAACCAGCCGCTCTGCGACAGGTGGTTGCCGAGGCCGAGTCCGTAGAGGCCGAGGCCGCCCATGATGGCGACCAACACCGCGATGACGGCAAAGCGCATCCGGAAGACGAATGTTCCGATGGCTCCGAACACGCCGACTCCTTTCGGGAGAGTCTCGCCGAGATAGTTGCCGAGATTGTTTCAGTGGTGCCTGAGTGCTTGCTGAGGTTTGGCTCTTGGTGTTTCGGGCTGGGTTTGCGGTCCGAGCGGACTGTTCTCTCAGCGGAGAAGTGCGCGCAGCGGTCGGAACGGGGTGAGCCACGCGCCGTCGTCTGGCAGCGAATCGAGCCCGATCCGAGGCAGCGGCTCCCGGAACACACCGGGTATCTCCTCGAGATCGACGAACTCGAGTCCGTCCGTCGACAGCGCCCAGCTCACGTGTTCGCGGAACCCGATGACCGTGACCGGAACGCCTTCGGCTGCGATCTCGATCAGTGGATCCCGAAACGCCTGACCGTCTGCGGACGCGACGATAAGCCCGGCTAACCCAACAGTGTGCCTGCGAAGCTCGATGTGGTCGAGCATGTCGGAGTCCACATCGCTGTCCTCGGACAGTTTCGGCTTGGCGAAGACCGCGTACCCGACGTTGCGTAACGCGTCGACCCACGGCCGCACGACGTCGGCGCTACCAGGCACGATGTTGGTGAAGACCGTCGCCTCGGGTTCGATCTGGACCGCGGTGTCCGACGTCGTCGAAATGTCGTCGACATCACTATCGCCGTCGAGAGCATCGTCATCATCGATCGCACTGTCATCAGCGTTGTCGTCGCCGACCGACCGATCGTAGGCCGCGACGGCCGCCTGTGCCGAGATGTCGGCGGTGCGCTGGAGTAGCCAGCGGCCGAGCGCGTCGAACCGCGGTCGGTGCGCCGCCGTCGGCCGTCCGCCGAGAATGGACCCGAGGCCCATGTCCATGTTGGGTGCGTCCCAGACCAGAAGGACGCGCTGCGCGCCGCTCTGTCCGGAGATCGTGTCGGCGAAGCGTGCGGCCGTGCCACGGGTGTCGGTCATGAGCCATCGCCGCCTGTCGGGATCTCTGGAGATTCAGGGGTTTCTGGAGATTCTGGGTTGTCTGAGCCCTCAGCCGTCGCCTTCTCACGGGGTCGGACATAGACGAACTCGTTGACCTCGCGGCCCTCGCGTTCTGCGCGACCTTCGAACTTGGTGGTCGGACGCTCGAGCGAGACCGGCACCGCAGTGGTCGCGGGTACGACGTGGACCCGCTCGGGATTCTGCGTCGCAAGGATTTCGGCGATCCACTCCGCGTAGTCCGCATGGTCGGTGGCGATATGCAGGACGCCGCCGGGCCGGAGTCGGTCAGCCATGAGTTCGATGGTGCCTCGTTGGACGAAGCGGCGCTTGTGATGGCGCGATTTGGGCCAGGGGTCGGGAAAGAAGAGGCGAATCGCGGTGAGCGATCCGGACGGGATGAGTTCACGCAACACGACGACGCCGTCGCCGCGGATCATGCGCACATTGGTCAGGCCTGCGCGGTCGACGAGCCCGACGAGCTGTGCCAGGCCCGGCTTGTAGACCTCGACGGCGATCACGTCGACGTCGGGTTCGTCCGCCGCCATCGCGGCCGTCGAGATGCCGGTTCCGCTGCCGATCTCGAGCACGCGCGGTGCCTCACGCCCGAACAGCGCGTCGAAGTCGATGGGTGGTTCCGGGGTCTGGGCCGGGTCGGTTGCCAGGTCGCGACCGAGCACCGGCCACAGCGTCTCCCAGTTGCGCTGCTGGCCCGGCGTCAGCGAGCCGCGGCGGAAGCGGAAGCTGGTCACGCGCGGGTAGAGGCGTGACGCGTCGCCTTGGCCGTCGGCCGGTCCGGGGGAGGAGTTCACCGGTCCATCGTGGCCCATCGGGTCGGTCATGCACACGTCGACACCCGCTTGTGCAATCTGCTGCGCCACCTCACCCAACTGCGACTACCCTTCCACCAGGGAAGATCGGCCGGTCTCGAGTGGGGGTGAGTGCGTGATCGATCCAACGGGTCCGCTCGCTCGCGCACTGTCGTCGGGATCGATCGGGCAGCTCGTCGCGCCCGATTCGCCCGCTTTCGGCACGCTCGACGCCGCCGCGCGACGCTACGTGCAGCCACTGTCGGTTGCGGTGGTCGGTCGGCGCGGGGTGGGTCGCGACACCATGGCGCGTGCGTTGTGTGAGCGGTTCGGGGTCGCGGCATTCGTGGCCGAGCGTGGGTCGGGCGTCCTCGCCGGAGCCGATCTTCGAGTGCATGTGCTCGCCGGAGCGCCGCGACGTGCCGACCACGACATGCTCGCCGCCTCGCCACGCGAGCGGACCGTCGTCGTCCTCGGAAAGGCCGACACACTCGCAGCCGATGCCGCAGACAGGCTGGTCCGCGTCGCGAGTGAGTCACTCGCCAGGCCGGTCGTCGCGGTCTCGCAGTTGTCGGCGTGCAGCACAGTGTCCGACGACGAGTTCGAGTTCCTCCGCACACTCGCCGCCGACGGTGAGGCGATGCCGTCGATGTCCGGCCACTTTCTCGCGCCCGCACGGCCTCAATTGCAGATGCGCGCCGACCTGATTCGACGCCTCGACGCCGCTGGTATCGGGCGAGCGCTGACTCTTCTGGCCGTCGACGATCTGTCGGCCGCCACCGCGGCGGCACTCACCAGATACTTACGAGCGACAAGCGGATTCGACGCTCTGCGCGACGCGATCGAGACGTGCATGCCCGCGGTCGCTGCCCACCGGGGTGCGCAGGTGCGTGCATCGCTCGAGCTGGCCGCGGCAGCCGGCGCCGACCGCGACAGCGTCGAACGGCTCCTGCAGACGGGAGGTGTGTGACGTGGGCTCCGAGTTGTCGACGCTCGACGCCGGTCTCGTTCCTCTGTGTCGGGTCGCCGTGGCCGCCGCCGAAGGTGTCGACGTCGAGCCTCTCGTGGAGGCGTGTCGGGCGGTCGCGGCTGCGAAAGAGGGCACTGCAGGTTCGGCCATCGACTTCGTGACGTTCGATCCGAACCGCGACCTGGCGGGCGCCCGCGCTGCGGTGCTGGTCATCGATCCGGCATCGGCGGTCGTCGACGACGAGGATCTTGCCGCGCTGCGGGAGCTGACCTCGGCGGTGGAGCATGTTGCTCTGGTCTGTTGCCGCATCGAGTCGTTCTGGGATTGGCCGCGGATCGTGCGTGGATATCGGTCAGAACTCGATCCCGCCGGAGCACTACCGGTCTTCGCGGTGTCGGCAGCCGCGGCACTCGCGGGCGCCGTCGACGAGTCGGGGATCGGCGATCTGCTCGACTGGTTCGCGACACCGAACGCCGAGCCCACCGTTCGCACCCCGCAACCGAAAACTCCGCAACCGAAAACCCCGCAAGCACCGACCGCTGTGGATTCCGACGACCGCGTCGACCCCGACGCCTTGGCCATCCGTCGAGCACGACTACTGGCGCTCAGAGACAGGGGACGGGCGGACAGGCTGGCATCGCTTCGCGCGGGAATCGTCCGCGTGCGTGCGCAGAGCAGCGCCGACATCACGGCGCGGGTCCGTGCGCTCGTCGCGCGCGCCGAACACCGCGGCGCCACGACCACCGGCTCCGACCTCGAGGCCGACGCCGCCTGGCTCGACCGCGAGATCGACGGTCTCGTCACCGACCTCGACGCCATCACCGACACCCGACTCGACGCCGTCGCGTCGTCGACGCTCGTCGGACTCGACGTCGACGATCCGCCCGCACACCGAGACGACGAGCCGATCGTTGTGCGTCGCGATCTGCCGTCCGGGCGACGCACGGGCGAGGACGCGATGCTGCTGCTGATCGGTGCGTCGACGGGTATCGGAATCGGCAGACTCGCGGTCGCTCCGCTGGCCTCGGTGCACACCCTGCAGTGGATCAGCATGCCCGCGGCGCTCCTGCTCGGACTCGCGGTGGCGGTGTGGGTGATCCGGATGCGGCGCGCGGCAACCGTGCGCGCGCAGGTGCGTACCTGGGTCAACGACGTTCTCGCCGACGTTCGCGCCCGGGTAGAACGTCGGGTTGCCATGCAGCTCACCGAGGCGGAATCGCGCATCGGCGGCCAGGTGCTGCGCGCCTACGATCGCCAGGGTCGTCGAATCGCCGACGAGGTCGCCGAGATCGATCAACGTCTCAGAGAGCTCCGCGCGGCGGGTGGGGCAGTCAGTGGGGGTAGGCAGTGAACATCGACTCGTTCGACTTCGGAGACGTATCCGGTGAGGAGCACCGGGACTGGGCCGGTCTCACCGAGCCGGGGTCGCAGCCCGATTCGCCCGCCGACAACCTGCTGATGCACGACGACGGCCGCATCTGGGACCTCGGCCCCGCAGACGTCGACACCGACGCAGACGGGGTGGCCGATTCGTTGACTCGCAGTGGTCCCGGGGGCCTGACGGTGTACACCGACAGTGACCACGACGGTCAGGTCGATCGCATCACACAGGTGGGCTCCGACGGCTCGTTCGCCTCCCAAACACTCGACCGCGACACCGGCATCTGGGTTGCCACGGACTCCGGCAGACTCGAGTGAGTGGGTTCGCATAGAGCAGAAAGTCCTGGTGGCAGTGGGTTGCAAGTCCTCGGAAATCCGACATCGGTCACCTTGCAAGCCCCCTCCGGGGTGTGCGAATGTGGCCTATACCGCATCTCGTAACCCCAGGCCCTAGCGCACGCTCGGTCACAGTATCCTGGGGATAAGCAACCCATACGGGGCGGCCAATGCGGGTCGCCACCTCGGAGGAGGAAATATGACCGCCGCCACGATTCCGGGTCTGGAACCCGGCACCGCTCCGACTAAACACGAAGCGCTGTTGGCATGGGTGGCCGAGGTCGCCGAGCTCACTCAGCCCGACCGTGTGGTCTGGTCCGACGGCAGCGACGAGGAGTGGGATCGTCTCACCGCTGAACTCGTCGAGTCGGGCACGCTGCTCAAGTTGAACGAAGAGCACAAGCCCAATTCCTACCTGGCCAAGTCCGATCCCGCCGATGTCGCGCGCGTCGAATCGCGCACCTTCATCTGCTCCGAGCGTGAAGAAGATGCGGGTCCCACGAACAACTGGGTCGCGCCCGACGAGATGCGCGCCACCCTCACGCCCCTCTTCCGTGGCAGCATGCGCGGCCGCACGATGTACGTCATCCCGTTCTGCATGGGTCCGCTCGGCTCCGACGACCCGAAGCTCGGCGTCGAATTGACCGACTCCGCCTACGTCGTGCTCTCGATGAAGATCATGACCCGCGTCGGTCCCGAGGTGCTGCGCCTGCTCGGCGACGACGGCTTCTTCGTCAAGGGCCTGCACTCGGTCGGCGCTCCGCTCGAGCCCGGTCAGGCCGACGTCGCATGGCCGTGCAACCCGAACAAGTACATCACCCACTTCCCCGAGACCCGCGAGATCTTGTCGTACGGATCGGGTTACGGCGGCAACGCGCTCCTGGGCAAGAAGTGCTACGCGCTGCGCATCGCGTCGGTGATCGCGCGTGACGAGGGCTGGATGGCCGAGCACATGCTGATCCTGAAGCTGACCAGCCCGGAGAACAAGGTCTACTTCGTCGCCGCTGCGTTCCCGAGCGCGTGTGGCAAGACCAACCTGGCAATGATCCAGCCGACCATCCCGGGCTGGAAGGCCGAGACCGTCGGCGACGACATCGCCTGGATGCGCTTCGGCGACGACGGTCGTCTCTACGCGATCAACCCCGAGTTCGGCTTCTTTGGTGTGGCACCGGGCACCAGCATGGACTCCAACCCGAACGCGATGAAGACCATCGACGCCGGAAACACCCTGTACACCAACGTCGCCGAGACCGACGACGGCGACATCTGGTGGGAGGGAATCGGAGGCGAGAAGCCTGCGCACCTGACCGACTGGCTGGGACGTAGCTGGACGCCCGATTCGGATGAGCCTGCGGCACACCCGAATTCGCGCTACTGCACACCGATCTCGCAGTGCCCCTCGCTGGCCGAGGAGTGGGACGACCCCCAGGGTGTGCCGATCTCGGCGATCCTGTTCGGTGGTCGTCGCAAGACCACGGTGCCTCTCGTGACCGAGGCCCGCGACTGGCAGAACGGCGTCTTCATGGGTGCCACGGTCGGCTCCGAGCAGACCGCCGCCGCCGAGGGCAAGGTGGGCACCGTCCGCCGCGACCCGATGGCCATGCTGCCGTTCATGGGCTACCACGTCGGCGACTACTTCCAGCACTGGATCAACCTGGGCAAGAACGCTGATGCGTCGAAGCTCCCGAAGGTCTTCTACGTCAACTGGTTCCGTCGCGGCGACGACGGCCGCTTCCTGTGGCCGGGATTCGGCGAGAACAGCCGCGTGCTGAAGTGGATCATCGGCCGCATCGAGGGCGAGAACGAAGGCGTGCAGACGCCGGTCGGCATCGTCGCGAAGCCGGAGGAGATCGACGTCTCCGGGCTCGACGTCCCCACCGAGGATCTCGAGGCGGCACTCGCCGTCGATCCCGACGAGTGGCGTCGTGAGCTCCCGTTGATCGAAGAACTCTTCGAGTTCGTCGGCGAAAAGCTCCCGACAAGCCTGCAGGATGAGCTCGACGCCCTCAAGCAGCGGCTGGCCTGATCTCACCTTCTGTCACATCTGTAACTGAGGTATCGTTGCCCCCTATGAGTCTTCGCTCGTGGGGGGCAACGGTCGTCTCTGCGCTTTTGGGTACATCAGTTCTCCTCGGCATATCCGGTATGTCCGCCGGAACTGCGCATTCTGCGACGCCGATCATCGCGCGCTACACCGACACTGCCTACGTCAGTGGCGTACCGACATTCGGGGCGATCTCGGGCATCGATCGGATCGGCGCCAACCGATTCGCGATGATCTCGACCGACGTCGGCCGCGGCGGACCAGCACGCTTCTTCACAAGCCAGTTCAGCTACACCTCGGGTGCCGCGGGCTTCACGTCGAATCCCGGAATCGACGGCGGAGGTGTGCTGCTGGGCCCTGGCAACATTCCGCCGCTGCCGGGTTCGGCACAGTACGAGGGAATCCGCGCCACGAGCGGTGGTTACGTCGTCGTCAGTGGTGGCGACCATCAGTTCGTGCGGCTGCAGAGCGCAGGGCCGGTGGCCACCTACATTCGTGACCTCGGGCTGCCCGCGGCGTGGCGGCCATCGAAGAAGTCGGGTCTCGCCGGTCAGCGTGGACTCACCGGCGTCGCTGTGGGACCACGCGGGCAGATCAGCGTGATCACGGCGGGAGGTCTCCGTCAGGACCCCGCAACGTCGGCGCGGTTGCTGACGTTCGGAAAGACCAACTCCGAGTTCGTGTATCGCACCGATCCGGGCAAGAGCGCTGCCGACGTCCTCGCGGTCAACAACACCGACTTCCTCGTCCTCGAGCGCGGTAAAGGCCGCAGCACGGCGATCTACTGGGCGACGACCCGTGGCGCCGATCAGGTCGGCGGGAGGGCCAACCTCTCGGGTGCCGAGAAGCCGATGCCCAAGCAGTCGATCTTCAACACCGACGGCACACCCCGACTCTCGACGGGCAACATGTCGTCGATGGCGTGGGGTAACTGGCAGCCCGATCTGCCGTGGCAGGACTTCCGCACCCGCACCCTGTTCGTCGTCACGAACAACGCCTTCGCCGGGCCGACCAGGGTGCACTCCTTCGAGGTCCAGCTGCCCCGCTGACGCGTCGTCGCGGCAACCCTGAGATCTCAGGGTGTTGTGGGGAAACACTGTAGGGGAATCACCCGATGGCAATGCGGTGCCATTTTTGGCACGGTTAAGCCATGACATCAGAGCAGGGCGCGAGCGCGGGCGCCGAGGATCTCGTCAAAACTTACGGATCAGGTGACACGGAGGTCCACGCACTGCGTGGCGTCACGCTGTCGTTCCGGTCCGGCGAGTTCACCGCCATCATGGGGCCGTCCGGCTCGGGGAAGTCGACCCTGATGCATTGCCTCGCCGGACTCGACGTCGCGACGAGCGGTCACGTCCACATCGGCGACACAGATCTGACGGGCCTGTCCGACAAGAAGATGACGCTGCTGCGACGTGACCGCATCGGCTTCGTGTTCCAGTCGTTCAACCTCGTCCCGACTCTGACCGCCGCTGAGAACATCACGCTGCCGTCCGACATCGCAGGGCGCAAGGTCGACAAGGACTGGTACGACACGGTGATCAGCCGACTCGGTATCGGCGACCGACTCGATCACCTGCCCAGCGAGCTCTCCGGCGGTCAGCAACAGCGTGTCGCCTGTGCGCGTGCACTCGTCGGGAGGCCCGCGATCATCTTCGGCGACGAACCGACCGGAAACCTCGACTCCCGATCGTCGGGAGAGGTGCTGTCCATCCTGCGTGCGGCGACCGACGAGTTCGGTCAGACCGTCGTCATCGTGACGCACGACCCGCGAGCGGCGTCGTATGCCGACCGCGTCGTCTTCCTCGCCGACGGCAAGATCGTCCGCGAACTACCCCGGCCCACGGCCGACGACGTGTTCGAGGTGATGAAGAATCTCGACGACGTTCCCGCGGGCGATTCCGGCTCGGATGCCGGTGCGACTGCTGATGTGACTGACGGCGCAGAACTGGGCAAGCATGAATCCGGCTCTGTCGCACCGGAATCCGGCGTCGGCCGGCACGCTGCGGACGCCGGGTCCGGTGCGGATTCGACGCAGGCGGGCTGACACATGGCCTCGTCCTCGGTGATGCGGAAGGTATCGCTGCGCAATCTGGGTGCGCACAAACTGCGACTCGCGCTGACGGTCTTCTCGATCGTGTTGGGTACCGCGTTCGTCGCGGGGTCGATCGTGTTCACGTCGACCATCTCGCAGGCCTTCAACTCGATCTTCGACAACGCGGCACCCGGTGTGTCCGTCGAAGTGACCCCGGAGGATTCCAACTCCGCCGGGGTGTCGAAGTCGGTTGTCGACCAACTGAACTCACAGAAGAAAGAGCTCGGTATCGACAAGCTGTCGACCAACTACTCGGGCCTGGTGACCATTGCCGATTCGAGCGGCAAGGCACTGCAAACCGGTGGGGCGCCGAGCATTGGTTCGGCGTACATCCCGCCGAACGAGTCGCTGTCTCCCGACGACGGAAAGCTGCTGCCCGGCGGACGTGCACCGACCGGATACCAGGAAGTGGTCCTCAACGAATCGGCGGCGGAGAAGGGTGATCTCAAGGTCGGTTCGCAGACGAAAGTGGTTGTCGGACAGGGCTCGAGCCAGCCAATGGACGTCACGGTCGTGGGTATCAGCCAGCTCACGGGCGACACCGGCGGATTCGTGAACGTGCAGTTCGAACGCGAAGCGGCAAGCCAACTGCTCTCCGACGGTGAGCATGTCGCGACCGTCGACATGTCCGCCGTCGCGGGCGTCAGCGACACCGAACTGCGCGATCGCGTCCAGAAGCTCCTCGCGTCGGATGCGCTCAAGGTCCGTACCGGCGATCAGGTGCGCCAGGACGAGAAGGACCGCGTCAACCAGTTCCTCACCATCTTCACCGGCATCCTGCTCGCCTTCGCCGCCATCGGTCTGGTGGTTGGCACATTCATCATCTACAACACCTTCTCGATGATTGTGGCGCAACGCAATCGGGAGCTCGCGTTGCTGCGTGCGGTGGGCGCCACCGAGCGCCAGGTGTCGCGATCGGTGTTGTTCGAGGCGTTCGTCGTCGGTGTGATCGGTGGACTCGTCGGTCTCGGTGTCGGCATCGGGCTGGCGGCTGCGCTCAAGGCCATCACGTCGTCGACGTCGGGGCTGCCGCAGGCGTCGCTCAACGTGAGCGTGTGGGCGGTACTCGCGGCACTCTTCGTCGGCGTCGTGGTGACGATGGTCAGCGCGTGGGTTCCCGCGGTACGTGCGGCACGAGTGCCGCCCGTCGAGGCGATGCGCGCCAGCGACGCCGAGCGCGCGTCGTCGTTGCGCAACCGCACGATCGCCGGAGTGGTGTTCGGTGTGATCGCCGTCGTCGCGATCGTGTGGGGTGCCATGGGGGAGGGCATGCTGCGTGCGATCATCGTCGGTCTCGGCGCGGGCGCCGCGATTCTGGCGGCCGTACTCGCGGGCCCGGCATTACTGCAGCCCGTCGTCGGTGTGCTCGGACGAGTGATCGGCGCACCCTTCGGGTCGATCGGCTACCTGGCCCGCACCAACGCGATGCGCAATCCACGACGCAGCTCCGCGACAGCCTTCGCGCTGACACTCGGGCTGATCCTCGTGGCCGTGATCGGCACGCTCGGTACATCATTCAAGGGCACCGTCGACACCGCCGTCGACACGGGAATCACCGCCGACTACATCGTGACCGGCACCAACAATCTGCCGATCTCGCCAGCCGTCGCCGAGGCCGTGAAAGGTGTGAAGGGCGTCGAGGATTCGGTCAGTTTCGGTGTGGCGCAGGCGCGGGTCGGCGACACCAAGGTCAGTGGCTTCTCGCCACTCGGCGGCCAGATCAGTTCCGTCACCAACATCGACATGCTCGACGGTGCGTCGGACAGACTCCCGGACGACGGGATGTTCGTCAGCCAGCGCACGAGCAACGACAGGGGCTGGAAGCGCGGTGACACAGTCACTTTCACCTCGTCGCTCGGTCAGCAGGTTCCCACGCGGGTCGACGGCGTGTACGCCGACAACGAGACGTTGCAGCCGTGGCTCGTTGGCAGCAAGGTCTACGAGTCACTGATGCCCGAGCCTGCGCGGATGAGCTTCGGAGTGTTCGTCAAGGCGAAGCCCGGCGTCGACTCGTCAACGCTACGAACAGATCTCGAGAACGCGACCAGTTCGTACCTCACGGTGCAGGTGCAGGATCGTGAACAGTTCAAGAGCAGTGTGTCGCAGCAGATCGACCAGATGCTCGGCGTCCTGTACGCGATGCTCGGGTTGGCATTGGTCATCGCGATCCTCGGCATCGTCAACACGCTGGCGCTGTCGGTGGTGGAGCGACGCCGCGAGATCGGAATGCTCCGAGCCGTCGGCATGGTGCGCGGTCAGGTTCGACGCAGCATCTACCTCGAGTCGGTGTTCATCGCCATCTATGGTGCGCTCGTCGGTGTGGTGATCGGCGTGGTCGTCGGGTGGGCGCTGGTGCGTACGCTTGCACGCTGGGGACTCGGCGATCCGGTCCTGCCGTGGACGCTCATCATCGTGACGCTGATCGGAGCGGGCGTCGTCGGAGTGCTCGCCGCGCTGTGGCCCGCCAACCGCGCCGCGCGCACCCGACCACTCGAGGCGATCGCCGAGGCGTGAGCGGCGAGCCCTGGGCGGCGGGTCCGGGGCGGCGAGCCCGGGGCGCGCAGATGTCCAGCGATCCGTATGACAGTTCCGCCCGAAATCGGCGCTGACTGTCATACGGATCGGTCTGGCACACGGCGCGGCCCGATCGCCGGAGCTGTGCTGTCCAGAGTGAGGGGTCTTGGACCAGTCCCGCATGTGGCGACAGGCGGTTTGGCACAATCGGCGCCATGACGCGACCACCCGAGGACCCGAACGACCCGGCCGAGCACCCGCACACCCGGGCGTTCGACCCCAACGAGGACCCTTCGGCGGGCGGCGACCCGACGGCGCGCACCGAGGCCTACTCGCAACACGATCCCTACGCCAACCAGCCGTACGGGGACCAGCAGCCGTACGGGGACCAGCAGCACGGGTACAGCGACCAGGGCTATCCCGATCAGGGCTATGGCGACCAGGGCTACGGCCAGCAGGGCTACCCCGACCAGGGCTACGGCCGGCAGGGCTACGGGAACGAGCAGCAGCCAGGGCAGGACCCCGACTCGTCGGGCGGCGGGAAACGCACCGCGATCCTGGTGGTGGCGATCATCGCGGTCATCGCTCTGATCGCCGTCGTCGCCTATGCGATCATCCGCAGTTCCGGAGGCGACGGCGGCACGGCCGCGACCACCGCGCCCGCGACCACCACGGTGACCACGACGCCCACCACGACGACGACCGAGGAAACCACCACCGAGGAGACCACCACCACGACAACACCCGCGCCGGCGGCAGGGGCGGTGACCTACCAGATCACCGGCAACGGCGACGTCGTCGCACTGCGGTTCCGCAAGGGCAACGACTACGAGATCGTCGCGGCGACCGGAACCCCGTGGTCACGGCAGGCCACCGTCACGGGCACCGACGCGGAACTCACCGCAGTCGTCGTGCGTGGCCCGGTGACCTGCAACATCCTTCGCGGTGAGGAACTGCTCGCCTCGGCGACCAGCAACGGCGGCACACTGCGCTGCGCAGCGGGGCTCGGCTGAGCACAGGGACGCCCAAGCCTCAGCGCGGTTCGAGCACCAGCACCAGGTTCGTCGCCGCAACCTCGCGCACCAGCGGTATGCGCAGCACCCACCACGCCCAGCTCGGCAGGTAGCGCGGGAACGCGGCGACCAGCCGTGCGCGGCCGCGTCGGGAGCGAGCCCACCGCAGACCGTCGTCGGCGGTCACGGCGAACAGCGACGTCCCGAACAGGTTCTTCGGCGGATGCCCGTTGCGCCGCGTGTACCAGCGCGCGGCCCGGGCGCCGCCGAAGTAGTGCCGCAGACCCATTTCGTGTCCACCGAACGGACCCCACCACAGCGTGTAACTGATGATCACGATGCCGCCAGGACGGGTCACCCGCAGCATCTCGTCGGCCATCTCCCACGGCGCAGGCGTGTGTTCGACGACGTTCGACGAGATGCAGATGTCGATAGAGCCGTCGGCGAATGGCATCTGCTGGCCCGACGCCCGCACCGATCCCCGATGTTCGAGACCTCCCGCATGCATCTCGGACGGGTCGGGTTCCACCGACAGATACGACGCCCCGCGCTGGCGGAACGCGTCGGCGAAGTAGCCGGGACCGCCGCCGACGTCGAGCACCACGGCACCGTCGAGCTCGGCGAAGGCTCCAACGAGGTCGGCGGTGTCGTCGGCGAGGGCGCGGTAGAAGCGGGCGGGATCGGACTGCTCGAAGCGGAAGTCGTTGAGCAGCCCCGCCGCGCGTGCGAGCGTGGCGATTCGGGCCATCCCGGCGTCGGCACGTGTCGTGGTCGAGCCCGCCGTCGAGGAGTCTGTGGTCGTTCTCGGTCGCGGCACGTCGGAGATGCTACCGGGGTGGGTGCGTAGCATTGTCGGCGATGAACACCCCGTCCGACGTCGTGCTGCTGTGCTGGCGCGATACCCGCCACCCCCAGGGTGGAGGCAGCGAAACCTACCTCGAGCGGGTCGGTGCGGAACTCTCTCGACGCGGAATGCGCGTCACCTACCTGACGTCGACGTACCCGGGTGCCTTGCGCACCGAGGACCGCGACGGCATGCGCTTCGTACGCGCAGGCGGACGGATCACCGTGTATCCGGCCATCCTGGCCGTGCTCGTCGCCGGTCGGCTGGGCTTCGGTCCGCTTGCGGGAGTCTCGCCCGTCGCCATCGTCGACACACAGAACGGCATCCCGTTCTTCGCGACACTGGTCTCGTCGTCGCCGACCATCGTGCTCGTGCATCACTGTCACAGAGAGCAGTGGCCGGTGGCCGGCCGTTTCCTCGGCAGGCTGGGATGGTTCCTCGAGTCGCGGGTGTCGCCGCGGGTCCACCGTCGCAACCGGTATGTGACGGTGTCGGCGCCGTCGGCGCGCGAGCTCGTCGAACTCGGTGTCGACGACGACCGGATCACCGTGGTGCACAACGGAATCGACCCGACGCCTGACTCGGAGGTGCCGGTACCGCGTGACGATCACGGGCCGGCTCGGCTGTGCGTGCTCTCGCGCCTCGTCCCGCACAAGCAGGTCGAGGATGCGCTGCGGGTTCTTGCCGACCTGCACCGCGCGGGCGAGCGAGAGGTGCATCTCGATGTCATCGGCGACGGTTGGTGGTCGTCTCGATTGCGTTCGGCAGCAAGCGAACTCGGTGTCGGGCGGCTCGTCACCTTTCACGGTCACGTGTCGAACGATCGCAAGTATCAGATCCTCGCCGAGGCCGACGTGCACCTGATGCCGTCGCGCAAGGAGGGGTGGGGGCTAGCGGTGATCGAAGCCGCACAGATGGGTGTGCCGACCATTGGCTACCGCCACGCCACCGGGCTCGCCGAATCGATCGACGACGCCGAGACCGGACTTCTCGTCGACGGCGTCGACGAGATGCTCTCTGCCACAAGAAAACTCCTCGACAATCCGGCCGAACGCAACCGCCTCGGAGTGGCCGCACGCGAACGGGCGCAACGCTATTCGTGGTCGGCGACGGCCGACGGCTTCATGTCGGTCTTCGATCAGTCCTCGCGTGGCTGAACCTCACTGCGAGCCCGACGGCGCCGTAGCGGCCACAGCGCAGCAACACCGCCGCAGATGATCAGCGCAGCCCAGACAAGGTGTGCCGTGTAGGCAGCCACGCGCGCTGTGCTGGAGGCGTCGCCGACGTCGGCCGGGTCGCCGATACGGAACAGGACGAGATCGTGGCCGCGGAAGACGACGTCCGCGCGGCCAGCCAGCGTGGCCGGTATGTCGGGTTGAGCTGTGCCCGAAAGATTTTCGACGAGCACCCAGCCGACGCCGAGCCGAGCGAGAGTTGTCGGGTCACCACCGGTGCGCAGCGTCTCGGTCACCTGCTGTGCGCGCGGTGTCGCCTCGTCGATGGTCGCGCCGTCGACGACGAGTTCGCCCGATTCGACGACGGGGGCGCGCAGCATGCGTGCGGCCGGATCGAGTGATGGCGAGTCGGTGAAGGGGTACTGCCGCACGGTGCCTGGAGGCCATAGCGCGACGTCGCCCGCGTCGGCGGGAACGAGTTGCGCAACGCGCGCCCAGTCATCGGGATACTGCACCGTCGAGAGTCGTCCGCCGACTCCCCACGCGAGGTCGGGCAGCGGTGCCACGACGAGAAGAACCACTGCCGCGAGCGCGAAACCCGAAGGGACGAGGTCACGTAACCGCCACACCGCGGCAGCGCTCGCCACCGCGACGATAGGCATCACCAGCGCCACGAACTTCGACGAATCGCGCAGCAGCCCGCCGCCCGGAATCGCGGAGACGACCCCCGCGAGCGCGCCGCTGCCCGGTCCGAAGGCCGTGATCGCCAGACCAACGACCACCACAACACCGAGTACGGCAAGGGCTCGTACGAGGGGAGCGTCGACAAGTAGTTCGCGCCTGCGCCACAACGTGATCGACCCGACCCCGACGACTGCGATCAGGCAGACCGTCGCGACCGCTGCCCACCAGAACGTGCGGCTCGCAGGTGCGGCGTCGGCGTTCCAGATACCGCCGAGACCAAGCACCGTGCCGAGCGGTCCGAGCCCTGGTTCGGACCGTAACCCGAAGGCGCGCACCCCCGCAGTGCCGTCCGTCGAGGTCGACGCAGAGGTCAGCAGCGCGGCCACCAGCCACGGCAGCGCCGACAACACCCACGCCGCCAGCACCCCGATCAGCCGCCGCGCGCGCACGCAGACCACCGCAACCACGAGGCCGAACAGTGAACCGCTCGGCGTGAATCCGGCGACGGCGAGGAGTGCCGCCAATACACACCAGCGGCGCATCGACGCTGTGTCACGGTATCGCGCAGCGGCAAGCGCGATCCATCCCAGCGCGCCGTACCCGACGAGGAGCCCCCAGTGGCCCTGGAGAAGTCGTTCTGCGACAAAGGGATTCCACAGCGAGACGATCGTGGCCGCGACGGCGCCGGTCCGGCCGGCGCCGGGTACGAGATGCGCCGCGAGCCTGCCGTATCCGACACCACCGATCGTCAGTGCCGCGAACAGGATTGCCGTGACGAGGAATCCGCCGTCGACCACCGAACTCCCCAGTGCCACAGCCCAATCCTGCGGAACGGCACGCGGTGGTAGGTCGCCGATCCCCAACGTCGTGTCGGTCATGTACGACCGAGGCGTCGAGACCGCGTCGCGGTAGAGCAGATATCCCGGGCGCAGCAGCGGACCGAGGATCAGCGCGGTCAACGCCGCGCTGATCACCCAGAGCGTCGGCAGCAACCGGTGCATGGCGTGCCGTGTGATCTGGGTCCGGTGATCTGAGTCCGGCGAACTCAGTAGTGGTAGGTGTCCGACGGTGCCGACGCGTGGCCGGGATCGACCTCGTACTCCGTGCCGGTCACCCCGTACGCGCGGGCGAGGTCGAGGATCTTGGTCGCGCGGGCGATACGGGGAAGGTCGGAGCCGTTGCGGATCTCGCCGCCGTCGGCCTCGAACTCGGCGAAGAACTCTTTCGCCCAGGTGATCTCGTCGATCGACGGCGTGAGGCCCTCGTTCACCGGAGCGCACTGATCAGGTGTCAGACAGATCTTGCCGGTCATGCCGAATTCGACGCTGACGGCCGTCGCCTCACTGAGCTTGAGCGCACTCGATCCCACCGTGGGGCCGTCGATGGCGCTGGGTAGGTGTGCCGCCTTCGCCGCGATGGTGAACCGCGAGCGCGCGTACGCCAGTGTCATCGGGTTGTCGCCGAAGCCGGTGTCGCGGCGGAAGTCTCCGATACCGAACGCCAGCCGGAAGGTGCCCTTCGCCGACGCGATCTCACTGATGCGTTCGAGCCCGCGTGCCGTCTCGACCAGTGCGACGATCGGCACGTCGGGGAGCCGCTTGGCGGTCTCGGTGACGTGGTCGACTGACTCGACCATCGCGAGCATCACGCCGCCGATCGGGGTCTTCGAGAGCGCCTCGAGGTCGTCGGCCCACCACGGGGTGCCGAAGCCGTTGACACGCACCCAGTCGCCTGCGCCGCCGGGAAGGGGGTTGCCGTCGGGGCCGGTGCCGGGATCGCTGGTCAACCATTGGACGACGTTGTCGCGCGCGGTGAGCTTGTCCTTGGGCGCGACCGCATCCTCGATGTCGAGCACGACGATATCGGCGCGCGACCGCGCAGCGTGTGCGAATCGATTGTGCTGGGCGCCGTTGACCAACAGCCAGCTACGCGCGAGAACCGGGTCGATGCGAAAGCCGACGTCGGTGCTCTCGACGTCGGTCTGCGTGTTCTGGTCATACATCGCTGTCTATCGTTTCACACCGGAGAGGCACACTTGACCACATGGTGCGTTCCCCCGTCGTCGATGCAGTCGGGTGGGTTGCTGTCGGTTCGATGCTCGCGAACGTCTGCTCGTACGCGGTCCATCTCGGTGCTGGTCGCTGGTGGCTGACGCCTGCGGAGTACGGCGAACTGGCCGTGGCGCTCTCGGCACAGTTGGTGCTCACCGTTCCCGCGCTCGCGCTGCAGGCCGTGGTTGCGCGCGAAGTCGTTCACGGCCGCGATGACCTGCGGATACGTACTCTCATCATGCGGTGTGCGCTCGCCGTCGCGGTACTTGCGGTCATCGCCGTACCGGTCGTCTCCGCGGTCGCGTCGACGTCGTGGACACTCACCGCGGCAGGGCTGGCGGCCGCGCCGCTGCTGACCGTCGTCGGCGGTGGTCAGGGTGTGCTGCAGGGGCGTCGACGATTCCGAACGCTCGGGGTCGTCCTTGCGGCGGTCGGGGTGGTGCGCGCTGCTCCGACCATCGCGGCACTGGCCGCGGGTGCCGGACCGGCAGGAGCGCTGCTCGCCGGAGCGGTGGGGACCGCCGTCGCCGCTGCGGTCGTGTGGGGCCTCGCCGGCGCACGCATGCCCGCCGGGAGCACGTCTGGTGCCGGACTGCCGGGTGCTGGCCTGTCGACCGTCGTCCGGGCGTCGCAGGTGCAACTGGTCCTCGTCGTCGCGGTCTCGCTCGACGTGCTGCTCTCGCGCACCGTCCTCGACCCGCGTGATGCGGGCGTCTACGCCTTCGGCGCCATCGCGACGAAAGTGGCCTTCTGGTTGCCACAGGCGGTCGGCGTCGTCTTCTATCCGCAACTCGCCGACCCGGCGTCGTCTGGTCGGTCACTGCGCCAAGCGGTCGGGGTGGTTGCCGCGATCGGGTTGGTGATCACGGTGCTCGGCGCCCTCGCCGGACCACTGCTGCCCACGCTGATCGGCGACGACTATCGGGAGTTGACCGACCTGCTCGGACTGTTCGCCTACACCGGCGCGGCGTTCGCGGTGCTACAGGTGGCCCTGCTCGCGGCCATTGCGCACGACCGCACCCGCATTTCGATCCTCGCCTGGCTCTTCCTTGCCATCGAGGCCGCCGCGATCCTTCTACTCGGGCACAGCGTGATGCGGCTCGCGGTGATCGCCGCTGTCGCCGCGACAGTCTCCGCGGTCACGACGACTCTTGTGGCCCTTCGGGTTTCGCATCAGGCTCCGGATCGTCGTGTGTCCGACGGTGCGGTTGGTCGTCATGCCTCCGACGGCGCGGTCGGTGATCGTCGACCCAGCGCTGCCACCGACCCGGGAACGTGAGCAGGGCACCCGCGATCAGCGCCAGCGCACCGACGATGCCCGCGATCAGTGGCACCACGCGCCCCCAGATGGTGACGGGTCCGGCGAGCGACGCCGCGTCGTCAGCCATCGCGCGCTGCGTCGAGCCGTCGAAGCCGAACGTCGCGCGCAGGTTGGTGAGCGCGACACCCGAGTCTGCGCCACCCGAGTCTGGGCCTTGAGATCCATCAGAACCGGCAACGCGGTATGTCTGTTCGACGTCGACGCGTTCGTCGAGGATCACGCCGGTCGCGGCGTCGACCGAGATGTCCCACTTAGCCCGATGGTGCAGGGTCGCGGTGAATTGTCGGTTCGGGTCACCGTCGGTGATGCCGAACCACGACGCCGGTCGCGTGATGCGCGTGGCCGGGGTGCCCGCCGGGGTTCCGGAGCCGATGGCGGCGAGGTCGGTGTCGGGGATCTCGGCGCGATACCGGATTGCGGTACGGCCGCCCACCTGCGACTCCCCGGCGTCGACGAGCGGGACCGTTCGACGCGTGGTGACGTCGAAGTAGCGGGCGCCCGACGTCGGCGGATCGAAGGGCAGCACGTAGGTGTAGCCACGACGATCCGACGCCTGGACCGGCGCGGAGTTGCTGTCGTACTGAATCTCGGAGTTGCCCCGCGTTCCGCCGACGGCCCCGAGGTCGGGCAGCGCCGAGCGACGGTTCAGCGTGACGCGGTCCCGGACAGCCGACACCGTCGGGGAGGTGCACGCGTCGGCACCCTCGGTGGGCGCGACCTCGCTGCCCGGTCGAGCGGCGTCGGACTCGGATTCCCTGCCGTCGAGCCAGATGCGATCGGCCTGCACCGATGCGCCGGCCTGCAGCGTGACCCGTCGTGCATCGGCGGGACGCACCGCCACCACGCGCTGCTGGCGCACGAGCGTCGCGTCGAGGACACGTGCGCGCGGTGTGTTCAGCGAGCAGCGGTCGAGGATCTGCGCGTGCTCGTCGTCGGACATTCCGGCCGTCGACACCGTTGTCTGATCGGTGCTGAGCGGGATGGTGCGGAGGCGATCGACGAACAGCGTCGGCAACGCGATGGTCACCGCGATCAGGAATGCGCCGAGAAAGATGAGGGTCGGGCCGATGAGATCGGCCGTGCTGAATCGGCTCGCGGTGGGGGCGCCCGGGGTGGGTGAACTCGGGGTCCGGGCCTGCGACATGGGCACGACACTACTGTTCGGGTGCTGTTCGCCTGTCGGGTGCCGGTTCGGTGGCCGCATACGCGTCGTGCGAAGGTCCGTATCCTGGGCTGGTGCCAGAGCCATCGACGACGCAGATCACCTCGTCGTCGAGTGGCCCGGCGCGCAGATTCTTTCCGCAACTCGAGGGCATGCGTGCGGTTGCTGCACTCGGGGTGCTCACCACGCACGTCGCCTTCCAGACGGGTGCCGTCGCGCTTCCCGTGATCGGCCCGATCCTGGGCAGACTCGATCTCGCCGTCGCACTGTTCTTCGCGCTGTCGGGGTTTCTGCTGTGGCGGCCGTGGGTCGCGAGCGCGCACGGCTGGTCGGGTGCGGGCCGGTCGGATCGCGCGGCGCACCCGCCGATACATCGCTACCTGCGCCACCGGGTGGTGCGCATCTGGCCCGCCTACCTCGTCGTCGTGGTCGTCGTGTTGACTCTGCTGCCCGAGGCGCAGGGCGCCGACGCGACGGTGTGGTTCGCCAATCTGACGCTCACGCAGGTGTTTGTCCCGCTGTCGCTGACCGCGGGCCTGACCCAGATGTGGAGTCTCTCGGTCGAGGTCGCGTTCTACCTGCTCCTACCGATCCTGGGATTCGCGTTGTTCGCACTGCGCGGCCGCAGCGTGTCCGCCCGCATCCCGGTGCTGGTCGCGCTCGGCGCGGTGAGCCTGACCTGGGGATGGATCGCCGAACTCCTTCCGACACCCGACGGCGTCGAACCGACGAACTGGGTGGTCGGGCATCTTCCGTGGTTCATCGCTGGATTGGTGCTCGCCGAGGTGGCGGGTGCCGACGAACTGGGCCAGCCGACTCGCTTCACCCGGGTTGTCGCCGCGGTCGGCGCACGACGCAGACTGATGCTCGTCGTGTTCGTCGTCGCGTATGGACTGGCGTGCACACCTCTCGCGGGACCGACGGGACTCGGAGATCTCGAGCCTACGCAGTTCGCCGTGAAGACCACGCTGGGGGCGATCTGCGGTTTCACGCTGCTCGCGCCGCTGATCTGTTCGGATGGTCGGGCGGGGGTGCTGTCCCGGCTGTCCGACCGACCGTTCCCGTTCCTGACCTCGCCGGGGATGCTCGCGCTCGGGCGGTGGTCGTACGGCATCTTCATCTGGCATGTGGCCGTGCTCGCCGTGGTGTTCGGGCTGTTCGGGATCGTCCCGTTCACCGGCCACACCGCGGTGGTCTGGATCATCACCGCGGTTCTCAGTATTGGGATCTCGGCGGCGAGTTACGCGTTCGTCGAGGAGCCGTCGCGCAACTGGCTGCGCTCTCGGGAAGCGCGGCGTCGAGGAGCAACACCTATCCAGCGGGAGAGCACGTCTCGCCAGGGCTCCGGCACAGCAGAGACAAGTACCGACCAGACGGTGCTCGCGACCGCGACAAACGCGGGAAGCTGAACCCACCACGCGAATCCGTTGTACCCGGACTCGGCATGCCACGGAGCCGCCGCGAGTCCGATGGTCGCCGCCAGCATCGCGACAAAGGTCAGTACCACACGGGCTTTCGGATTCAGTGCCGCAACGGTTGCGCCGACGACCACGGAGATCGCTAGGCCCCACCATCCCGTCAGCAGCCAGGACGCGGCCAGCCAGCCGACACCGGCGCACGCCACCATGGATATCGACGCCTCGCCGGTCGGCTCGGGCGCCGTGTCGGGGTCTCGTCGAGTGCGAATCGGCCATAGGGCAAGCGCGAAAAGCAGTGCGAGTAAGACGAATCCGACGAGCAGCGCCCAGCGGTACGGAGTGTCGTAGCGGAACTCGAGAGCGACGGTTCCCGACGCTCCGGCCGGAACCTCCCACCCCTGCTGCCAGCCGTTCACGACGACCGGCCGCAACTCGGTACCTCCTGACCCAGCGCTTCCTGACCCGGTGCCCCCCAGGCGCGCAACCCATCCGGGATTCTCGCTCTCGGGAACGACGAGGAGCCGCGCGGCGTCCGCGGCGTCGACCTGTACCGAACGCGACGTCGACGACCACGTGAGGACGCGCGGCATCTCGCTTGAATGTGGCTGTGTAGCAGTGCTGTTCGACGACGCTGGTGTGCCATAGCCGCCGCCGGCGTCGAGTCCGACGGTGTTGACAGTGAAAGCGTTGCCGGGATTCGCCGACAGTTCCTGCTCGCCCGCACCGAGACGCATGGTCGGCGTGCAGGGAGTCGCGATCACCGGTTCGCCCCGGCGAAGTGCTCCGGCGGTGGTCTGGATCTTCATTCCGGTTACCTGACCTGACACCGTGATTCCCACGCCGCCGTCGCATCCGACGGAGATCGGGCGTTCGTCGTCGAGCGGGGGTGCTTGCGGGGCGGGTTCCACCAACACCTCGGCTATCCCTGTCGGTGCGACGCTGGTGAACCCAAGGCTGTTGACGTCGATGAGGTCTCGTCGTGCAAGCACTGTCAGCGAAATACGGTCGGTGACTGCGGGATTGAGCTCGACGACGCCGTCACTTCCGACCGTGCGTTCCTGTGGGCCGGTTCCGAGGTCGACC
This sequence comes from Gordonia jacobaea, assembly GCF_965344965.1. Classification (NCBI taxonomy): domain Bacteria; kingdom Bacillati; phylum Actinomycetota; class Actinomycetes; order Mycobacteriales; family Gordoniaceae; genus Gordonia; species Gordonia jacobaea. The sequence goes on along the minus strand of NZ_CBDRLS010000002.1, from coordinate 947,787 downwards.
GACACGCGTGTCGGTGCCGCGGGATAGTCGCGCGGAAGCACGAGGCGCAGACGATCGACGCGTTGCGGCGTGGGCAGCGAAATGTCGAGTCGGGGGCGGGACTTTCGGCCGGGTTTGCCATCGTCCTTGTCATCGTCGCGTGCGGTCCACACGGTTGTCGGGTCGCCGTCGACCGCGGCCTGCGCGGAGCCTCTCGTGTCCGACACCGACGACGGCCCACGTGCTGTCACGGTTCCCGGACGAGCAAGTAGCGCGTTGAGTGCGTCGCCCGGTTTCGGCCTGAGCACCATCACGGGTGCGACGGTCGTCGGCTGCGGCACCGACAGCGCGCGCGTCATGACCCCGGGCGTCTCGGGTGAGAGGCCGAGTCCGCCAGCGCATCTCACGACATCGGTAGCGGGGTCACCCGGGGTGTTGTCGAGCAGGCAGCTCGAGCGGCCCGAGAGTTCTTGGGAGAGGACCCAACTCGATACCTTCGTATCCGACTGCAGTGTCGGCAGCACCACGCGGTGGCGAATGGTGAGCGGTATGCCCGACGAGAGGTCGGTGAGTGCCACCTCGCCGAGCGCGAACTGGTTTCCGGCAGAGCCATTCTCGGTACTGATGGCGCGGATCTGAATCCAGCGGGTCGGGCCGCTGGGCACGGTCACCGTCACCGGGTTGTTCGGCTCGACACCCTGCGCGACGGTCGTGCCCGCCTCGGTGGTGACCAGAATCGACGACACGTCCTCGCCGAGCGCCTTCGCGGTGGTGAGCCGGACGGCGAGATCGCTCCGCGGACGGGTGAAATCGATGCGCATCCACTGCCCGACCGCAGACGACAGCCCGCTGCTTGCCCATGCCGTCGACGCGTCGCCGTCGAACGCGGCGGCAGGCGAGCTCGCGGGCGACGTCTGGCCCGGCTGGGTGGCGTCCGACGCCGAGCCCGACGTCGAGACCGATACCTCGCCGGGCGCGTTGTCGAGAAGCCACTGTCCCTCGACGAGGGGCTGGCCGTCGACCGGGTAGTCGGGCGCGGCGTTCTGGGTTCGGCGTGCATCGCCGGGTGCCCGGATGGCAGAGCTGTGGTCGTCGACGCGGCCGAAGTCGGTTTCGCGATCGGCGGGGGTGTCGGTGACCACGAGCGGGGCATTTCCCAGACCGGCGCGGACGGCGTCGGATTCGAGGAGCGACGGGCCGAGCGGGGCCATGCCGAGTCGCGCACGCAGATCTTGCACCGCGGCAATCGATTCCGGGCCGCCCGAGATACGGGTTGCGGTCGAGGTGTCCGTCAGTACCGGACCGGTGCCCGGGAATGACGCGACGTCGGAGTTACTGCTGTGGTCGACCGCGAAGATCTGAATGGCGGGCATGTCGGGTCGTAACCCGTTGTCTCGCACAACACCTCGCGCCGATGGTGGGCCGACCCGCGGGCCGAACGTCGCGACACGGCGGAGACCCGGGGAGCCCGTGAGCGTCTGTTGGGCTAGCAGTGGGCGGGCCGACCGTGATGTCTCCGGGTCGAGATCGGCTCGTAGAACGACGAAGTCGATGCCCTGACCGGCGAGTGTCGCGGCAAGTCCTGGCGAGGGGCGCCCGGCTGCGATGTCGCGTTGCACGGAGTCCATGGCGCGGATCGCCCCCGGCGGTGTCAGGGGTATCGCATCGCGTACCGCCCACGGCGTCGTCGACAGCGGTTGGAGCGGTTCGTCGCGGGTGAGTCCCCAGAGCTGATCGGCGAACGGGGCACCGGGCACCACGAGCGCCCGACCGGGATGTGCTGCGTTGTTGTTGTTGCCGTCTGGGTCATCTCCGTCGGCATGGTCGCGCAGCCAGTCGGCGGTTTGCTGCCAGTATCCGGGGATCGCGCGGTAGGTGCCGTCCGGGGCCAACTGCCCGGTCCACACCAGCGAGCCCGCACCGATCAGGGCGACGACGAGGACCATGGTCGCGGCGACCGGACGCGAACGCTCGGGATGGGCGAACGCGGAGAACGTCTCCCGCGCCGACGCCGTGCTCGGAAGTGGCACGCGGGCGAGAAGATGCGCGAACCCGAGGACCAGCGGGATTCTGATGAACGGCTCGAACTTGTGGATGTTGCGGAGGAAGGCGCCGGGACCGTCGAGGAAGGCGCGGATCGGTTCGGCGATCGGCGACCCCAGGCCGCCCGCGTAGCCCACGCACATCAGGACGAGGCCGACGACGAGGATGGTGACCCAGCGTCCTCGAAACGGCATGCGGCGCATGCACAGTCCGGCAAGTCCCGCTGCCGCCAGTGTCCCGGTGGCGAGTACCGCCGCGGGTTGCGTCGTCAGCACGGCACCCGCCACGCGCTCGGGCGAGACGAACGGCGTCCACGAGCTGGTCCCGCGCAGCACCTCCGTGAGCGACGTCCATTCCGTTGTCACACGCGAGGATTCGATGAAGTCGAGGAACGGGGGCGACACGCGCGACAGGATCAGCAGCGGCACCACCCACCACGCACACGCGAGCACCAGCGCGCCCGCCCACGCGACGCCGAACCGCAGGCCACGGCGAGTGGTCTCGACTCGGGTGCTCGCTTCGCTCGCGCCCGGCTCGACCAGCGGGTGGGCCTTCCCGCTGATTGAGCGCCCCCGCCCGCTGATTGAGCCCCGACCGCTGATTGAGCTTGTCGAAATCACCCACCACACCACGGCGACGCCGAGCGCGGCGAGGGTGGCCACGGCGTTCACCGCACCCATCAGCGCCACCGCGACCGCCGACCGGCACGCGTCGCGCCACAGCGGGTACGGCGACGGCCGATCGGCGTCGAGCGCCCGCACCACCGGGATCAACACCCACGGTGCGAGCATCATCGGCAGTGTCTCCGACGAGATCGAGCCAAGCGTCGTCAACACTCGTGGGCTCAACACAAAGACCAGTGCGGCCAGAAGCCGGGAACCCGGTGAGCCGACCCGCAGCAGTTCGGCGAGACGCACGATTCCCACGAATCCGACGGTCAGCAGGATGGCCCACCACAGACGCTGGGTGATCCACGGAGGAATGTGCGCCAACTCGCCGACGGCAAAGAACGCGCCATGCGGGAAGAAGTAGCCGTACGCCTGATTCTGTACCTGGCCCATCGGAGCGGTCGACGTCCACAGATGAGCGGCCCGTGCCAGGAAGCCGAGAGGGTCGGCGGTGAGGTCGAGTTTGGTGTCGGCGGAGATGCGCCCGGGCGACTGCAGCAGGCTGACGATCAGCGCGACACCGAAGACGATGCCGACGCCGCGTCGACTCATTGTCCGATCCGCCGAGTGGGCTTCACGAGCCGAGCGGGCCTTACCAGCCGAGCGGTCGGGGGACCTCAGATGCCGCGTGATTCGATGCGAGATTGTCCGATGCGAGGTGCGCTCACTTGTCGTCGGCGTTCTGGCGTGAGCCGTAGTCGACGGACCCCTGCACGAAACCGCTGTTGGGGTTGATGTTGTTGACATCGGTCGACGGGCTGTTCTCCGACGCGATCGCTCCGCCGAGGAATACCGCACCCAGGCCGACGATGATGCCGGCGATACCAGCCACGGCTCCGGCGATCAGTCGGTTGTTGCGCATGCGGACGAAACTACCATTTCGCCGGTCGACTTCAGACGGTGATCTCCGGGCGTGGCTCCGACTCGCACTTGGCGGGGACTATGAAGACCGGACGGTGACAGTGCTTGAGGACGCGTTCCGCCACGGACGATCGAAGAAGAGCCTTGAAACCGGTGGCGCCGCGAGTCCCCGTCACCAGCAGGTCGGCATCCAACGAGTCCGCAGCCGCGATGAGCGCCGACCAGACCGTCGAATCCGCTTCGACCAGTGTTCCCGTGGCATCCAGGCCCCACTCGGTCGCGAGTGCGACGCCGCGCGCATTGGTCTCGGTTGCCTCCCGCTCGAGCGCCTCGTCGACTTCGATTTCTGCCCTTGTGTCCAGGTACGGCTGCATCCCGGCCGCCAGCGACGAGACCCGGGGAGCGCTCATGGCCCCGGGTTCCCACGCGGTTACGACGTGCGCGACGCGTGCCTGGAGGAAACGTGCTGCGTATCGGATGGCGCGATCGGCATTGGGCGATCCGTCGTATGCGATCAGAAGAGTCTGGCCGGGACGGGAGTTCTCGTGCTGGGTCTTTTCGCGCTGGTCAGCGCCACCGGGGCCATGTGGGCCGGTGGGGGAGGGTGACGACCCCGCAGCCATGGGGGAATCGTACATGCCAGACTCGGTACATGCGCCTTGATCGACGACGTTTCACAGGTGTCCGGACGGCTGGTGTGGTGCTCGCTGTCGCTGCAACGCTGACGGCATGCCAGACCGGCTCGTCCGGTGGTGGATCGTCGGTGACGTCGGCGTACGCCTCGACTCCCTCATCGCAGAGCGTCGCCTCGTCATCCGCGGCGTCGCCTGCAGTGGCACCTAACGCGTGTGGGGCGCCCGAGCTTTCGCGAATGACGTTGCGACAGAAGCTCGCTCAGCTCATCGTCGTCGGCGTCACGGGAACTGCCGACGCCACGCAGGTGGTGCAACGTGAGCACATCGGCGGCATCTTCGTCGGAAGCTGGACCGACAAGTCGATCCTGACCAGCGGTGCAGCCGCCCGGCTCTCGCGCTCGCAGCCATTCCCGTTGATGGTGACCGTCGACCAGGAGGGCGGCCGCGTGTCGCGGCTGTCGTCGCTCGGCATCGACAGCCCGTCGGCGCGCGAGCTGGCTCAGACCAAGACGCCGGCCCAGGTGCGCACCCTTGCGGCGTCGATCGGCGGTCAGCTCAAGCGGCTCGGTATCACCGTCGACTTCGCGCCCGACGCCGATGTGAGCGACGAGAGCGCCGACGAGGTGATCGGCGATCGCTCGTTCAGCAACGATCCCCAGGTCGTCACCCAGTACGCGGGCGCCTTCGCCGCGGGACTCGAGGACGCGGGCATCATGCCGGTCTACAAGCACTTCCCCGGCCACGGCCACGGCTCGGGCGACTCGCACTCCGGGGTGGTGCGCACACCGCCGCTGTCGTCACTGATCACCAGCGACCTCGTGCCGTACAAGACGCTTCTGCGCAACCCCGGCAACGCGGGTGTGATGGTCGGGCACCTGATCGTGCCGGGACTCACCGGACCCGAGACGCCCGCGAGTATCAGTGCCCGTGCGATGACCATGCTGCGAACGGGCAAGCCCTACGGGGGTCCCGCGTTCAACGGAGTCGTGTTCTCCGACGACCTGTCGGGTATGGCCGCCATCAGCCAGCGCTATCCGATCGAGCAGGCCGCGCTGATGTCCATCAAGGCCGGTGGCGACATCGCGCTCTGGATCACCACCGACCGCGTCTCGTCGGTGCTCGACTCGATGCAGAGCGCGGTGACCGCCGGCACGCTCACGCAGGCTCGCGTCGACCGGTCCGTCGTGCGAATCCTGCGCGCGAAGGGCGTACTGCGCTGCTGAGAGTGGCGGTTGTTCCGCCGCGCAAACTTACTCACTGGTAAAATTAGTGGGTAACCCAACATGTGCAGTGCCGCAAAGAGGAGATGAGTGATGGCAGGCGGAACCAAGCGTCTCCCGCGCGCGGTTCGCGAGCAACAGATGCTCGACGCCGCGGTGAAGGTGTTCTCGGAGAACGGGTTCCGCGAGACCTCGATGGACTCGATTGCGGCAGAAGCGCAAATCAGCAAGCCGATGCTCTACCTGTACTACGGCTCCAAGGACGAACTCTTCAGTGCGTGCATCGCGCGTGAGTCCGGAAGATTCATCGACGCGATGGCGATCGGCTTCGATCCCACCCTGCGACAGCGTGATCAGGCCCGCACGGTGGTCCGTGAGTTCCTGGGATACGTCGACCAGCACCGCCAGTCGTGGAAGGTGCTCTACCGCGTCGCCATCGGCACGGCCAACTTCGCGCAGATCGTGCGGGACAGTCGCGATCGTGTCACCGACATGGTCGCCGAACTGATCCGCCGCGGGACAACTGTGGAGGGCGCGAGCGATATCGATTTCGAACTCACCGCGGTGGCACTCGTCGGTGCAGGTGAGGCTGTCGCCGACCGCATCTCGGAGGGCGACGTCGATATCGATACGGCCACCGACCTTCTCGTCGGCATCACCTGGCGTGGCCTGAAGGGTGTCGGGCGCGGCACCGTGGCCGGCGGGAGCGTCGACGCCGAGGACTCCGGCGCGCAGGCCTGACCGCCACGCGCGCACGCTGTTTCAGGCGCCGATACACAAGAGCCGATGCACATAGAACACAACACCGCCGCCCGCACTTCGTAGAGTGCGGGCGGCGGTGTCGTGTCGGGTGGGCGCTGCTCAGGCGTCTCGCGTGGTGGCGGTCAGGTACGGATATCCCTTGCGCCGGTTGAGAATTGCGATGTCGAAGTTGCCGGACGATTTCCCGCCGACCCCGTCGATGCGTCGAACATAGAGGTTGACCTTCGCCGGAAGCAGGATCGGCTTGCCCCACTTCACCGCGTAGGTGACGTGGTCTGGCAGCTGTGGCTCGACGTTGGCGATTGCCGCTGCGGCACTCCACATTCCGTGCGCGATGGCCTTGGGGAAGCCGAAAGCCTTGGCGCTCAGGTCGCTCATGTGGATCGGGTTGCGGTCGCCCGATGCCGCGGCGTACTCGCGGATGCGGCCGAGATCAACCGACAGGATCGCGTTCGGCGGTGGCGGAGCCTGCTCACGCGGCGCGGGGCCGCGAGGTTCGTCGGACAGGCTGGTGCGCTGCTGCGAGAGAAACGTCGCCACCTGGCGTGTGACCGGCTCGGTGCCGACGCTGAACTCCGACACCATGTCGACGAGAATGCCCTTGCGGTGTTCGCGCAGATTCTCGGCATGCGTCTCGATGGTCAGCGGCTCGTCGACGCCGATCGGACGGAACCGCTCGACGGTGTTCTCCAGATGCACCGAACCGACTGCGCCGAAAGGGAAGTCGCCGTCGGTCATGATCTTCATCGCGAGCGGGAACTGCAGGACGAACGGGTACGTGATCGGCAGCACCGGACCGAACTGCTGGCCGGTCGCGAGGGTGTACGCCTGCAGTCGGTCGGGGTCGACACGCACGTTCTCGAGGCGATACCGCCTGTCCGGTAGCGGAGTATCGGGACGCACCGGTCCCGACTTGCCGATCACCGGGAGCATCGCGGTGACAGCCTTCGAGTACACGTCGAGCGTGCTCGGCGGGCCGTCGAGTGTGATCGTCTTGCTCATCAGGCCCCCAGGAATCCCTGGCCGCAGACGCGAACCACGTTGCCGGTGATGGCATTGCTCGCCGGGTTGGCGAAGTAGGCGACGGTCTCCGCGACGTCGACGGTCTGGCCACCCTGCTGCAGCGAGCTCATCAGGCGGCCGGCCTCACGGGTGGCGAGCGGAATCGCGGCGGTCATCTTGGTCTCGATGAAGCCCGGCGCCACCGCGTTGATGGTGATGCCCTTCTTCTTGAGGATCGGCGAGTACGCGTCGACGAGGCCGATGACACCGGCCTTCGACGCGCCGTAGTTGGTCTGGCCGCGGTTGCCCGCGATACCCGCGATGGAGCTGACGTCGACGACCGCACCGCCCGAGCGCAACGCATCCTTCTCGACGAGCGCGTTGACAAGTGACTGCGGCGCAACGAGATTGACCGAGATCACCGAGTTCCAGCGGCCGTCGTCCATGTTGGCGAGCAGCTTGTCGCGGGTGATTCCGGCGTTGTTGACGATGATGTCGATGCCGCCGTGACGCTCGAGTGCGTGCTCGGCGAGCTTGCTGCCCGCGTCGGGTGCGCTCACGTCGAGCGGGAATGCCGTTCCGTTGACCTTGTTCGCGGTCTCGGCGAGTGCTTCACCGGCGGCGGGGATGTCGGCGCAGATGACGTGGGCGCCGTCGCGCGCGAGCACCTCTGCGATGGTCGCGCCGATGCCGCGTGCCGCTCCGGTGACAACCGCGACCTTGCCGTCGAGCGGCTTGTCCCAGTTCGACGGTGCAACCGAATCGTCTTCGTCGACGCGGATCACCTGGGCGTCGACGAACGCCGACTTGGCCGAGAGCACGAAGCGCAGCGTCGACTCGAGTCCTGTCACACCGGTCTTGGCGTCGGGGGAGACGTAGACGAGCTGAACGGTCGAACCCTTCAGCAGTTCCTTGCCGAGCGAGCGTGTGAAGCCCTCGAGCGCGCGCTGGGCGACATGCTCGTCGGGGTCGTCGATCAGCTCGGGCGTGGTGCCGAGTACGACGAATCGCGCGCAGGCCGCCGTCGAGCGCATGACCGGCTGGAAGAACTCGTACAGCGCGCTGAGATCGGCTGCCTTCTTGATGCCCGTCGCGTCGAAGACCAGGCCGCCGTACTTGTCGGCGCTGCGACCCGTGGTCGCGTTGTGGATCAGGGTGTAGTCAGGAGTGGAGAGGATCTCGCGGATCGGCTCGACGAGTCGGCCGTTGCCGCCGAGTAGCACCGGGCCCGGAAGCGGCGGCTCCGACGGCTTGTACCGACGCAGGGTCGGGGGCACCGGGAGTCCTGCCTGCTTGGCAATGAACGATCCGGGGCCGGAATGGACAAAACTCGAATACAGACCGGCGGTTCCGTTGGAAGCCACGTGAATCTCCTCTGATCGTGATGTGCGGCTCATGTGCAGGTGAATCGATGAGTCGGTTGTCGGGTAGTCGACGGACCCGGGGTCCGAAGCAGTTCGACAACTAACTTACTCTGGAGTAAGAATACGCTATAAGTGTCAACCCTCATCCCTGGGAGATCCAAGTGGCTTACACACCCAAGACTCGCGACGAGCGTCCGGTCGCGATCCTCGGCGGCAACCGCATTCCGTTCGCGCGTCAGGACAAGGCATACGCCAAGGTCGGCAACCAAGACATGTTCACCGCGGCCCTCGATGGCCTGGTCGGCCGCTTCAACCTCCAGGGTGAACGCCTCGGCATGGTCGCGGGCGGAGCGGTCCTCAAGCACTCTCGTGATTTCAATCTCATCCGCGAATGCGTGCTCGGCTCGCCGCTCTCGCCGTACACCCCCGCCTTCGACATCCAGCAGGCGTGCGGCACCGGTCTGCAGGCGATCACCGCTGTCGCGGACGGCATCGCACGCGGACGTTACGACGTCGCCGTCGGTGGCGGCGTCGACACCACGTCCGACGCCCCGATCGGTGTCTCCGAGGACCTTCGTCTGTCGCTGCTCGAGGTCAACCGTGCGCGGTCGCCCAAGGACCAGGTGCTCGGGATTCTGAAGGCGCTGCCCAACCTGGGTATCGAGATCCCCAAGAACGGCGAGCCGCGCACCGGCATGTCGATGGGCGAGCACGCGGCCATCACCGCCAAGGAATTCGGCATCAAGCGCGCCGACCAGGACGAACTGGCCGCGGCGAGCCACCAGAAGATGGCAGCCGCGTACGACGCGGGCTTCTTCGACGACCTCATCACCCCGTACCAGGGCCTGATCCGCGACCAGAACCTGCGCGGCGACTCGACCGTCGAGAAGCTCGCCAAGCTCAAGCCGGTCTTCGGTGTCTCGCTGGGCGATGCCACGATGACCGCGGGTAACTCGACGCCGCTCACCGACGGTGCGTCGACCGTGCTGCTGTCGTCCGACGAGTGGGCACAGGAGAAGGGCCTGCCTGTGCTGGCCTACTTCGTCGACTCCGAGACCGCGGCCGTCGACTACGTCAACGGTCCCGACGGACTGCTGATGGCTCCCACCTACGCGATCCCGCGTCTGCTCAAGCGCAACGGACTGACGCTGCAGGACTTCGACTTCTACGAGATCCACGAGGCGTTCGCGTCGGTCGTGCTCGCGACGCTGCAGGCGTTCGAGAGCGAGGAGTACTGCAAGGAGCGCCTCGGGCTCGACTCCGCGCTCGGCTCGATCGACCGCAGCAAGCTCAACGTCAACGGCTCCTCGCTGGCTGCGGGCCATCCGTTCGCGGCGACCGGTGGTCGGATCGTGGCTCAGGCCGCCAAGCAGATCAAGGCCAACGGTGGCGGTCGTGCACTCATCTCGATCTGTGCCGCGGGCGGCCAGGGCGTCACCGCGATCATCGAGGGCTGAGTTCTTCCCCCGATTGATCGAGTCTCCCTCCCGTCAGATTCGTCAAAGGTTTTCCAACCGAGATGTAACGAATCGGAATGCAGGGTAGATATACGTGTTAGCTCCGGTTGAGCTGTCAGACCCCCGACCCGACAGCTCATCCGGAGCGCCTGCTTTTCCCAGGTCAAATGCTCTCATCTGCAGCGTGAGACCTGATGGAGTCAGCGGAGCCCACCTCGCCCGCGTCTGAAATGTCCTGTATGACTGACAAAGTGTTCCCCGCCTCCGCACGTCGACGACGTATGGGGGCGCGGCTGATCACGGGTGTGGTGCTTCTCACATCGCTGGTTTTGGCCGTCGATCTGGTCGTCACGAACTCACATTCGGCGCGTGGCGCGACCACAGCGGGCCTCGACGTCGGCAACCTCTCACGCACGCAGTTGACCCCGTCGCTCACGCAATTACAGAAGCGAGCCGCGCAGCCCGTCACCGTCAGGACCCCGTCGGGAACCGCGGTGGTGGCGCCGCACGAACTCGGACTCACCTTCGACGCCGATGCGACCGCCGAGCGTCTGATGCGGCAACCGCGCAGCCTCTTCGACCGCGTGGCGTCGTTGTTCGGACGCACACGCGACGTCGAACCGGTCGTCAACGTCGATCGGACGCGCTTGAACGCGACGCTCGATGCACGCAAGGCCGATCTGGAGAAGGCCGCCGTCGAGGGTGGTGTTCGTTACCGCGGTGCCACTCCGGTCGCGGAGATGCCGAGCAAGGGTCTCCGCGTCGTGCGCGAGCGTGCTGCCGACGAGTTGGCCGACCACTGGCTCGACGACACCGGTCCGATCGATCTCCCCATGGAGCCGTTCTCGCCGACGGTGTCGGCCGATACGGTGCGTCGAACGGTCGACGGCCCGGCCACCCGCGCGACGTCGGCGTCGCTGGCCGTCACTGGAACCGACGGGGCGCGGACGCGGTTGAGCCCCGACGATCTGGGCGCGGTGCTGCGCTTTGTGGCCGACGGTCGCGGTGGACTCGTTGTCCGCGCCGACGAGAAGGCGGTGTCGAAACGTGTGGGCGCAGATCTGGGCCGTACCGAGCGAGCACCCGTCAGCGCGACGTTCCGGTTGAGCGGCGGCAGCCCGCAGGTCGTGCCCGCCCGCGACGGCGCACGGATCGACTGGCGAAAGACGACACAGACCATCGTCGACGCCGCGCTGGCCGACGATCGGCCCGACACGGTGAGCGCCACCTACCAGGTGCGCACACCGAAGGTGACGACCGACAAGGCCAAGAGTCTCGGTGTGAAGGAAGTGGTCTCGGAGTTCACCACGGGCGGCTTCTCGTCGGCGTCCGGCGAGAACATCAGGCTGGTGGCCGAGCAGGTCGACGGTGCCGTGGTGCTGCCCGGCGAGACGTTCTCGCTCAATTCCTACACCGGACCACGCGGTGAGGCGCAGGGCTACGTGACGTCGACGATCATCGATCACGGCAGGCCGTCGAAGGCGGTCGGCGGTGGGATTTCGCAGTTCGCGACGACGCTGTACAACGCGTCGTACTTCGCAGGCCTCGAAGACGTCGACCACACCGAGCACAGCTACTATATCTCGCGTTATCCGGAGGCGCGTGAGGCGACGGTCTTCGAAGGCGCGATCGATCTCGTCTTCCGAAACAACACCCGCCACGGAATCCTGATCGAGACCGGCTGGACGACCTCGGGTGTGACCGTACGCATGTGGAGCACCAAGACGGTCGACGTCGAGTCGATCACCGGCGACCGCTACGCCTACACCTCGCCCTCGGTGGTGGAGTTGCCGCGCGGCGACGACTGCTTGGCCGACAACGGGATTCGTGGCTTCACGACGTCGAACACGCGGGTCATCTCCGACGCCGCCACCGGCGCCGAGATCAGCAGGCACACCCGCACGGTGAAGTACGACCCCGAGCCGATCGTCCGCTGCGTCTGACCGTCGACCGTGCGCTCGAGACTGCCGACTGGGCGCTCGAGACTGCCGACTGGGCGCTCGAGACCGTCGACTGTGCGCTCGGGAGCGTCGACTGGGCATCTCGCGCCAGGGATTTCACACCAGGGCGACAGCGACCACGAGCGCGACGAGTGCTGTCGTCTGCAGTGAGATGCGCGCCGGAAGCAGGGAATCCCAACGGGTTTGGAGTTCGCGAGCGTCGTCGGGCAGGGTTCCACCCAGTGCGACCGCCTTCTGCAGGGCGTTGATCGGCTTCGCCGCAGTTGCGTAGAGGCCCAGCCACAGCACCAATGCGATGGTGGCGACGAGCGTTGCGGCTGCGGCGGCGTAGTGAGCAGTGATCAGTGAAATCACTGATGCGACAACAGCACTCACCAGTCCGGTGATGCCGGCGACGGGCAGCCGTCGGTCGCCGAAGTAGTGGCCCCAGCCTGCGACGGACGTCATCGTCGCATCGTCGAGCTCGGCAAGCACCGACTTCATGATGACGCCACCGAAGACGTCGATGCCGTAGATGATCGCGTTGGTGAGGATCGAGATCCCGGCGACGATCTGGATGATTGCTGAACTCATGACCTGCTCCTGATGGGGTGCTGATTCCGGCGACCTGTCATGAATCTAACAGCGATAGATTTGCATATCAATGACAGTTTCGGATGACGATGATAAATTGAAGCCATGGGTGCTCAGGAACGGCGTGCTCGTGAGCGGGCAGCTCGGCACGAGAAGGTGATCGACGCAGCGCGGACGCTCGCCGAACGCGAGGGATGGGCAGCGGTCACGACGCGGCGGCTCGCCGACGAGATCGAATACACCCCGCCCGTCCTGTATCAGCACTTTCCCGACGGTCGCGATGGGATCGTGACTGCCGTTGCGCTGCAGGGATTTTCAGAGTTTGCGCGCGCCGCTGACGCTGCGCTCAGCAACGCCGACGAGCCCGTCGCGGCGCTGGTGGACTGCTATGTCGCCTTCGCCGAGAAGCATCCGGCCACCTACGAGGCGATGTTCGCGTTACCTGTCGGGGTCACGTTCGCTGCCGACGACACCCCGGAGGTCATGCGTGATGCGTTCGCGCCGTTCCTACGCGCGCTGGGCCAGGATGACCCAGACGTCGGTGTCGACGCCGAATTGCTGTGGTCATCCCTGCACGGCATGTGCACGCTCGCGCGTCAGCACCGCCTCGATCCCGCGCTGGTCTCGCAGCGACGCGACCGTCTCGTCGCGATGTTCACCGATCGGGCATCGTGAACCGATCGGGCGCCGTGAACCTCTGACGATCCGCGCTCCCGAGCGATCGCTCGGCCCCACTGTTATCCGCGACACAGTACGTCGTAGGCTGTCGACGTGGATATCAACGGAGCAAGTGCAATCGTGACGGGTGGGGCGTCGGGCATCGGCGCCGCAGTGGTTCGCCAGTTGGCTGCCAAGGGCGCGAAGGTCGTCGTCGCCGACCTCAACGCCGACAAGGGTGGACTGCTGGCCAAGGAAGTGGGCGGCGAGTTCGTCTCGGTCGACGTCACCGACACCGCCGAGATCGAAACCGCTGTCAACCAGGCGAGCGAGCTCGGCCCGCTCCGCGTGCTGGTCAACTCGGCGGGCATCGGCTGGGCGCAGCGCACCGTCGGCAAGGACGGCGAATTCGCGTCGGCGCACAACCTCGACGCATACAAGAAGGTCATCGCGATCAACCTGATCGGCACCTTCGACGCCATTCGTCTCGCGGCCACCGCGATGAGCCGCCTCGAGCCCACCGAGACCGGTGAGCGCGGCGCGATCGTCTCCATGGCCAGTGTCGCGGCATTCGACGGCCAGATCGGTCAGGCCGCCTACTCGTCGTCGAAGGGTGGCGTCGTGGGCATGACGCTCCCGGTCGCGCGCGACCTGTCTGCTGTCGGCATCCGCGTCAACACCGTGGCTCCCGGCCTGATCGACACCCCGATCTACGGCTCGGGCCCCGACTCCGACGCATTCAAGGCCAACCTCGGCAAGAACGTCCTGTTCCCGAAGCGACTCGGCGAACCGGACGAGCTCGCCTCGATGGTCATCGAATTGGTCAGCAACTCTTACATGAACGCCGAGGTCGTCCGCGTCGACGGCGGCATCCGGATGCCACCGAAGTAGTAGACGGCGTCGGGTCACCCCGGACCACTCTCACAGGGCGAGAACTCCCACCGCACGAGTTGGCGGTGGGAGTTCTCGCGTCTCAAGCTGGTGTCGGCCCTGGCCGACGCGGCGTGCGCGGATCACACTGGACCCGTGGGCGATCCGCGCTTCTTCCGGATGACGAGTCGCTGGCGTCTGCCCTTCGCCCGAACCGCCGTCTTCGACGCGTTGGCCGACGCCGATGCCTATCCGACGTGGTGGCCGCAGGTTCACGACGTCCACCGCGTCGACGAACGGTCGGGTACTGCGAGACTGCGTTCGCTTCTCCCGATGTCGTTGTACGTCAGTGCGGTCGAAGAAGTTCGCGATCCCCGACGCGGAATCCTCCGCGCGACCCTTGCCGGTGATCTCGTCGGCTGGAGTCAGTGGTGTGTGTCGCAGACAGACGACGTCACCACCGCGGACTTCACTCAGGAAGTGTTGCTCCGCAAGAAGACCCCCGCCTGGCTACTGGCAGCGTGTCGCCCACTGTTGGCGCTCAACCACTCTCACATGATGCGCGCGGGCAACAACGGTCTGATTCGACGACTCGGTGAGGCCGGCTGAACTCCACGCGGACGGATCGATCCGCGGCGTTGCCGGGTGGCGGCTGCCACTCGGATCTGGAGAATGTGTGTCCAATCGATAAAAGTGGGTGCTGCAGCACCCACATCCTTCGATTCAACACACATTCAGGACCTGTCCGCAGCGGTGCTGGCCGACCGGCCGGAAAAGCCCCAGAACCAATACCGCGGCCCCGCAACCGAATCCGGTTGCGGGGCCGCAGTATTGGTTTGTGGCGCTTGTCGATCAGCGGATCAGAAAGCCGCTTCGTCGAGCTCCATCACGTCGTTGTCGATGTTCTCGACGACGCCGCGGACCGAGGTCAGCAGCGGCAGCATGTTCTTGGCGAAGAAGCTCGCAACCGCGACCTTGCCGTCGTAGAACGCCTTGTCGCCATCGGCGGCACCCTCGTCGAGCTTGGTCAGCGCAACCTCGGCCTGCTTGAGCAGCAGCCAGCCGATGAGCAGATCGCCGACGGCCATGAGGTAGCGCACGGAGCCGAGGCCGACCTTGTAGAGCTGCGTCGCGTCTTCCTGCGCGCCCATGAGGTAGCCGGTCAGCGTTGCGGTCATCGACTGCACGTCCTCGAGTGCGGTCTTCAGCAGCGCGCGCTCGGTCTTGAGGCGACCGTTGCCTGCCTCCGAGTCGATGAACGTCTGGATCTGGCCCGCGACGTGTGCGAGCGCCTGGCCCTTGTCGCGAATGATCTTGCGGAAGAAGAAGTCCTGCGCCTGGATGGCCGTGGTGCCCTCGTAGAGCGAGTCGATCTTCGAGTCACGGATGTACTGCTCGACCGGGTAGTCCTGCAGGAAGCCGGAGCCGCCGTAGGTCTGCAGCGACTCGGTCAGCGTGCCGTAGGCGCGCTCGGAGCCGACGCCCTTGACGATCGGCAGGAGCAGGTCGTTGACGCGGTGAGCCATGGCGGCATCGGCGCCGGAGACGATCTGGGCAGCAGCCTCGTCCTGGTGCGACGCGGTGTAGAGGTACACGGCGCGCAGGCCCTCTGCGTATGCCTTCTGAGTCATCAGCGCACGACGCACGTCCGGGTGATGCGTGATGGTCACGCGCGGAGCGGTCTTGTCGGTCATCTGGGTCATGTCAGCACCCTGGACACGCTCCTTGGCGTAGTCGAGTGCGTTGAGGTAACCGGTCGACAGGGTCGAGATCGCCTTGGTGCCCACCATCATTCGAGCGTGCTCGATGACGTCGAACATCTGCGCAATGCCCTTGTGGACCTCGCCGACGAGCCAGCCCTTGGCCGGAACGCCGTGCTGGCCGAAGGTGACCTCACACGTGGCCGAGACCTTCAGGCCCATCTTGTGCTCGACGTTGGTGACGAAGGCGCCGTTACGCTCTCCGAGCTCACCGGTCTCGTGGTCGAAGTGGAACTTCGGAACGAAGAACAGCGAGAGGCCCTTGGTGCCGGGACCCGCGCCCTCGGGGCGAGCGAGTACCAGGTGGAAGAGGTTCTCGGTCATGTCCTGATCGCCCGAGGTGATGAAGCGCTTCACACCGTCGATGTGCCAGGTGCCGTCTTCCTGCTCCGTTGCCTTGGTGCGGCCTGCGCCGACATCCGATCCGGCGTCGGGCTCGGTCAGCACCATGGTGGCGCCCCAGCCGCGCTCGGCGCAGATCTCGGCCCACTTCTTCTGCTCATCGGTGCCGTTGTTGTAGAAGATCTCCGAGAATCCTGCGCCCGCGGAGTACATGAACAGAGCGGGGTTGGCGCCGAGCACCATCTCGCCGAGCGCCCAGTACAGCGATCGCGGAGCGGGCATGCCGCCGAGGTCCTCGTGCAGACCCACCTTGTCCCAGCCGGCCTCGATGTAAGCGTTGTACGACTTCTTGAACGCCTCGGGGATCGTGACGCTGTGCGTCTCCGGGTCGAAGGTCGGGGGATTGCGGTCGCCCTCGGCGAACGAGTCGGCGATGACGCCCTCGGACAGGTTCTTCACCTCACGGAGCATGTCGACGGCGGTCTCGTGATCGAGATCGCCGAACTCTCCGGACTCGAGGACCTTGTCGAGTTCGAACACGTCGAAGAGGTTGAACTGCAGGTCGCGCATATTGCTCTTGTAATGACCCATTGCTGGTTCCTTCTACTAGACCTGGCATATAAGCCGCGGGCTGACGATCGTCGGGCGTGTCGAGGTGAGCGTCGGGAAAGCGCATGGTCTGGACGTTGACGCGGACACCAAGTTACTCGCCAGTAACCCCAGTTTACCGCGAGGCGCAACACACTCACAACCTCAGCACATGTGAGCGTGCTCGCAATTGCAAGCAGTGCGGTAAGAAGTCTCGACGCAGGTCGGTCAGAGACCTTCGCGCAGGTAGGACAGGTCGGCGGGTATGCCTTCCGCGGGTGTTTCGAGAATCAGCGGCGCGTCGGCGATGCGGGCGACCTCGACGAGGACCTCGGGATCGATGTGACCCGACTCCAGATTGGCGTGGCGGTCGCGGCCCGAGTCGAACTCGTCGCGCGAGTTGTTCAGGTGAACCAGGTCGATACGGCCGGTGATGGCACGCACGCGCTCGACCAGGCCGACGAGGTCTTCGCCGCCGGCCCACGCGTGGCAGGTATCGAGACAGAATCCGGCCTGCTCGAAATCGCCGACCGCATCCCATAGCCGGTCGATGGCCTCGAGGGTTCTGGCCATGGCGTGATAGCCGCCCGCGGTGTTCTCGATGAGGATCGGAACACCGAAGCCGCCCTTGTCCTGCTGACGGTCGAAAAGCTTGCGCCAGTTGGCAAATCCCTCTGCGGCGTCTTCGCCATCGCGAAGGTGGCCGCCATGAACGACGAGGCCGAAGGCCCCCAAGTCGGCTGCGGCGTCGGCTTGCTGTTCGACGGCCTTGCGGGACGGCATCCGGAGTCGGTTGTTCAGACTCGCGACGTTGATCTGATAGCTCGAATGGACGACGACGTCGATGGGCGACTCACGGATCTGCTGGGCCTCCGGATGTGGCTGAGGCTTCTTCCAGCTCTGCGGGTCGGTGACGAACATCTGGAAGACGTCGATACCGAGTTCTTCTGCGGTCTCGAGTGGTGCGGCGTCTTCACGCAGGTGGGCTCCGATGCGCATGAAACCAACGATAGTGAACCGCTCGCTGGTGACTTTCGCGGGCAGCGTGGCGCGTGCTCAGTCGTGGCAACTGCTCAGTCGTGCGTGTGCTCAGTCGCCGAGTCCCGGCTCGGTTTCGATGGTGATCGGAACGCCGCTGGCGATCAACAGCCGGCACGGCGCCTCGGTGTCGCGGTAGAGGTGTAGCCACTCGTGACCCGAGCCGTGCTCGTAGACCTTGTCCAGCGCGCGGTTGAGTCGGGCCTCCGCCTCTTTGGTGATCAGGTACCGCTGATCGCCGTAGCGGAGAAAACGATTGGGCATGAAACCTCCCGGCGCCTACTGCCACATCGCTGTGATGCGCATCACCAGTCTAGGAAGTCTTTGCTGTGGATGCGCCATCAACGGGTGGCAAACACCCCGTAACCGCCCGGTGTTCACTAGGCTGACAAACAGTTAAGGATGGACGTCGTTCCATCGTGTTTGTCGAGTGCGATGCGTCAGCACCTCATTCGACCGATGGAATCAGGATTGTCCGCTTGAGCGTAGAAGACGCGGTACGGCCTCCGAGGCGAGGCGCAGGCGACGACGATTCGGACGAGCCGGCAACGATGGCGCCTGTTCTCGACGACGTCGCCGACGCTGCGGAACTCGAAGCCGAGCCGGAGAAGCGGCGCGACCTGACCATGGTCAGACGCATCGCCATCGTGGCGTGGGTTGCGTTCATGGCCTACGAATTCTCCGTCTACGGCCTCGCCTTCGACCGCACGCGCCTGATCGTGCTGCTGTGTCTCGGGCTGTTCGCCGCGAGCATCGGCCGCCGCCGCGCGATCACCGTGCTCATCGACTGGGCGCCGTTCGCGCTCATCCTGATTCTCTACGACTGGACGCGGGACGTCGCGCGGATCGTCGACATGCCGACGCACTGGCACCTCGCCGCCGACGTCGACCATGCGATGTTCGGCGTGGTGCCGACAGTCTGGCTGCAGGGCCACCTGAAAGAAGCGTCGGCGCCGTGGTGGGAGATCGTCACCAGCGTCGTCTACATGTCGTACTTCGTGGTGCCATACGCCGTCGCCGCTGTGCTGTGGTTGCGCGACCGTTCGTCGTGGCGTCGTTTCGCGGCGTGCTTCGTGGCAGCGACGTTCCTCGGACTTGTCGGCTACACGCTTGTGCCTGCCGCGCCGCCCTGGGCTGCTGCACGGTGTACCGCCGAGCAGGTTGTCGACGGTCCGCGCGACGCCGAGTGCATGACGACACCTGAGGCGACGACGCCGGGCGGCATCCTCGGTCCGACCGACCCGCAGCATCCGGGCGCACAGCCCTACGTCGAGCGCATTTCGGCGCGCGGCTGGGAGTACCTCAATATCCACGTGGCGTCGAACCTGATCGAGGTGGGGCAGGGCAAAGCCAACCTCGTCGCGGCGATCCCGTCGCTGCACGCGGGCCTGACCATGCTGCTTGCCCTGTTCATGTGGCCACGGGTGAAAGCTCTGGGCAAAACGCTGTTCATGGGGTACGCGTTCGCGATGGCGTTCACGCTCGTCTACACCGCGGAGCACTACGTCTTCGACATATTGCTCGGATGGGCACTGGCCGCGTTCGTGATCGCCGTCTACACGCTGATCGACCGCCGATTCATCCTCCCGCGTCAACGACGCCGCGCCGAGCAGGAGAGCGCCGAGCAGGAAAGTGGTGCGCCCGCCTGAGCGCTCACGCGCCGGTATTCTGGTCGCCGTGGCCGCATCGCGTAGACGGGTGAGTGGTCGCCGACGTTTCGTACAGCGCTTGGCGGCGAGGCCCGCACGTATTGGCTTCGCGGGGCTGCTCGTGTTTGCCGTCGTCGTGATGCACGGACTCCTCGGCCCGACCCATGCCGAGTCCCGCGCGATGCCTCCCGCGCACGCCGAGATGCAGATGATGCAGTCGGCTGGTGCCGACGCGGGCATGTCGTCTGGCGATCATTGCGCCGTCCTCGGGCATCACTGTCTGTCGCTGCGCGCCATCGACTTTCCCACCATCGAGCCCGCGATTGTCGCAATCCTGGTGTTCGCCGCACTACTGCTCGCGATGGCTGCGGTATGGATGCCAGCTGTTCGCCAGCTCGGCCGTCCGCCTCCGTGGGCTATCCGTGATCACTTGTGTCTGAACGTGATTCGCTGCTGACTCGACGACGCCAGGTCCCGCTTGCACCGGGGCCGAGTCCAGCAGGTCACCACAGACAAGGAAACCAGTATGTCCAGCAACACAATTCGTCGTACCCGCATGCTCGCTGCCTGCGCTGGTGTCGCCGTAGTCGTCGGGATCGCGGGCTGTTCGACGTCCGAGAGCGGGTCTGACAACGCATCCGGAAAGGCGTCGTCGACCAGTACGGACGCGAGCCGAAACGCCTCGTCATCGCAGAGTGCGTCGGCTGAATCGACCACGCACAACGCCGCCGACGTGACGTTCAACCAGATGATGATCCCCCATCATCAGCAGGCCATCGCCATGGCCGATCTCGTACCGTCGCGCACCGACAACACCGCGGTTCGCGAGTTGGCGACGCAGATCAAGAACGCCCAACAACCCGAGATCAACCAGATGACCGAGCGGTTGAGGTCGTGGGGTGTCTCGACAACTCCCGAATCGCAGAGCGCCCAGGACCACGGCTCCATGGACCACGGCTCTATGGATCACGGTTCGATGGATATGGGTGACGGTGCCGGGGGCATGGGCATGATGTCCGAGCAGGAGATGACTGCCATGGAGAATGCACGCGGCCAGGAGTTCGACACACTCTGGCTGAACGGAATGATCGCGCATCACCAGGGTGCTATCGACATGGCCAAGACCGAGCTGGCCGACGGGATCGACCCTTCGTCGCGAGCGCTTGCGGAGCAGATCACGACGTCGCAGCAAGCCGAGATCGACCGCATGCGCTCAATGCTCGGGCAGTGAATTCGACGGCCGGATCGGCGAGTAGGTCGGCGACTGGGTCGGGAATGATTCGGCCGTGAGAAGAGTCGACGGTCGGTGGGTGCACGCGGTGCGCTCGCCGACCGTCGTGCTCAATCCCGCCGCAGCGGCAACCGCATCAGGTAGACCTGGTATCCCACCGACACCGAGTACGTGAAGTACAGCGTGCTGCCCTGAGACCACGGGTGGATAAAGGGCGCGTATCCGGTCAGCGGGTTGTTCATCGGCACGACCAACTCACCAGACGTCCAGGGGCCAACCGGGTCGTCGGCGGTCCGCATCACCACACCGTTATCGCTCTGGCCCAGCGAGATGAACTTACCGAGATAGCTGTTGTAGGCCACCGACATCTCGCCGGTCGGTGCGGGCATGACCGGGGTTGCCGCAGATGGGTTGCCGCGCACCCAGTTCCCGTAGGAGAAGTAGTCGTAGGCGCCGAGGTTCTCGATGTCCTTGGCGTTCACCCGCGCGACGTACACCGCGCCGAAGCGGCCGTCGGGAGTGCCGTAGGTGTAAACGGTGTCGCCGACCTTGAGGAACGCCGTCATCTGGAATTTCTTGTTTCCTCCGCCGTTGGGGCGGAAGGCGTTCAGTGCGCGCCAGTTGTTGCCGTTGTCGTCTGACGCGACGAGTCCCGACCAGTTGGTGTACCAGACTCCCGGCTGTCCCCAGTGCTTGACCGACATCACGCTCATGTACTGCCTGCCGTTCGCGGCGACACCCGCAGTCGGGATGATCGTGATCTCCTTGCGTAGATCAGGCTTCAGAAGGCGTTTGGCCTGTCTCGGGGGACCGGCGTGGCTGGTGAAGGTCATGCCGTCGGAGAGGTTGCGGT
This sequence comes from Gordonia jacobaea, assembly GCF_965344965.1. Taxonomy (NCBI): domain Bacteria; kingdom Bacillati; phylum Actinomycetota; class Actinomycetes; order Mycobacteriales; family Gordoniaceae; genus Gordonia; species Gordonia jacobaea. The sequence goes on along the minus strand of NZ_CBDRLS010000002.1, from coordinate 926,274 downwards.
CGGTGCTGCGGAGCAGTGCGTTGGACTGCCAGTACCAGAGCTGTCCGTAGAGCAACGACCACCCGTTGAACGTCTGGGTGTCGCCGAACGCGGCGAGGATCTCGCCCTTGCCGTTGTCCCACATCGTGCCGAGGTCGGTGCCGTAGATGTTGTAGCGGCCAGGGGTGTCGTTGATCGAACCGGGTCCGGTCAGGCGCGCAACTGTGGTCGCTGCGCCCGCGGCGTAGGTGGCGGCCGGTGCTGTCGGAGCCACCACCGTGCCGATGGTTACGGTCGTCGCAGCGACTGCGACGACGGTCGCCATGACTCTTCTTCGCGCCGCCACGCGCACCTTCCGACCACTCCAGCCCAGTGACATGGCGTGACCCTATCAAGACCTAACGGTTACATCTCGTTGTAATGAGCGGTTCTCTCCGATTAGCAGACAATTACGCCTCACGATATCGATCGGTGAGATCGACGCTGGTGAAATCGATCTCCGCGGCGGCATTGTTGACCGCGGTGACAGTCCCTATTCCGAACATTCCGTGCGAATCAAACAGTCCAGCGGTACCGATGGAAATGCCGTCACTCTCGATGTGACTGTCCGCCTCGACGCCCACCCAGTCGCCCTGCGGGAGACGAGCAAGTTCGACGGTGAGGTCGCAGTTGATGAAGCCGATACCGCTCGATCCCCAGTTCGTGACAAGACTCGTCGACTCCGCAGCGGTCACCGCCTTCACGAAAGCTGTCACTTGTTCGCCGTCGATTGCGGGCAGCGGATGCGACCAGAGCCGCTTGCGCCCACCGTTCTGATGCGCGCCCATGTCGGTGTTCCACGCGCCGTTCGACGCCCCCGCGGCGTCAGGGGCATCTGCTTCTGGGACGCCTGCTTCTGGGGTGTCCGACGAGAAGCGAGACATGACATCCGAGTCGCCGATGGGCTCGGTCGGCGGTCGGAAGGTGACGGCCTCGTCGGGCCGCCGCCACCGCGTGCCCGGCGGGTTCGCAGACGTCCGGAGGAACACCGTCGTCGCCCGCGCCACGACGACCTCTTCGGCGCTCGAGTCGCCGGCATCCGAGTCGCCGGTGCTCGCGACCCCAAACTGCACTACGTCGAGCTCTGCGACCCTGATTCGACGACCCGCGCGGACGATTCGGCCGCGGGTGAATGTCGGTACCTCTCGCGCCACTTTGAACATGTCGATCGTGAACCGCGCAGGTCGAAAACCGTCCTCGCCGAACTGCTGCTCGACGCGGTGCGCGGCAAGAGCGCACACCGCGGGCCCGTTGAGCGTGCCGGGAGCCCAGAGGCTCAATGCATACGAGGTGGGGGTCACGACGTCGTGGTCGGACGACGCTGCTGAGCTGTACGGGGTGAAAAATGCGCGGGTTTTTGCCACGAATCACTCTTACTCGGACACAGACGCGTGCACGGAACCGCCCCCTCGAGCAACGCGCTTTCACTCAGTTGCGTCTGAATCCCGTCACAACGACCGCTGCGGGGATAAGGTAAGCGCATGACCTTTGCGCCGTATGCAAAACAGATCCCTGACGAATTGATCAGCTCTATTCGGACCGCCATGATCGTGACATCGATCATCGGCATCGTGCTCGGCATCATCGCGGTTGTGTGGCCTTCGGCAACGGTGGTCGTGCTCGCGGTTCTCTTCGGTATTGCGCTCATCGTTGCGGGCCTTTTCCGCATCTATGTGGCGTTCGCTGCAAAGGTCCTCGGTACGGGCTGGCGCATCCTTACCGGAATACTTGGCTTTCTGGTTCTGGTCATGGGCATCATTGCCCTGTTCAGCCCTGCGAATGCCGTCTGGTTCCTCGCGCTCTTCATCGGTTTCGCTTGGCTTTTCGACGGAATCGGCGACCTCGTGACCGCGTTCTCGAAGACCGCGCACGCCCCGACCTGGTACCTCATCCTCACCGGCGTGATCTCGATCCTGGCAGGTCTCGTGCTGCTGATCGGCTCGTCGATGTGGGCGTTGAGCGTGCTGGTGTGGGTCGCGGGAATCTTCCTCATCGTGATCTCGGTGATCACGCTGTTCAACCTTCCCAAGAAGGTCTCCGACCAGGCGGTCTGACCCGCTTTTCGTTGGACGGCCGGTGTGGGACTCAGTCGTGCCAGGGGGCGATGGGATTGCCCTGCCAGCGGGTGTGCGCGGGCACTACGTCGCCACGCATGACCAACGACGCAGGGCCGACGGTCGCCGATTCGCCGAGGCCGGACGCGGGTAGCGCGACACAATGCGGTCCGAGCGTTGCGCCGTCGGCGAGAACCACGCGGTCGATGGCCATGACCCGATCGTGGAACAGGTGCGTCTGGACGACGCAGCCGCGCTCGACGGTCGCGCCCGCACCGAGCGACACGAGGTCGGCCTCGGGGAGCCAATAGGTTTCGCACCACACGCCCTTGCCGATCTGGGCTCCGAGAAGCCTGAGCCACACATTGAGGACCGGAGTTCCGGTCGCGGCGTTGGCAAACCACGGTGCCGCAACGGTTTCGACGAAGGCGTCGGAAAGCTCGTTGCGCCACACGAACGAACTCCACAGCGGATGCTCGGACACCTCGATCCGGCCGACGACGGCCCACTTCGCCGCTGCGGCAATGCAACACGCGATGGCACCGCACAGGATCAACAGCAGGCCGCTGACCAGACCGGCGATCACGTAGTTCGCCTGTTGGGCGATGTACTGCAGGCTCAGCAGCATGAAGATGCCGAGTCCGAACGAGATCATCACCGGGATCAGTCGCAGCGTCTCGATCACTGCGCGTGCCACTTTGAGGCGCACGGGCGGATCGAAGGTCCTCGACGTGTCGGTTGTCGCGGCGGTGCGTCGAAGTCGAATCGGTGGACTACCAAGCCAACTCGACCCCGACTTGGCTCGGTCGGGTGCGGCCGACAGCACGGCGACGAGACCGTTCTTCGGTACCTTGCGGCCTGGCGCTGCCATTCCGGAGTTGCCGAGGAACGAGCGTTTGCCGATCTTGACGTCGTCGATGTGCATCCAGCCGCCGCCGAGTTCGTACGACGCGACCATGGTGTCGTCGGCGAGGAACGCGCCGTCGGCGATGGTCGTGAATTTCGGCAGCACCAGCGCCGTCGAAATCTCGGTGCCTTTGCCGACTTTTGCGCCGAGAATGCGGAACCACCACGGTGTCAGCAGGCCGGCGTAGAGCGGGAACAAATAGGTGCGGGCGGAGTCGAGCAGTCGCTCGGTCATCCACACCTGCCACCCGACGCGCGAACGCACCGGGTGATAGCCATTCTCGAGACCCAGTGACATCGCGCGCACGAGGATTGCGGTGATCGCGGCGAACACCGCGAGGCTGACGATGGTCGCGGCGGGTAGCAGGATCAGCGAACGGATTGCGACGTCGCGGAGCCGGTCGGCGTGCAGCGCCCATGTCCCGATGACGAGCAGCCCGACACCCAGGGAGATCAGTGGAATGGCAGCAAGAACCATCGACGACAGCCCGTAGAGCGGCACCCAGATGCTTGCGCGACGGGGGCGGTGATCCGGCCACGAATGCGTTGCCTTACCGATCTTCACCGCGGGCGATCCGGCCCAGTGCTGCCCGGCCTTGACTCGACCGAACACCGCAGATCCGGGGCTGACCTCAGCATCCTTGCCGACGACGGCGCCGGGGGCGAGCGTCGACCGCGCACCGATCGTCGCACCGCGCTTGATCACGATCTCGCCGATGTGGACGAGGTCGCCGTCGATCCACCAGCCCGCGACGTCGACCTCTGGTTCGACGGATGCGCCGTCGCCGATGGTCAGTTTTCCGGTCACAGGTGGAATCGTGTGCAGGTCGACGCCGCGCCCGACGGACGAGCCGAGCGCGCGTGCCAGATAGATCATCCACGGCGCACCCGACAGGTTGGCGGCGCCACTGGCGACGAGCAGACGCTCGGCGACCCAGAGTCGAATGTGCACGTTGCCGCCGCGAGGATAGGTGCCCGACTCGACGCCGCCGAGCAAGATGCGCGATCCGATCGCGGCAATGACCATCCGGCCGGGCGGCGTGATGAAGATGAGGAACGCGACGAGCACGACCCACCAGTTGACCTCGACGAGCCAGGGGACTGACACGTCGAGCCTGCGGGCGGCCCACGCACCGATGTTGTTGACGACGCCGAGCCACGTCGCCCATTGCAGTCCGGTCAGCGTCGACAGCGGAACCGACAGGAGTAGTTGCGCGACACCGGTGGCGGCAGGGGTCGGTTTCACCTCACGCGGGTCGACGACCTCCGCGGCCGTCGTCTCGCCGAGGAACTCCGCGAGTGAGCCCAACCGCGGGTGGTCGTAGAGGTCGGCGACGGTGATCTCGGGGTAGCGCTCGCGCACTGCCGTCACCAACTGCGCCGCGGCGAGCGAGCCGCCGCCCTCGGCAAAGAAATCGGTCCCGGCACTCGTCACGGTCGCGCCGAGAACATCTGTCCACCTCGCAGCCAGCCACGCTTCGGTGCTGCTGAGGTCGCTTGCGTCTTCGTCTTCGGAGTTGTCGGTACCCGGTAGCGGCCACGGGAGTGCGTCGCGGTCGACCTTGCCGGACGTCCTGGTCGGCAGTTCGTCGACGAGCGCGAGTCGTGGCACCATCGGTGCCGGAAGTTGTTCTGCGAGAAGGCTATGCGCGTTGGCGACGTCGAACTCGGGGTCGGCGGAGACGAGGTAGCCGACGAGCAAACTGTTGCCCGCGGCTGTCTTTCGGACCGCGGTCGCCGCGCCGCTCACCCCGGGCAGGTGCTGGAGTGCGTTGTCGATCTCGCCCAGTTCGATTCGCCTGCCGCCGACCTTGACCTGATCGTCGGCGCGACCTCCGAACACCAGACCCTCACGGTCGAGGCGTACCAGATCGCCGCTTCGATAGGCGCGGTCCCAGCCGAGAGTTGGCATGGGAGCGTACTTTTCAGCATCCTTGGCCGGGTCGAGATAGTGCGCGAGCCCGACGCCGCCGATGATCAGCTCACCGGTTTCTCCTTCGGCAACGGGCAGTCCGTCGGCTCCGACGACGGCGAGATCCCAACCGGGTAGCGGCAATCCGATGCGGACCGGGCCGGGGCCACCCAGGAGAGCCGCACATGCGACGACTGTCGCCTCGGTGGGGCCATAGGTGTTCCACACTTCGCGGCCATCGACGGCGAGCCGGTCGGCGAGTTCGGGCGGACACGCCTCGCCACCGAAGATCAACAGTCGGACGGCTTCGAGCGCCTCCGGTGGCCAGAGTGATGCGAGGGTCGGCACCGTCGACACGACGGTGATGTCGCGGGCGACGAGCCACGGGCCGAGGTCCATGCCGCTACGCACCAGCGACCGAGGTGCGGGAACCAGGCATGCGCCGTGACGCCACGCGAGCCACATCTCCTCGCACGAGGCGTCGAAGGCTACGGACAGGCCTGCGAGTACCCGGTCGCCGGGGCCGAGCGGTTCGTCGCGGCAGAACATCGTCGCCTCGGCGTCGACGAATGCGGCGGCGTTGCGATGCGTGACCGCGACGCCCTTGGGGGTTCCGGTCGATCCCGACGTGAAGATGATCCACGCGTCGTCCCCAGGGGTCGGGCGGTTGGCGTCCGATGAGGCGGCCGTGGATGTTGATTCCGGGGCTGTCGGGTCAGGAGTGAGGGAATCAGCGGCGGGGTCGGGGGATGCGTCGGCCGTGACGTGTATCCCCGCTGCGTCTGTGACGTGAATTCCCTCAGCGTCGGCGATGGCGTCGACCTTCGCTTCACCGAAGACCAGCGTCGCGCGTTCTTCCGGATCGTCTGCGTCGACCGGAACGTAGGCGGCTCCCGCGTAGAGCACCGACAAGATAGCGGTGTAGAGGTCGCGTGAACCTGACGGCATCCGGATGCCGACTCGCGAACCACGACGCACCCCGAGCTGCTCCAACCGTGCCGCGCCGCGTCGTACCACCGCGGTGAGCTGCGCATATGTGAGGATTTGGTCGCCGTCGTCGATGGCGGGAGCGTCGGGGTACCGCGCGGCGGAGGCGTCGAGGATGTCGCACAATGTGCGTGGCGGTGCCGCCTGAGCCGACAGTAGAAACTCGGAGGGAATGGAATTGGGCAACCCGAGAGGACGCGAATCCGTGTCAGTCACGCCGGGTACCGCCGATTCTCGAGTGTGAATGTTGACCCTGATGCGGATGCGTACGCATCACATGGTGTCGCTGACATGGCTGCTGTGGAGTGTCCTAGCTCTCTGATTTGCGCGGCTGGTGAGATCGCGCTCGGAAATCCCGGCGCCAGACTGTCGGTCTCCCGAAACGGGTGTAGCTTCACATTCATCGGTTCCGAACACACTGTAGGTAGTTGCACTGTAGATATCTCACCGTGGGAAACCTCGCGGGAGCACTCTGTGCAGGAATACTAGCCAAGGGAATTCGGCCCGTGGTTGCCGTCGACGCCGCCACACGATTCTGATCGCGCATCACTTTCTCGCGGTTGGGTTGGGGTGAGGAGAAACAGCATGCCAATTGTGCATCACCGAAAGGCGAGTGCGCTCTCGTACCCACTGTGGTTTGCGACTCGTGCACTCTTGAAACCAACGCTCGCGGTGTGGCCGTTGAACAGGCCAGGGTTGGCCGGACTCTTCTTGATCGATCGTCTGTTCGCCGGAGCGCCAGAACCGAGACACGTCGTTCGTGAGCAGATGGAACTCGCAGGCCGACCCACAGAGGTGGTCATGCCGAGCGGACCGTCGCGGCGCGACGCCGATACCGCGATCCTCTACCTCCACGGCGGTGCATTCGTCGTCGGAGGTCTGGGAACACACCGCTCGATTGTCGCCCGACTCGCGAAGGCGTGCGCGTTGCCGGTCTTCTCGCTCGAGTACCGCCAGCTACCGAAGGCGGGCGTCGGGACATCGGTCGACGACGCCATGGCCGCCTACCGCGAACTGCTCAGCGAGCGCGGATATCGACGGCTGATCGTCGCGGGCGACTCCGCGGGCGGCTTCTTGGCGATGAAGGTCGCCGAGGGCACCTACACGGCCGGTCTGCCGACACCGGTGGCCCTCATCGGGTTCTCCCCGCTCCTTGACCTCGACCTGGGCACCAACCCCGACCGCTGTAGCCGTTCCGACGCCTATCTGCCGATGAGCAAGATGGCGCGCCTCGTCCCGCTGCTCGACAGGGGGCCGATCCCGCTGCGCGGTGCACGCCGCGCCGCCGACATCGACGCCGAGGCGTTCCCACCGACGGTGATGATCACGGCAGAGAACGAGATGCTCGAAGCCGACGTGATCGAACTGATCGAACGGCTCGACGAGGCGGGAGTCGACGCCGTCGCGCACAGCTACTCCTGGCAGGTGCACGCGTTCCCGGTCATGAACGCCCGCCACACCGAGACGCTGCACGCCGTCGAGACCACCGCCGCCTTCACCACGCAGGCGGTCCGCGACGCCAAGGCCGCCGACGAGCGCGACGCCAAGGCGGTCGGCTGAGCGGACGCCGCTGGTCGAGCTAGCCGTCGCTGGTAGAGCTGCGCCCGCTGGTCGAGCGGCTTCCGCTGGTCGAGCGGCTTCCGCTGGTCGAGCTTGTCGAGACCACCCCACCGCTGGTCGAGCCCTCACCGCTGGTCGAGCTGCCCCCGCTGGTCGAGCCCCCACCGCTGGTCGAGCCTGTCGAGACCACCCCGCCGCTGGTCGAGCTGCGCCCGCTGGTTGAGCCGAGCCCGCTGGTCGAGCTTGTCGAGACCACTCCCCGCGGCGTCGAACGCCCAACCTCCCGGTCGTCGACGTAACCGCGGCGTCGAACTGCCATAGTGGAGAGGCGCGGCAGACATCCCGCGCGGCGTCGAGAAACAGGTGGTGGACAACGGTGAGTGCGACTGCGTCACATTCGACTGGTGCAAGCAAGACCAAGACGGTCGGTGAGCTCTTCGGCTTCGACAGACTGATCGACGACCAGGAGCGGGCGATCATCGACACCGTCCGCGACTTCGGCGCCAAACGTCTGCGCCCCCACGTCGGCCAGTGGTTCGAGGACGGCACGCTTCCCGTCCGAGACCTCGCCCGCGAGTTCGGCAAGCTCGGCCTGTTCGGCATGCACCTCGAGGGATACGGCTGCGCCGGAACGTCGGCGACCGAGTACGGACTGGCCTGCCTGGAGGTCGAGGCCGTCGACTCCGGTCTGCGCAGCTTCATGTCGGTGCAGGGATCGCTCGCGATGTTCGCGATCCGCGCCTTCGGCAGCGAAGAACACCGCGAAGAATGGCTGCCCAAGATGGCTGCGGGCGAGGCGATTGGTTGCTTCGGCCTGACCGAACCCGACTTCGGCTCGAACCCGGCGGGCATGCGGACCGTCGCAAAACGCGATGGCGACGACTGGGTCATCAACGGTTCCAAGATGTGGATCACCAACGGCAGTGTCGCCGACGTTGCGATCGTGTGGGCGCGCACCGATCTCGAAGAGGGATCGCGCGGAATTCGCGGATTCGTCGTCCCCACGGATACCCGCGGCTTCCGGTCGATGGTCGTCAAGCACAAGCTGTCGCTGCGGGCATCGATCACCGCCGAGTTGTCCTTCGAGGACATGCGGTTGCCGGCTTCGGCGATGCTGCCCGAGGTGACCGGACTCAAGGGTCCGCTGAGTTGCTTGAACGAAGCGCGGTTCGGCATCGTCTTCGGTGTCGTCGGCGCCGCGCGCGACTGTCTGGAGAGCGCGCTCTCCTACACCGCTGACCGCGAGGTCTTCGACAAGCCGCTGTCGGGGTACCAGATCAGCCAGACCAAGATCGCAGACATGGCACTCGAGGTGGGCAAGGCATTCCTGCTCGCCATCCAGTTGGGGCGCATCAAGGACGAGAGCAAGATCGCACCCGAGCAGATCAGCCTCGGCAAACTCAACAACGTCCGCGAAGCGATTGCCGTTGCCCGCGAGTGTCGAACGCTGTTGGGCGCCAACGGAATCACACTCGAATACCCGGTGATGCGGCACGCCAACAACCTCGAATCCGTGCTCACCTATGAAGGCACAAGCGAGATGCATCAACTGATGATCGGCAAGGCGCTCACCGGACAGGATGCCTTCCGGTGACCAATCCCCAATTCCAGCGCGCCGCACAGGGTTTCTCCCGCGGCATGGTGATCTTCGGTTCCGTCGTACTGATGGTGTGCGTCGGGCTGCTTGTCGTCAACTGGTGGAACAACCAGCAGTGGCTGTGGGTCGTGCTCGGCATCGGGATCATCGTCGTGAACATCGCGATGGTCGGGCTGACGTTCCGCAAAGCCAAACTCGCCCCGCCCATTCCGGACCGCCACGACGACGAGGACTAGCCGCCGGCTGATCCACCCCGCTGGTTGAGCAGCCGTGTCGAAACCACTACGCGCCCAACCCGTTCACCCCGCTGGTCGCCATCCGGCTCGCTGTTGAGCGAGCTCACCCCGCTTGGCAGCCCGTCCCAGCCCGCTCGCCAGCCACCCCACCGGCAGGCCGTCCCCTCCCGCTGGTTGAGCAGGCCGCGAGCGCAGCGAGCAGCCGTGTCGAAACCACTACGCGCTCAACGTCTCCGGGCGGCACTCCGCCTGCTGCTCGGAGCTCGCGTCGGCGAACTGTGTGCGATAGAGCTGCGCGTATCGTCCGTTGGCCGCCAACAGCGTTCGGTGGTCACCACGTTCGACGACGCGCCCTGCTTCGATCACCACAATCTGGTCGGCGGCACGGATCGTCGACAACCGGTGCGCGATAACGATCGACGTGCGCCCCTCCAGCGCTTCGGCCAACGCTTCCTGAACCGCCGCTTCCGATGTCGAGTCCAGGTGCGCGGTCGCCTCGTCGAGGATCACGACGGCGGGGTGTGCCAACAGAAGTCGCGCGATGGTCATGCGTTGACGTTCGCCGCCCGACAATCGATACCCGCGTTCGCCGACGATCGTGTCCAGGCCGTCGGGCAGGCTCGCGACCAACTCGTCGAGCCGCGCTCTGCGCAGAGCGTCCCAGATGGCGTCATCGGATGCATCTGGTTGAGCCAGAACGAGATTCGCGCGGACGCTGTCGTGGAATAGGTGTCCGTCCTGGGTCACCAATCCGACATTCCGGTGCACCGATTCGCTGCGCAGGTCGCGCACGTCGACGCCGTTGAGGCGGATGGCGCCCTCGTCGACGTCGTACAGGCGGGTGGCAAGACTCGCGATCGTCGACTTGCCCGCGCCGGAACTCCCCACCAGCGCGACCATCGAGCCCGCTGGGACGTCGATGTCGACGTCGTGCAGCACCTGAGTCCCGCCCCGACTGTCCAGTTGCGCAACCTCTTCCAGCGAGGCCAGGGAGACCTTGTCGGCCGATGGATAGCCGAACGAAACGTGGTCGAATCGGACGCTCACACCGTCGTCGGCGTCGGGAACGTCGGTGGCGTCGGGCTTGTCGTCGATCAGGGGCGCGAGGTCGAGTACCTCGAAGACCCGCTCGAAACTGACCAGCGCACTCATGATTTCGACTCGCGCGTTCGCGAGCGCGGTGAGTGGCGCGTACATGCGGGTCAGCAAGAGTGCCAGTGCCACAACGGCTCCCGCGGAGAGATGTTGATATACCGCGAGCCAGCCGCCGAGTCCGTAGACGAGCGCGAGTGCCAACGCCGACACCAACGTCAGTGCGGTGATGAAGACGCCCTGCAGCATGGCGCGTCGCACACCGATGTCGCGGACTCGGTCTGCGCGCGTGGCGAATTCACGACTCTCCAACGTCGGACTGCCGAACAGCTTGACCAAGGTCGCGCCAGGTGCCGAGAAGCGTTCCGTCATCTGTGTCGACATCCGCGCGTTGTGCTCGGCTGCCTCATGGGAGAGGGCGGCCATCCGTCGAGCCATGCGTCGTGCGGGAATCACGAAGACAGGCAACAGAACCAACGCCAACAGAGTGATCTGCCAGCTGATCGCGAACATCACGCCGAGCGTCAACGCCAACGTCACGATGTTCGACACCACACCCGAGAGCGTGTCGCTGAACGCGCGTTGCGCGCCGATGACGTCGTTGTTGAGCCGGCTCACCAGCGCGCCGGTTCGGGTACGCGTGAAGAACGCGACGGGCATCTTCTGGACGTGGTCGAAGACCGAGCGTCGCAGATCCAGGATCAGCCCCTCACCGATGTGCGCCGACAACCAGCGCGTGCCGATTCCCGCAGCTGCCTCGGCGACGGCGATCAGCGCGATCAACACCGCGAGTCCGACGATCGTCCCGCCCGATCCGCCGTCGCTGATCAGATTGACCACACGCCCTGCCAGGATCGGGGTCACCACCGTCAGCACCGCGGTGCACACCGACAGCGCGAGGAACACCCCGATACGGGCGCGGTGTGGGCGCGCGAAGGTCATGATGCGACGCAGCGTGCTGCGCCGATCACCGCGCAGCCGCTTGCGCGACGGCGAGTTCGACGACTTGTACATCATGTCCCAGGCGACGGACTGCATACTCATGAGTTCAAGGGTAGAAGCTCAAGTAAGGTTTAAGTCCAGCCGTGCGTTGCGCTCGTAGCGGACGGGCCAAGTCGGCCCATCGCAGAGTGCTGCGTGTCATACCCACAGTCGAGAATGTGAGTCATGGCCAAGATTTATCCGATCAACGACTGGGACTCGATGCTTGCGTGGGTCGCCGAATCGCTCGATGACCAACCGCCCGGCCTCGAGTTCAGCCTCGGCCCCAACGATGTCCGATTGGCAGATGATTGGGACGAGCTGGAAGCCGAGGTCGAAGAGGACGATCTCGACATCGACGACGAGGCCGACTTCGCCGCGCCGGACGCCATCTGTGTGCAGGTCTACGTCCTCAATGACGGCATACTCCTGGTGCGGAGGTCGCGCACCGCTCTGCGGACACTGCGCTTCGTCGACCACGACGCATCATCGATGCCCGTAGACATCTGGCAGGACGACGATCCGTTCGACGACTGCACCGACGGGTACCTCTACACGCGCGACCGGCTACTCGCTGCGGAGGCGTGCATCAGTTGGTTTCGTGACAACTCCGACGCGCCTGATCGGACCGACCTCGGCTGTCACTACAGCTACGCCGTCGAACTTCCTCGCGGGCGATCCGCCGACGCGATCAACCCGTGAGCCTCGCGGGCCGAGTTGCGTGGGACGCACGGGTACAAAAATGCACCCCTGGATCCCACGCAACTGTCGGCCCTGCTGCCTGAGTACGTTGGATCACATAGACGGTCGTCGGCAGTGAGGTGAAGGCATGGCACAGCAACTCAAGCTCGGATACAAGGCCTCGGCGGAGCAGTTCGCGCCGCGTGAACTGGTGGAGATCGCCGTCGCGGCCGACGAGCACGGCATGGACTCGGTGGCCGTCAGCGACCACTTCCAACCGTGGCGGCACAACGGTGGCCACGCGCCGTTCTCGTTGTCGTGGATGGCCGCGGTCGGGGAGCGCACCAACCGCGTACAGATCGGCACGTCTGTCCTGACCCCGACCTTCCGCTACAACCCCGCGGTCATCGCGCAGGCGTTCGCGACGATGGGCTGCCTGTATCCCGACCGCATCATGCTCGGTGTCGGCACGGGCGAGGCGCTCAACGAGTACGCCACCGGATTCCAGGGCGAGTGGCCCGACTTCAAGGAGCGCTTCGCTCGTCTGCGCGAGGCCATCAAGCTCATGCGCGAGCTGTGGACCGGCGAGGAGGTGACCTTCGAGGGGGAGTACTACCACACCAAGGGCGCCTACATGTACGACCTGCCCGAGCATCAGATCCCGGTGTATGTGGCCGCGGGCGGACCGGTCGTCGCACGGTATGCGGGCCGCTCGGGCGACGGCTTCATCTGTACGTCCGGCAAGGGGCCCGAGCTCTACACCGAGAAGCTCATCCCGGCCGTTCGGGAGGGTGCGGAGAAGGTCGACCGGAACTTCGCCGAGATCGACCGCATGATCGAGATCAAGATCTCGTACGACCCCGATCCTGAACTCGCACTGGAGAATTGCCGCTTCTGGGCGCCGCTGTCGCTGACCGCCGACCAGAAGAACAGCGTCAACAGCTCGACCGAGATGGAACGCCTTGCCGACGAACTGCCCATCGAGCAGGTCGCCAAGCGGTGGATCGTCGCATCCGACCCCGACGAGGCCGTCGAGAAGGTCAAGTTCTACACCGACGCCGGCCTGAACCACCTGGTCTTCCACGCGCCCGGCCACGATCAGCAGCGCTTCCTCGACAACTTCGAGAAGGACCTCGCCCCGCGGCTGCGTAAGCTGTCCGTCGCCGACTAGAAAGCCTCCGCGCAGAAACCTACGCGCCCTGGGCCGTTGACCTGTACCGGTACACGTCAACGGCCCAGGGCGTGTACTTTTCTGCGCCCCGGGGCCGCGCCTCACACCCCGACCAGCGCGCCGTGCGTCCGGCGCGCCTGCTCCCGCACCAGTTCGACGACGCGGTCGGCGGCGCGGTGCTCGCGGATCGTGTGGCGGCGTCGAATCGAAATCGCCCGGCGCGGAGTCGGTTCGGCGATCGGCACCACGCGGACCGAGTCCGGAACGTCGACGAGCGCCAGCGCGGGCACCACGGTGAGCCCGACCCCGGCGGCGACGAAGTTGATCGCGGTCAGGTAGTCGTGCGTCTCCACGCCGAAGCACGGGCTGAAACCCGCTGCGGTGCAGGCGCGCAGCAGCGCTGCGCGGCAGGGGCCGCGCGCGATGTCGTTGTCGATCCAGACCTCGTCGGCAAGCTCGCGCAGCAACACGTGATCCCTTGTCGCAAAAGGGGAGTCGGGTGTGACCACCACGTGGTAGGCATCCGAGACGAGTGGCATGACTTCGAAATCGTTCGACGACGAACTGCCGATCACGGGCGTCGGGTCGTCGATGCCGATCTCCACATCCGGTGGCGCGACGAGGGGATCGGTGATCTCGAGGAGTCGAAGGTCGAGCCGCAGCGCGGGGAATTCGCGCCGGATCTGCGCCACGACCGTCGGCATCCACGCCGCCCCGGCGGACCCGAAGTAGGTGACACGCAGCGTGCCCGCCCGGCCCTGCCGCAAATCGGCGACGAGCCCCTCGAGCCGCGCGAAGTGGTCGAAGATGCCCTCGGACTCGGCCGCCAACGTTCGACCCGCTTCGGTCGCGACGATCCCGCGACCATCGCGCTCGACAAGCGTGAGTCCTGTCTCGCGCTGCAGCGTCGCCAGATGCTGGCTCACCGCAGACGGGGTGTAGCCGAGAGCCGACGCCGCGCCGCCGACGGAGCCCTCCGCGACGACAGCTCGGAACACTCTCAGACGATGTGGATCGATCATGCCCTTGAATATACAGCCGTACTCAAGAGTCGTGAAGAAATATGAACTTGTGCTGAATTATTCTCGGGCAGATCATGAAAGGCATGACGCGTCGAACCCCCGACCTTGCCGCCATCGCAGCCACGGTCACCGTGATCCTGTGGGCGTCGGCCTTCATCGCCATCCGGTCGGCGGGCGAGTCGTTCTCGCCCGGTGCGCTGGCATTCGGCCGACTGGCGACCGCCCTGGTCGCCCTCGTGCCGATCGTGGTGGTGATGCGACGCCGCAACGGGCTCGGGCGCGGACTGCCGCCGCTCCCGCGCGGCCGGGGACTGGTGCTGGTCCTCGTGTACGGCGTCGCGTGGTTCGCGCTCTACACCGTGACGCTCAACTGGGCCGAGCAGCATCTCGACGCCGGCACTGCGGCACTTCTCGTCAACTTCGCACCGATCCTTGTCGCGGTGTTCGCCGGGCTGTTCCTCGGTGAGGGATTCTCACGCCGACTGCTCGTCGGCATCGGGGTGGCATTCGCAGGCGTCGTGCTGATCACGGCCGGCGGCTCGGGGCCGCATGCGGACTGGCTCGGTATCGCGCTCGGAGTGGCGGCCGCGGTGCTCTATGCCACGGGCGTGCTCGTGCAGAAGGTGGCGCTCAGCCACATCGACGCCCTCTCGGCGACGTTCTGGGGAGTCATGGCCGGTGTGCTCGCGACGGTGCCGTTCGCTCCCGCCGCCGCGCGGGAGGTTGCCGCGGCACCTGCCTCCGACATTGCCGCGATGATCTTCCTCGGCGTCGGCCCAACCGCCATAGCCTTCACAACCTGGGCGTATGCGCTCTCGCGTACGAGTGCAGGTGCACTGGCGGCGACGTCACTCGTCGTGCCCGCTCTGGTGATCGTGCTGTCGTGGCTGGTCCTCAGCGAGGTGCCGACGCCGCTGCGGATCGTCGGAGGTGTCCTCTGCCTCGCGGGCGTGGCGATGACGCGCGGGTTGATCCGCCTTCCGCGGCGCAGGGCGCGCGCCTCAGCCGTGCGCGTCGCGAGCGGCCCCGTCATCCAGAGCAGGCCCGTCCAGAGCAGGCCCGTCGAGAGTGAGCTGGAGAAGTGCGAGGTCAAGCCATGAGCCGAACTTCGTTCCGACCTGCGGCAGCAGCCCGACGCGCGTGAAGCCGAGCCGCTCGTGAATGCGGATCGACCCCTCGTTGGCGGCGTCGATCGCAGCGACCATCACATGGAATCCCTCGCTGCGTGCGCGGTCGATCAGTGCGTGCATCAGCGCCTGCCCGGTACCCTTTCCGCGCTGGTCGGAACGCACGTACACCGAATGTTCGACGGTGTGCCGGTAGCCGTCGTGCGGACGCCACGGCCCGTACGTCGCGTAGCCGACGACCGACCCATCCGCCGACGAGTCCTCGACCGCGACGAGCACCGGGAAACCAGCCTCCTGGCGCTGCGTCAACCACGTGAGCCGGTTCGCGTCGTCGACGATCTGTTCGTTCCAGATGGCGGTGGTGTTCTCGACGGCGTCGTTGTAGATGGGCGTGATGCCGGGGACGTCGCCTGCGCGCGCGTCGCGAATCTCCATGGGCGCCGAGCCTAGGGCATGAGGTCACGTGCCACCTCGCGCACTGCGCCGTGCAGCGAAAGTGACCGGTACCCTGCGCCGACGTCTGCCCGATTCGCTAACTTCTCAAGCATGGAATCGGATCGTCTTGTGGATGTGGGCGTCGCGCTGGTGTCGCGTTTCGGTGCGAAGGCACTCAGCCTGACGTCCGTGGCCCGTCACGCGGGGGTGGCTCGAGCGACGGCCTACCGCATGTTCGGCGGACGTGACGCTCTCGTCGCTGCCATGCTCGACCGCGAGATCGCGCTCCTGCGGGTGAAACTACGCGAATGGTCCGACACCGCACCCGACGCCGCGGGCAAGGTGCGGGCACAGGTGCTCGGCGTGCTGCCCCACATCCGCGAGCACGAGGCGCTGCAGTATGTCCTCCGTCAGGAGCCCGAGGAGATCGTGCGCGCGCTGGTCGCGACCAACGACGACGACGGACCCGACCTGATCGAGAAGATCGTCGATGCCACGCTGCCCGACGTCGCACCGCAGGTGCAGGCCGAACTGTTCCCCGATGCGCGTGGCGCCGCCGAGTTCATGGTCCGGACCATCTACTCGCTGATGCTGATTCCCGACAGCAGCCTCACCGATGAGCAGATCGCCGACCTGATCGTTCGGGCAATCGTGACCTGACCGGGGCCACCTCACCCGCGACGCGCAGTCGGAGCACCAACTACGCTGACCACTATGTCGCCCGACGCTGTGAGCGCAACGAAGATCTATATCGTGTCCGCGGAAGCGGAGACCGGAAAATCGGCGGTGGCGCTCGGTGTGCTGTCGCTGCTGACGGCAACCGGAGGCAGGGTCGGCGTGTTCCGGCCCATCTCGCGGGCCGCACACAATGAGCGTGACTACCTCCTCGAACTCCTGCTCGAACACACCTCGGCGGACATCAGCTACGACGACGCCATCGGCGTCACGTACGACCAGGTACACGCAGACCCGAGCGGCTCCATCGCCGACATCGTCGCGCGCTTCCACGCCGTCGAATCACAGTGCGACGCCGTCGTCATCGTCGGTTCGGACTACACCGACGTCGGTAACCCGTCGGAACTCACGTACAACGCGCGCATCGCGGCCAACCTCTCGGCCCCGATCATCTTGGCGCTCAAGGCACTCGACCGAACACCCACCGAGATACGCGACCTCGCCGAGCACCTGCGCACCGAGATCGCAGCGATGCATGCGACCACTGCGGCCATAGTCGCGAACCGCTGCGATCCCGAGCACATCGACGAGATCGGCGCCGCTCTGGCCAAACTCGATGTCCCGTGCTGGTGCCTGCCAGAACTGCCCGTGCTGTTCGCACCGACGATGGCCGAGCTCAAGAAGTCGTTGGGCGCCGAGATGTACAGCGGCGACCCGGAACTCCTCGACCGCGAGGCGCTACGGGTGATGGTCGGCGGCATGACCGCGGAGCACATCCTCGAGCGACTCACCGAGGGCATGGTGGTGATCACCCCAGCCGATCGCTCCGACGTGCTGCTCTCGTTGGTGAATGCAAATGCCGCACAAGGCTTTCCGCGACTCACCGGCATCATCCTCAACGGCGGTCTCAAACCGCATCCGATGATCGACGCCCTCGTCAGCGGACTGAAGTCCAAGCTTCCGGTCATCACCTGTGAACAGGGCACCTACGACACCGCACGCATCGCCGCCGACACCCGCGGACGTATCGCGATCGGGTCGGCACGCAAGATCGACGCGGCGCTCGGACTCATGGAGCAGTACGTGGAGCCCGAGGAGCTGATCAAGGTGCTCGACGTCAAGCCGTCGGAGGTCGTCACCCCGCAGATGTTCGAGTACGGGTTGATCACCCGTGCGCGGTCGGATCTCAAGCGCATCGTGCTTCCCGAGGGCAGCGACGACCGAATCCTACGTGCCGCAGGACAATTGCTGCGTCGCGGAGTCGTGGAGCTGATCATCCTCGGCGACCCGGAATCGGTGACCGCCCGTGCGAACGAGCTCGGGGTCGACCTCGACGGCGTCGAACTCATCGATCCGGCGAACTCCGAGCTGACAGACGAATTCGCGCGCATCTACGCAGAACTCCGCAAGCACAAGGGAATGGATTTCGAACACGCCCAGGAGCGGATGCGCGACGTCTCGTACTTCGGCACGATGCTCGTGCACACGGGACGCGCCGACGGAATGGTCTCCGGCGCAGCGCATACCACCGCGCACACGATCCGACCGGCGTTCGAGATCATCAAGACGGTCCCCGGGGTCTCGACGGTGTCGAGCGTGTTCTTCATGTGCCTACCCGACAAGGTGCTCACCTACGGCGACTGTGCCATTGTCCCCGATCCGACCGCCACAGAGCTCGCCGACATCGCGATCTCCTCGGCCGCAACGGCATCCGCGTTCGGTATCTCCCCGCGGGTCGCGATGCTCTCGTACTCGACGGGCCGCTCGGGAACCGGCGCCGACGTCGACAAGGTGCGCGTCGCAACCGATCTCGTCCAGGAACGGGCTCCGGAGCTCTCCGTCGAGGGTCCCATCCAGTACGACGCCGCGGTGGAACCGAGCGTCGCTGCGACAAAGATGCCCGACTCCGAGGTCGCCGGTCGCGCGACGGTACTGATCTTCCCCGACCTCAACACCGGTAACAACACCTACAAGGCCGTGCAGCGCAGTGCGGGTGCTGTCGCGATCGGCCCTGTGCTGCAGGGACTTCGACGCCCCATCAACGACCTCTCCCGCGGCGCGCTGGTCTCCGACATCGTCAACACCGTCGCCATCACCGCCATCCAGGCTCAGAACATCGACGCACAGGAGTCAGGCCGATGAGTACATCCACCGAGGGTGCCGTGCTGGTCCTCAACGCCGGGTCGTCGTCGTTGAAATATCAACTACTGCATCCGGATACGGCAGAGGTGATCGCCGAGGGGATAGCCGAGCGAATCGGTGAGGACGAGTCGTCGATCACCCACGAGCAGAACGGCGAGAAGTCGACGCGCACCGAGCCGCTCCACGACATCTCGGCTGCACTCGACGCCGCGTCGGAGATGTTCGCGCAGTCGGGAACCGACCTGGCGACAGCGGGATTGAGCGCCGTCGGACATCGCGTCGTGCACGGCGGGCGCAGCTTCTTTCATCCGACGCTAGTCACCGACGAGGTGGTATCGGAGATCTCGCGGATCTCAACCCTCGCACCCCTGCACAACAAGGCGAACCTCGCTGGTATCGAGGTGGCGCGCAAGAAGCTTCCCGACGTCCCGTCGGTCGCCGTGTTCGACACCGCGTTCTTCCACGATCTGCCCGACGAGGCCGCGACCTATGCCATCGACCGCGGTGTGGCACACCTGCATGCGGTGCGGCGCTACGGTTTTCACGGCACGAGTCATCAGTACGTCTCGGGTAAGGCCGCGGATTTCCTCGGCCGCGACTACGCGGATCTGAACCAGATCGTGCTGCATCTGGGCAACGGTGCGTCGGCGTCGGCGATCGCACACGGCGAACCGATCGACACCAGCATGGGCATGACGCCCCTTGAAGGTTTGGTGATGGGCACCCGAAGCGGCGACATCGACCCCGGCGTACTGCTGCACCTGAGCCGCGTCGCCAAGCTCTCCAACGATCAGCTCGACACCCTGCTCAACAAGAACTCCGGACTCAAGGGTTTGTGCGGCGACAACGACTTTCGCACCATCGCCTCGCGGATGGACAGCGGCGACGAGAACGCCAAGCGTGCGTACAAGGTCTACATCCACCGCCTGCGCCGCTACATCGGGGCGTACATGATCGAATTGGGCAAGGTCGACGCGATCACCTTCACCGCGGGTGTCGGCGAAAACGCCGACAACGTGCGCCGCGACGCGCTGGCTGGTCTGGAGACCTACGGGATCGTCATCGACGACGAGCGAAACTCCGTGCGCGGCAAGCAGGCTCGACGCATCTCGGCCGACTCGAGCGCCATCGACGTGCTCGTGGTGCCGACCAACGAAGAACTGGCCATCGCACGCCAGGCCGCAGCCGTGGCCCGCGGGGAGCAGCCCGAATAGGGCTGCTCGCTCAAACAGGGACAGCTCAGAACAGCGACAGCTCAGAACAGCGACCAGGGCCGCACGTAGTTCGCGAGGTCGACGAGTAGGAACCGGTGGTCGCGGTTGGTGCGCGTCTGCCGTGCGAGGTAGCGCAGCGACTTCTCGGTTCCGGTGCGCAGACCCTCTTCGGTGAACGGAAACCCCAAGAGCAGTGCGGGTTCTCCCGCCTCGTCGGGATGGCCGTGCACCCAGCCGAGCGCGGTGCCGAGGACGATCAGTTTCAGGCGCTGCTTGCGGGGCTCGCTGTCGGGCATGGCCTCCATCCGCTTGGCGGCCTCGACGAGCTGATCCTTGCGCAACTGCGACGGGTCTCGTCCGTGGACGAGGGCGATGACCGCCGTCGCGCGAGCGGTGTTGAAATGGCGGCTCGTCGCGGGTACCTCGTCGAGGGGCTCGATCGCGGCGTCGTAATCACCGCGGGCGACGGCAAGGCGTGCCATGCCGAACGCTGCCGTGACGATGCTGTGGTCGGTGAGCCACAAGTCGTGATAGTTCTGCGCCGCAACGTGATACATGTCGGTGATGCGGTCCATGGAGCCCTCGGACGGTTCGTTCTCGTCCGAGAGCCAGCGCCCGATGAGCTCGGCCGTACCCGCGACCGCGAGCTTCGGGGCGACCTCGCCCGGCATCGCCTGCAGCACTGCATCGAACCAGCCGTACGCCAGTTCCGGCTCGTCGTTCATCAGCGAGCAGATTCCCATGTACCACTGCACGCGCCACGAATCACCATGTTGCACAGACACATCACGCAGCAGTTCGAGCGCTGTGTCGACGTCGTCGAGTTCGAGGTGCGCCCGCGCCTCGGCGAGATCGATCTCCAGTGACGGATGCGCCGCAGACGTCGGTTGTCCGAGCAGCGAGCGGAATCCCTCCGCCCGCGCCGCGTGAATGGAATCGAGCGTCTGCCTCGGATCGCTCAGTGCTGCCGAATTGAGTAGTCCTGCAGCGGGATCGGTGGGATCGACGAGGGGGACCGGCAGTGCGCGTGCCATGTCGACGGGATCGTAGAAGGCTGCGAGGTCGGGATCGAAGAAGCCATCGACGGGGGCGAGCATCAACTCGGTGCCGAATGTCGAGCGCTGCGGCGTGAACACCGTCGACAGCGACGGCCGTGGCACACCCGTGTGCACGGCGACGGTCTCACGCAGCACGTTGAGCAACTGCGTCGTCATCTCCTCCGCAGAGGAGAAGCGGTCGTCGGGATCGGGCGCCGTCGCACGTTGCAGGAGCTTGTAGAACGACGGGTTGTCGCGGAACACGGGGGTGTCGTCGGGATCGGGGAGACCGTCGACGTACCGGCCGTCCTTCATCGGCATCTCGACGGTCAGCGCCGCCAGGGTGCGTCCGATGCTGTAGATGTCCGTGACGACCTGTGGTCCGGTCTGCACGATCTCCGGGGCCTGGAAACCCGGTGTCCCGTAGAGATGTCCGTAGCCGTTGACCGGCGAGACGGCGCCGAGGTCGATGAGCTTTACCTCGTCGCTGCCGACCATGATGTTGTCGGGTTTGACGTCGTTGTAGACCAATCCGACCGAATGCAGATACCCGACGGCGGGAAGCACCTCGAGCATGTACGCGATGGCCTGCTCGACGGTCAGCAGATGGTCGGAGCCGTCCGCGTCGCCCTCGTCGCCCTCGCCGGTGATCTGCTTGAGCGTCCGGCCGCCGATGTACTCCATCACGATGTAGCCGAACCGCTCGCCGAAGTCGGTGACGTGCTCGACGAAGTTGTAGATCTTGACGATGCCGGGGTGGTTCACCGAAGCGAGGAACTGTCGCTCGGCCAGTGCGACCTGCTGCGCCTCGGAGTCAGACGAGTTGAGCAAGCCCTTGAGGACGACGGGTCGGTCGGAGACGTTGCGGTCGATCGCGAGGTAGATCCAGCCGAGTCCACCGTGGGCGATGGCCCCGGCGATCTCGTACTGGCCCGCGACGAGCGTGCCCTTCGCGAGTCCCGGAACGAACGAGTAGCGCGCACCGCAGTGGGGACACTCTCCGGTCAGTTCCCCTGCACCGGCTCCGGACGAGCGGCCGACGGGACGTCCGCAGCGCCAGCAATTGCGCTTGCCCTCGGCGATGACCGGAGAATCGAGCACAGCATCCTGCGGCTCGGTATCGGTGACCTTGGGCAGTTCGACCAGTCCCGACCCGAGTCGACGGTCGTGTACGCGTGGCCGTCGCCGCGGCACGAGTCTGCGCGTCTGCCCGACCGAGACCAGCGCTTCGTTGGGATCAAGGGCGCGCGCGGAGGTGACCGGGCCGGTCGACTCGTCGCGCATCCCCATGCTCGGTGTCGCCTGCGTCGCTGCGAAATCGGCCCGCTGGGTCCCGACGTCGAGTGCTGCCAGGTCGGCACGCTGGGTCCCGACGTCGAGGTCGGGGAGGTCGGCGCGCTGGGTTCCGACGTCGAGATCGGCAGCCCGGTCAGCGCTGCCGTTGGTGGCGTCGGTCGTGGCGTCACGCTCGACCTCCGCGGCCGGCGTTGCGCTGTGCTTGTCACTTCGTGGCATGTCGCGTCGCCTCAATCGCGGTACGTGGGTTGGGGCGGTCCGTACCCGGGGCCGAGGATGGACAGCCACTTGTCGTACATCGCCTGCCATCTGCCGGACGCGCGCATCTCGGCGATCGTGCCGTTGACGAATCGCACCATGTCGTCGTGTCCAACGGGTATGCCGACTCCGTAGCTCTCCTGACCGAGGCTCGGGCCGACGACCTGCGCCCACGGATCCTGAGTCGCCAGGCCGGCCAGAACCGCGTCGTCGGTGGTCACGGCGTCGACCTGCGACTGCTGCAGCATGACGAGGCAATCGGCCCAGGTAGTGGTGGTCACCATCTTCGCACGGGGTTCTATCTGCTGCATGCGGCCGATCGACGTGGTCCCGCGCGCGGCACACACCCTCTTGTCCGCAAGCTGCTCCGGCCCGGTGATCCCCGACCCGCGTAGCGACAGAATGCGTTGCGATGCAATGTAATACGGGGTCGAGAAGCTGATATCACGCAGGCGGTCGCACGTGATGCTCATGGTCTTGATGACGAGGTCGACCTCTTGATTACGCAGGGCGTCCATGCGTTCGCCCGAACTCAACACCCGGAACTCGATGCGGTTGGGGTCGTTGAAGATCGCGCGGGAGATCTCATGTGCGAGGTCGACGTCGAATCCCTGGATGTCGCCGGTGATCGGATCGCGGAAACTGAACAGATTGGAGCCGATGTCGGTGCCGACGATCAGCCTGCCGCGTCGGAAAATGGCGTCCATGGTGCTTCCCGGCGGCATCTGGGCGGGCTCGGGTTGTTGCGCCGCCGGGCGCAGGCTCTGCGTGGCGTCACACGACGACGAGTTGGGTGGCGCTTCCTTGGCGACGTCGAACTGTGCCCCGAGTGGTTCGGGTACCTGCGCCGTGGCACTCGGCCCGGGCGACTCGGGTGCGGGAAAACTGACGCACCCGGCGAGCACCACGGTGGCGAGCGCGATCGTGACGAACGCGATCGCGGTCCTCACCGAGGTTCTGTGTTGAGCGGGGGCGTTCAGTTGAGTCGGGATATTCAGAGTCGGGATATTCAGAGTCGGGATATTCATCGGTACTCCCGGATACGCGGGATCATCCCGAGGATCAGCGCGACGGTCGCGAAGATCGACAGCGCGAGGATGCCGTTACCGGTGAAGCCGAGTACTCGCTGTGCGGTGTTGATGTCGTCGCGAAACGACGACCGCGTGGTCGTGATCGCGTTCACCAGGGCAGAGTCGACGGCGTTGTAGCTGGTCTCCGAGCTCTGCGGCGACGAACCGACCGTCATGATCCTTGCCTGGGTGAAGTCTCCGGAGGTCATCGAGTCACGCACCTGCGCGTCGGTCTTCTTCCATTGGTCGAGCGCGGCGCGCAGTGACGTGATCTGGTCGCCGCTCAACGATCCCGACGACCCGTCGGAATCGTCGAGGCTGTCCAACACCATCCCGATCCGGGTGGTCGCCTGCTCGAACGTGTCCTGTAGCCCGGCCTGATCGCCGCGTCGAAGCAACGACAGCGTCTCCGCCGAGCGTGCCTGCTGGGTGAGGATGCGGGCCTCGGTCAGTTCACGCAACGGCGTCGCGCCGTCGTCCTTGGCCGAACTGGTTGCCGCCACCGACAGCAATCCCGACGTGAGCAACCAGATCAGTCCGCCGATGATCGCGACCATTGCCGCCACGATCCCGACGTTGAAGCGGCGTCGGGTCCGTCGTGCCAGATAGCGCGACGTTCCGATCAGGAGGAGCGCCAAGATCAGCAGCGCGGCGTAGACACCCCACGGCGGAGTCGTCAGTGCGCTCTGGGGATCGGCTATGGCGAGCGCGCGCCGCTCGTACACCCGCTGGGCCGCGGGCAGAATCCGGTCCTGCATCAGCGCCGACGCCTGACCGAGGTACGCCGATCCGACAGGATTGCCCAGCCGGTTGTTGGTACGCGCGGTCTCGACCAGCCCGCTGTAGACCGGGATGGTCGTCGTGAGTACCTCGAGGTCGGAGTTGAGTGCCCTGGTCTGCGCGGTCGCATCCGCGCCGGGACCGCTATCGCTGCCCGCGGTCACCAGCAGAGACGACGACGCCGTTGCCAGGGCATCGGAGTATCGCTGACGTAGTTGTGGGTTCTCCGGCCCGCCGGAGATGAACGCAGAGTTGGCCGCGGCGTCGGCGATCGAGAGCGAGCTGTAGAGAACCTGCGCTGCTTCCGACAGCGGCTCGGAGCGGTCGATCATCGTCTGCAACTGATGTGTTCGGTTGTTCAGCGTCGTCGACGCGTACCAGCCGGTTCCGAGTGCGGTGACCGCGACGACGAAGCACAGGAGGATCAGCTTCCCCGGCGTCGTCTTGGAATAGTGCCGCAACGACGAGAACGGTGATTGCGCCGCCGCACGTGCCGACGCGACCAATTCACGACGATCACTGAGTACCTCACGAAGCGGAGGCGACGTCGTTGCCGGGCGTACGGTCCGCCCTGCGCGGGTCAGCACAGCCCGCACGGGGGATGCATCGCCGGTCACCGTCTCACTCCCCTCTGCATCGGTCTGTAGCGGGTGTTACCTGCTCTCTCTGGGTATGTCGCACGCCACGTCGAGTCCGTTTCCACCCTAGTCCGAGACGCCGGGGCTGCGGGGGTATGACGGGTGCGAGTCGGAGGTGACGGCGAGGGAGTGTCACCGTGATCGGAGTTCACCTAAGTTGGAGGTACGGGGCTTTCGGAGAGTATTTCCAGATCATTTCCAGGGCGTGGGGACGAGCAGGAGGCGCGGTGCGCGGCGACGGTGACGGTTGGGTTCTCGACGACGGTGCGAGGTACTGGGGGCTGCACGGCGCGGCAGGGCTGCTGCTGCGGGCACCGCTTCCCGACGGTGAGGTCGGGATACTTCTCCAACACCGCGCGGCGTGGTCGCATCAGGGTGGCACCTGGGGTCTGCCCGGCGGTGCACGCGACTCGCACGAGACCGCAGTAGACACCGCGATCCGCGAAGCGGGCGAGGAAGCGGGCATCGCACCCGGCGACGTGTCGGTCGTGGCAGCGTTGGTCACGCACCGCACCATCGGCGGATGGACCTACACGACGGTTATCGCCGACGCGCAGCGTCCGGTCATCACGACCGCCAACGGAGAATCGGCCGAACTGCGTTGGGTTCCCGAGGCGCATGTGGCGACGCTGCCGCTGCATCCCGCCTTCGGCAGCGCGTGGCCACAACTTCGTGAGCGCCTCGCGTCGCTGGACTCGACGACCTGAGCCAGACGCCCTGAGTCAGACGACCTGAGCCAAGGGCCCGAGTACAGCTCAGGCGTGCAGGTCGCTGCCTTCGAGCAGTCGGTTGGCCCCCGCGATGAGTGCGTTGATGTTCGCGTCGGCGGTGGTATCGCCGTCGCCGGTCGCCCAGCACTGCCGACGATCGTGTTCGCACAGCAGGAACGAGACGTTTCGGTCGTCGAGCCGACGCTGGTGCAGTCGGACGATCTGCACCGAGACTCCCAGGTCGTGAAGAATTGAGGTCATCGCGCCAACCGGCCCGGCCGCCGTCGCGGTCATCGACATGATCCGGTCGTCGTAGGCGATGGTTGCTCGGCATTCGACCATGTCGCCGGGTGCCGGGGCGACGCTCCACGAGCCGAGGCGGATCGCACCGTTGGTTGTGTACTCGTCGACGAACTGCTGCCAAGTCATTCCAGCTGCCTCCTGACGGATTCCGTTGGGGAGTGCGTGGCCGGTCCGCTGCCAGAGAGGATCTGCGCCATTGCTGTCACAGCATCGCTGGGAAAAGTGAAGGTTGTGCATCGTTGAAGGTCTTTTCGGTCAAAGAGTCGATGACCGACGAGCGCACGACGACCCCGCAGCGGGGGGTCGGTCGAATCTAGACCCCGCTGCGGCGGGGTACGAGGAGGCTCGGTGCGCACAACATGGTGACGTTCACCTTATCGCTGCCCACCCCACATGACGCAAGCGGGTTTTGCCTGGGCTCAGCGCCCGGGGGTGAGTCAGGCGAGCCCGGCGCGCAATCGCGACGCCGCTTCGGACGGTTCGGACGCCGCGGTGATCGCACGCACGACGACGATCCGCCGCGCACCCGCCTCGGTGACCTGCGGGAGTCGTTCGGCGTCGACGCCGCCGATCGCAAACCACGGCTTGCGGCGGCGCGGGTTCTCGGCGGATTCACTTGCCGCGACCGCGCGCACCAGGTCGAGACCGGGCGCCGGACGCCCCGGTTTGGTCGGCGTCGGCCAGCACGGACCCACACAGAAATAGTCGACGTCGTCATCTGCTTCGGCGGCCGCGGCCTGATCGACATCGTGAGTCGACTTGCCGACGAGCACATCCTTGCCGACGATCCGACGCGCCGCGGCAGTTGGAAGATCGTCCTGGCCGACATGCAGGACGTCTGCCCCTGCGAGCGTCGCGATGTCGGCGCGGTCGTTGACGGACAGCAGTGCATTGCGTGACTGGGTGATCTCGCGCAGCACCGCAAGGATCTCCAACTCCTCGCGAGCCTCGAGCGCTCCGAAGCGCTTCTCGCCCGCAGATCCCTTGTCGCGCAACTGAACAATGTCAACGCCGCCTGCGAGCGCGGCGTCGACGAACTCGGCAAGGTCGCCGTGCTCGCGCCGGGCGTCGGTGCACAGATAGAGGGTCGCGGACTCCAGTCGCTTGGTGCGTGCGTGGTGGGCGGTCACGATCGCCAGCGTAGCCGTGCGCCCTGCGGCGCGGTTGGGTCGCCGCCTGATAAACGGGTCGCAGTAAGGTGGACTCGAAAGACACGGGAGTCCGCGGATCGGCGGGCTGAGAGTGTGGGACGCCCCCGCTGACCGTCGTACCTGATCCGGGTCATGCCGGCGAAGGAAGGATCTCGAGAAGTTGACGGCTGTAATCGACACCCCCGACCTCGCTGTCGTCGGCGGCGGAGTCATCGGACTGACCAGTGCACTTGCCGCGGCAGACGCGGGCATGCGCGTGGTGGTTCACGACGCCGGACCACAGCAACGCGCCTCGCACGTCGCAGGCGGCATGCTCGGTTCGCTCGGCGAGGGATTGCCGGGTGAGGAAGCGCTGCTCGCCGCGACGTCGGCGTCGGTTGCGCAGTGGCCGACGCTGCTGGCACGTCTCGGCGACGGGTCCGTTCAGGGCTCCGGCGCGGAAGGCTCCGGCGCAGAAGACACCGGCGAGACGATCGCGACGGCTGCCGACTCGCTGTTCGTCGCGACGACCGCCACCGATCTCGAACACCTCACGCGCCTGGCCGACAAGGTGTGGGCGCCCGCGCTCGGTGCCGGGCGTGAGATCCGAGCGATCGGCCCCGCCGACATCCGCGAGTTGGAGGGCGCGCTGACCTCGAGACTGCGCGGCGGATTTCTCGCGACGGGCGAGGGTGCAGTCGACAACCGCTTGCTGCTCGCCCGGCTGCGCGGTGCGCTGCGGGATGCCGGCGCGCACCTGCGGAACGACACGATCACCGATCTCGATGCTGTGGCGGGTCGACAGGTACTTCTCGCCGCAGGGGCCGGTGTGCCGGAGCTCTGGTCGAGTGCGCGCATTCATCGTGCCAAGGGCGAGATCCTGCGGCTGTCTCGCACACGCTGGTCGGTGCCGCCGCCGAGTCACGTCGTGCGTGCCAGGGTCGACGGCCGGATGGTGTATCTGGTTCCGCGCGCGGACGGAATCGTCGTCGGCGCAACACAATACGAATCCGACGAGCCGGGTGCAGAGGTTGCGGGCGTTCGCGACCTGCTCGACGACGCGCTCACGGTAATGCCCGGACTCGCGAGCTACACACTCGCCGAGGTCGGTGTGGGGTACCGGCCGTGTTCGGCAGACGGACTACCGCTGATCCGTCGTATCGACGAGCGGGTGGTCGTTGCGGTGGGACATGGCCGCAACGGGATCGTCCTCGCGCCGTACACCGCACAGCGGGTACTGGAAATACTGCAGCACAACGATGTTCAGCAAGAAGTCGGTCGCGAAGACGACGTGTACGGATACGAGGAGGCACGGTGAGCTTCACTGTGAACGGAGAGCGTCAGGAGTGGGACGCACAGCCGACCGTCGACGCGCTTGTCCGACGTCTCGGATTGCCCGACGGCGGCGTCGCGGTCGCCGTCGACGGGGCCGTCGTGCCGCGTGGACGATGGGACACGGTTGTTCCGTCCGACGCCGTCGTCGAGGTCGTCACGGCTGTGCAGGGTGGTTGAGATGAGTTCAGCAGAAACCGAAACGCCGACACAGGATCTGGGCGGACTGCGAATTGCCGACCGCCACTTCGGTTCCCGACTCATCATGGGCACCGGCGGGGCGGCGAACCTCGCGGTGCTCGAGCGCGCGCTGGTCGCCTCGGGCACCGAACTGACCACCGTCGCGATGCGTCGGATCGATGCGGGATCGACGACCGGAGTGCTGGATCTACTGCGGCGCTTGAAGATCGACGTGTTACCCAATACCGCAGGCAGCCACACCGCCGCGGAGGCGGTGTTGACTGCACAACTCGCTCGCGAGGCCGTCGAAACGTCGTGGGTGAAACTCGAAGTGGTCGCCGACGACCGCACGCTCCTGCCCGACCCCATCGAACTCGTCGACGCCGCACGACGACTCGTCGACGACGGCTTCACGGTGCTCGTCTACACCAACGACGACCCGGTTCTCGCGGCACGACTCGCCGACCTCGGCGTCGCAGCGGTGATGCCGCTCGGGTCGCCGATCGGAACCGGTCTCGGGATCTCCAATCCGCACAATATCGAGATGATCGTCGAATCGGCGCAGGTGCCGATCATCCTCGACGCCGGCATCGGTACCGCGAGCGACGCCGCGCGTGCAATGGAACTCGGTTGCGACGGGGTTCTGCTCGCGTCGGCCGTGACCCGCGCTGACGACCCGGAACGCATGGCGAATGCGATGCGCCACGCGGTGATCGCAGGCCGCCTCGCCGCCGGGGCGGGCCGCATCCCGACGCGCTTCTGGGCGCAGGCGTCGTCGCCAGGGCGGGTGGTCCTTTCCGCTGATTGAGCCGGCCGCGAGCGTAGCGAGCAGCCGAGTCGAAATCACCAGCGGTGGTCTCGACAAGCTCGACCGGCGGATAGCGCTCGACCGGCGGATAGCGCTCGACCGGCGGATAGCGCTCGACCGGCGGATAGCGCTCGACCAGCGGATAGCGCTCGGCCAGCGGTGGTCTCGACAAGCTCGACCAGCGGATAGCGCTCGACCAGCGGGTAAGGCTCGACCAGCGAGCAGCCGAGTCGAAATCACCAGCGCGCAGAACTCGATTGCTATGGTCGAATCAATGCTTGCCGCGGCCGATCTGACCAAGACCTTCGGGGGCGTGACCGCCGTCGACCACCTGAGTTTCACCGTCGCGCCGGGGCGCGTGACCGGATTCCTCGGGCCCAACGGGGCGGGGAAATCCACGACGATGCGCATGATCCTCGGCCTCGACCGGCCGACGTCGGGAACAGCAACTGTCGGGGGTCGGCTCTATCGCGAACTCGACCATCCACTGCGTCAGGTGGGCGCGCTGCTCGACGCCAAGTGGGTGCACCCAAACCGGAGCGCGCGCAATCATCTGCGGTGGATGGCCGCGACCAACGACATCCCGGTCGGCAGAGTCGACGAAGTGCTCGAGATGGTCGGCCTGACGTCCGTCGCAGACCAACGGGCAGGCGGATTTTCGCTCGGTATGTCGCAGCGACTCGGGCTCGCGGGCGCACTGCTCGGCGATCCGCACACACTCGTCTTCGACGAACCGGTCAACGGACTCGACCCGGAAGGCATCGTCTGGGTCCGCAACTTCATGCGGGCGCTGGCAGCAGAGGGCAGGACGGTGTTCGTGTCGAGCCATCTGCTCACCGAGATGTCGTTGACGGCCGACCACGTGGTCGTCATCGGGCGGGGCAGGCTGATCGCCGACTGCTCGATCTCCGAGTTCACCGCGCGGGCGCGCCCGGTGGCCCGGGTACGTACCCCGCAACCGGCGGAACTCCACCGGGCGCTCGAGGCCGCTGGACTGGCGGTGACCCCGGTCGCCGGACAGGACGGCCGGGTGTATCTCACCGTCCCAGACGCCACCACCGACCAGGTCGGCGATGTCGCGGCGGCCGCGGGAATCGGGTTACACGAGTTGGTGTCCGACACCCCGTCGCTCGAAGAGGTCTTCATGGCAGCCACAGCCGAGTCGATCGACTACCGGGGAGGGCAGCACTGATGGGCGTGGTCCGGTCCGAACGGATCAAGCTGACCAGTACCCGTGCGCCGTGGTGGTGCATTGCGGCGGTCGTCGTACTCGGTCTCGGTATCGCGGGACTGATCGCGCTCGTGACTCGCGGTGCAGGGGCGATCGCCGACCAACCCGATGGTGTCGGGACCGACGGATCCGTCGACCAGAGCAGCGCGGCGTCGGTCTATCTGATCGGGGTGAATTTCTTCGGAGTCGTCATCTTGATGATCATGGCGGTACTCGGAGTGACCACCGAGTTCCGCTTCGGCACCATCCGTACGTCGTTCCTGGCGACCCCTCGTCGCCAGAATGTGTTGTGCGCGAAGGCATTGGTGTACATCGCGTTGACGTTTATCGTCGTCGTGCCGTTGTCGTTGTGCAGTGTTCTGCTCGTGAAGGCGGTGAACGGTTCGGCTGGTCTCGACCTCGGCAGCGAACACGTGATCAGGCAGATCTGGGGTACCGCGGTCTGGGCGGCACTGTGCGTCGTCGTCGGGATCGGTGTCGGTGCCATCGTGCGACAGACCGCTGGTGCGGTCTCGGTGGTTCTGGTGTGGATGCTGGTCCTCGAGAACGTTGCCGCTGCGCTGCCGGTCGTCGGACGTCGAATCGGGCCATTTCTCCCGTTCCGCAACGGCTCTCGATTCCTCGACGGCGACTTTCCCGGCGATGGCTACCACTGGAATTCGTGGGTCTCGCTGGTCTACTTCGGGATCTTCGCCGCGATCGTCTTCGCTGTCGGTGTGCTCCTGGTGAATCGACGCGACGCCGGGTAGCCGGACCCGGAGCCAGACGCGTTGAGTAGTCCGTTCAGGGGACAGCCCTTTCTCGTGGGAGTCGGAGAGCTGCGGGTCGAGGATTAGACTCGAAACCCATGCAGGGCACGTGGCCACTGATCGAGCGGGAGCAGGAATTCCGCACGATCCAGTCTGCGCTGAATCCGGGCGGTTCGGTGTGCGGGGTGGTGCTGACAGGCGATTCGGGCGTCGGTAAGACGACGTTGGCGCGGCTGGTCACATCGGGTACCGAGACGGGTGTCCGCTGGGTCGCGGGTACCGAGTCGGCTCGATCCATACCGCTCGGGGTATTCGCGCATCTCGTCGGTCCCGCGGTGTCGAGCGACCCGGTGACCTATCTGTCAGCGGCGCGTGAAAGCCTTCTGGCACAGGGCGATACGATCATCGGCGTCGACGACGCGCATCTCCTCGACGAGTTGTCGGCGACGTTGCTCCATCAACTCGCAATTGATCGAGCCGTGCAGATCGTCGCAACCGTGCGCAGCGGTGAGGCCGTGCCCGACGCCGTCACCTCGCTCTGGAAAGACAACCACCTCATCCGAATCACGTTGTCGCCGTTCACCAAAGAGCAGAGCGTCGATCTCATCGAGTCCGTCCTCGGCGGACAACTCGAGGAGCATTCCGCAGACCGTATGTGGGAAGCCTCCGGCGGCAACGCCCTGTTTCTGCGACATCTCGTCGAGGGCGCACGGGCAGCGCGCACCCTGCGGCAGGTCAACGGTGTGTGGCAGCTCCGCGGACGCGCTGCGATCACCTCCGAGCTCGCCTCGCTTCTCGCCGGCCGCGTCGAACAACTGCAGCCCGATGTCCTTGCCGCTCTGAAGTACCTGAGCCTGTGCGAACCTCTCGACATCGATGTGCTGTCGGATCTCACCAGCGAGGAGGCCGTCGAACAAGCCGAGATCGACGGCCTCGTCCGCATTGCCCGAGATGGCCGCAGCCTCAACGTCTCCTTTCACCATCCCCTGTTCGGAGAGGTCATCCGGCACGGTCTCGGGCTCGCGTCGTCGCGTCGACTCCGCGGTGCGCTCGTCAGGGCACTCGACTCGCGTCCGAAAGACACTCCCGCGGCGCGAATTCGACTCGCCGACCTGGCACTTGAAAGCGACGTCGGCGCCATCGACCCGTCGCTGCTCGGTTCGGCGGCCCGCGACGCACTCAACCTTGCGCAGGTTCCGATGGGTGAGCGGTTCGCGCGCGCGGCAATTGCCGACGGGGGTGGGCCGGATGAGGCGGAGCTGCTGGCCCGCGCGTTGATGTGGCAGGCCCGGCCGGATCAGGCGGAGCAGCTACTCGCGCAGTACCGGCTCGCCGATCTCGACGAGGTCAGAGCCACTCGCATCGGCGTCCTGCGCGTCGGAAACATGTTCTGGGCCATGGGCGATTCGAAACGCGCCGACGAGTTGCTCGATGAAGTGCGCGCGTGCGTCACCGAACCCTTGCTCACGCCGATCGTCGACGCGATCGGGTCGGCGTGTGCACTTTTCGAGAACGATCTCGCACACGCGGTCGAGCTTTCCGACGATGTGCTCGCGGCGTCGTCTCCGCTGCCCTGGGCAGTCGAGTGGGCGGCGTTCGGCGGCATGCTCGCCCGCGCGCTACAGGGGCATGGCGACGACGTCGCACCCCTTGCTGCCCAGGCACGTGACGCCGAGGCGAAAACCGATGGGATGCTGCGCTTTCCGGCAGGCATCGGCGAGGTACTGTCACTGACGCTCACCGGCCATCTCGACGAGGCGCAGGTCGCGGCACAGCGGTACGCCACCTTCGCCGACACCGCGCAGTACCTCGGTTGGGCGATGGCCGGAGAACTCGTTGCCGCTGTCGACCTCGCGCGCGGTAGGTGCACCGCCGTCACACGACGCATCGAACAGACCCTCGCGACGCTCGACACCGACGAATACTCGGCAACCTGGAACTTCCCGGCCTACCTGTTCCTCATCGAGTCACTGTCGGCAATGGGATTGGCCGACGACGCCGACGTCGCGCTCGCCCGAGCACGCGAGCACTACGGCAGGCAGGTCGCGGTGTTCGGGCCGATGCTCGGTGTCGCTGCCGCCTGGCAGGCCGCGTCCACGGGGATGATCACCACCGCGATCGCCCTCGCGAATGACGCGGCGCAGCAGGCGCGTGAGGCAGGGCAGCTCGCCGTCGAAGCCGAATCACTGCACACCGCTGCACGTTTCGGCGATACAACGGTGGCGGACAGGCTCGCCGAACTCAGCGGCGTCGTCGACGGGCCGCTCGTTGGCCTCTATGCACGCCACGCGCGGGCCAGCGCCGACGGCGACGGCGTCGAACTCGATCTGTGTGCCGCCGATTTCGAGAAGCTGGGCTACCTGCTCTCGGCGGCCGACTCGGCCGCGCAGGCAAGTGTGCTGCACGACAACGCTTCACACCGTTCGGCGACGGTCGCGTCGGCGGCGATGGCCGACCGCATCTCGGCGTCGTGCGGCGGTCTGCGGACACCCGCTTTGGTGCGTGCGGCACAACCGTTGCCGCTCACCACGCGCGAACGGGAGATCGCCAACCTGGTGGCCGCAGGACTCTCGAACAAGCAGATCGCCGAGCGCCTCGTGGTCTCCGTTCGCACCGTCGAGGGGCACATCTACCGTGCCTGCGTGAAGCTCGACGTGACCGACCGCGCCGACATCGCGGCGATCCTCACGCAACAACGGGCCGTCAGTCCTTAACCTGTTGGACGTGGGCAACACACGGCCCGGCGCCGAGAGCGACCGCACGCGGTGGGGAAGTGGACTGCGACAACTGACGACCGCCGAATGGCAGGTCATCCGTGGTCGCGACCCCGACCTCGACGCCGTCGAGATAACGGAGTTCTCCGGTCCACTTCTCGCCGGTGGACTCGTCATCGCGATCGTCGGAGTCCTGCCGCTCGTCGGGACACGTTTGTCAGAGAACGCCGACAGCTTGTTCGGACCGCTGATCGGCTCCTTCGCGCTGGCGGCCGTGTGCACTACGACGGTTGCGTGGCTGCTGAGCGCGCTGATCTCCGGACTCGTCGTGCTGGTCGTCTACGACGTCAGTCCGAAGGTGGCGAGCGCAGCGACCGAGGGTGCGCTGCGCGGCTCATTCGGCCGGATCGAGGGCGCCGCCAGCTCGGTGACGCTGGTCGCGTTGATTTCGGGATTGATCTCGTTGGCAATCGGATTGCCGAATATGGCGTCGAGCGACGACGAATCCTCGGTGATAGAGGAACTGCTCTCCGCGCAGGTCGCGTGCCTGCTCCTGGTGCTGATGTTGGGCTTTGCCGCCGAGTCGATCAGGACATCTGCGGAGATCCTGGGCTCGCAGGTCAAAGTCATCGGGTGGCTCGGGTCGTTGGTGATCGTGCTGATCTCGTTCTATCTCGCATCGAGCGCCGGTCCGTTCGCGCCGGTCAAGCTCACGCGCAACATCCTCGAGGCGTGGCTGCCCGCCGACATCGACGGCGTGCCACGAGCGCAGGTGATCTCTGACGTCATGCCCAACAACAGCTACCTGTGGTCGATGCTGATCATCGCGCCGTTCGTGACGGTCACGTGGTTTGTCACCGCGTGGCGACTCGGTGCCATACGCAACCTCCGCGCCGCCGTCCGGGCCGCTGCGGGTCAAGGAGAAGGTCAAGGAGAAGACGGACTAGAGGTCGAGGGCACCGATCAGCACGAGTAGCGGCGCGAGGGCTGCCGGTCGTCGAGGTCGGCGTCGGTGAAGTCGATGTCCGACCTCGACGACGAGCCGTCAACACCGTGGTCCTCGGCGCGGCTGTGGTCCTCACCAACGCTGCGACTCTCACTACCGCTGCGACTCCCATTACTGCTGCGGCCCTCGTCGTCATCGTCATCGTCGTCGAAGTCGGCGGGCGCGAATCCGAAGGAGTCGATCTCGTCGGAAGCGGTCATATCGGAGCGCAGTTCCCCGCTCTCGAATTGCCCGCTCTCGAATTCGCTGTCGTCGTAGTCGTCGAACTCATCGTCTTCACGTCCGCGACGCCACCCGCCCTTCATCGGGGGTGCCTCACCGAAGTGGTCGGGATCTCCGGAGCCGTACCAGGCGACCAGTACGGCGCCGACGACGGCTCCGAGGAAGCCGACCAGAGCGAGCCATCCGAGGCCCGGCTTGGCTTGATCGCCGAGGAACATGACGCCGATGAGGCTCGGACCTGCCGTTTCGCCGACAACGAGCACTGCGGTGACGCCGTTGACAGCGCCGAGCTGCAGCGCGACGGTCTGCACGAAGAATCCGACGGCACCCGCGATCGCGATGGTCCATGCTGCGGGATCGAGGAGCAGTCGCACGGGGTCGAACGGGTGGATGCCGTCGAGGATGCGCACCGCGATGGCGATGACACCGAACAGCAGGCCTGCGGCAGCACCACCCGCGATCGCTCCGTGTCGGCCGAGTCGGTACACCGACAGCAACGCCAGCCCGCTCAAGACGATGGTGGCGAAGAACAGCAGCCAGTGGAACGAGTGGTCGCCGGAATCACCCGTCTGATGCGACGACGACATGCCGAGAAGGCACAGCGAGAACACCACGAGCCAGATGGCGATCCAGTCGCGTGTATGCAGCGCGATGTTGAGCATGATGGTGCCGAGCAGTGCGGTGATCACCAGGTTGGCCGAGACGATGGTCTGCGACAAGAACAGCGGCAGGTAGCGCGCCGCGACGGCGCCGCCGGCGAAACCGACGGTCACCAGCACCGTTCCCAGGATGAACGCCGGGTCGACGAAGGTCGACGCCGTCGAGCGAAGCGTCGGACCCCCGGCGGCGTTGGTGGTCTCGATGCCCTCATCACGGTCGATCTGCGCGGCACGACGAGCCCCGAGGGCGCGCAGCACCGTCGACATCCCGTAAGCCACCGCGGCGAGGCTCGCCGCGATGACGCCTATGAGGAACATGCGACCCGCCTCTCTGCTATTCGTCGTCTATTCGTGTTATCCACCTGGTCCACCGGAGTCGGCCCCGGTGGACGGGAGCCGAGGAATCGTCCGGCCCTAGTGGTCGTGCAATGAAGACTCCCCCTACAACCACAACTCATCGGTCAACGGTCGGCAAGCGAGTTATTATTCCACTCTCAGTATTCACCGAGGTACTGACAATCCCGTCGCCGCCCGTCTCAGGCCGTCCCCGCCCGCCTCGGGCGGATGCGGACCACTGACTAGACTCGCGATGTGGCGACATCCCCGAAGAAGCACGTACTGATCACCTTCGGCCGCTCTTTCCTCACGCTGAACCTGGCGAGGCTGATGTCGGCGGCAGGTCATCGGGTGACCGTCGTCGACAGCATCCCGATCGGTGTCAGCCGCTTCTCCAACTCGGTCGACGCATTTCACAAGGTGCCTCCACCGAAGTTCGAGCCCCGCGACTACTGCCGCGAACTCGCTCGCATCGTCGTCGACGAAAAAGTCGACATGGTCATTCCCATCCACGAGGAAACCGACATCCTGTCGATGATGGTCGGACTGTTCCCCGCGGAGTGCGAGGTGTTTTTGTCCGATTTCGACACCGAGAACAAGCTGCACAACAAGTACGACTTCCAGCGCGAATTGGTCTCACTGGGCATTCCCACGCTGAAGTTCGCCGTCGTCGAAGGACCCGACGACGCCGCAGCGCTCGACTTCGACGTCCCGTTCGCGCTCAAGCAGTGCTATTCGCGCGGGTCGCAGAAAGTACACAAGATCACTCCCGGCGAGAACCTCGACTGGGTCGAATACGATCCGACGAATCCGTGGCTTGCCCAGGAGTGGATGGAAGGCAAGCGGTACTGCACCTACTCGGTCTGCCGCGACGGCAAGGTCAACGCACACGCGACCTACCCCGTCAGCTACGCGATCGGCGGCAGCTCATGCCTGTCGTTCACCTCTATCGAACACCAACCGATCCTCGACTGGATCACCGAATTTGTTGCAGCGCAGAGGTTTACCGGCCAGGCCGGTTTCGACTTCATCGAGGGTGCCGACGGCAGCCTCTACTGCATCGAGTGCAACCCCCGATCGACGAGCGGGATCATGATTTTCCGCCCCCACAACGACGTACCCGCGGCGTTCTTCGGCCACAACGACGATCTCATCGTTCCCGACTCCGACGTCGACCGCATGATCGGACTCGGCATGCTGCTCTACGGCTGGACGAAGGCATCACGCCAGGGACGGTCGATGCGCCAGTTCTGGAAGGACTTCCGCTCGTACGAGGACGTGATCTTCGAGCGCGGCGACATGAAGCCCGGGGTCATGCTGCCGGTCGCATACGCGTCGATTCTGCGCGACTGCCGTCGCTACCACGTCGGCCTGGCCGAGGGCTTCATGCACGACCACGAATGGGACGGCCACCCGATCTGAGCCACTGAGCTACTGTGTCGGGCCGCGAAAGCCCTCATACCGCGTCGACGTCGACCTTGTCGCCGCCGACGTAGACCTCGGCGATCGCCGGTTCGCGCATGCCCATCAGGAGTGCGAAAAGTGTTTGGTCGCGCGCTCTTTGCGGGTCGTCGTCGCGAACTCCGTTGCGCAGCATCCGTTCCAGCGGCGGCCATCGCTGCGGGTCGATCACCAGGAAGTCGGCCTCCTTGCCGACGTCGAAGTTGCCGAAGCGTGATTCGGCGTCGAGAGCTCGTGCGCCCGCGAGGGTTCCGCTGAACAGCATCTGGGCCGGATGCATGGCGACGCTCGCCTCGCCCGCTTCGGAGATGTGCACCTTGTAGGCGTCACCGGCAACCTTCGAGATGAGCCACTCGTCGCCTCCCCCGCAGTCGCTACCCAGCGCGATGGTCACCCCCGCGTCGACGGTGCGGTTCCACGGCATGGTGCCGGAGCCGAGGAACAACTGGGACGTCGGGCAGTGCGCGATCGACGTGCCGGTCTCCGCCATCCGGGCCAGTTCGGCGTCGGTGCAGTGGACGCAGTGGGCAAGAATGGTGCGCCTGCCGAGCAGGCTTTCGCCGCCGACGGCCGAACCCGGGAGAAACTTGCCGTCGTAGGTGTCGAGATAGCACTCCACGTCGAAGAGTTGCTTGACCAGGTCGACCTCGCCGGTGCCGGGCCGGTTGTTCTCGTTGAGGTGCGTGTGGACGTAGACGCCGCGGTCGCGCACCTGCGCGTAGAGCTCACCGAGCGCCGCGAGGGTCTGCGTTGTCACCGACAGTGTGAAGCGGGGCACGATCGCGGTGAGTAGTCGAGCGGTATCGGGGTTTCCGGTGTCAGCCGCGTGCCACCGATCGATCTCGGCGGTGGTCAATGCGATCGCGTCGGCCTCCGAGGTCATCAGCGGGGCAGCCGAATCCGGACCCTGGGTCTGGATGCCGCGACCGCTGACGATGCGCAGTCCGGCGCGCTGTGTCGCCTCGAATAGTTCGTCCTGTGCCACGGGGAAGGCCGAACCGAACACCATCGCGGCTGTGGTGCCCGCGGCGATCCTGGCGCGGGTGAAGTCGCGCGCGATCGTGCGGGCGAACACCGGGTCGGCCAGTCGCGACTCCGCGGGAAAGATGCAGTTGTTCAGCCATTCCAGCAGCTGGCCGCCGCCGTACGCGTTGAGCTCGTAGGTCTGCGGAAAGTGCACATGGGCGTCGACGAAGCCCGGCAGCAGGAATGCGCCGCCATGGTCGACGACGACATCGCCGGGCTGCGCGGGCAGTTCGTCGAAGGGGCCGCAGAAGTCGATCAGCCCATCAGCGGTGATGGCCAGCGCACCGTCTCCGATGTCGACGAGTGCTGAGTCGGCGTCGGAGACCGTCGGCGAGCCTGCGATGTGCATGATGCTTCCCCGATGGATACGACGCTGTGCTGAGGTGCCAGGATTCGCTGCGGTGCCGGGGCTTGTCACGTCGGGGGCATTCACGCGCACAACCCAACCACAGGTTCGACGGTTCGGCCTGTCGGGACCGGCATCACTTCACGTCGAAGGCGGGACTCGTCCCGACGAACGACGACAGCGCGCCATTGGTGTGCTTGACGTCGCCGAAGTACCGAATGCGGTGACGCCCCGAGACTCCCGGGCCGGTCGTCCAACTGATGGTCACGCTCGACGCCGTCGAACTGCCCGACGGCCGCTTCCAGGCGAGCTCGGTGCCCCAGGTGTTGTCGTCGGCGGCCGCGACCCAGCGACCCGACTCGTACCGTTCGACGACGAAGTAGCCATCCTTGGCTGCGGTGCTTCCCGGCCGCACCCTGTGAACCTTGTTCGAGGGGTGCGCGCCGCAGAACTCGACCGACACGGTGTCACCCGACCGATACGAGGTCTTCGGTCCACGCACGACATCGCCGAAGCGACGACCGCTGATGGGGGTGTCGGCGGGTACCGGAGTCAGCAGATCGGGTTGGGGGCCGCGCTGATCCGGTGGCTTGGGGCCGCGTGACGACGACTTCCCGGCTGCCATTTCGCGTGCGAGCTTGTCGAATTCCTGCATGTACGCGCACAGTGTGTATCGCCCGAAGAGAGTTTCGCCGCCCTCGTACTGCTGCGACAGGTACTCCTCGGGAGTGGTGACGTACTGGCTGTAGCCGTTCGAGTATCCCTGTAGCAGAACGTTTTCCAGTGGCAATGAGAATGCGGCTGCCACGATCCGACGCACGCGCAGTCCCGCGGTGATGGTGAACTCGGCCGGTGCTGCGGCGAGTACCAGATCGCCGATACGGATCAGTTGAATCGGCAGAACCTGCTGAATCCACGGGTGCGGCGGCATATAGCCCAGGGGGAACAGCGGTAGCTTCGGCGCCTGGACCTGCTGAACCCATTCCGGCGGAGTGACTTTCGACGTCGCTCCGAGTGCTGCCGCGAAGGGCAGTACCGTGCCCTCCTTGAGAAACGAGAGCTGGCTGCGTGTGTTGTCCTCGGTGCTCGTCGCCGCGGCTGCCGCACCCATGATCGCGGGACTCGTGCGCGCGGGACGGCCATCCGGCGTGTATGCGCCGTCGATCGCGATGTCGGAGAGGTTCAGGAACCGATACGCATAAGACAGTCCGCCGGACAGCGAACGCGCAGAGGCGAATGCCCGCTGGCCGGCTTTGAACTGCCGCTGACCGATGATCGTGCAGTTGGCGCGGTGATCTTCGGTAGGTCCGGACGGATGTAGTTTGCGCACAGCGAGATTCGGTGTCATGTCGCCTGCGTTGGTCTGCGGGAACGATGCGACGACGTCGGGGTTGCTCTGCTCGGCGAGGTACGACGCGTAGCCCTTGTTGTCGATCGAGATCAATGTGTTGGCGTCGGTCAGCGACGTGCCGTGTGTGGCGAACCAGGTGATCTCGCCGATCACGTTGCCGCCCTGTCGAAGTCGCAGCGAGGTGACCTGCGGATCGATGTACTCGGGGAAGTGTCGACGATCGGGGGTTGGATTGTTGACGAACGCCTGCAGTGATCGGTTGGCGCTGGCGTCGTGTAGCTCGGAATGTCCGAGCTCGAGAGTTCCCGGCGCCAGCGAGTGGTGGGCCGCCACGATTGCGTCGACGAGGCCGGCCACCTCTGCGCGGTACGAGTTCTCCCGATGTCCGAGTGCTGCAAGGACATACGCGTAGTCCCAGGCCGTTCCGCCGCACGAGTTGTGATTGTGGGTGGCGTTGAGATTGACGTTCTCTTCGGTGTAGAGGTTGCCGAATCGCTGGCGCAATTCGTTCATCACGCCGACGTGGTGGGACTCGAAGAGGCAGGCAAGATCGGCGTTGACGAAGACGATTCGCTTACCCGATGCGGCGTCGGCGATGATGTAGGCGCGCGCCCACACGCGTTGCAACAGACCGGTGGCCACCTGGCTGAGGTCGGAGTAGCCCATCATTCCCTGGCCCGCGATGGCGCCGGTGAGATCACCCTTGCCCGCCCCCACGAGGTAGCCCGACGACGGTGCGGCCGTTGCAGTTCCGGCTCCGAGCGCGCCTGTCATGGCGATCCCGACCACGCCCGCTCCGACGGCTCCCGCGGAGGCGCCGAGGAACCCGCGTCGGGTCACTCCGTTCGGAGCTGCGCCGTCGTGTGATGTGTGATGCGGTGTTCCGTGGGATGCGTTGGTGCTCATCTCAACCCCCTGGTGAAATGTGGACGTTCGAATGCATAAATGAATGGGATGCGTTGTGGGTCAGTGAATTACGTTTCGGGTGAACGGGTATGACGGCAGGTCTCGTTTGCTCAACGCACGCTGCGCACCAGTAGAACCGACACGCCGCCGAGGATTCCGAAGATCGCTGAGGCGACGAACAATCCGGTGAAACCGCCGGTCGCTTCGACGATCGCGGCGCCGACCAGAGGTCCGAGTGCCTGCGGGACGGCCATCGCGATGTTCATGATTCCCAGGTCCTGACCGTTGTGCTCGGCGTCGGGGAGGACCTGGGTCGCCAGTGCCTGGTCGACACCGAGGAAGGCGCCGAAGCCGGCGCCGAGCAGCGCTGCCGCGACCATCGTCATGGGGAGGTTGGCGACCACAGCGATGCAGACCGCCGCCGCGCCCTGCGAGACACCTGCGGCGAGGACGAATGGCTTTCGTCTCCCGACGACGTCGCTCAGCTTGCCCGACACCAGTGCACTGATGACGACGAACACCATGTAAACCGCTGTCACCAGCAAGATGTCATTGTCGGCGTCGGTGGAGTGGATACCGAACTTCAGGAAGAAGAAGAGCAGCGAAGTACCAAGGGCGTTACCAAGATTCACCAACACACGGCCGAGTAGTGTCCATCCGAAATCGGGATGCTCACGCGGCGAGATCCACAACTCGGATACGACGGCCCGAATACTGATCCGGCCCTTGTCGTGTCGCGGGTTGGGCGGATCGTTCAGGTACAGCACGAACGGGGCGACACAGGCGATCAGCAAGACCGCGAAGAGTGCGTACGACGGGAGAAATCCGAGGCCGAACGCCGACACCAGCGCGATACCGATGATCACGCCGATCGCTTGCGGGGCCGACACCCAACTCGACACGACACCGCGTTGGAAGACCGGAACCTGATCGCTGATCAAAGCGGTCAGCGCCGCCGACACGGCGCTGAAGCCTGTCAGCGTCGCACACCATCCGATGGTGATCGCAATGATGTTGTTGGAGAAGCCAAGTGCGATGAGTCCCGCCGCGAACAACGCCGTACCGCCGACGATCCATGGTCGACGTCGTCCGTATCGGCTCGTCGTGCGATCCGACAGTGAACCGGTGAGGGGAAATGCCACGAGCGCGAACACCGCAGAGATTCCCGATACCACGCCGAACGTGAGAACGCTTTGCTTCCAATTGCTTTCGTCGACATTGGTGCCGATATCCAGCCAGTCGTTGATCTGGTTGGGAAGGGTGAGCTGGAACGGTGCGAGTTGCGCGAGCCAGATGCCGAGCCAGGAGAGTCCGAAGAGGCCGATCCACTTCGACGAAACGCGTTGCCACGGAGTCGTCGGACTGTGGTGGGCGTCGTGGTCGAGGGTCACCGTGCGTCGGTTTCCGGCGACGTCGGTGTTGTTGCTGTTGCCGGTGTCGGGGTCGGGGTCGGTGATGATGTCGGGTCCGCCGTCGGCGCGGCGAGTGTGACGATTGCGGTCGCGAGTACGTCGATGTTTCGACGCGCAGCCTCGGTGTCCCGGTCGGTCAACCACGACAGCGTAAGACCGTCGATCGCGGAGGTCACCAGGTGAGCGACCTGCGTCAGCGGTAGCTCCCACGTGATCGACATGCGTTCGGCCAGATAACTCAGCGCGTCGGCGACGGCGCTGCGGTAGGTCTGCCACTGCTTGTTCACGGCCGCGCGGTCGTGGCGGATCGCGTGTGTCGCCACCTCGAGGAGTGCGAGCTCACGCGCGGGATCGTCCTCGAGCATGCGCAGGTAGCCGAGCATGGCCTCGCTGAGTACCTCGTGGAGGCTCGCGTCGTCAGCGACCATGTCGGCAGACAACACCGCGGTGAGGCGCTCCTGCTCGGTGATGTGCGTGATGACCTCGGTGATCAGCGCATCGCGGGACGAGAAGATGTAGAAGAGCGCGCCCTGAGGCATTCCCGCCTCGCCGACGATCGCCCTGGTCGTCGCAGCGGCCAGCCCATCTCGTGCGATGACGCGGACTGCGGCATCGACCAGCGCTTGCCGCCGGTCCTCGAAAGTCATTCGACGCAACGAATCCCCCTGGTCATCTGTCGTGGCGAGTTGACCATACGATCAACTGTCGACAAATGTGCGGG
This sequence comes from Gordonia jacobaea, assembly GCF_965344965.1. NCBI lineage: Bacteria > Bacillati > Actinomycetota > Actinomycetes > Mycobacteriales > Gordoniaceae > Gordonia > Gordonia jacobaea. The sequence goes on along the minus strand of NZ_CBDRLS010000002.1, from coordinate 882,782 downwards.
ATTCGCTCGAAATCCGCAACAGGAGCGCGGCGATTTAACCGCGCCGCAATCGGCGCCGCCGTCAGGCGGGTTCGAGTTCGCCGATGGCGATCAGGGTGCCGTCGTGCAGCATGCGCACGATCTCGTCGGCGACGTCCTCGGGGTAGGTGTAGTCGTCGATGGGTTGCGGATTTGCAGGCGGTGGAGTTGGGGATTCATCTACCGCGGCTGCCGGCGTCAGCTCGGCTCGCCACTGCTCGAGCTTGTCGTCGATGATCGCGTCGAGATCGTGAATGTTGTTGGTGCGCAGCGCAGTAGGCTTCCCGGGGAATGCCGGGTCCGGGTTGGAGCGCCAACCGTATCTCCCGCGGTTGGGGCCGTCGGGGATCTTCTCTGTGGTGAACTGCCCGGGACCGTCGCCGACCGCGCGGTTGTGGGGTCCGCAGGCCGGTGCGAGCTCGTCGATGTCGGTGCGTCCGCCCTTCGCCCAATCCTGTTCGGCGTGGTGGATTTCGCAGTGGCTGAAGGGGCGGGGGCAGTCGGGCATGGAGCATCCACCGTAGTTCGCGAACAGCATGAACCGCTGTGACTCGTTCGCGAGGCGGTTGGCCGTGCCGAAGTAGAGGGGTGCACCGGTGTGCTCGGAGAACACCGCCAGGTGCATGACCGATTGTGCGGCCAAACGGATCAGGTCGGGCATCGGGATGTCGGCGCCGGTGGTGGTCTGTCCGAAGCCCGCGTACTCGCGGAGCTGAGTGTCGGAGATGCGTACGACGAGGTGTGGCGGAAGTCCGCGATGGCTGGCGCCGAGCAGCCCGCCGTCGAGGACGGCCCTGAGAATCGCGGAGAGCGCGTCGTGGTTGCGTTGCGACTGGGTGCGAGTGTCGCGGGCCGCTGCCTCCTTGAGCGCGTCCACATCGGCGAACTCGTTGCTGCCGGTGGGCGAGGCCTCGTCGTCGGGATTGTTCATTCCGGGTGCTGCCCATGCTGCGAGTGCTGTATCGAGCATCGCGCGGGTCGTGGGATCGAGGGTGCCGAGGATGCGTGACATCGACTGTGTGTCTTGATTGTCGACGGTGAGTCGGCGCTGACGCTTGCGGTCGTTGTCGTCGGTGATCGTGCCGTCCGGGTCGAGGTAGGCGAGTAAACGGTTACCTGCGGCGAGAATCTGGCGTGGCGCTAGCTTCTGTGCGAACTCGGCGACTTCCGCTTCGGCGCGGGTCAGTTGCTCCGCATCGATGCCCTCCGGAATCTTGTTCAGCACGGTGAGTGCTGCGGTGAGGTGATCGGCACCGAGCGTGCCGCTGCGCAGTGCGTCGGCGAGCAGCGGGTAGAGCGGGGGCATCGTGTCGCCGGTGATCGTGAAGGTCTCGTTGAGTGCCAGGATCTGCCGCCTGCGCTTGGTTGCGTCGTGCAGGCGCAACGCGCCCATCATGAAGTCCGACAACGAGTGTGTGCCGACAGCGCGATACGCCGCACGATTGGACACATCCATGATTCGACTGTTGCCGATCGAGATCATCCTGCGCGCCGCACGCTCGTGCTCGATCGCCATGGCCGCCACCTCGGCTTCCGTTGCACCGCTGGTGTCGACGTCGTCGATCTGATCGAGCAATGCGTGCAATTGCTCATACAGCGCAACGGGATTCGGCGCAGCAGCCTCGCCGGCCAGGTGCCCCTCGTGGATGTCTGAACTATCGGTCCCCATGCCCGCCCCCGCCTCCGGTGTCGAACTGACGTTCTATTTCCAACGTACCCGTCGAATCGGACATGTCAAGGAGAATCTTTCCGCCTGTTGAGTACTGCCCGGGCCGGCCCCGTCGACTTCATTCTTGACTCGACGCCTTCCCGACCGCGAGGGTGGAGCACATGGTCACAGTCGACGACACCGCAGCCGCCCGCGCCAGGCTGGCGTACGAAACACTCGAACCGTTCCACGTCCTCGCCTACTTCAACCCGGGACTCGCTGAGGCACAGAGTGATCTGAGCCTCGACCCGCACGCCTTCTACGTAGGAGCGCGAGGGGCTCCGCTCGGAGATTGCGCAGCCCCGGTCGTCGTCTCGTCGTTCTACAACTTCGCGCCCGAACTCATCACCAACGCGTGGGAGTCGGCGCGCAAGGTCGGTCTCGACAAGGTTGCCGCGCGTCGAGAGCAGATGCTCGACGCCCAGTTCCGCGAAATACTGGGCGAGCGGGTCGTCGAACCTGAACTTGCTTCTCTCGCAGAGCGTTACCAAGAGATCGCATCGAGTCTCCCGATGGGAGGTAGGCCATTGGCCTCGGCGTGGGCGGCGCTGACACCGCCGGATTCTCCGCACCTCGCGCTCTGGCACGCGCTGTCCGTACTGCGAGAGTGGCGGGGAGACAACCACATTGCGGTCCTCGTCCAGAACGGTCTCGACGGAATCGACGCGGCGACCTTCCACGAGGCAGGACTGCCCGACCCGACGATTCGACGTCGAGCATTGGGTCGACGACTCGCTCAGTTGACCCGCGGCTGGTCGGACGAGGCGTGGGAGGCTTCGGTCGCCAGGCTCGTCGAGCGCGGGCTTGCCACCAGGATCGACGACGATGGGCACGAGTTGACCCCGGCCGGTCTCGATCTCTACCGCGCGATCGAAGCCGAGACAGACGCCATCACCGGTTCGGCATGGGCGAGTGAGGATGTCGACGAACTGCTCGAGTGTTCCCGGCCGTTCGTGAAGGCCGTGATCGACGCGGGCGTTCTTCCCGGAACTAAGAAGAAGTAGCACCCCGCAGGCGCTCGGAACCTGTCTCTCGAGCGTCCTATCGGTCGTGGGGTTCGAGGGCGTCGAACAGTATTCGCATGCACTCGCTGATCGACAGCTTGGTGTGTGTGAGCCAATGCTCATGTGCCGCAATCGAAGCGGCAACCGCGGCATGGCCGGCAGCACGCGCGTAGGCGCTCTCGTCGCTCTTGTCGGTGCGCGTGGCGACGAACCGTGTGACAGTGATGCGCCACCGTCGGAAGACCTGGTTGGCCTGCGCCTGCACCGCGGGCTCGTACAGAATCAACCGGGCGCGGTGTCTGGCCCAGTCGTCTTCTGCGCGTCCGTGGTCGAGTGTGGCGATGTACGCCGCGGTGACGGCGGCCCACGGTGAGATGTCGGGCGAAGCGTCGTCGAGTAGTTGCTCGAACAGGGCGTGTTCATTCTCCGACTCCACCCAGATCACGTCGGCTTTTGTGGGGAAGTAGCGAAAGAAGGTTCGACGGCTGACGCCGACGGTCGCGGCGATCTCCTCCACGCTCGTCTGGTCGAAGCCGTTCTCGATGAACAGGCGTTGTGCCTGGGCCGCGAGTTCGTGCGGGCTGGTCATGGCGGGGCGACCGCCGCGATCGACGGGTGAATCGACGGGGTCGAGCGTGCGCCGTTCATCGGAACCCATGACCACCATCATGGCGCATCGGCGTCGTTCGGCCTTGTCGGCGGCGCCCGCTTGCCGATTTCGGCGAAATCGAACCGGTTTTGTCACCCTGTGTCATATCTCTCCTCACTGAGAGGCAGATCACATCGTCGAACGGTGTGGATGAAGGAGGAAGAAATGAGAACACGAGCCGCTGTCCTGCGTGAGGCGCCGGGTGAATGGTCGGTCGAGGAGCTCGAACTCGACGAACCGAAAGAAGGTGAGCTGCTCGTCGAGATGGTCGCAACTGGCTTGTGCCACAGCGACGATCACATTTCGCACGGTGATATCACCGCTGGGCACCTACCCGTCGTCGGCGGGCACGAGGGTTCGGGAATCGTTCGCAAGGTGGGTCCGAGCGTCACGGGATTCGAGGTGGGGGACCACGTTCTCACGTCGTTCATCCCCTCGTGCGGCCGATGCCGCTGGTGCGCGGCCGGCATGCAGAACCTCTGTGACAACGGTGCGCTGATCATGATCGGGCACCAGATGGACGGCACCTACCGGATGCACTCCGACGACGGCCACGACGTCGCGACGATGGGCCTTCTCGGAACGTTCTCCGAGTGGCAGGTCTACGACCAGATGTCGCTGGTCAAGATCGACAAGGACGTGCCGCTTGAGGTCGCGTGCCTGGTTGCCTGTGGCGTGCAGACCGGATTCGGTTCTGCGGCAACGGCAGGAAACGTGCAGCGCGGCGACACGGTGGTGATCGCTGGTGTAGGCGGCGTCGGGATGAACGCCGTACAGGGTGCGCGCGAGAGCGGTGCGTCGCACATCATCGCGGTCGATCCGGTGGCCGACAAGCAGAAGTGGGCAACGGATTTCGGCGCCACCGACGCCTTCGGCTCGATCGACGAGGCGATGCCGCGTGTGGCCGAGTTGACCAACGGCCAGGGTGCGGATGTGGTCGTCCTGACCGCCAGCATCGTGACCAACGAGTTGATCGGTCAGGGCCTTGCCGCCACACGCAAGGCCGGAACCGTCGTCGTGACCGGCATCAGTTCGGAGAGCGAGGAAGGTTCGGTCCCCGGACTGAACGCGAACAATCTCGCGATGATGCAGAAGCGGATTCAGGGTGCGCTCTACGGCATGAAGTCACCGCGTGAGGCAATGCCCAACCTGCTCAACATGTATCGCGCGGGAAACCTCAAACTCGACGAGTTGATCACGCGCACGTACACGCTCGACCAGATCAACAGCGCATACGACGACATGCGCGAGGGCCGCAACATCCGTGGCGTGATCCGATTCTCCTGACCTGATCCCGTCGGCGCCGCATCGGGCGGCGCCGACGGACAGGCTCACGCGAATCGTCTGTGCGGCAGAGTCTCTGGCTTAGATGTCACTGAATCTTGCATGTCACTGAATCTTGGCCAGTGCGGGTTCGACCTTCTTGATCGCCCACGGCACGGAGTAGATCGACGGGCTGCTGAAGGCTGCCGCGTTGTTGTTGTCCAGGTACACAGTGCTGCCGCGCTGTACTGCGGGTAGCGACGTGAAGCCCGGAACCTTCTCGAAGACCTCGGGTCCTCCCGTCAGTGGCCAGAGAATCAGCAGGTCCGAGCGGAGCACGTCGATTCGCTCAGGGGAAACGAGAGTGCGATCGCCGTTGGGGGACAACGACTTCACCGCTGGGTCGAGGACCAGACCCATCTGATCCATCAGCTTCGACGCCGCATCACTGTCGGAGGTGATCACGCCGAGCTGATTCTCCTGAGTGAACTGTGCGAACGAGAATGTCTTGCCCTGGGCCTTCGGATACGTCGACTTGACTTGCGCCAGTTGATCATTGACCTCTGCGACAGCATCGGCGGCTTGCGTGCGCTTGTCAAAGATCTCGCCTGCCGTGGTGGTCACGTCCTCCCAGCTGTCCACCTGGGTGCCCTGCTCGAGCACGGGGATCGTGGGCGCGATCTGCTGCAGGCGTTCCCACGACGCCTTGTCGGGAAGGAAGCCGGCCAGGATCACGTCCGGCTTGTACTTCGCGAGGGTCGCGATATCGGGGGTCGCGGTGTAGGGCACGACGGTCGACGAATGCTCGGGCGTCCACTCGAACCGGTTGTTCTCGCCCGAGTAGCCCTCCAGGACGAACTCTGCGGTGATCGGAACGTCGAGCTTGATCAGAGAGTCTGCCCAGGTCCAGTTCAACGTGACAGGACGCTTGGGCGTGCTGGGGATCTCGGTGGTGCCGTACTGGTGTGTGATCGTCACCGGCCCGGCCGGGGACGACGATGACGAATCGGAATCGGAATCGGCGCTCGAACAGGCTCCGACTACCAGTGACACTGCCGCGAGCACTACCGCGAGATGGCCGAACTTGAATCTCATTAGGCAAAGCTAACTTATGTCCGGTTTGTGCGATAGGCCTGACGCGAGCGGTTGTGCCCAAACGCCCCCGCCGACCGGCGGCGCGGAGTAGACGTTGGGCATGGACGATCTCGAGCAAGTGAAGGCGCTCAAGTACCGCTACCTGCGGGCACTCGACACCAAGGATTGGGATGCATTCGCCGCGACGCTTACCGAGGACGTCACCGGCGATTACGGAGAGAAGCTGTCCTTCGGTGACAGAGATGAACTCGTCGGGTACATGCGCAGCTCCGTCGGACCGGGTGTCATCACCGAGCATCGCGTCGACCATCCCGAGATCATCGTCGACGGCGATTCCGCTACCGGTCGGTGGTATCTACAGGATCGTGTCATCGTGTCGGAGTTCTCTTTCATGATGATCGGAGCGGCGTTCTACGCGGATACTTACCGCCGAACCGACGACGGCTGGCGCATCTGCGCGACGGGCTACGACCGGACGTACGAGGCGACCGTCGATCTGAAGGACCTACCGAGCTTCTCCGTCACGGTTGGCCGGGCGATCACTCTCGCCACTTCCTCGTGAGTCCGGGGGACCGGTTATGTCGTACCTGTTCGCAGATCGAGCCGACGCCGGGCGAATGTTGGCCGAGCGCATCAGGGTCACCGGAGGTCTCTTGCCGGGTTCGTCTGCAGAACAACCACTTCCGTTGATCGTCGGCCTCGCACGAGGTGGTGTGCCTGTCGCCCGTGAGGTCGCCGAGACTTTCGACGCTCCGCTCGAGGTGCTGGTTGTGCGCAAACTCGGCGCTCCCGGTCAGCCGGAGTACGCGATGGGTGCTATCGCGGCGGGGCAGGTGTTCGTGGCCGACGACGTGCCGCGGCGACTAGGGGTGTCGGATCGGCAATTGCATGAGATCGTGATGCGCGAAGACGCGCTGCGTATCGAGCGAGAAACGAAATATCGCCAAGAGCGGCAACCGTATTCGTTTGACGGAAGATTCGTCGTCCTCGTCGATGACGGTATCGCGACGGGTGCCACGATGGCAGTGGCAGCGCGCGCCGTTCGTGCGGCGGGCGCTGCTGGGATCATGATCGCCGTGCCGACCGCTCCGCGCGATGCCCTGCGCAGATTCGCAGACGATCCCGACATCGACCGGGTGGTGGCCGTCGACGTTCCAGAACCCTTTAGTGCCGTTGGGTTTTCGTACCGCGATTTCGGTCAGGTCCCCGATGATGACGTGGTGAGTTGTCTACGTGATCGATGATGCGGGGCTGCAGCTAGGGGTGCTCCAGGGTCAGGCGGCTGGCCGGGTCCGCACCTGCGCGATGAAGACGGCGAGGCCGATTGCCTCGAGAAGCACCGCTCCCCAGAGCGCCGGGCCGATCGTCTGCGCAACGCCTGCACCGCACAGTGCGCCAACGAGGAAAGCGAGCACCACGATAGCGGTGGCGACAGCGGCGCGGACCTGCGCCGACGACCTTCCGCGTACGAGGTCTGCTGCCGCGGCGACGAACCGCATCAGGTTGCCCGTTGTCGCGATACTCACGAACGAGATTCCGCCCGCGGTGCGGAACAGTTCGAGCCGTACCCCGCCCACGAACGACAAGGGGATCACGAACAGTGCGGCAGGAGCGCTCGACGGCAGACATGCCAGCACGGTGAAGACGACGAGTTGGAAGACGAGCACCGAGCCGAGAGCGCGCGCCGGGAGCGTCGGGACCAGTGTGCGAAGCACCTGGGCGGCAACGAGACCCGCAAGGTAGGCCAGCAACGGCCAGGCGAACTTTGCCCATTCGTCACCCTTGACCAACCCGACCGCCAAGAACACGACGTTGCCGGTCTGTGCGAATCCGAACACCTGGTGTCGCAGATAGAGGAACGCGTCGACGTACCCGCCGACGACGGTCATCAGCACGGCACTGATGAGTCCGACTTCGCCCCGAGTCGGCGGAAGGAACGCCCGTGTTGCTGCCATCGCCGAAACCTTCCAAATGTCTTGCGTACTCGTGGCGGGTCACCGAAACCTCGCACAGGGACGTGTGTGGTGACCGTGTGTGGTGACACAGTAGCCGCGCTGGCCCTTATCGGTGTTGGCGGTGAACGTCATTGTGTGAATCGGCACCGCCAGACAGTGGCGGGAGAAGTCGCGTATGACGCTCGGCGAGCGGACTCGCGACTTATCCTGTAGGTGGCTCGACAGAGAGTGGACACCATGACCGTCACACCGACCCGACCAGCGCCTGTGCAACTCACCCACCACAATCATCTCGCCGGGATCTTTGCGCCACAGCGAACCGAGGTCGACGTCGCCGACCTGCCGGTGACAGGCGAACTGCCCGAGTCGCTGACCGGCAGCTACCTGCGCAATGGACCCAACCCGCGGTTCGATCCGATCGGGTCCTATGTGTACCCCCTCGACGGCGATGCCATGGTGCACCGCGTCAGCATCGAGAACGGGCGGGCGTCGTACATGAATCGCTTCGTCCGGACACCGATGGTGGTAGCGGAAGAGGCTGCCGGACATGCGATCTGGTCGGGTATCACCGACGGGTACACGCCACCGGCGGAGGACGTGGGAGACAAGCTTGCCGGGACCGTCCGTGAGCTCCCGGACATCAACATCGTCTCGCATGCCGGCAAGCTGATGGCGATGGCCGAGGCCGATCAGCCGTATCTGCTCAACGCCAAAGACCTTGCGACACTGGGACGCACCGACTGCTCCGGCGCAATGCGGGTCGGTAGCACCGCACATCCGAAGCTGGACCCGTCGAACGGCGAGCTCGTGTTGTTCAACTACACGCTCGAGGCTCCATACCTCACGTGGTCGGTCATCAACGCCGATGGCACCACGAAGGTGGAGCCGACGCCCGTCGACGGTCTCACCGACGCGGTGATGATTCATGACATGGCCCTCACGAGCACTTACATCGTATTGTTTCTGTGCCCCTTGATCTTTGACCTGGAAGCGGCGATGACCGGTGGCTCGTTGCTGTCGTGGCGTCCGGATGATGGCACTCGCATCGCGCTGATTCCCCGGGACGGTGGTGCGGTGCGGTGGATCATGACCGATCCGTTCTGGGTGTGGCACTTCGCCAACGCCTTCGACAACCCCGACGGCTCGGTGACCGTCGACTACGTGGAGTGGAGCTATCCCGGCGGTTTCGCGACGGAGTCGAGCCCGTCGTCGTCGACCTTGAACAGGGTCGTGGTGTCCCCGGACGGACGACTCTCGCGCACAGCGCTCAGTCGAAAAGACACCAATATGGAGTTCCCACGTGTCGATGACCGACTGCTGACCCGTGATCATCGCCGCGTCGCCACCGTGGCCAAGGGACCAGGTGACGTTGGCGATCAGGACAGTCTGTGGTTCCACGACCTGTCCGCGGATACCGAAACCTGCTGGACCCCCGGCGTTGCGATCGGCGAGCCGATCTTCATCCCCGGCGCCGAGGGCGATTTCTGGGGCGCGATCGGCACCGACCCAGCGGACATGAGCTCGCGGTTCTATCTGCTTTCGGCCGACGATCCGGCGTCCGGTGCGATCGCGACCATCGACCTGCCGCAGCGCGTACCGGCGGGCCTGCATGGGGCGTGGCTGGCTGGGTGAGCATCGTGCCGGTCGGCGGGCAAAGTGCGATCTGCGGCATGTCCGCGACCACTGCGACCTTGGACCCCGATTGGCTGTCCCCGGTATCGGAGGCGGCGATGAAATAGCAGAATCAGCGGCATGAGTGGTCCGTCGACCGACAGCCCCCGCAGCGGAGCATCGTCGGACATCGTCGCGCACGCCTGGGCGGCGACGACCAGCGATGTCACGAGCGCGCTCGAGACCGGCCCGGGTGGCCTGACCTCGGCGGAAGCCGCGACCCGACTCATGAGAGACGGTCCGAACGCTCTGCACACCGTGCATGTCCGGCCGCTGCACATCCTGGTCAACCAGTTCCGCAGCGCCCTGATGGTGCTACTGATCGCGACGGCCGTCCTCGCCTTTGCGCTCGGCGACCGCAACGACGCTGTGGTGATCGGCATCATCCTCGCGGCGAGCGTCCTGGGTGGATTCGTCAACGAATACCGGGCCGCGAAGGCCACCGAAGCGCTGCACGACCGGGTGCACCACAGCACAACTGTGATCCGTGACGGCACCGCGCAGACAATAGACGTCACCGGACTCGTGGTCGGTGACGTCGTCCGTCTGGTGCTCGGGCAACTCGTGCCCGCCGACATCCGGCTGACCGAGGTCACCGATCTGGATTGCAACGAGGGCGTGCTCACCGGCGAATCCACGGCCGCCGCCAAACAGATCGACCCGCTGCCCGCCGATACGCCATTGGCCGACCGCACCAATTGCGCATACATGGGGACGGTGGTGCAGTCGGGCACCGCTACCGGGATCGTCGTTGCGACCGGAGCACACGCGGAATTCGGTGCCGTCGCAGCAGGTCTCGGTGACGATCCTCCGCAGACCGCGTTCCAGAAGGGCCTGTCCCGGTTCTCGGTGCTGCTGCTGCAGGTGGCGATCGTCCTGACGGTGTTCATCATCGCTGCGAACCTCATCCTGGGCCGGCCACTCGTCGAGTCGTTGCTCTTCGCCCTCGCGATCGCGGTCGGAATCACCCCGCAACTGCTGCCCGCTGTCGTCACCACCGCCCTTGCCGCCGGCTCCCGACGACTTGCCGCGGCAAAGGTGCTGGTCAAACGTCTGGTGGCGATCGAGGACCTCGGCGACATCGACATCCTGCTGACCGACAAGACAGGCACCCTCACCGAGGGACAGATATCGCTGATCGGCGCGCAGGCACCCGACGGCCGACCCGACGACGACGTGCTGCTCACCGGACTGCTGGCCACCGACGCCGCCGACACGCAGTCGTCGAGCGGCAACGAACTCGATACGGCGCTATGGCGCGGCGCCGGGCCGGTCGAGGACCGGGTGGCTGCCTACTACCGGATCGCCACACGGCCATTCGATCACGTCAGGCAGATGGCGTCGGCGATCTCCGCAGGACCCGACGGCCGGCACACCCTGGCCGTCAAGGGCGCGCCGGAGCGAATCCTCGAGCGCTGCACTGGAACCGGGCCGGGGGCCGAGGAGACGCTCGACCGGCTGTTCGCGCAGGGCTCGCGAGTGGTGGCGCTGGCCACTCGGGAGATGCCCGCCACTCAGACCACGATCGGCGACGACGACGAGCGCGAGTTGACCCTTGTCGGTTTCCTCGTGTTCCTGGACCAGCCGAAAAAGTCGGCGGCACAATCACTCCGCGATCTCGACAACCTGCACATCACGGTCAAGGTGGCCACCGGTGACAACGTGGTGGTGGCCGACAAAGTCGTCGCCGACCTCGGTATGACGTCGGGTGGCAGCATCACCGGGGCCGAACTCGACCGTCTCGACGACGAGGAGTTCACCCGGGCGGCCCGGGAGCGCACAGTATTCGCTCGGGTCACACCGGAACAGAAGGCACGGATCGTCAGCGCGCTGCAGACGCACGGACAGTCGGTCGCCTTCCTCGGCGACGGGGTCAACGACGCCCTGGCCCTGCACCGCGCCGACGTCGGCATCTCGGTCGACAGCGCCACCGACGTCGCGAAGGATTCCGCGGATGTGGTTCTGCTGGAGAAGGACCTCGGGGTGCTTGCGCGGGGTGTTGCCGAGGGACGACGCACCTTCGCCAACACGATCAAGTACGTACAGATGAGCGCGTCGAGCAACTTCGGCAACATGTTCAGCGCGGCGGGTGCCTCCGCGGTGCTGCCGTTCCTGCCGATGCTGCCCAGCCAGATCCTGCTGAACAATCTGCTCTACGACTCGAGCCAGCTCGCGATCCCGAGCGACCGGGTCGACGCCGAAGCCCTGCGGTCGCCGTCGCACTGGGATATCGCCGCGATTCGGCGGTTCATGGTGTTCTTCGGTCCGATCAGTTCGCTGTTCGACTTCCTGACCTTTGCCGCGCTGATCAAGATCTTCCATGCTCAGGCCACCGAGTTCCACACCGCATGGTTCGTGGAATCGTTGGCGACTCAGATACTGATCGTGTTCGCGATCCGCACTCGTCGTATCCCTTTCTTCCGCAGCCGACCGTCGGCGCTGTTGATCGCGGCGGTCGGAATAGTGCTGGTGATCGGGGTGGTGCTGCCGTTCACTCCGTTGGCCGGGCCACTTGGCTTCGTCGCGCTGCCAGTGTCGTTCTATGTGTTCCTGCTCGTGATGGTGATCGGTTATCTGGTCGTCGTGGAACTCGCGAAACACGTGTATTACTCGACCGCGACGTTCCGGCCACAGCTACCGCCGCGCTGGCGTGGGCTTCAGCACCGCCTGGAACGCCGTTCCTCACCCTTCACCGCTGTGGCGTGACCGAGAGTGGGTGTGACCGGGAGTGGCACCTCGAAAGCACTTGCGAAAGAATGCCATTCGGCGCGGCCCCCGGTTCCCGCAACATAGAATCCGAGAGCAAAAACAGGACCTCGGAGTGGATGTGCACAACTCACAATCTTCGATAATCAGATCACTCCGGGTGTACGACCCGGGCCACACCTGGCTGATCTATGCCACGTCGACGACGATCGCGACGGCGTTGGGGATTCTGGTTGCCCACTTCGTCATCGTGGCCACCCACGGACCCGACATTCTGCTGGTGACAGGCGGAATCATCGGCATGGTCGCGTTCGGAGCGACCGGTGACGTCACGGCGAAAGCCCGCTGGCTGACGTCGGTGACCGTCGTTGTCCCGGGGCTGGCCGCAGCGGCGCTGGGTGTCGTGCTGACGCATCATTCTCCTGCTGAGATCGTCGTGTCGATACCAATGGCCGGATTCTGTATCTGGGTACGACGATTCGGTTGGCGCGGCCTGGCGGTGGGCGGTGTGACTTTCTTTGCCTACCTGATGGCGATCTTGGCCATGCGAGAGCCCGGGGCGAACCTGCGGCAGATTCTTCTGGTCGTCGGAGGCGCACTCATCTGCGGTGTGCTGCTGCGGACGGTGATGCTGATCGAGTTCCCGGCACGCCGACTCAGGTTGCACCTGCGGCAGTTTCGGGCGTCGTGCGCCGAAGCGCTCGAGCGGTCCCAACGACCCGGAACCGACGCAGAGATCCTGGTGCCGGTGAATCACCTGCCCGACCTCACCCTTGCCATGGCCGGGTGGCTACAACAGTTCGACGTCGCGTCGCTCGGAGTGGACCCGAACACGCTGCGCCGCAGAATGTTCGACGCGCAGAGTGCAACTGAGCTGGCATGCGAACAATTGCAGTCTCTGACGAAATCGGGTGTCGATCCGCATTCGGATCCCACGCTCTCCGGTGTCCTTGGTGCGCTGATGACCGTCGTTCGCGGCAAGCCGTCGAGCCACGACGCCGCGGCCGCGGAACTCACGGCACGCTCGGCGATCACCACGGTCGACCCGTCGAATCCACTTGGCCTGGCAACGCTTTTCGTCTCCCGTGCGCTGCTGGCCCAACTCGACCTCGACGACGCCGCGCGCGGCGATTCCAACCTTGAGAACCCCGGCCCGCCCGAACCCGATGTGGTTGCCGCCGATGTGTCTGATGCCGATGTCTCCACTACCGATGGGGCCACCACCGACGACCACGTCACCAATAACACTGCGGCCGTGGTGCGTTGGTGGGACCACCTGCGGCCAACCTCGCGGATGGCGATTCAGGTGATGGTGGCGACCGCCATCGCAGCGGGTGTGGGACAGGCGATCGCAGCGGGGCGTTGGTACTGGGCGGTGATGACGACGTTCATTGTCTTCATGACCGCCGCCACCCGTGCCGACGTGCTGACCAAGTCGTCGTGGCGCGTTGTCGGGACTCTGGTGGGGGTGGCGTTCGGTGCGGTGGTGGCAATCCTGCTCGTCGGTCACCCGCTCCCGCTGTCCATCCTGTTCTTGGTCTGCGTGTTCTTCGGCTACTACTACCAGGGCGCCAACAATGGCATGCCCACCATCTTTTTCACGATCCAGTTCGCTGTCATCTACGCCCTCCTGGGCTTCCACAACTGGACGCTCGCCTTTGTTCGACTCGACGAAACCATCGCGGGTGCGATCGTCGGCGTGGTGTGCGCTTACATCGTCACGTCGCAGCGATCCGACGGTGCTGTGGCCGCCGGCGTCGACAAATACTTTGCGGCACTTGATCATCTGATCGTGTCCTGCGGTGAGGCGCAGACGTCCGCGCATCAGTCGAAGCCCGTCGTCGACGCGGCGATCGCACTCGACAACGCGCATCAGGGGGTTCGGTCGACCCTGTCGAACATGGCGGCGGCGATGCTCGTCGGTCTCGGTGCACGACGCCGCGCTCGTTCACTACAACTCGGACGCCTCACTCGAAGTGCACACGTGCTGGCGCAGACTTCGAGTGCGCTGTCTGCCGACCCATCACTGGTGTACACCGGGCACGACGCCGAGGTGGTGAGAGCTGCCGTCACTCGACTGCGAGCCGACGCCGAGGACCTTCATCAGATCTTTCTGGAACAGCCCGTGGCACACGCCGAACGAGGTGAATCGTTGGCGCAGTTGCTCAGTGGCGTCGACGCCCGACCGGATACCGCCCGCGGCGCAGGTGTCGCTGCGTCCGTGCGCCTGGACCATCTCCTCCGCACGCTTCCGGATACCGTTGCCGCTCCCGTCGCGTCTACCGCCCGAGCCGACAATGACAGCACCCAGGCGACGGCGCACAAAGGGCCACGTTAAACAGAGCGGTTACGTCGGCGGCGGCAGTGTGACCACTGGACACGGATACGTGGCGCCGGGAGGGTCACACTCGACGTAGGCGCACACACCGCCGGAATTGAACTGACTGCACAGCATGACCGGCGGCACCCCGTCGAACTCAGGGCCGCCGCCCCGCAACGTGATGGTCACCGAATCGACCGAATCAGCGTCCACATCAACGTATTTCGACAGAATCGCGTTTACTTCCAGTAACGCCTCAACGGCTGCGGATCGCAGCACGCGCACCCGCTCCAGGTCTCCCGCTGATACGGGAACGCCCTCTTCGTTCGGCATTTGCGCCGCATTCCCATCATCTCCACAACACATGATTCCTCCGATCGACGGTTCATCCGATCGCCCACATGCGGGGCTAGCAACAAGAATGGGACGCGTCGCCTGCCGGCGCCGCCTGAAAGCCGGTTTCTGTCGGTTGATCGATCGATATGGCTGATCGCCGTCGGCCGCGTGATGGTCGTGGTGAACGCCGCCGCCTCTCAAGCCTGTGCTGCGGTCTGTTCGGCGCCGGCCGCCACAGTTGCCGGGTCCATCCACATGATCTGCCAGGCGTGTCCGTCGAGGTCGTTGTAGCTGCGCCCGTACATGAAGCCGTGGTCCTCGGTGTCCCCGGCGCTCGCGCCGGCAGCGATGGCACGGTCGAAAAGATCGTCGACGCTGTCACGGCTGTCGGCGTCGAGGCAGATGATGCACTCTTTTGTGCTCGCGGCGTCGGCCGTCTGGGCGGGGTGGAACGAGCCGAAGTAGTCGCGCTCGAGCAGCATCGCGACGATGTTGTCGCCGAGTTGCAGTGACACCGCACGCTCGTCGGAGAACTGTTCGTTGACGCTGTAGCCGAGTTCGGTGAAGAACGCGCGCGAACGGGCGACGTCGGCCACGGGCAGGTTCACGAAGATCATGTTGTGCATCGGAGGTCTCCTCGTCGGGGTCATGTGCCCAAGGCCGGGCACCTTCACAGATAGAGACACCGCGGGCCGCCGAAACTCATCGGTCCGGTGGCACTGGAAGGCAAGGCTCAGCGCACAGGCCGCATGGATAGTACGGGGGATTGAACGCCAGTAGCTGTGGCGCGCCTGGAAATTCCGAAATCCGCTCTAGCTGCGGTGACATGAGAGCCGATGACGGTAGTCGAACCCGTGTAGGGAGCGATCTCGTCGCCCGGCTCGACACGCACCTGCGTCAGTAGTCGACGCGGAAGCCGCCGATGAGCCGGATGGTGTTGCCGTCAGGGTCAGAAATCTCCGACAGTCGCACACCCTTGTTTGCCTCGACGACGTCGCCGGTGGACAAGCCGCGGTCGGCCAGGTCGACCCGATGTGCGTCGAGGTCGTCGACCGCAAAGTTGAGTAGCGCGCTGCCCGCTCGATCGGGGTCGAGGTGGACCTGCACCCAACCGCCGTCGACCACCTGCCACTCAACCAGTGAGGGCATGGGGTTGTTGGTGAAGGTCGTCCCGAAAAGCCGCGTATACCAGTCGCCTGCGCGATCGATGTCGCTGACGGGAACAACGGCGAGTAGATGGGCGATGCTCATGGACTGCGTCCCTTCGTCGGTTGTGTCTGACGCATGGATAGACCGTGTGGGGCCGCAGAAGTCATCGGTGTGTGGGTGGCATTGTCGGCTCGGAGCGGTAGACACTCGAGAGTGCCTGGGCTCCCCCGCTGATCGAATAACCAGGCGAGCGCACGCCCTTCGACACGCGCACATGCTCTCTGCTCGGGGACCGCCGAGCGTAGCGAGATTCCCGAGCGCATGCGGATCTCGTTCAGCGCGAGCCGGATTCGGCGCGCTGCGCTGCGCGCTTCGCTTGGGCGCACTGCCAGAGGTAGCGAGGTGACGGGGGGAACCAGCCCAGTTGCTGTCCCATCCCGAGGTCGTCACGGTTGGCCCAGTGTTCGGCGCACAGCCCGTCGCGCATGCGGAACCAGTGGGTCTGGGTTACCGCGAAGGTCTTGCCGGTCGGCGCGAACACCTGCTCCACGCGGCCGGCAGCGTCGTAAACGACGAACGGTCCGCGGTGTGTGCCGGACATCGTCGCGTGGACGACCACCAATTCGCCGTCGACGACGGCGACATGCGGTTCATGACGCAGATCCGGGAAGGCGGCCCGCAACCAGAGCGCGGACGCCCAGAACGCTTCCGGCCCCACGCCGCGACAGTTCGGTGGCTCCGCGTGCGCCTCCCGATTCACCGCATCGGGATGCATCGTCGCGTCGAACGCTGCCCGGTCGCCGGCACCCATGTCGGTCACTGCGCGAACGGCCACCCCAGCTGGTTCCTGAATACTCATGACGACCTTCGACTTTCGATACATAAGGACTGTATTGAAAATCTAGTATTGATTACAGGGTGACTGGAGTCAATAGAAGGCGAGGCTACGACGCGTCGGGGCGACGCGACCAGGCCCGTGCCCGACGGCGCCAGATCGTTCTGTCCGCCACAGAGTTGTTCGAGCGCAACGGTTTCGGAGTCACGGTCGCCGACATCGCAGACGCCGCCGATGTTTCCCCCGAAACCATCTACAAGTCTTTCGGCGGCAAGGCCGGACTCATCAAGGTCGCCTTCGACCAGGCATTGGCTGGCGACGACCAAGAAGTCGAGGTGGCCGACCGGCCCGAGACCCGGGCCGTCGAGACCGAACCCGACCCCCGCCGCAAGCTCGAGTTGTACGTGGCGGCAGCGGTGCCGCGGATGGTCCGTGCCGGACGGCTGATGCTGGCGATCCGCGACGGAGCGCGCACCGATCCCGCACTACGCGAGCTGTGGACGACTGCGCTACAGCAGCGACTGTTCGGGATGACCAAATTCGCCGAGCACCTCGCCAACTCCGGCAGCCTGCGGGCCGGGGTCACCGTCGAACACGCACGGGACACGCTCTGGACATTGATCGCGCCGGAACTCTATGAACTGCTTGTCGTGATGCGTGGCTGGACGATCCCCGACTACCGGGACTGGATGGTCCGCGCGATGGTCGCCGAACTGGTCTGAGCCGAACCGGTTCGGACTACGTGACATCGCGGTGATATGTGAGCCGATGACGGGAATCGAACCCGCGTATTCAGCTTGGGAAGCTGATGTTCTGCCATTGAACTACATCGGCGTGCGAGGCCTGCTCGCGAACGACAGCCTAGCAAACCCAGGCCCCGATGACGGTGACCGGCCGCGACGTCGCGGCTATCCTCGCGACCAGGCTCGCGTAGGCGCCCGGTGCGACACACCGCCTGCGACACACAGCTGCGACAGACAAACGACGACGGGGAGACCACTCATGGAGTACCGCAACCGCACAGCACTCATCACCGGGGCCAGCGGAGGGATCGGCGAACAGTTTGCCCGCGCACTCGCGGCGCGTGGTGCCGACCTGATCCTGGTCGCTCGCAGCGAGGACAAGCTGGTCGCGCTCGCCGACGAGTTGGCGTCGCGACACGGCGTCCGCGCCGAGGTCATCCCCGCCGACCTTTCGATACCGGGCGCCGTCGACAAGGTTGTCGCCGACGCAGATGGCCGCGGGCTCCGCGTCGACGTGCTGGTCAACAATGCGGGCTTCGGCACGTTCGGATACCTCGCTGACGCCGACCCCTCGCGCATCCGCGACGAGGTACAGCTCAACGTCGGCGCACTCACCGACTTCACCACGATCTACATCAAGCGTATGGCCGACGCGGGCACAGGGACGATCGTGAATATCGCCAGTAATGCTGCGTTCCAACCGGTTCCGAGTATGGCGGTGTACGCGGCCACCAAGGCATACGTCCTGTCGCTGAGCGAGGCGCTCTGGTCGGAGGGCAAGCGCAAGGGCGTCCACGTCCTCGCCGTCTGTCCCGGAGCCACCGACACCGAGTTCTTCGACGTTGCTGGCGACGGCTCGGCGATGAAGTCGCGCCGCACCACCGAGCAGGTCGTCGACACCGCGTTCAAGGCGCTCGAGGCCGGCAAGCCGAGCGTCGTCGACGGTCTCGTCAATCGCATCGGTGCGTACGGTGCACGGTTTGCTCCGCGTCGGCTCGTGCTGGCTATCGCCGAGCGTGCCGTGAGCTGAGCAAGTAATCCGTTACCGGCGCCAACCAGCGGCGGACGGAGTAAACCGATTGCCATGCGATCGAGATGGGTAATGCTGGCAGCGGCGTCGGTTCTCGTCCTCGCGGGCTGCGCCACGGACTCGGGTACCGCGACGACCACCAGTCAGCACAAATCGAGTGCCTCGGCGGTCACGGTGACGGTTACCGCGTCGACGCAGACGCCCACGGTGACGACCACCGCACCGCCGGAGACACCCACGGTCGCCCCGGTCAGCGAGGGTGCCCAGTGCGGCCCGATCGGGGCAACCGCAGTATTCGCGGACGGCTCGACGGCCTACTGTTCTCGTCTCGCGGGTACCGATAACGCGGTGTGGTCCAGCGTTCAGGGCGTCGCACCCAATCCGAACCTGCCTCAAACCACCACTTCAGGGCCGTCGCTCGGCGACAACTGCATCGGCGCGGACATCGGCCGGACCGCCGTCGACGCCAATGGCAACGCCATCATCTGCACCAATTATCAGTGGCAACTCAACACAGGGCAGACGCCCGAGCATCGCTGGGCCGACGACCAGCGGGCGTGGTCGGACTGCATCCAGACCAAGACAACCGAGGAGTGCCGCGCAGAGCTCAATTCCGGGGGTTGAGGCGCCCTGCGTCGCACGGTTCCGTTCCGATAACCCGGTGTAAGACCGCAGAACGCCGTCGTCGTACCTGCACCAGACACCGTCCGATACGCTCGCAGGCGTGCTGCTCTCCGATCGCGACATCCGCTCCGAGGTCTCCGACGGCAACCTGTCGATCGACCCGTTCGACCCTGCTCTCGTGCAGCCGTCGAGCGTCGACGTCCGGCTCGACAACCTGTTCCGGGTCTTCAACAACACCCGCTACACCCACATCGACCCCGCACAGCGGCAGGACGAGCTGACAACGCTCGTCGAACCCGCAGACGGCGAGCCGTTCGTGCTGCATCCGGGCGAGTTCGTCCTCGGCTCGACGCTGGAGATCTGCAGCCTGCCCGACTACCTGGCAGGCCGACTGGAGGGCAAGTCGTCGCTCGGCAGGCTCGGACTGCTGACACATTCGACGGCGGGCTTCATCGATCCCGGTTTCTCCGGCCACATCACGCTCGAACTGTCGAACGTCGCCAACCTGCCGATCACGCTCTGGCCCGGCATGAAGATCGGGCAGCTCTGCCTGTTCCGGCTCAGCAGCCCGTCGGAGAATCCCTACGGCAGCGCCGCGGTCGGGTCGAAGTACCAGGGCCAGCGCGGCCCGACGCCGTCGAAGGCGTATCTGAACTTCATCCGCGACGCCGGCAAGTAACCCGTCAGCTCGACTCCGCCAGGTGTGCGTAGGCGACGTGCACGAAGATCCGCAGATAGTCGAGCAGCGAGTCGTCGTCGGCGTAGAAATCCGGTGAGTGATTCGACGCCAAGCCCCGGCCACCCGGCGTCGGAGTCAGTCCCTTGCCGCTGACCTGAGCGTCCTGGACACCGTAGGTGAAGTAGGCGCCGCCGAAGTCGCGCACGAACACCGACACGTCGTCATATCCGAGCGCTCCGGGCACGTCGACCACACGCTCCTTGCCGATGACGTCGTCGATCACAGGTCGAATCCTGTTGACCCACTCCGGTGTATTGACCACGGGCGGAACATCTTGCAGATACTCGACGGTCGCGCTCGCGCCGTACGCCGCAGCGGTGTTCTCGGCGAGACGTCGGAGTTTGTCTTGTACCGCAGTCATATCGGCGCCATCGAGGCAGCGGATGGTGCCCCAGAGCGTCACTGTCTGGCCGATGATGTTGAAGCGTCCGACGTCGTCGACGTGTCCGAACGACACCGTGATTGCGTCGTTCGCGGGCACCTGCCGGTAGATCTGCGCGCTGCCGGAAATGATCTCGGCTGCAACGGGATACGGGTCGATTCCCATCCACGGGGTCGACCCGTGGACCTGCTTACCCTCGACGGATATCTTGATCATGCACGACGCCGCGTACTGATTTCCCACGTGCACACCGACCATTCCGATCGGCAGGGGAACGACGTGCATTCCGAAGACCATGGTTGGGGTGTGGTCGGTGAAGGCGTTGTCGTCGACCATCGCCTGCGCGCCACCGCTCTCGCCGACGGGCGCTCCTTCTTCGGCAGGCTGAAAGATGAACATGACGTCGCCGGGCAACCGATCGCGAACCGAGGCCAACACATGCGCGGCAGCGAGAACCGTTGCCGTGTGGCAATCGTGGCCGCACGCATGCGCAACGGGGAACGGGCCGCCCGGATAGTCCTTGTCGACGACAGTCGACGCGAAGTCGACCCCTGAGGTTTCCTTCACGGGCAGTGCGTCGATATCCGCACGCAACGCTGCCAAGCGCTTGCCGCCGCTTCCACTGTCGCCCCCGCCGCGCAGGATGGCCACCACGCCGGTGCCCGCGATACCGCTGCGGATCTCGTCGATGCCCGCGTCGCGTAGACGTTCGACGATGAACTCCGCGGTGTGATGCTCGCGATTGGAGAGCTCGGGATGAGAATGCAGGTGGTGTCGCCAGGCGACGAGGTCGTCGAAGATATCGCGTGCTGCGGAATCGAGGGCGGAAGCGATCGTCGAGGAGGTCACATAATCGAGTGTGCCCGCGAACCCGGTCCGGCGGTGCCGAATTCGCCGGTGATGTCGGTATTCTCCTGCCGAATTCGACGAGGCGTTGTCCTGTGATTCGCCTGCCGGGTCACCTCGATTCGACTGCCGTTCAACACCTGAACACGACGTTCACACGCGCGCCTGCGACTGGTCATGTGCTCGTAGCAAGTTGGCAGATCGGCCCACGTAGTCACTTCAGGTATGAAGCTGACAGTGATCGGGTGTGGATACCTGGGGGCGACACACGCAGCGTGTATGGCCGAACTCGGGCACGACGTGCTCGGCGTCGACGTCAATCCGGATAAGGTGGCTCGCCTGTCGTCGGGCGAGGTTCCGTTCTTCGAACCAGGACTCGCAGACATTCTGCGCCGCAACATCTCTGCGGGGAGGCTCTCGTTCACCACAGAGGCCGGCGCCGCTGCCGCGCACGGTTCGGTGCACTTCATCGGGGTGGGTACACCGCAGCGTGCGCGAGGACATGCGGCCGACACGTCGTATGTCGAAGGTGCGGTGGACGCCCTGGTGCCGCACCTGCGTGGTGACCACCTGATCGTCGGCAAATCGACTGTCCCAGTGGGCACCGCAGCGTCGCTGGCTCGACGGATCAGCACGTTGACGGCACCAGACGCCACTGTTGACCTCGCGTGGAACCCCGAGTTCTTACGCGAAGGCTACGCCGTCGAGGACACGCTTCGTCCCGATCGGCTGGTTATCGGCACCGATCCGGATTCCGACGCGCGGGCCGCACGTGCGGTGCTGCGTGATGTGTACCGCGAGATCATCGACACCGGACTTCCAGTCATCGAAACCGACTGGTCCACAGCAGAGTTGGTGAAGGTCTCGGCGAATGCCTTTCTCGCGACGAAGATCTCGTTCATCAACGCGATCAGTGAACTCTGCGAGATCGTCGGCGCTGACGTCTCGACGCTCGCAGACGCGATCGGTCACGACAAGCGGATCGGGCGCCGATTCCTCAACGCGGGCCTGGGATTCGGCGGCGGCTGTCTCCCCAAGGACATTCGGGCCTTCGAGGCGCGCGCCGAAGAACTCGGGGCGCATGGAGCACTCCGATTCCTGCGCGAGGTCGACACGATCAATATGCGACGACGCTCCGCCATGGTCGACCTCATCGCACAGGTATGTCCGCGAGAGTTGTTGGGCGCCAACATCGCGGTGCTCGGCGCGGCCTTCAAGCCAGAAAGCGACGACGTGCGCGATTCGCCTGCGCTGAGTGTCGCAGGACAATTGGCACTACGCGGGGCGTCGGTCACGGTATTCGACCCGAAGGCCAACGCCAACTCCCAACGGATGTATCCGATGCTCGGCTATGCCGATTCGGCCGCCGAGGCCGCCCAGGACGCCGACGTCGTCGCAATCGCCACCGAATGGGCGCAGTTCGTGCACATGGCGCCACCGGAACTCGATCCAGTCGTGCGTTCACGCGTCATCGTCGACGGTCGTCGCTGTTTGGACCCGCAGTCGTGGCGGCGGGCAGGCTGGTCGTACGCCGCGCTCGGTGGCGCGGTTGCGACTCCGGAGAACGCGTTCGA
Organism: Gordonia jacobaea; assembly: GCF_965344965.1. Taxonomy (NCBI): domain Bacteria; kingdom Bacillati; phylum Actinomycetota; class Actinomycetes; order Mycobacteriales; family Gordoniaceae; genus Gordonia; species Gordonia jacobaea. The sequence goes on along the minus strand of NZ_CBDRLS010000002.1, from coordinate 860,135 downwards.
CGCAGATCAGCGTGCTTCGGCCGGTCTCGGCCGCGGGTCCTTCGAAGGTGCGACACAAGTGGCGCACCGCTGACGTCATGCTAGGTTGAACACTCAGAAGTGCGGGGGAGTGGTCGAACGAGCGCGGCACAGGTGAACGAACACAGGTTTACCGGCCCGACTCACGAGAATGCGCGTGGGGTTTCTCGATGACGGGGACTACCGAACTATGGACAACGGGGCGATCCCGAACGGGGTGATCGAAGACGGGCGGGTTATCGACGCGTCCGTGATCAGTCGTGTCTCCGACCACCTCCGACGCCGCCACTCGACGCTCGTCGACTCTTTCGCTGTGGTGAGCGTCGCCGAGGACGGTGTCGATGTGACGCTCGTCGACGTCGAATCCGGTGCGGCCGTCGTACGCAGACGCGCCGCAGGCACAAGTGGAGCCGAACTCGACGCCCTCATCTCCGACCACCTCGTGCGCGCGGGCCGCGTCGACGCCCCCGACTCCGACGAGTGGACAGCAGAACTGCACCTCCTGAGTCACAAGGGCCGATACCGCCTCGCCGAGTCCGACGGCACGTTCATCATGGGCGAGAAGCACGTCCGACTGTTCCGTGTCACCCGACGCGACGTCGCACAGTCGACACTTGCCCGCGCCGAGAACGTGCCCGACGCTGTTGCGCAGTGCGCGGAATCGACAGGCCGTCAGGTCAGCGCGATGGTTTTCGATTCGACGCACACCGTGTGGCCAGGACTCCCGGAATTGCTCGCTCCGGTCGCCGACGTCCCGATCGTCGTTCTCGACGACATGACACTGGCGATGCCCGACGTTGCCGCCGTGCAGGGGCCAGCCGCGGTACGGGGGCCAGAACCAGTGGCCGAGACCACCGATCACGTCGAGGTCCACCGCGAGCCGGTCGCGCACGTGGGTGCAGACCCCGTCGCGGAGCCCGAGGGCACCCCCGTTGCGGGAGTCCGTGGCGACTCCGTCGTAGAAGTGGGCCATGCACAACTGCCACTCGACCCGCCGCTCGCTCCGCCGCTGCGGTCCGTCGACAACGAGTTCGATGTGACGGATCGGATCGAGCCCGTCAGGCTCGCCTACTCAGATCCGTCGGCGCCCGCGTATCTGCACTCCGTGGGTGTTGGGCGAAACACCGAAAACTACTTTCCGGCAGACGAATTCGTTCCGATATCCCCCAGAATCGAACCTCGCGAGCAAGAAGCCGCAGCGGTTGATGCGGCAGCGGTTGACAAGACACCGCCGCGCGGTCGAAAGAAGATCCTGATCGGTGCCGGAGCAGTCGGCGTCGTCGGAGTTGCCTTGGCTGCCACCGCACTTGGGCTCAGCGGTGGTTCCGCTTCGCCATCGGCGTCGAACCCTGTCACCACGACGCACAGTTCGACGACTACGCAGTTGTACGCAGATCTTGCCGACCTCAACGAGGCTCGCGCACCCGCTGCTGCCTACGTGCCTCCACCCCCGCCGCCACCGCGGACCGAGGAGTCGCAGCGTGCCGAACAACCGCGCCCGCGCAGCAATCCTCGGCCGAAACCCAAACCGCGAGCGGTTATTCCGCTACCCGGAGGGTTACCCCCGATCGTCGTTCCCTGACCGCTTTCGTCCCTTGGCGGTCGAGCTCTGGCGTTCGCCCCGTATGTCGAGCGGATCCTGGTCGACCGAGTCGTCGGCGATGGCGAGATAGTCGTCGAGCTGACGAGCCATGTCGCGATCGAGCGCGCGGTCGAGAGCATTGTGTGCGATCGTCGACCCCGCTCGTCTGAATTCGACGAGAAGGTCACGCACCCAATCTGCCTCGGCAGCGGTCTGCGGTATCCAACCGTCCTTGTATTCTTCGGCGATCGTCCCGCGTCCGGCCGAGATGAGTGCCTCCGCAACCGAATCCATCTGTGTACTGAGGTTCTCATGCACGGAGAGAATCGAATTCAGCGTCAGACCGCGCCGCACGAGGCGGGCATATGCATCGATCGTGTCTTGGTCGAGCACCGTGAATGACGTTGGGGGATCTGCTGTCCCCTCCGGCTTGATCAATCCGAGGTCGGTCAATCGCGTGAAGTACGCGGGGTTGCTGTTGTTGAGCAACTCGCGCAGTTCGTCGGCGCTCACCGAGGTCTTCGTCGTGTTCCCCCACGGAGCGGCGACCACTTCGCGCAGCCCGAGGACGTCGGCGAGGTCGTCGCCGCGCTGGATTCCGGTGAGGAATTCGCCGATATGCCGGATGGTGAATCCACGGCGGAGCAGATCGTTGATCACCCTGAGTCGGTCGAGGTGAAGGTCGGTATAGATCGCGATCCGCCCGCGGCGCAAGGGCCTCGGCAACAGTCCGCGATCCTGATATCCGCGGACGTTGCGTGTGGTGGTCCCGGCCACCCGCGCCAGATCATCGATCCGGTACTCGTTGGTGGCCTTGTCATCGCTGCTCATCGCGCTCATTCTCGCATCACGCGCTCAGGCCGCGGAGCACCACGGCCAAGACGTGCTCGTAGTTCTCGACGGGATCGATCGTCGGGGGATGGGTACCTGCGAGTTCCAAGGCCACCGCACCGTGAACGCAGCTCCACACCTGCATCGTCGCCTGATGGGGATCGGTCTTCATCAGTAGTCCCGCGTTCTGGCCGTACCTGATGTGTTCGGTCAGCACCGAGAAGGCGTGTTCGGCGACGTCGGAGTCGGGGTGGTGCTCGCGCGAGAACATCAGTGAGTACGCGACCGGGTAGCGCAGCGCGAACTCCCGGTACGCCCTGCCGCTGTGCGCCAACCTCTCTCGGGCGTCGTCGTCTGTCACGTCGATCATGTGCGCGAACTCGACGAAGGCGTCGTTGACCAACGCGTCGAGTAACCCCTCCTTGCCGTCGAAGTGGTTGTAGACCCCCATGGGTGCGACGCCGGCGTCGGTCGCGACCACGCGCACGGTGAGGCCGGCGACACCGTCTCGTTCCAGAATTCGACGCCCCGACGCGATGAGGTTCGTGCGTACCTCGGTCGCCGGGGTACGACGCGTACTTCGTGTGGGAGCCATATTGACAACCTACTAGAACAGTGTTCTTCTAGAAAAGAACCACGTTCTATAACAGTAGAACGACAATCCACTATGAAGGGTTCTCGCATGCGTTCTCGCTGGTTGGCGCTGTGTGCGCTGTGTTTGGCTGCGCTCTTGGTGATGGTCGACAACACGATCGTCAACGTCGCGTTGCCGACCATGTCGCGTGATCTCGGGGCGGGGATCTCGGGACTGCAGTGGATCGTCGACGCCTACACGCTGGTCTTCGCCGGGCTGCTTCTCACCGGTGGTTACCTCGGCGACCGGTTCGGGCACCGTCGGATGCTCCTGGTGGGTATCGCGGGCTTTGCAGGGGTGTCGGCCCTCGCCGCCTCGGCGAACACGTTGGGTCAACTGATTGCTGCGCGTGCCGGCCTGGGAGTGTTCGCGGCGCTGGTGTTTCCCGCGACCCTCGCACTGATCGTCGCGATCTTCCCGGAAGGGAAGCAACGTGCCACGGCGGTCGCCGTCTGGGGTGCGACGTCGGGAATCGCCGTGGCGATCGGGCCGGTGCTCGGAGGGTGGCTGCTCGAGCACTACTCGTGGGCGTCGGTGTTCTGGGTCGGACTACCCATCGCGGCGGTGACCGCGATCGCTGTGCTCGCGGTGGTACCGGGCACGCGACCGGAATCGGTGTCGCGGTTCGACGTCGTCGGCCTGGTGCTGTCGGTCATCGGACTCGGCCTGCTGACCTACTCGGTGATCGAAGGTCCTCACCACGGGTGGACCGATGCACGAACCATCGTGGGAATCGTTGTGGCGATTGCGGTTATCGGACTCTTCGTCTGGCGTGAACTCGTGGTGGCGCACCCGATCCTCGACGTCGCGCTGTTCGCCAATCGCAGGTTTGCGACCGCAGCGGGAATGGTGGCGGTCGCGTTCTTCTCGCTGTTCGGATTCATCTTCCTGATCACCCAGTTCTTCCAGGCCGTGAAGGGATACGGGCCGTTCGAAGCAGGCCTGCGCACACTGCCTTTCGCGATCGTGACCGCGGTGTGCTCGCCGGTTGCCATGGCGCTGGCGCACCGATTCGGGCCACGCTGGGTGGTGACCTCGGGAGCGGTCCTGATGTCGGCAGGCTTTGCGCTGGTGGAGATCTCGTCACGGATGTCTGGTTACTGGGAACTCATCATCTGGTCGATGGCGCTGATGGCGGCGGGCCTCGCCGCGATCACGGGTCCGTGCACGCACGTGATCATGAACTCGCTGCGACCGGAGCAGGCGGGCGCCGGTAGCGCCGTCAACGACACGACGCGTGAGATCGGTGGAACACTGGGCGTGGCCGTGCTCGGCTCGGTGCTCACCTCGGTGTATGCGTCTTCCGTATCGGAAAGGATTGGCGCACTAGGACTTCCGCGCGAGATTGCCGAGATGGCCGAACAGTCGGTGATGGGCGGAGCGGAGGTCGCCGCCCGCGCCCCTGAGTCGATCTCCAGCCCTATGACCATCGCCGTGCAGGAGGTCTTCGTCGACGGGCTGCACAGCGCGGTCTGGGTGGCGGTTGCGGTGACCGCCGTGGCTGCCGTTGCCGCTGCGGTTCTACTGCGCGGCGAAAGTCACTCGCGCGGCGTCGAACTCACGTCGGATGCGCACTCAGAGGTCGACGGTCAGGTGATCGCCACCGGCGCGTGAGACGCAGGTGAGGATGGAGCCCGCTGCGCGCTCCGGCTCGGTCAGGATGTTGTCGCGGTGGTCGATTGCCCCCGACAACGTCCTGATCTTGCATGTGCCACAGAAACCCTGGCGGCATGAATAGGGCACTGACGGAACCTCTTTGCGGAGCGCGCTCAGCAAGGTCTCGTCCGCCGCGACGTCGATCTGCTGTCCGGTCGAGTCGATCGTGACGGTGAACGGACGACCGTTCTCCACCGGCGGCGGGCTGAAACGCTCGTAGTGCAGTTCGATGTCGGGGCGGTCGTGTAGATGGCGCCGCAACGACTCCAACATCGGTACCGGGCCGCAGCAGTAGACCGCGAGACCCGATGGGGCCCTTCCGGTCTGGGGGTCGATCGGTCCGAGCAATTCCTCCATGCTCGGCAGGCCGTGCTCGTCGTCGGTGCGGATGGTGATCTTGTCGCCGAATCGCGCGACCTCGTCGCGGAACGGGATCGAGTCCATACTGCGACCGGTGTAGATCATCGACCAGTCGAGACCGAGGCGCTCGGCGGCCGCCAGCATGGGCAGGATCGGCGTGATGCCGATGCCCGCAGCGACGAACCGGAGTGAGCGGGCTTGCGATCCGTAGCCGGGCAATGCGATCGGAAAGGCGTTGCGCGGACCCTTGATCTGAACGGTGTCGCCGACGCGCAGGGTGTCGTGCACCTCGACCGAACCGCCTCCGCCATCGGGGATGCGCCGCACGGCGATTCGGTAGGTCTTCCTATCGGCGGGATCGCCGCAGAGGGAGTACTCGCGCATCCTGCCCGACGGCAGCAGGAGGTCGAGATGCGCTCCGGCGTGCCACCTTTCGAGAAGCTGATCGTCGAGTCCGGCGAAGGTCAGAGCGACGACGTTCTCGTCCTGCGCGACGACCTCTCGTCCCACGATGCGCAGCGTCGTGACGCCGTCGTACTCCGCGGTCGACCGCAGTGGCGAGAACGGACGCCAAAACGGCAGCCACGTCTTGGACAGCACGGTGCCGAAGGTCATCAGGGGATCATGGCGCCATCGTCCGTAGAGATGTGGTGGCACCGAGGTCATTTCGGTGGTGTGCGGGTGTGCCCGTTGATTCATGGTCTGTTCGGTTCCGTGTGTACTCAGGAGGCGTTTCGTGCTGCCGGCGAGGACGCCAGGTAGGCGACAGCCTGTGCGGTCGAACCGATTTCGGTTGGATGAAAACCTGGCCTGAAGTAGCTCGCCGTCGCGAAGAGCACACTGCGGATCGTCGGGAGAACGCCTGCCCGAACGCCACGCGCGTAGTGATACTGGCGGTAGAAGTAGTTGTTGTGCTTGATCGCCGGATCCTGATGGGTGATGAAGCGGAAACCGCGGAAGAGTAGGAGCAGCAGGGTGGGCAGTGCGATCAGCATCGCCCGGCCGCGCCGGAGGTAGCTGTCACCGAAGTAGACCGCGACGTCGTGTGCGACCGCTCGGTGCTCGACCTCCTCGGCTCCGTGCCAGGTGAACAGGTCCGACATCGTCGGATCGGCCCCGACCTCGGTCCAGGTGTTGTTGAGCGCGAAATCGCCGAGGATCGCGGTGTAGTGCTCGATGGCTGCGATGAGCCACAGTCGTTCGATGAGGTGCTTCTGTTTGGCCTCTACGCTGCCCTTCTCCAGGGGGCCCAACACCTTTCGGAAGACCCACTCCATCTGGCGGCAGTACGGCCGTGGGTCGATTCCGTGGTGGTCGAGGAACTCCCAGAGCACGTGGTCGTGTGCCTCTGCGTGCATGGCTTCCTGGCCGATGAAGCCGCGCATCGTCGCAGCCAGTTCCTCGTCACGAACCAGGGGGAGTGCTTCGTTGTAGGTCTGGACAAACCAGCGCTCTCCCTCGGGGAGAAGCAGATTGAGCACGCTGATGAAGTCGGACGCGATCGGGTGACCCGGAATCCAGTGCAGCGGAACGTCGCTCCAGTCGAATGTCACGTTGCGTGCGTGGAGCTCGACGTCGCCGGGATCGGTGTCGTTGTCCTGAGGTGGGACTACGTGTGGTGTGGATGGGTGTGGTGCGAATGCGTGTGCTGAGGTGGTGTCCACCTTCTCGGCGTGTGCGTGCACGGTAGAAACTCCTTCGCGATGGCAGGTCAGCGGATAGCGGCGCGGTCGGGGGTGGTCGCGGTGGATGTTCGGGCGGCGATGCGTCGTACGAAGTCGCGGATCGAGTCGGCGACGTAACCGGGATTGGTCGTCGGGGCCCAGTGGGTGGTCGGTGACTCGAGACGGGTGAGATCGGGGGCGAATCGGTTCGTGTTGCGCAGCAGGTGTGTTCGCACCGCGAAGTCGCGGGTGTTGACCATCTCCAGCACGGGAACGTTGGTCGTGCGCGGGTTGGGTTTGCCGACCTTGCGCACCATGTTGGCTCGGTAATACCGCGCGCCAGAACGCATGTCGTGCCGCAGCGATGGCGCGACGACGATCTGCTCGGCGGGCGTACCGTCCATGAGTCGCAGAAAACGTCGCCATGCGCCGGGCGAGCCGAGCGTCGCGGAGATCAGCGTCGGACCGAATGGCAGGTGCAGCAGCATGATGTACGTCGAGAAGAACGACTGCAGGAGGGTGTCGAGCGCTCGACGAGGCGTCGGATGAGAGATGTTCTCGCGCAGGAGCACTCCCACGTGGTCCAGGCACGGGCCGGAGATGGTGGTGAACGACGCGAAGTGATCTGCGGCATCGGGGCGCGACATAGCCTCCCATGACTGGATGGAACCCCAGTCGTGCGCGACAACATGGACGGGCGCGTCGGGGCTCACGGCATTGGCGACCGCGTACAGGTCGTCCGCGAGCGTTTCGATGCGGTACGCCGACACTCCACGCGGGTTGTCGCTGACTCCGAGTCCGCGGGTGTCGTACGCGACGACCCGGACGTCGTCGGAAAGACGCTCCGCAACCTCGGTCCACACCTCATGCGTATCCGGCCATCCGTGCACGAACAGCACCGTCGGACGCTCGGCGTTTTCGGGAGTAGCTGGGCTGGCGGGGTTGTCGGCTCCCGAGACGGCGGATGTGTCACCGGCAGGATCGTCGAACTCGAAAGTCGCGAGACGTACGCCGTCGACGTCGATGAGTCGTTTGACCCACTGCTTCATGCGTCACCCCTTCGGTACCGTGATCTGGTTAACGTAACCGAGCGTCACAGCTATGTCCAGAGATGGTGACAACGAAGAGTGTCACATAACGCGCAGGCAGGGATCAGCGAATCGCGCAGAAGGTGCCGCCCCGCAGGTCATCGGGGGTATTTCCGGCCGGTGAACTACTGTCGATACGACGACAGGAAGTTGCCGATCCGTTCGACGGCGTCCTTGAGATCACGCGACCAGGGGAGCGTGACGATGCGGAAGTGGTTCTGATCGTCGAGGTTGAAACCGCTGCCCTGCACGACCAGGATCTTCTCCTGCAGCAGCAGGTCCTGGACGAAGAGCTCGTCGTTGTGGATCTCGTAGACCTCGGGATCGAGGCGCGGGAACGCGTAGAGCGCGCCCTTGGGCTTGACGCAACTGACGCCGGGGATCTCGTTGAGCTTCTCCCACGTCACGTTGCGCTGCTCGTAGAGGCGTCCTCCGGGCGCGACGAGCGCCTCGATGCTCTGGTACCCGCCGAGCGCCACCTGAATCGCGTGCTGGCCCGGAACGTTCGCGCACAGGCGCGTCGACGCCAGGATGCCAAGGCCCTCGATGAACCCCTTGGCGTGGTCCTTGGGGCCGGTGAGCACCACCCAGCCGGCCCGGTAGCCACAGACGCGGTACGCCTTCGAGAGCCCGTTGAACGTCAGGCAGAACAGGTCGGGGGCGAGCGACGCGATGTTGATGTGCTCAGCGTCGTCGTAGAGGATCTTGTCGTAGATCTCGTCGGCGAGGATGAGCAGCGAGTGGCGTCGGGCGACGTCGACAAGCTGCTCGAGCACCTCGCGCGAGTAGACGGCTCCCGTGGGGTTGTTGGGGTTGATGACGACGATCGCCTTGGTGCGGTCGGTGATCTTCGACTCGATGTCGGCGATGTCGGGGTTCCAGTCGTTGTCCTCGTCGCAGCGATAGTGCACGGCTGTGCCGCCGGAGAGGGCCGTCATGGCCGTCCAGAGGGGATAGTCGGGCGCGGGGATCAGCACCTCGTCGCCGTTGTTGAGCAGCGCCTGCATCGTCATCGTGATGAGCTCGGAGACACCGTTGCCGAGGATCACGTCGTCGACGTCGAAGTACGGGAAGTCGGGGAGGAGCTCGTAGCGCGTGACCACGGCGCGTCGTGCCGAGAGCACACCCGCCGACTCCGAGTACCCCTGCGAGTACGGCAGCGCGTGGATCATGTCGCGCATGATCACGTCTGGGGCCTCGAAGCCGAACAGCGCCGGGTTGCCGATGTTCAGCTTCATGATCCGATGGCCCTCGGCCTCGAGTCGCGCCGCATGCGCGTGCACCGGCCCACGGATCTCATAGCAGACGTTCTGCAGCTTCTCGGACTGCTCCAACGGCTTGAGGTTCTGGTTCAGGTGCGATACATACGGCCTACTCACGGGTTCAATTGTCTCAGCCGCAGGCAAATCGATTTTTTCGGGCCGTCGGAAATGCAGAAACACGCGCCTCTGACACCTGCGAGCGATACTTCACTCGCATGTGTCAGAAACGCGTGTTTCTGACGGGCGGCGGATTCTTACCGCCAGCCGATCAGCGCTGGCCGGGCCGCTTCTTGCCTGCGGCCATGCCGAAGCCCTTGGCCTTCGACGCTCCGGTCTCGGCGATCGTTCGGCCGTCATCAGCTGCGCCAGCGGGGGCACTGCCGTTCGACGACGCTGCCGCGCTCTCGGCCGCTGTGTCCGTAGACGCCTCTGCCGGGGTTTCTGCCGGTGCTGCTTGGGCTGACTCGGCTTCGGGCGCCTCGGCCTCTGGTGCAGCGGCCTCTGGTTCCGGAGTCGACGCTGCGGGAGCCGTCGACGCTGCCGGAGCTGCAGCCTTGGGAGCCGACGCCCCGCCCGGGCGCTTCTTGCCCGCGGCCATGCCGAAGCCCTTGGCCTTGGCAGGCTTCTCCTCGGTCACCGCAGCGGCCGACGCCGTTGCAGTCGACGCCGTTGCAGCGGGCGTCTCCTCCGTCGAACTGGCCTCGCCACCGGTCTCGGGCTGTGCAGGAGCTGCCTCTGCCGGAGCGGACTCGGCCGCCGACGTTTCAGCAGTTGCCGAAGCCTCTGCAGCCGGGGCGGCAGGCTTGGCAGCCCCCGACCCGGTGCCTCCCGGGCGCTTCTTGCCCGCGGCCATGCCGAAGCCCTTGGCCTTGGCGGGCTTCTCCTCGGTCACCGCGGCAGCGGAAGTGCTTGCGGCCGTTGCCGATTCGGTGTCGGCGGTCGGGGCGGCGTCGGGTGCGGACTCGGTCTCTGCAACCTTGTTCTCCGCGGCGGCGGTCACTCCGGCGTCCGACGCGGCCGCATTTGCGGTACTCGCTGCGCCCGGCTTCTTGGCGCCGGGCCGCTTGCCGGCAGCCATGCCGAAGCCCTTGGCCTTGGCCGGCTTCGGCGCATCGGCTGTGGTACTTGCTGCCGTGTCACTCGCCGCGTTCTCGACTGCCGCCGACGACTCGGCCTGAGCAGGTGCGGGCTGCGCGGACGCCGACGCAGGCTTCGCCGCCCCGCCTGGCTTCTTCATGCCGCCCTTCATGCCGAAGCCCTTTGCGGCGGGCTTCTTCTCGGCTGTGTCGGTCGACGCTGTGTCCGTCGGTGCCGACGCTGCCGGTGCCGACGCTGCCGCCGCCTTGGTCGCTGCGCTTCCGGCGCCGGGCTTCTTGCCGCCCTTCATCCCCAACCCGACCTTGGGCTTGGGCTTGGCGTCGGTTGTAGCACCCGCTGCGGCCGCGGCAGGCGCTGCGGCTGCCACCTTCTCGGGCTCGGGTTCCGGCTCGGGTGCGGGCTTGGCGACCGGTCCGAGGAAACGACCGCCCCGCTTGACCTCCGGCAGACCACGCTTGACCGAATCGAGCAGCATCTGCGAGACGTCGACCACCTCGATCTTGCCCTCGTTCTCGGTGCCGGACGTCCGTGCGGTCACACCGTCGGTCAGCATGACGCGGCAGAACGGGCAGCCCGTCGCAATCTTCTGCGGTGCCTCGCCGTCGCTACCTCCGGCTCCGTTCGCCGAAGCCAGGGTGTCGAGAGCCTCGTCGACGCGGTCGATGTTGATGCGCTTGCCGATCTGCTCTTCCATCCACATACGCGCGCCGCCGGCGCCACAGCACATGGACCGCTCGCCGTGGCGAGGCATCTCGCGCAGCGTCGAACCCGATGCTTCCATCAGCTCACGCGGGGCGTCGTAGACCTTGTTGTGTCGTCCCAGGTAGCAGGGGTCGTGGTAGGTGACGCCCTCGCCCATCGGTGCCACCGGTACGAGCCGCTTCTCCCGCACGAGGCGGTTGAGGAGCTGCGTGTGGTGGACCACCTCGTACTTCGCGCCGAGCTGCGGGTACTCGTTGGACAGCGTGTTGAAGCAGTGCGCGCAGGTCACGACGACCTTCTTGCGCTGCGTCGGCGCCGTCTCGAAGACCCCGTTGATGGTCTCGATGTTCTGCTGCGCCAGCATCTGGAACAGGAATTCGTTGCCGGCACGTCGTGCCGAATCGCCGGTACAGGTCTCACCCTCGCCGAGGACCATGAAGTTCACCGCGGCGATGTCGAGGAGTTCTGCGACAGCCTTGGTGGTCTTCTTCGCGCGATCCTCGTACGCGCCTGCGCAACCGACCCAGAAGAGGTACTCAAAGCCTTCGAACGATTCGACGTCGGCACCGAAGACCGGGATCTCGATGTCCATCTCGTCGATCCAGTTGGTGCGCGCCGACGCGTTCTGACCCCAGGGGTTGCCCTTGTTCTCGAGGTTCTTGAACATGCCCGCGAGCTCGGTCGGGAAGTCGGACTCGATGAGCACCTGGTAGCGCCGCATGTCGATGATGTGGTCGACGTGCTCGATGTCGACGGGGCACTGCTCGACGCACGCACCGCAGGTGGTGCAGCTCCACAGGGTCTCGGTGTCGATGACTGCACCGAGCTGCTCGGGGTCGAATGCGCCGTCTTCGTCGACGATGCCCTCGCCGCCGCCCATCGCGCCCTTCGACTCACCGACCAACTTGCGCGACGCCTCGGCCCGCGCGGCCTCGGGGATCTTGGCGAGCTTCGCCTCGTCGACGTTGCCCTCTGCGTCGACGAGACCGACCTCGTCGCCGCCCATGTCTTTGCGACCGCCGGCGATCAGATACGGCGCCTTGGCCTGTGCGTGGTCGCGCAGCGACATGATGAGCAGCTTCGGGCTCAACGGCTTTCCGGTGTTCCAGGCAGGGCACTGACTCTGGCAGCGACCACACTCGGTACATGTCGTGAAGTCGAGCCAGCCCTTCCACGAGAAGTCCTCGACCTTGCCTGCGCCGAACGCGTCGACGTCGGGGTCGGCGGTCTCCATGTCGAGGACCTTGCCCTGGCTCATCATCGGCTTGGCGGCACCGAGCGCGACGCCGCCGTCCTGCTCACGCTTGAGATAGATGTTGAAGAACGCGGCGAAGCGGTGCCACGCGACACCCCAATCGATATTCGCGCCGACGACTGCCAGCCAGATCATGCCGCTCATCAGCTTGACGACAGCGGCGGCGGTGACCCAGTAGACCGACGAGCCCTCGAAGAGCTGCGCGAAGTAGTGGGTGAAGAACGACGTCCAGATCGGCGGGTCCTCGATGCCAGACGAGATCTTGAACGTCTTCACGAAGATCATGCCGAGGCCCTCGATCAGGACCACGAGTTCGACGAAGTACGCGGCACCGAAGCGTGAACCCGAGAAGCGGGACAGGCGCTTGGGCATCCGCGGGTGGTTGAGCTGGCGGATGATGATCAGCGCCATGATGCCGATGACGGTGCCGAGGCCCAGCACCTCGTCGGCGAAGATGTAGATGTTCCACGAGCCGATCACGGGCCAATGGAACTCGGGGTCGAAGATCTGGCCGTATGCCTCGAACCAGAAGATCGCACCGATCATGAAGCCGAACATCACCAGCCAGTGCGCCCAGCCGACGGTCCGGAACTTCACCATTCGCGTGTGGCCGACGAACTCCTTGAGCATCGTCCACAGTCGCGGGCCGACGGGCCAGTAACGGGTGCTGTCGACCTTCTGGCCCTGGGCGATCGCGCGCACCATGGTCCACACGCCGCGCAGGAAACTGGCCCAACAGAACAAGCTGATGACCGCGGCAATAGTGCCGATGGTGATCGTCGTGGCATTCACGGCGTCCCGGCCCCTCTCATATTGATCATCGACCTAGTCGCGCAGGGCTGACGTGCGCGGGGTCGGACGTCTACTACAGGTAACCGTAATTCTTCCTCGGTACCTCGCGCTGCCAAGGCTGCCCTTACCTGGAGCTGGTACTAGGCGTTGCGATATAGGAATAATACTCACGAGTAACTGACTATCCAGTCAGTTCCGAGTGACGTAAACCTCTCTCGCTGCCCCGCCGGTGCCATTTTGCTTGATGAAGGGGCTCGCTGTGTGCTGCGGTCGCGCTCGCCGAAGGGAATAGCGTGATCCACGCCACATATGTTGGATAAAGCGTCGCACGTCTCAGCAGAAAGGAGTTTATTCGTCCACGGAATTGGGGACAAAAACCGTTTCGTGTGGCGCACAAATTTTGTATTTGGGTAAACAATTCAAATATGTACACCAGACGGAGTACGGCGGGTTGCGGGTGCCCCTGAACTGGGCAAGAATCGTGGATGAGCTGCGACGGGGCGGGTCGATGTTGTGGGATCGATGTCAACTCGGAGGTGGGGATCGTGGGGCCAGCGCGGCTGTTTGCCGTCAGAATCATTTCCATTCTTGTGGTTTCTTTCGGCTGTGCCTATATCTTTTGGCGATGGAGTGACACTATCGCCTGGTCCGCTTGGTGGATTGCTATTCCATTAGTTATTGCGGAAACATATTCGCTTTCTGAGTCCATTCTTTTCGCATTTATGATGTGGAATGCGCGCGAGCGGCCGGCTCCACCCATGGCGCGACCCGGCCTGACCGTGGATGTATTCATCACCACATACAACGAGCCCCTCGAGCTCGTGGTCCGCACCGCGATCGGCGCGCGCGATGTGAGATACCCCCACAACACCTGGATCCTCGACGACGGTGATCGCGAGGAGTTCCGGATCGCGGCGGCCGCGCTGGGCGTCGGGTACCTCACGCGAGGCGAGGAGTGGAACGGGCGCCAGCGGCATGCCAAGGCCGGCAACATCAACAACGCGCTGTTCCTCACCGACGCGGAGTTCGTGGCGATCCTCGACGCCGACCAGGTCCCCAAGCCGGAGTTCCTCGACGCCGTCCTCGGCTACTTCGACGACGACGCCGTGGCCTTCGTGCAGACGCCGCAGTACTTCTGGAATGTGCCTGACTCCGATCCGCTGGGCAGTCAGGCCGAACTGTTCTATGGCCCCATCCAGCAGGGTAAGGACGGCTGGGGTGCTGCATTCTTTTGCGGCTCGAACGCTGTCCTGCGGCGCGAGGCTCTGATGGCGCTGGGCCTACGGACGTACTCGCGCGGCGCTGACCCGCAGGTCAGAAGGGCTATTCGCGACGAATGGGCGCGCCTCGAGGGTCTCATCAACGAAGCGGGGCATGGATCGGGACTGCGCATCCCACTCGAGGATGCGCTCGACGTGGTGCGTGGCGCGCGACGCAGGTTGCGGCGTGGCGCGCCGGTCGGCGAGGTCGCCTTCGAACTGCGTGCCGGTATTCACGACGTCCTCGACTCGCACCCGTGGCTACCGGAAGAGGTCGTCGACGAGCTGCACAAGACAATGGACTCGGTTGAAGTGTCTCGGATCGACCAGGCATTGGCGATCCAGCCGATCAACACCGCCACGGTGACTGAGGACATGGCGACCGCCATGCATCTGCACGCCATGGGTTGGGAGAGCGTCTACCACCACGAGGTGTTGGTGGAAGGCCTCGCACCCGACGATCTCGCGACAATGCTCGGCCAACGCCAGCGATGGGCCACGGGGTCGATGCAGGTCTTCTTCGCCGACAACCCGCTCTTCCAATCCGGGCTGACGTTTGCGCAGCGGTTGATGTACCTGGCCACCATGACCTCGTACCTCAACGGTTTTGCAGCGGTGGTCTACATCGCCGCGCCGATCATCTACTTCACGCTCGGTGTGTTCCCCATGAACGCCTACCCCCTGGACTTCTTCGCCAGGTTCATCCCCTTCTTCGTTTGCTGTCAGTTGCTGTTCCAGGTGGCCGGGTACCGGTCCGGCGGTCTGTGGCGTGGGCAGCAGATGTCGTTCGCACTGTTCCCGATCTGGATATCGGCCACCCTCTCGGCTGCCGCGGCGGTCTTCTTCCGACGCCACATCTCCTTCTCGGTGACCTCCAAGGAGCAGGTCGACGCGCGCGTCGACTACCGGCCGATCATCCCGCAGATAGTCGCCATGGTGGCACTTGTCGCATCGTCTGTTGTCGGCATCCTGCGCTGGAGTCACGGCGATGCCGAGACTTTCCCGACCTTCCTGTCACTCGGGTGGGTCGGACTCGATCTCCTCCTGCTTTCGTCCGTCGTCCGCGCCGCCCACTACCGCCCGACACCCACCGACCCGGTCGACCAGTACATCAATGGTTCTGTGTTGACCAATAGCCCTGCGCCACAACGTTCTACCTGATTGACGACCTCCCAGCCCCCTGAATCCTGGAGAAGAACATGTCACTGGCCCACGAAGCATTCGCAGAGTTCGACGATGAGACCGCCGACGTCCGGGTATCCGGCCGGCTAGAAGTTAAGTCGCGTCTGTGCGACGACGTTGCCCGCGCATGTTCGGGCGGCGCGCGTCTCGTGCTGGTCGACGTCGGCGAGGTCACCACGGTGACACCATCCGGTATGGCCGAACTCATGCACGCTGTGCGCTGGGCAAGGTCGCGCCGCGCCGATCTGCGTATCTATGGAACATCGATGGCAATGCTCGACGCGCTTGACGCCCTCGATCTCGGTAGGGTCATGGTTCTCTACACCGACCGCGCCGCAGCTGCTGACCGCGATCAGACAAGGATCGAACAAGTCGCGCGCACAGCACGATTCGCACGACGCAGGCGTCTCTTCTCGGTCACCCGCGGGGCCACGGATGCGTCGGGTCCTGCTAGTAATGCTCTGGACGCAACGCTCCCCGAGGAGCTAGAGGTGGTCACAAAGCTTGGCGCCAATGACGCGATTCACGTCGATAAGCCGGCCGAGGTTGATGGTGGCAAGGCCATGGAGGGTTCATCGGGCATCGCCGATGTCGCCGTGAGTGGCCTGTGGGACGTGTCCTCGACTGTCCACATCGATGTGCACCAGCTGTGCACCGCCGGTGCGAGGCTGGTGCTCGTAGACGTTGGCGGTGTCTCCCGTGTGACGCCTTCGGGCATGGCCGATCTCATGCATGCGGTTCGGTCGGCGCGGAAGCTCCGTGCAGAACTGCGGATCTTCGGGCACTCGCCCGCTGTTGCCGACGCCCTCGACGCCCTCGGGTCGGGCAAAATTCTTGTGCTCTATCCGGATAGAAGTGCGGCGTTGATCTGTGATCGACGCGTACCCGACGCTAGGTCGCGGGGACGGCGTCCAATGCGGACCGGAATGCCTTCTCACTCTGTGGGTTCGAATTGAAACGCCAGTCTCGCTCCTTGTTCGCCTGGAACCACACGAACCCGTCGACGTCCGGCTCGCGACTGACGAGCGAGACAAAGTCATGGATCCACGTAGCTTTTCGTGTCGGATCCGGGTCGTCGGCGGATGCCACTTCGGTGACCAGGATGGGTTTGTCGCCGAGTCGGCGGAGGCTGACGAACGCGTCCGAGAAGATGAATTCCGGTGAGGCCCAACCGTGTTTGCCATCGTTGCCCCAGTTGTAGCCATCGATCCCCAGGTAGTCGACCTCGTCGTCGCCGGGGTAGGCGGCGTCGAATCCAGGGATGCCCGAAATCGCCGCCATCGGCGCCCAAACCATCGAGATGTTGTGCGGGTCAATCGAAGTCAAGATCGATCGGACGTGGCGCCAGGCGTCAATGTAGGACTGCGGCGTGTTGCCGTTCACGTGCATTCCCCACGGGTACCAGTCGCCGTTCATTTCGTGGGCGAACCGGACGATCACCGGCTTGCCGAACTCCTTCAGTCCGGTCGCCCATCGTCGGAGATCGGTATCGAACGCGCCGTCGGCAATTCGCGACAGTCGGTAGTCCGGTTGGTTGACACCGCCCGACGGGTTCCACGGTTCGATGCTCACGATCGGAACAGCACCCGTCTCGGCGATTCTGGCGAGATCCGCGTTCGGTACCGGCTCGCGGAGTCCGCTGAAGGTGAGGATCAGATCCAACGGGCGATCGGCAAGGGTGGTGACCCCGACCACCCCGGCGTCGGAGTCGACGTCGCTCCCCTTCAGGTCGGGAAGATAAGCGCCCCAACGAATGTGGTGCGGAGCGTCGGAGTCGCCGCCGTTGCTGCACGCGCCGAGCGTGAGCACCAGGATCAGTGCGACGAGCGGCAAGGCGATACGCGCGACGTCGACATTCTCTGTCTGTGTACGTGGTCTCACAACAGTTCCGTTCCGTTCGGTAGCACTGGTGAGGAAAGTGTGGCATGACATGACCAGCCCGCCAATCGATAGCGAGACGACGCGTCCAGATGACCTGGCGGAGCAGGGCTTCGCGGAGCGGTGGTCGCGGCGTCGTCGGCGTCGCCCCTCCGCACTGATCCCGATCATCGCCATGGTGGTCGGAATCGGCGCCGCGGCCACCCTGTTTCAGCACTACCTGCCCGAGCCGACACCGCCCTGCGCGGTCACCGACTACCATCGGGCAGTCCCGGCGTCGGGAGTTCTGTTCGGCGTCAATCTCGACTGGCAGTCCGAGAGCCTGCGAGAACATCACGACAACCTCGGGCACGCTCCCGCGGTTGCTGTGCAGTTCTCCGACATCCCGTACAACAACGAGACCTGGGCACATACTGTCGCCGCCGCCGATCAGGTGCGTAACGAACGCGGCATCATGGTGCTGACCCTGGAGCCTCACGCTGGATTGGCGGCGATCACCGAGGGCGTCGTCGGTCGTCTGGGTGACGACCTGCGCAAACTGAACGATTCGGGTGTGCCCGTTATCCTTCGATTCGCGCACGAGATGAACGGTTCCTGGTACGCGTGGGGTCAGCAACCCAGGGCCTACGTCGAGACATTCCGTCGGGTGGCCGCGATGGTCCATCGCAAAGCGCCTGGGACGGCGATGATGTGGGCGCCGAATTACGGCGGCGGGTATCCGTTTGAAGGCGGAAAGTACATGGCGCGTAGCGGAACAGAGGACTACCAGTTGACCGACACCAATGGTGACGGGAAACTCACCGCAGACGACGATGCGTATGCGCCGTACTATCCGGGCGACGACGCGGTCGACTGGGTGGGGATTTCGTTGTATCACTGGGGAAATCGCCGTCCGTGGGGCAACAACGACGTAAGCGAACCCGGAAAGTTCACCGCGATGCTGGAGGGTCGCTACAACGGAAGCGCGGGTCACGATCTCACCGTGCCGAACTTCTATCAGATCTACGGCGCGGAGCACAACAAGCCGGTGGCGATTGTCGAGACCGCCGCGATCTATACCCCGGCGCGTGCGGCTCAGGGTGCCTCGGAGCTTGCGGTGAAGTCGACGTGGTGGCGGCAGGTCTTCGCCGCCGACATACCGTCGCGTTACCCGATGCTCAAGATGATCAACTGGTTCGAATGGCGCAAGTACGAGATCGAGATCAAAGATGTCGTCGACTGGCGTGCTGCCGGTTCACCGGAAACCAGGGATGCATTCGTCAGCAGCCTGCCGAAGTGGCTCGACTACGCCGACGCGGTACACCCGTGCTGAAACACCTTGCTCTGCAATCTGTTTCAAGTTCAGATCATGCACCTACGTCCGCGACCTTCTCCAACTCCTCCAGCGAGGTGTCGAGGTGGGTGAGCAGCCGCTGCAGGCTCGGCACTTCCTTGCGGGCGCCGGTCAGACCGAAGTTGATGTGGTCGGCAGTGGTGGCGACGGTGATGTTGATCGCCTGCCCGCCGAGCGGGATCGACGCCGGATAGACACCGTCGAGTTTGGCTCCGTTCCAATACAAGTCGGTTCTCGGGCCGGGAACATTGCTGATGATCAGATTGAACTGCGGAGGCGTGTATCGCACGAATCCCGGGACCGTCGCGAGGGCGAGCGGTGCAAAATTGGCGGCGCCCAACGCCATCGACTGCACCGGAGACAGGCTCCGCACCAGTTCTTTGCTCCTGCGGGTCGACGCAATGATCGTGGCCAGCCGTCGTTCCGGATCCGGCTGGTCCGTGGCCAGATTCACCATGATCGCGGTGATGTTGTTGCCATCGGCATCGTTGTCGGTGTGTAGCGAGACCGGCATCGCCGCGATGAGCGGTGCGTCGGGAAGAGCGTCCTGGTCGATCAGGTAGGCACGCATCGCGCCCGAGCACATCGCGACCATGACGTCATTGATGGTGATCTGCATTTCGTCTGCGATCGCACGTAGGCGTGTGAGCTCCCACCGTTGCGCGGCGAACCGTCGGGCACTGCCGATGGGGACGTCGAGGATCGTCTTCGGTGCGGCATGTAGCGGCGGGACGAAGGCGTCGTCGGTGAGTCCGGTGTAGGCGACCTTCGCTGCGGCCATGCCCAGTCCGGCGACCTCACCCGCGAGTCCCGTTGCCGTTCCCGCGATGTCGCCGATGCGCGACAGCAGCCCCTTCGCGGGTGCCGTCGGCTTGGGGTGCCGTCGCTTCAATGACGGATCCCACGGCGCGGTACCCGACCGGTCGTCGGGGTCCTCGCTCAATGTGCGTTCCAGTAGCCGCAGCGCCGATACGCCGTCGACGATCGAGTGATGAATCCTCGTGTACAGCGCTACACGACCGTCGTCGAGACCGTCAATGATGTGGACCTCCCACATCGGACGGTTCCGGTCGAGGAGTGTGCCGTGATGGAGTGAGACGTAGCGGAACAGTTCGCGGATGCGCCCGGGACGGGGCAAGACGGCACGACGGACGTGATAGTCGAAGTCGATCTCGTCGTCGAACGACCACATCAACGAACCGATGAGGCTGACCGGCTGGGCAGGCCTCTTGCGGAACAGGGGATGCACGTCGGTGCAGGAGTAGAAGGTATCGAAGATCTCCTCGGCAAGTTCGGTCGACGACTGGCCCTCACGAGGAATGAAGAGTTGTAACCCGCCGACGTGGATCGGTTGATCGCGGGTCTCGGCGAGCAGGAACATCGACGCGGTAACCGGCATGTACGGCATGCTGTCCCCCTCACGGTTCGGAATAACCTCAGTATCGTCGTGACCGCGCGTCAGATACGTCGAACGGCGATATCGGGACTGTGTCCCGGCACACGTCGAGAGTGCGGTTACCGTGAGACGTGCTCAACCGTCGTCGTATCGGCTTGTCGCTGATGTGGGTGGCGGTACTTGTGGAACTGATTGTCACCGTCGCGGCCACCGTGGTCTTCGTCGGCGCGCACGGTCGGGTCTACGCCATCGACGATGCCGCGCTGCGGCCCGGCTCGGTCCCCGCGACGGCCATCGTCTTGGGTTCGCTGGTCTCTGACGGCGAACCCGGCACCTATGTTCGGGGTCGGCTCGACACGGTACTCGACCTCTATCACCGCCGAATCGTCACGCGAATCATCAATTCCGGCAACGGTTCTGCCGACGCGGGTGATGAACCGGCGGTGATGCGCGCGTATCTCGAAGAGCGCGGGGTTCCGCCACACGCCATCGTCGACGACGCTGCGGGCATGAGCACCGAACAGAGTTGCGTTCGCGCCCGCGATGCTTTCGGCCTGCGGGCGGCACTTCTGATCACCCAGGACTTCCACGCCGACCGTGCCGTCACCCTGTGCCGGGTGGCTGGAGTTGATGCGAGCGCGGTCATTGCCTCGTGTGAGTGCCCATGGCCGACAGTCGTACGAAACCACGTGCGCGAGAGCCTGTTCGCCAATCCACGGGCGCTGCTGTCCATGCTGTCCCCATCGAGATAGCGACCTTTTCGATCACGTGCGAGCGCTGTGGAACCGTGAGTAAAGTACCCGAACATCGCATTCGTGTTGTTAAACTTCGCGCGGTAAGGCGCTGGTAAAGGATCGTCGATAGGAAGATCGGTGGACGCAGTCGTGCGGGAAGTGGGCGTGCTCTCGTGACTCGACGGCGGTTATCAATCGGACCGTCGGGCATGCTGGCCGTCGTGTGTTCTGCCGTCATGCTCGCTGCGGGCTGCTCGGCGACCGACACGTCGGTGGGCGGGGGATCGTCTGCTCCTGCCGCGACCCCGGTCAACGCGGGCGCGGTCGACGGTCAACTCGCCAAGGTCAACTCGTCGTCGGATGTCGAAGCCAGTCGGTATCTGTATCCGACCACGACGGGCACCCGCGACGATCGGCAGAACTGGGCTGACCTCTACCTCCCTCCCGGCGATCACAAAGACGGATCAGTGCCGCTGGTGATTCTGATTCACGGAGGGTCGTGGCAGGCGCAGGTCGGCGCCGACAGTTTCGTCACCTTCTCGAGGCGTCTCGCGGAGCGGGGCCTGGCCGTCTACAACGTCGAGTATCGGCGAGTCGGGTCGGGCGGTGGCTGGCCGACGACCTTCAAAGACGTTGCCGCCGCGCTCGATTTCGTGCCGCAGGTCCGTAGCAGCAACCCGGAGATCAACACGACGAATGCCGTCGTCGTCGGACATTCTGCTGGAGGACAGTTGGCGATGTGGGCCGGAACCCGACACAACCTCGAGCCGCGCGAAGTCGGTGCATCGCCCGCCTTTTGGCCGACGAGCGTGGTCTCGCTGGCAGGGCCGCTCGACATGCGAACAGCCGTGAAACTCGGTGACGATCGGATCGTCACAGCGCTCGGCGGTCGGCCAGAGCAGGTTCCCGACCGTTACACGTCGGTCGATCCGATACAGAACATCGACCCGAAAGCGCCCATCATCGCGATGGTCGGGACCAACGATCACGTTGTCCCGCCGATCCTTTCGCAGAACTACGTCAAGGCAGTCAAACGTGAGGGCGGAACGGGCACGGTGGTTCTGCTCGACGGCGCCGACCACGTGTCGATCGTGACTCCCTCCGCCCCGACCTTCCCGCTCGTCGTCGAAACGATCAGCAGGGCCGCGCACAATGCTTCCCGGTCATGACGGGCTTGCAGGTCATGAGGAGCTTCCAGATCATGTCGAGACCACCGGTCGTGAGAGGAGGCCAGAACCCATGTGGCGCTTGAGAAGATGTCTGCGCTCGGCGAGTATCGCCGTGATCGTCGCGGTGAGTGCGGTCGCCCTCGGGGCATGCGAATCCGACTCGGCGAACAGCGGTTCGACGTCGACAGCGCCTGCGTCGCTGAGCGTCGACTCCGCACTCGCGGCTCAACTGCCCGCGCGCATCCGCGAGAGTGGGCAACTCCTCATCGCGACCGACGTACCCTACGAGCCGATCATCGCGTCGCAAGGCGGGAAGTACGTGGGATTCGACGCGGACGTCGCGACCGCGCTGGGCCAATTGCTCGGCGTCACACCGGTTTTCCGCACCACAGCGTTCTCGACGATCATTGCGGGGGTGCAGGACGGTACCTACGACACAGGGCTTCGCGGCATCTTTGACACCCTTGCCCGCGAGCGTCGGGTCGACCTGGTGAGCTACTTCTCGGCGGGTACTCAATGGGCCCAACCGACAGGAAAGCACGTCGACCCCAATAATGCGTGCGGACTGCGGGTGGCGGTGTCGGCAGGCACCGTGCAGGCAACCGTCGAGATTCCGGCGAAGAGTCAGGCGTGTACAACAGTCGGCGAAAAGGCAATCACTGCAGTGCCTTTCGATAGTATCGATGCCGCCGTCGCTGGGCTCGAGGCGGGCAAGGCCGATGCGATCTCGGCCGATTCGCCTGCTATCGCGTTCGCGGTGCACAAGTCTCACGACGCCCTGGCGCTGGCAGGAGACATCTTCGACACCGAGCCCTATGCGCTTCCGGTCGCCAAGAACTCGCCGCTCGGACCCACGTTGCGCGACGCGGTTCAGCGGCTCATCGACAGCGGCGAGATGCGTCGTATCGCACGCAAGTGGGGTCTCGAAGACGGCTTGATCAAGCAGTCGACGATCAACACCGCGATCAGCTGACGGCAGCGCCTTCGCGACGGCTCGGCGCATCGTCGGCGAGGGTCGGCGCGGAGTCCGCGCGCGGCGAACGGAACGGAACTCGCGGACGCCCCGTCAGGTACAGCGCGCCGGGGAGTCGCCGCAGAATCTCGACGAGGAGCAGCGACCCGGCCAGCGTGCCCACGTAGACGACGATGGTCGCCCACGGCTGTCCGATGGCGTCGAGCACCCACGACGTGCCGTTGCGCTGCGGGTACATGATCATCGTCAGCACCAGTACGTGGACAAGGAACACCGGGAACGAGCGATTGGACGCGTACTTCACGGCCCGGGCGAATCGCGGGGTGAACTCGCGTCGGTTCTCGGCCCAGTGCAGGGCAACCGCGTACAGGCAGGTCATCGCGACGACCAGGAACGGGAGCAACGTGGGGTAGAACGCCGAGTTGTTGTCGTGCACCGGTTTGCCCGCGAACCAGACGCCCCCGACGTACGAGCCGACGGCGATCGCTGCGGTCACCAGCAGTGCGCCGAACAACCACCAGCCCTTGCCCTGCAGCCATGCGCCGATCTGCTTGCGGTGTACCGCGGCGACAGCGCCGTACAGGATGAAGAACTGATACGGGATGAACGTCGCGTAGTTGTGCCACCAGTGGGCCGCGACGGCTGCGGGCGGATTCCAATGCGTGATGGTCGCGGCCACGGCGAACTGCAGCACCAGGCTGACACCGAGGAGTGCGACGTGGTGCCCGGCGGTTGCGCGCAGCAGCCAGACCACCAGCGGGAAGATCAGGTAGACCTGCAGCATCACGAACAGGAAGTACATCTGGAACCCGGAGAGACCCCAGCTGAGCTGGTAGAAGAAGTTGGTCAGGCTCGTCGGGACCTCGGTGAGCCTGCCCGCCAGCCACATGTTGACCACCCAATAGATGGCCGACCAGATCACGTACGGATAGATCACCAGCTTGATTCGACGCTTCCAGAACGTCGGCGCACTGAAATCCTGCTTGTCGAAGTTCTGGTACATCAGCACGAAGCCGGTGAGGGCGAAGAACGTGTTGCGCGTGAAATGCAGCAGCAGCGACGTGGTGTTCACCGGCATGCTGGTGAACTCGTTGGTGGTCTGCGTGAGGCAGTGCACGAAGATGACCAGCGAGAACGTCACACTGCGGATCAGGTCGACCTGGTGCAGATAGGGGCGGCGCGTCGGTCGCGTGGTCGAGGCGTCGGCACCTGCCGTCGACTCGTTTGCACGCGAAACCAACGTCGTCGACATACTCAGACTCGGCCCCTGACAGTTCTCGTGGACGGTGTGCGGGGCCGGATCTCTTCACGTTGACGGGGTGCTCGAGCCTCGACGCTCGCCCCGTGCGTCAACGTTGCGGCCGCATCGCGTTGATAGGCCGTGATCCTCCCGTTATCGCGTCTGAGCTTATCAGTGGAGTCTGGACGCTCCCTGAGACGTGGCTGTCAGCGAGTCTCACCGGCGCTCAGACTCACCACCACCGCAGCGCACGGCGCAGATCGGCGTCGACCGCAGGGATCAGGCTGCGGACAAACGTCGCGGACAGGTGGTGGTAGTCGTGCCAGACGAGGATGTTGCCGACGACAGCCGGGCAGTAGGCCGTACCGCACATCGCGTCGGTGTAGTCGAGAAACGACATGTTCGGATACTGCGACGCGATGGCCCCCGTAGGGTCCGTCTCCGCCATCGCCGCATCCCGGTCGACGCCGCAGACCTGCGGTTTCTTGCCCTGTGCCAGGCATTCCGGCGGCTTGAGCTTGCCATGCGCCCAGGGATTGTCGCGCACCGCGACGACCCGCTGTCCTCGGTCACGGAACTGCGTGAAGATGTCGGTGTAGTCCTTCGGAACGGTGTCGCCGGGCCCGTTCTCGACCGGGCGGGTGCTGTTGGTGAACACGACGTCGGGTTTGTCGACGGCCAACCTGTCCATCACCCGCCGTGACCAGTCGTTGCACTGGTAGTACTTCTGTCCGAACCAGGTGAAGACGTGTGAGGTGGTCAACGCGCAGCCGACCTTGAGGTAGGTGGTGACCCTGAATCCGCGCTGCTTGCCGACGGCGTCGAGCGCGGTGATCCACTGCTCGGCGTGCGATCCGCCGACCAGCGCTACGGTGCGCGTGGCCCCAGGATCGCCGTAGACGCCGACCTTGATCGACGGGTCCTTCCAGCCGCTGATCATCGAGTCGTACGAGGTGATCGGCCAGTCCTTGTCGACGACCTCCGGGCTCGGTTGGGGGTCGACGCGGGGCGTCGGCGCGCCGTCGAGGTACGCGCGCGCACCGGGGTAGAGCCGGGGATCGAGGTTGTCGGTGTTGACCGTCGCGTTCGCGGCATTGCGCTGCCAGACGACGGCCGTGGTGCCCGCGACGATCGTCGCGATCACGAGCACAGCGGTGAGCGTGACCCGATACGAGCGGCCGAAACCCGTGTCCCGTCCGGATCGCAGCGGAGCTTCGATGTACCGGGTCGTCAGCCACGCCAGCAGCAGCGACACCGCGAGGATCGCGGTGCCCTCGTACCAGCTCACGTCGTCCTGGAAGCGCCACGCGAGGTAGAAGATGAGCAGCGGCCAGTGCCACAGGTAGAGCGCGTAGGCCACCGAACCGAGCCACACCAGCCGCGGGTGCGCGAGTGCCCGGCTGACCAGCCCGGTGTCATTCGACGCCGCGTCGCGGGCGGCGGGTGAACCGGTCCAGATCAGCGCGAGCGTCGCGC
Organism: Gordonia jacobaea; assembly: GCF_965344965.1. Lineage (NCBI taxonomy): Bacteria > Bacillati > Actinomycetota > Actinomycetes > Mycobacteriales > Gordoniaceae > Gordonia > Gordonia jacobaea. The sequence continues at coordinate 834,553 of NZ_CBDRLS010000002.1, read as the reverse complement.
CGACCGGTATCCACGCCCAGACGCCCGGATACTCCGACACCCCGCTGATCCACCAGCCGCAGCTCACGATCAGCGCAAGCGCACCAACACCGACGACGTCGCGCAGCCAACCGGGCATCGCGAGGCGGTTGCGGTGGACCTGCGTGAGCCTTTGGGGGATTGCGACGGCCAACAGCCCGCCCGCGAGTGGCTCCCACAGCCTCGCGACAGTGTCGTAGTAGTTGAACGGCTGGTTCACGTCGTGCCGGTAGACCGCCCAGGCGAACGAGACGACTGCGACGGCAAGCAGGGCGACGCCGACGATGCCACGGATGACACGGGCCTCGCCGAACACCGAGATGCGGCGTGCGAGCAGCTTCAGGACGCCGCCGAGCGCGAGCATGCACACGAGCGTGAGGACAAAGAACTGGCCCTGCATCGACATCGACCAGAGATGCTGCATCGGACTGTTCGCCGAATCGGCGGCAGCGTAGTCCTGTGAGTCGAATGCCAGGTGCCAGTTCTGGTAGTAGAGCGCACTCGCTTGGATCTCGGAACCCAAAGGGCCCCAACGAGTTGTGGGCATGATCAGCGCGATCAAGGCGGTGATGACAGCCAGGACGACGAGCAGAGCGGGCAGCAGACGCCGTGCCAGTCGCCAGAAGCGAGGCCACGGATCGACCGCCCGTCGCCACGACACGTTCGGCGGGTTGGTCGCGATGACGTGCTTGAGCAACGACGCGATGAAGAAGTAGCCGGACAGAGTGAGGAACACGTCGACGCCACCGGACACCCGACCGAACCACACGTGGAAAATCGCGACGAGTGCGATCGCGATACCCCGCAGGCCGTCGAGGTCGAGGCGGTACCCCGAGGTGTTGCCGGTGGCGGCGTCCTCGTTGGGGGTGCCGGGAGCGATCCCGGCGTCGGAAAGCGTGGAACTCACAGGCAGCGATGGTAGCGCGGCGAATGACCCAGTCTGCGGACCCCATCGGCGCGGGAGGTTTGCGCCTTCGTGCTTCTAAATCTTTTCCCACCAGAGTGCATCGCGCACGCTGTGTCCATTGTCGAAAAGTTCAGACCACAAGGAGCACAGATGGCAGACCAGAAGCGCGTTGCAGTCGTCGGCGCGGGAGTAACGGGTACGAGCGCTGCGCTCGGCTTCCTCGACGCGGGATTCGACGTCACTCTCTACTCTGACCGCGATCGAGAGTCGTTGCGAGACAAGGTCCCACCGACCGGTGTCGGCGTGCTGTTCGGTAGCTCGCGCGACTGGGATGCGCAGATCATCGACGACCTCTACGAGGTGGGCAACACCACCGGCATCAGCGTTCGACTGTCGTCGGGGGAGGGCACCGAGCGCGTCGACGTTCTCGAGTTCAACCCCGACTACGGCTACGTCGCGCAGGCCGTCGACCTGCGTCTACGTGCTGATGACCGCCTCGGTCGATTCCTCGAGCGCGGCGGCCGCTTCGAGGTCGAAGCCGTCGATCCCGACCGCCTGGACGAGATCGCTGCCGACAACGACCTGACCCTCGTCGCCACCGGCAAGGGCGGCCTGGCGTCGTTCTTCCCGGTCGACGACGAGCGCACGCACTATCGCGAGCCGCAGCGTCGACTCCTGCAGGTCACCCTGACCGGACTCGACCATGGTCCCGACACGTTCGCCTACCGTGCTGCCGACGGCGGACGTCAGTCGCTGTTCAACCTCGACAGCGACAACGGCGAGATCTTCGTCGGACCCTTCCTGCACAAGGACGCGGGCGCCACATGGTCGTTCATCGTCTTCGCCAAGCCCGACGGCGCGTGGGCGCCGAAGATCGACGAGGTCACCGACGCCGCGTCGGCGCGTCAAGCGATCGTCGACATCTTCGACGAATGGTTCCCCGCGGATGCTCCCGCGATCCGCGAGCTCGCGGTCATCGACTCCGACCCCTACTCGTGGTTGAAGGGCGCTGTCACCCCGACAGTCCGCAAGCCCGTCGGCACGACGAAGAACGGGCACGTCGTCGCGGCGATCGGCGACACAGCGATCGCTGTCGACCCGGTTGCCGGCCAGGGCGCGCAGAACTCGCTGATCCAGGTCGCCGAATTGGTGCAGGCCGCCAAGGCGCGCCTCGACGACGACCCGTCGGCGGAGTTCTCCGCACAGTGGCTGGCCGACGAATTTGAGAAGCATTGGGACAGGAGGGGACACGCGTCTGTCGAGGTGACGAGGCTTTACCTCGGCGACCCCGATTACGCGATGCACCTCGAACTGGCCTTCCCGGCCGCGGCTGTCAACGTCGACGTCGCCGCGGCGCTGTTCGGCTTGCTGTCCGACCCCAATCCGCTTCTCACGCTTGGTGATCGCGACGACGTGCTCGGCTTCATCTCGGCGGTGTCGGGCGAGCCGGCCGACGACGTGCTCGGACGGTTCGAGCCGCTGGGAAGCTTCAATTCGCGCGCAGTTCCCGCCTGATTGATTGGCAGCAAAAATTCTCTGACGCAACGGGTTCCGGCCACACTCCTGTGGCCGGAACCCGTTGTTCTGTCAGCCGGTTCGTGGCCGCTGGTTGGTGTCAGCCGGTTCGTCTCACGCGGCGCGGTGCGTCAGGATCCGTTGGCGTGCACGTCGTTGGTGACGCGGGTGATCAGCTCGAGAACCTGCTCGAACGCCCTCGACTTCGGATCGACCAGCGACGAATGTGTTTGTCCCGGCATGATGATCGCCCGTGCCCGGCCGCCCGCCTTGGCGTCGGCGGCGACGTAATCCTGCGAAAGCACATGCGGCACCACATGATCCGACGTTCCGGCGACTGCGATGACCGGCGTCTGCGGGTCGAGATTCTGGATCGGGTCGACCGACGCGTAACGGTCGGGAACCTCGTCCGGTGTGCCGCCGAGTACGCGCACGATGCGCGTGTCGCCCATTGCGACGGCCCTGCGCATGTCGAGCGGACCCGCGAGCGAGATGACGGTCGTCGGGCGGAACGTCGGGGATGCGCCGACCTCGCCCGGACGTAGATCCTGTCGCGTACTTGCCCAGACAGCGAGTTGGGCACCCGCAGAATGTCCGACGGTGACCGCATTGTTGAGGTTGAGCTGGGGATAGGCCTTCGCGAGGTCGGGGATGGCGTCCATCGCCGACGCGACGTCGACGAAGGTCGTCGGCCAGCCGCCGCCGTTGCCGAGCCGGCGATACTCGACGTTGACCACAGCGAGCCCGCGTTGAGCCAGGCGTCGCGCGAAGGTGGCGAACGTGCCTGCCCCGATCTTGGCCTGCCATCCTCCCCCGTGGATGAGGACTACCAGAGGGACCTTGCCCGCTCGAGGCGGAAGGTAGAGGTCCATCCAGTTCTGTCGCGGATCGGCCTGTCCGGTCGACACCGCGTAGAAGTAGCGATGCAGAGTGATCTTCGACTCGGTCGCCTGATTGTTGATGTCCTTGGCTGCGGCGCCCCGGGGAACAGCGGCCGACACCTTGGCGGTCGCCGGTACTGCCCCCGACGGCGCGGGAATCGATGCGCCTACGGACTCATGTGTCGGCGTCGAGCACGCTGCGGTCACCGCGCACACGAGAGCAAGCGCAGAGACCGTCAGCGCACGGACGGGTGACGGCTGGTCGCGGGGGGTGGCCACGTGAGACAAGGTCCTCGGCATTGGTGACGGGTGTCGGGTGCGGTTGGCAAAAGTGCGGCGAAGAGTTCGCGTATGCCATTGTGCCCGCGGGACGGCGCCCGATCCTTGTCAGAACGTGTGAGATCGTACGAATATCCGACGTGGGAGGATGCAGCGATGGGTAAATCGCGGTGGTCGGTGTCCGATGCGCCGGATCTGTCCGGACGTACCGCCGTGGTCACCGGTGCGAATTCGGGCGTCGGGTTGGCGACGGCGGGTCACCTGGCACATCTCGGAGCGCGGGTCGTGCTCGCGTGCCGCAACGTCGAGGCCGCAGAACGCGCGCGGGACGCGATCGTCGCGGACGCCGGGTCGGGTGGCCTCGGCAGCCGGATCGGTCCCGACAGCCAGATCTCTCCCGACATCGACATCGTGCAGGTCGATCTGAGTGAGCTGGATTCCGTGCGGCACGCCGCCGACGAGTTGGTCGAGCACTTTCCGACGATCGACATCCTCGTCAACAACGCCGGGGTGATGCGCGCGGAGCGTGAAGTCACGAAAGACGGCGTCGAGATGGATTTCGCCACCAACTTCCTCGGACATTTCGCGCTCACAGGGTTGCTGCTCGGTCCGCTGCGTGCCGCGCGTGGCGCCCGCATCGTCTCGGTGTGCTCGAAGCTGTCGACGGTTGGTCGACTCGACCCCGACGACCTCGCGATGACTACCGGCTACAGCGCCGCGGCCGCGTACTCGCGGTCGAAACTGGCTCAGGCGATCTTCGCCGTGGCGCTGCAGCGTCGGCTTGCGTTGCTCGGCGACGGTGCGCCGTCGTCGGTCCTGGCGCATCCGGGTGCGACCCACAGCGGGGTGATGCGCGATCAGGGAGTGCTGAGCTGGCTGTTCAGCACGCCGAGCCTGCGGTGGGTGCGACGGACTTTCATCATGGACCCGGCTGAGGGATCGCTGTCGTCTGTGCGTGCGGCGACCGATCCCGGTTTGCTCGGCGGCCAGTACATCGGGCCGGGAGGATTCCTGGAACTGTCCGGCGCGCCGGTCCTGGTCGCTCCGCCGGAGGAAACCGACGACCTTCGCCTGGCTCGCGCATTGTGGGAGGCTGCGGAGAAGGCGACGGGCGTCGGTTTCGACCTGCCGGACTACCCGGTCAATCCCCAGTCCTGATTCCACGGATGGAAGGTGCACACGAGCGGCGTCGAAACGCCGAGTGCACGTAGCGTCACGGAGATCGCCCGCGGGGAGTAGGTCATCACGGAGTGCCCCGAGATGTCGACCGGACAGCCATCCTGAAGCAGGACGTTGTTGACCCTCGCGCCGGGACCAGCAGTCAGGAACGTGGCGGCATACGGCGTCGAGAACTGGTCGAAGCGGGTCGCGATCACCGTGTAGTCGACGCCGGCGAATGTCTCGCCGCCGCGGTTGAGGTCGGTGATCATCGACGATCCGACGAGCTGTTCGTATCCCGCGCTTCCCGCAATGGCCGTGACGCCTGGTTCGACGTTGACACCGGCGTCCCGCAGCACCACGGCGAGCGCGCCCGAGCCACTCAGTGTCGTCCCGTGATTGGTGGCGCCGAGCGTCACCACGTTCGCGACGACGTTGTGCGTGGGGTCGGATGGATCTGCGCCGCCCTTGTACTTGAGGTAACGACGGATGAGCACGCCGCCCTGCGAATGACCGATGGCATCGATCTGGCTTGCTCCCGTTGCCTTCCGCACGCGTTGCACGAACTGCGCGAGCTGCTCAGTGGAGTCTTCGACGGGACCCGTCCCGTATAGCCCGGGGATCACCGACAGTGCGCCACCTTCTGCGACGCCGCCACGGCCGTAATTCTGTGTGAAGACGCAGAATCCGGCGCGCTTGAGGGCGGGCGAGAGTCGGGCGAACGTGCTGAATGCGCCCTCCCAGGTGCCGTGGACCAGGACAACCGGTCGAGGATGCGCGGCCGTCGGACGGCACGTCCAGTCGTTGGCGCCCGCCGGGGCCGCTTCCGGGAACGGGTAGGCGAAAGCGGCTTGGAACCCTTTGATTTCCGGTCCGACGCCGCGGGTGTCGGAGGCGTAACTGGTTGCGGCCGCTGCGGTGGGTGTTGCAACGATCGTCGCGGTGAGCGCGGCGATGGTCGCGGCAGCGACGGTGAATAGCGTTGTGAGATAACGGTTCATGATGTGTGTCCGGGCCTCAGCTGTTCGGCGGCGTCTGGTCGGGCCAGCGTCGAGCCTTTTGTAGTTGTGCCGCGACCTGGCAGATCAGGGGTTCGCTGTTGTTGGGGCCGACGAGTTGCACGCTCAACGGCAGGCCGCCGGAGAAGCCGGCAGGGACCGCCGCTGCCGGATTACCCACGACGTTCCACACGGATGTGTACGCCGCGACCGGCGACGCCTTGGCTGATGCCTCGACGAAGCCCGCGCCGTCGAGTTGTCCTATGGGATAAGCCTTTCCGGGCGTCGTCGGACAGATCAGCAGATCGTAGGCGGGAAACACCGACGCCAGGATCTGTTTTCCGACGGTCTTGCTGAGCTCGATGGCCTTGGTCACCGCGAGATCCGACGACAAGCCCGTGCTCCGTCCGACGTCGACACCCTCACGGGTTCGCCGCTCGAGCAGTTCGTAGTGGTCGGCGCGGCGGGCTTCGGTACTGAACCCACCGAGAACCTGCGGCTGGAATGCAGCGGTGAGCGTCGCAGGGTAGACCGGATCGTGTGCGACGACGCGGTGGCCCAGCTTGCCGAGTATGGCGCCGGTCTGCAGCACGGCCCGACGGGTGTCCTCGTCGAGGTGAGTGCCGGCGGGCTGCGCCGTAGAGATCGCAATCCGTAGTGGCCGAACACGTTTCGTCAACGCCTCGGTAAGGGAGTACGGCCACGGATCGGCCTTGTAGAGGTCCACTCCGGCGACGCTGCCGTGAATGCAGTCGAGAATCAGCGCGGTGTCTTCGACCTTCCGACACAGCGGGCCGATCACGCCGAGGGACTTCCACAGGTCGACATTCGGTGCAGCCGACACTCGGCCGCGCTGGAGCTTCAGTCCGTACAAGCCGCACCACGACGACGGCAGCCGAATCGATCCGCCACCATCGCCACCGATCGCGGCGGGCACCATGCCCGATGCCACCGCCGACGCGGTCCCTCCCGACGATCCCGCGGTGGAGTGCAGGATGTTCCACGGGTTTCGGGTGTATCCGTGTGCCGATGTCTCCGTGAACGGCCAGATGCCGAACTCCGGCATGGCGGTGATCCCGAGGATGACTGCACCCGCGGCACGCAGGCGTTTCACGACTTCGGCGTCGTCGGTCGCGGGAGTGGTGAATGCCGCACCGCCATAGGTTGTCGGGACACCTTTGACGTGATTCTCGGCTTTGATCCCGATCGGCACGCCGTGCAGTGGACCAAGGCGTGCGCCGCTCGCCTTCTTGGCGTCGAGAGCGTCTGCCTCGGCGCGGGCACGTTCGTGAAGCGGAATCGTCCACGCGCGCAACGTCGGATTGAGCATGTCGATTCGAGCGAGGAAGAAGTCGGTGATCTGTCGAGCGGTGAACTCGCCTGCCGCAATGCGTTTGGCGATCTCGACGACACCCGCGAACGCGATGCTTTTGTCGTTCGGGTCGAGGTCACGGCCCGCGGCAGCAGCGGGTGCGGCCCCCGTCACGCCTTGCAGCGCAACCGCACCCGCTGCCGCTGCAGCCATACCCCCGACGAGGACGGAACGTCTGCGGAATCCCGAACGCTGCGCGCTCTGGTCCTGCGATGCTGTCCCCGTTGAGTTTTCGTGTGAATGAGACGCACTCTCCGCGCCCCTTACCGCCTGTGATGCCGACATGGTTCCCCTTTGCCCCGGCCGTCGTGAGTCATCATCGCCAGCGCGTTCCGGTGGCGATGGCATGACTCTAGGAGTCAGGTGTGACCTGGCGATCGCCTCGGCGTTGCACTGACTGCGAAGATCTGCGTCCGTCACTCGCGAGCGGATTTACCTGTCTGTCACACAAGGATCCGTGACCGACGCCCGACCCGGCGCAGCCCGGGTGACCTGGATCAATTGCGCACGGCCGGCGTAGTACGTCTCTCACCCCGGTTAACGCGACCGTGACCTCAATTAGCCGAGGCGCAACGTGGGGGGTCCACTGTGAACGCGATCATGACCTCGACTTCCTCTTCACCGGTTCCCTCGCCGCCTGTGCCCTCGCCGCCCGTGCCGTCGGTGCCACTGATTGCCGACGAGTCGCCGGTCCGCGGACTCACGCGCAGGCAGCTCCCGTTCGTAGCGGTTGTCGCGCAGTCTGTCGCGGCGATCGCGCCTGCGGGCACCTCCGCCGTGACGCCACTCTTCGTCATCGTGGCGGCGGGTGGGGCGAGGAGCATCGCGGCATTCCTGACCGCGCTCGTGGTGATCATGTTCGTCGCACTCTGCATCCGGCCGATGGCGCAACGCGTCGCAGTCGTCGGCGGTCTTTATTCCTATGTGGCACAGGCGTATGACGCGCGGACCGCTTTGGTGACTGCGTGGTCGGCGGTCGTCGGCTACGCCTCCGTGAGCGTCGCTGGTCTCATGGCTGTCGGTCTGTACACGAATCACGTTGCGATCAGTGCCGGTGTGACACAACGGGTATCACAGGTGGCGATGAGTGTGATCGTCGTACTCGCCGCCGTCGTCATGGCTTTCGTGATGATCAGGGGAGTGAAGGTCTCGGCGGTGGTGATCCTTTGCATCGAGCTGCTCGCGGTGGTCGTGATGGTCGCGCTGATGCTGTGGCTCGGCTACACCCATCGCGACCAACCATGGCGGCTGTCCGACGCGCACCCGAATCCCGACGGCTCACTTGCGCTGAGTGTGGTTGTCGCGGTGAGTGCATTCGTCGGATTCGAGAGTTCGACGACGCTGTCTGCCGAGGCGCGTCGACCCTTCCGGTCGGTGCCGCGTGCGCTGCTGTGGACACCGTTGTTGGCGGGCGTGATCTATCTGCTTGCCGTGTCGAGTCAGTCGGCGGCAATGGCGGGAGCGTCGGAGTCGGTACGGGAGAGCAGCACACCGCTCGCTGCGCTGTTCCTCTCGGACGGAAGCCCTGCCGCCGCCGTGATTCTCGACGTCGGTATCGCCACCTCATTCCTGGCGTGCGCTATGGCATCGGTGAATGCGCTTGTGCGCGTGCTGTTCACGCTCGGGCGTGAGCACATCATTCCGAAGCAGTTCGGCGCCGCTCATCGTCGACTACACACGCCGGCGTTCGCCACCGCGTTCGCGACCTCGGTGGTGGCGCTCGGGCCGCTGATGTTCCTGTGGTTCGGCGGCGATCCCGAGGAGGGTGTCCGTGACTTCCTCACCCTGAGCGCTCTGGGTTACATGGGCAGCTACGTCGCGGCATGTCTCGCGGCGCCGCGGTTGTTGCGACGCATGGGGGAATTGACGCGGCCCCTGCTGGTCGCGAGTTGGGGCACCGCGTCGGGCCTGGTGATTCTTCTCGGGTTGGGCGCCACGATGTCGGACTCCGGTGATCGGGTGACGTTCCTGTGCTTCTTCGGTTCGGTGGCCGTCGTTGCGATCGCGGTGGTGGTGATCTATGCACGGTGGCCCGCGCGGTTCGCGCGGGTGGGTGTGTTCGACGAGACGAACCGTGACGACGTGCTGGCGTTACCGGGGCTGCGCTGATGGGGGTGGGCTGATGGGGATGGGACGTCCCGGCGCGGGTGAGTCGATAGCGCGGGCGATGCAGATCATCGAGGCCGTCGGTGATCTCGGGCCGGGAGCAACGAGCCGCGAGATCGCCGATCGTCTCGATGTGCCGCCTGCCAACATCTATCGCCTGTTGAACACGTTGGCCGTCGAGGAGTACCTCGTGCGGACAGCGGATCTGCGCGGTTTCGCGCTGGGAAACAGATTGAACACCATGGTGCACTCCGCGGTGACCCCGTACATGTCCAGCCGCGCACAGGAACTCTGCGAGAAGTTCCGCGCATCGGTGCGTTTCGGCGTGTACGTCATGCACTTTCGTCCCGCGACCCTTCGGATCGTCGACATGGATCCCGACCATCCGTTGGTCGCCGAGCACGAAATGATCCGATCCCTGCACGCGTCGGCCGCGGGAAAGTTACTGCTCGCGGCGGACTCGCAGTGGCGCGAGCTCTTGCCACCAACACTTGCAGCGCTGACGCCGTCGACCGTCACCGAGATGCGTGAACTCGCAGCGCAAGTCGAGGAGACGCGCCAACGCGGCTACGCCGTGTCCGTCGACGAAATGCTCGACGGAAAGGCGTCGATCGCCATACCGATACTCGACGTCGAGGGCGTGGTCCGCGGCGCGGTCACGGTGACAGGATTCTCTGCGCGCCTCGATGCCATCACCTCGCTGGTGCCCCGCTGTCGTGAACTCGCCGCCGAACTCGGCCCCCTGCTGTACTGACCCTTCTGTACCGACCCTGCTGTACTGACCCTGCTGGTTCAGGCCCTTTGGGCTGGGCAGTCGAAGTTTCTGCGGCATATCGGTCCGACGTCTAGTGTCGAGAGCACGGCGTTGAAACAGCCCGACGCCCCGTTGACAACTTTTCGCCGACCCCAGCCCCTTGGAGGCGATATGTCGGATCAGAACGATTTCTACACAACAAGAGACTCCGGAGCGCCTGCCGGAAGCGATGAGCATTCGCTCACCGTCGGAGCGGGCGGTCCCATCGTCCTGCACGATCACTATCTGATCGAGCAGATGGCGCAGTTCAACCGCGAGCGCATCCCCGAGCGTCAGCCCCACGCCAAGGGGAGCGGTGCATTCGGCACGTTCGAGACAACAGAAGACGTCTCGGCCTACACGTGCGCGGCGCTCTTCCAACCAGGTGTGAAGACGGAGATGGTCGCGAGATTCTCGACCGTCGCCGGTGAGCGGGGTAGCCCGGACACGTGGCGCGACCCACGCGGCTTCGCGTTGAAGTTCTATACCTCAGAGGGCATCTACGACATGGTCGGCAACAACACGCCGGTCTTCTTCATCAAGGATCCGCTGAAGTTCCAGCACTTCATCCGGTCGCAGAAACGCCGCGCCGACAACAACCTTCGCGACCACGACATGCAGTGGGACTTCTGGACGCTGTCTCCGGAGTCGGCGCATCAGGTCACCTGGCTGATGGGCGACCGCGGTATCCCCAAGACCTGGCGCCACATGAACGGCTACAGCTCGCACACCTATCTGTGGGTGAATGCCCAGGGCGTCAAGCACTGGGTGAGGTATCACTTCATCTCCGATCAGGGCGTCGAGTTCTTCACCCAGGACGAAGCCGACCAAATGGCTTCTGCCGACACCGATTTCCACACCCGCGACCTCTTCGAGAACATCGCGGGCGGAGGTCGACCGAGCTGGACGCTCAAGGTGCAACTGATGCCGTACGACGACGCCGTCTCGTATCGGTTCAATCCCTTTGACCTGACCAAGGTGTGGCCGCATGGTGACTACCCGCTGCACGAGGTCGGGAAGATGACGTTGCACACCAACCCGACCGACAATCATGCCCAGATCGAGCAGGCGGCGTTCGAGCCGAACAACGTCGTACCCGGTATCGGATTCAGCCCCGACCGCATGCTGCTCGGCCGCGTGTTCGCCTACGCCGACGCGCATCGTGCCCGGCTCGGCGTGAACTACAAGCAGATCCCGGTCAACGCACCTCGCAACGAGGTCCACACGTACTCCAAAGACGGTGCGATGCGTATCAATCCGGTGACCGACCCGGTCTATGCGCCGAACTCGAAAGGTGGTCCCGCCGCGACGTTCTCGGGTCAGCCGGAGCCGCAGTGGGCCGCCGACGGCGAGATCATCCGCAGCGCCTACGTCGACCATCCCGAGGACGACGACTGGAGCCAGGCGGGAACCCTGGTCCGTGAGGTACTCGACGACGCCGCGCGGGATCGACTGGCGGACAACGTCGTCGGCCACCTCCTCAACGGAGTGTCCGAACCGGTGTTGGCCCGGGCGTTCGACTACTGGAGCCGCGTCGACACCGACCTCGGCGCCAAGATCAAGAAGGGCGTCACGGAGAAGGCCGACGAGCCCGACCCCAAGGCCGCCGACCAGGGCAACCCCGCCCGGTCGTCGATGCAGCAGAAGGTCTGACGCGCACAGTCGCCTGCCTCGAGCGCCCAGTGGGCTGAATACAGCGCACAGTGGGCTGAATACGGCGCACAGTCGACGGGAACTCTCGCCGGCTGTGCGCCGAACTTCGTCGAGTGGGCGCTGTATTTCGTCGACTGTGCGCTCTGTCGTGCCGAGTGGGTGCTCCGTCCCGCCGAGTGGGTGCTCCGTCCCGCCGAGTGGGCGCTCCGTCCCGCCGAGCGGGCGTGCGTCACCCCTGCGCGGGCAGGATGCGGTGGAGGAACGCAAGCAGGTACATGAGGCCGGCGCCGTCGCGGACGTCGTCGTGGCCGGCGTTGACGGCGTGGAACTCGAAGCGCGTGCCCGCTCGCCGGAACTGTCGGAGCAGGCGCAGCGTCAGCGGCAGCGGTACGCGAGAGTCCTTCCAGCCGTGCACTATCAACACCGGAGCGCCGTAGCCGCCGGTGGGCACGGCCATGTACTCGGCCAGGGAGCGTCGAAAATCGCTGTCGCCCAGAGGTTTCGCCACTACCGAACCCGTCGATACCCCCGCTACGAGTTGTGGCCACGCGCCGCTGCACACACCGGTCATCTCGTCGGAGATTCGCTGACCGACCGGGGTGAGGTAGGACCGGACGTCCACCTTGGTCGGCGTCGCCGTCATCCCGGTCAGCACCGCCAGCAGGCTGCCGACCGGAAAGCCGGGAATCGACGGCATCTGAGGCCTGGCCATGGCGAAGACGTGCTCGATGTTCGACGCCGGGGCAAGGGCCGCGGTGCCGTGGAAGATCAGGTCGGGCGCATACGTCGCGGCGCGATGCCCGGCCGCCAGTGCCGCGTGGCCGCCCTGCGACTGGCCGGCGACGGCCCAGTGCTGCGACAACTCGCCAATGCCCATGCGCGCCGCGCAGACAGCGTCGATCGTCGCGGTCGATTCGGTGTCGGTGTGCAGGTACGGATGCGGACCGATGGTGCCCGGGCCCAGGCCGAGATAGTCGGGGGCCACGACGGCGTATCCAGCAGCGTTGAGCCGACCGATCACCTCGCCGGTCCCAGCCTCGAGATCCTGCGAGCCGGTCAACCCACAATGCTCCGACAGTCCAGACGTCCCATGGGTCCACGCAACCACCCGCCAACCCTCCGCGGGGGCGGGACCGTCGGGGAGACACACCAATCCCGTTGCAGTGACCGACGTTCCGTCCGGACCCGGAGTGGTGTACACGAGCCGACTCACGGCGTGCAGCCCGCCCCACGAACCTATCGGGTCGAGTCGCTGCAGCGTCGAACGTCGGCTCATCGTCACCCCCGTGATCTGTCCGCGTCGACCGCCGGTCGGCAATCGCGTGTCGACAGCCATTCAATCAGCACGGGCGCGTTGGTGCGCCGGATCGTCGAGTACGGCTCCCGCCGCCTGACCGGGTTGGCATAGTGAAGAGGTGGACTCCGACACAAGCACGAGCGGGTTCGACCTGAGCGAGGCGATGCGCACGACGTTCGCGGCGCGGTCGTACACCGACGATCCGCTTCCCGACGACGTGCTCTTCGACATCCTCGACGTCGCGCGCTTCGCTCCGAGCGGCGGCAACCGTCAGGGCGCGCACGTGACCGTGGTGCGCGACGCCGAGACGAAACGTCGGATCGCCGACCTCAGCAAACCTGCGGCCCGACGCTACCTCGCGCAAAAGGCGGCAGGCGAGAGTCCGTGGAATCCGGTCAACCCGACGTCGGTCACCGAGAGCGACCTCGAATCCGTCGACGGCGTCGACGCATTCGTCTCGCCGCTCATCAACGCCCCGGTGGTGCTCGTCGTGTCGGTCGACCTCGCCGTCGTCGCGGCGACCGACCAGGACCTCGACCGCATCGGTGTCATCAGCGGAGCGTCGATCTATCCGCTGGTGTGGAACATCCTGCTGCAGGCTCGCGCCCACGGATTCGGTGGCACGGTCACGACGATGGCAGCCGCGAGCGAGCCCGCCGTCCAAGAACTGCTCGGGTTGCCGACGACGCACGCCGTCGCCGCGGTGCTGCCCATCGGCAGGCCCGTCAAACAACTCACGAAGCTGCGCAGGCAACCCGTCGACGAGTTCGTGACGATCGAAAGATTCGACGGTCCGCCGCTGCGGGCCGCACACGAGTGACACAGGAGACCCATGAGCGAACGCCAGGTGCTACTACCGACCGACGACCATCCGATCACCGTCGAACCTGCCACCGAGCACGTGCGCATCCGCGTGGCAGATCGCGTCATCGCCGAGACCGACGACGCGCTCATCCTCCGGGAAGCGTCGTATCCGCCGGTCTACTACATTCCGCGCCACGACCTCGACGCCGACGTCTTCACTCCGAGTACGCATCAGACGTACTGCCCCTACAAGGGCGAGGCCGGATACCACGGGATAGTCGGTGCCGACGGTGCGACGCTCGCCGACAAGGTGTGGTTCTACGACGAGCCGTACCCCGCGGTCGCCGAGATCGCGGGTCACGTCGCGTTCTATCCCGACGCGGTGACCACCGATATCACACCGAATTGAGCAGGGGGAGAAACGAAGTGGATGCCCAGACCATCGGGGACACGGTGGAGATCCGACAGTTGCTGACTCGTTACGCAACCGCCGTCGACGCCCGGGATTGGCCGCTGTACCGCACGGTTTTCACCGAGGATGCCGAAATCGACTACACGGCTTCGCCCTTCGGAATCATCGGCAGCGTCGACGACGTCGTGGACTGGCTCGAGCGCGGGCTGTCGTCACTGGAGATGACGATGCACTACGTCCTGAACATCGACGTCGAGATCAGCGGCGACACGGCGACGGTTCGCGCGCAGTTCTTCAATCCCCTGCAGATCCCGGGACTCGGCGAGCAGAGTTCGTGTGGAGGCTACTACCATCACGACCTCATTCGCACACAGGACGGCTGGCGGAGCAGGTCGATGCGCGAGGAGATCGTGTGGTTTGTCAACTCCCCGTTGGGATCTCCCCGCTGACGCGGCTCGCCCCGCGTCGAGGTCAGTTGTCCGGGTAGTCGGCGAGCGCATCTGCGGCGCGCACAAATGCCAAGTGTGACAACGCCTGTGGCGTGTTCCCGACCTGCCTGCGTGCGTCGACGTCATACTCCTCGGAGAACAGTCCTACGTCGTTGGCCGTCGCCATACCCTGAGCCATCACCTTTTCGGCGTCGCCACGCCTGCCGCTGCGGGCGTACTGCTCTGCGAGCCAGAACGTACACGCCATGAAGGGGTGTTCGGTGCCGTCGAGGCCGTCGACGTGCGACGACGTCCGGTAGCGCAGCACCAACCCGCCCTGCATTAAAGTTTGCTCAATGCCCTCGACAGTGGCGAGCATGCGCGGATCGTCGAAGTCGCAGAAGCCGACCTGCGGGAGTTGCAGTAGTGAGGCGTCGACCTCCGTCGTGCCCGGATACTGGACGAACCGGCCGGTGTGCGGGTCGACCATGGTCTCCTCGATCTCGGCTCGAATCTTGTCGCGCAGCGCTTTCCAGTGGTTCGCGGGCCCCTTGAGTCCGTGCTCTTCGACGGCGCGTACGCCTCGGTCGAACGCTGCCCACACCATCGCCCGCGAGTGCGTGAACTTGCGAAGCGGCCCGCGGATCTCCCAGATGCCGTTGTCGGGTTTGTCGATGTTCTCCTCGGCCCGTTTGAGTAGTTCGCGCTGCAGCGACCACGAGATCTTGTTCTCCGGCAGGCCTGCGGCACGGGCGGCGTCGAGTGCGACGAGCACCTCGCCGATGGTGTCGGCCTGGAACTGGTCGACGGCGCCGTTGCCGACCCGTACCGGGGCTGAGCCCTCATAACCAGGGAACTGGGGCATCTCGATCTCGGGCAATTCGCGCTCGCCCGCGATGCCGTACATGATCTGCAACTGACTGGGATCGCCGGCGATGGCGCGCAGCAGCCACATCCGCCAGTGCTCGGCCACGCGGATGAATCCGTGGCAGACGAGGACGTCGAGCGTCAGGGCTGCGTCACGTAGCCACACATAGCGGTAGTCCCAATTACGTGATCCGCCAATGGATTCGGGTAGCGACGTGGTCGCTGCGGCGACGATCCCCCCGGTGTCGAGATTACTCAACGCGCGCAACGTGATCAGCGATCGGACGATCGCCGCGTCGCGTGACCCGGTGTGGTCGATACGGCCTGCCCACTCGGTCCACCAGTCGTGTGTTTCGCGCAGCGCCTGATCGACGTCGAGTGGTTCTGGCTCTTCGCGATATGAGTGGTACCAGGTCAACACCAAATCAAGGGTCTGGCCCGCGTGGATTGTCTTCGTCGCGCGGTGGACGTGGTCGGTGGCCTTCAGCGCGATGCCTCGGACGATCACGGCGTCTGGTCCCGCGACCGCCCTTAGCGCCGGTCGCTCGTCGTCGCCATGCTGCAGCACCCAGGGGACGACCCGCGAATAGTCGAAGCGCATGCGGAGTTCCGTGTCGATCTCGACCTTGCCGCTGATCCCGACCACTCGCCGCACTAGATCGACGCGCCCGCCGTCGATCGGCATGAACTCGTGGACCTCGGCGACACCGGTCGACGTCTCCCACCGCGTCACCAGGATCAACGTCTCGCCGTCGTAGCGTCGGCTCACCGTCGCGTCGAGGTCGGTTGGTGCGAGATGCCACGATCCGTGGTCGGGTTTGCCGAGGAGGCTCCCGAAGATCGAGGCGCTGTCGAAGCGTGGAACGCACAACCAGTCGACGTCACCATTGCGTGAGATCAGCGCTCCGGTGCGGCAATCCCCGACGAGTGCGTAGTCTTCGATATAGGCGGCCATGCTCTCGATTCTGCCTGTGATCGCAGTTGTCCGACGAAACTTCGCGAGTCGGGCACACGCCAATAGAGTCCGCACGGACGGGCTCATCGTCGAGGAGGACTACGTGACCGGACCGGCGTCGGACAACACCTCGAGCGCTGATGACCAGACGTCACCGCAGGTGACGACGCTGATCATTTTCGGCGCCACGGGCGACCTGACCAAGCGGCTGCTGCTCCCCGCACTCGGCCAGTTGCTCGGTCTCGAACCCGATCTCAACGTGCGTTTGATCGGCGTAGGAAGGCACGACCTGACCGACGACCAGTGGCGGGACAAGGTTCGCGAGGCCTTCGCCGACGAGCGGTCGGACGCGGGGGACCGGGTGGTGGAACAGACCGTGTACCGCCGGGGCGACCCGACCGACGCCGACGATCTCAGAAGTGTGCTCAGCGATATCGACGGCCGTCCTGTGCTGTACTTCGCGGTGCCGCCGTCGGTGACGCGCAAGGCGTGCGAGGCGCTGCGCGACGTCGACCTTCCGCCCGGCACCACGCTCGCCCCCGAGAAGCCGTTCGGGAGCGACCAGAAGTCGGCCCGCGAACTCAACGAGCTCCTGCTGGAGTTGGTGCCCGAGAACCAGATCTACCGCGTGGATCATTTCCTCGGTCAGTCGGTGTTGCTCGACCTGCTCGGGGTGCGTCTGGCCAACCGCGTGTTCGAGCCGGTGTGGTCGGGAACGCATATCGAGTCGGTCGTCATCCGCTACGACGAGAGCCTCGGATTAGAGGGCCGCGCAGGCTATTACGACGGGGTCGGCGCACTCCAGGACATGATCCAGAGCCACCTGCTGCAACTGGTTGCCGTCGTCGCGATGGAACCGCCTGCGACACTCGGCGAGCGCGATCTGCGTGACGCGATCGGCGCTGCGCTGCGTGCCGTGCACATCTGGGACGACGATGCCGTGGCATCGTCGCGTCGAGCCCGCTACACGGCGGGCGAAGCGGGCGGCGAGCAGTTGCCCAACTACGTCGACGAGGACGGTGTCGACGCATCGAACAACACCGAGACCCTGGCGGAAGCCACGTTCGAGGTTCGCACCAACAGGTGGCAGGGTGTGCCGTTCACGCTGCGCTCGGGCAAGGCGCTCGACCCGGAGGCGAAGGAGATCGTGCTGACCTTCCGTCCGCTGCGGCACGTCCCCGAGCAGTTCGAGGACCAGGTCGAGCCCAACGTCCTGCGTTTCACGTTCGGTCACGACGCGATGTCGGTGCGGCTCAACGTCCATCGTGGCTCACATCCGTTCGCGCTCAAGACCGTTGACCTCGACGCCGACTTCGGCAACGCGTCGATGCGCGCGTACGCCGAGGTGCTGTCGGGAATCATCAAAGGCGATGAGACACTTGCCGTTCGCGGCGACGCCGCCGAAGAGTGTTGGCGCATCGTCGATCCCATCGTCGACGCATGGCGTGCCAACAAGGTGCCGATCGACGACTACGCCGCGGGCAGTGCCGGACCCGACGCCTGGCCGACGCTGCCGCTCTAGACGGTGACGTTCATGCGCATTCCGTCGACCGTCCGCCGCGCCGTCGCCGACGTGTCGGTCGCCTTCGACGCCCCGCCCGACGAGGTCTTCGACTACCTCGTCGACCCGGCGAACCGTCCACAGTGGCAAGCCAGTTTGCGGGCGATCGCCGACCTGATGCCACTCGGCGATCATCCCGGCGACGTCGGAACGTCGTGGACAGACATCACTGTCGTCCCGGGTGTCCGCCCACGCATGGACGTCGTGCGGAGCGCTCGACCACAGCGCTGGGTAGAGATCGGGCAGTGGAGATTTGTCGACGCCGCGCTGGTGCTCACCGTCGACCGCGCAACCGACGGGTCGACGACCGTCGGGGCACGAGCCGTGTTCACGCTGCCGATCCTGCTCGCGCCGGTCTTCATCCCTCTGGCAGTGGTCGTCCCGCCTGCCGTTCGCCTCGACCTACGGAGTGCGGCGTCGGCGATCACGGCGAGGCGGGAGCGTGCCGATCAGGGCAGTTGAATCGCGTTCACACCTGGGATCACGCTGATCACCTGCGGCGCTGCATTCGGCTGCTCACGCAGCACGCTGACCGTCGCGACGACGGGACCCGACCCGGTCACCGCGACCGCGGACGTCTTCAGCGTCGACGGGTAGCCGCTCACCGGATAGCTCGGGAGCTGCCAGTGCCGCAGAGACACCACGCCGTGCTTGCCGGTACGCAGGTTGTTCCACGAGATCGACAGGAACCGATACGAGTACTGGTAGTGATACGGCGCCGGCGAGGGCACGGAGAAGGTGACGGCGGCGGGCGGTGGCGGGAACTGCAGGGTGCGCGGCGCAGGTTGCGCGACGACGGTGACCGGACGCAGCGACCCGCCGGGCACGCCGGCCGGACCGGTCTCGACGCCGCCGATCGCGGGGATCGAGAACGTCAGCACATCTGATCGCGTGGGAGCCGATGGCGCGGCATTCGCCAAGGCCGGTCCGCTGACCAGGGTCAACGCGACGAGAACGAACGCGGTCAGTAGGCGTCTAGCGGCGGTGGTCATCGTCGGCTCCTCTGGTGGTCAACACTGGCTGGTCTGCGTTCACTGGCAAGTCGTGCACGATCGGAGCATCGTGGGAACTACCTACGGCTCCGCGTGCCGCCGACACCACTGCACCACGACTGTGAGAGACGGGCAACGATATGCACACGTCTGCGCCGAATAATGGCTCTCCGGGGGTCAGCGCGTCGTCGGCGAAGGGGCGCTGGCTCATCGCGTCGGCTGTCCTCGGTTCGGGTGTAGCCTTCCTCGACGGCACCGTCGTGAACGTCGCATTGCCGACTATCGCGCGCGACCTCGACACCGGGCTCGCCGGGCAGCAGTGGGTCGTCGACGGGTACATGCTCACGCTGAGTGCGCTGCTGCTGACCGGCGGTGTCGCGGGAGATCGGTACGGCCGCAGGGCCGTATTCGTCGGCGGTTTGATCGTGTTCGCTATCGCCTCGATCGCGTGCGGTCTTGCCCCGACCATCGAGTGGTTGGTGGTGGCACGTCTCGTGCAGGGTGTCGCGGCGGCGGCACTCGTGCCGGGCAGCCTTGCACTGGTCAATGCCGGTATCCGCGAAGAGGAACGAGGGCAGGCAGTCGGCCTGTGGGCGGGGATGTCGGGGGCGACGAGTGCGCTCGGGCCGTTCGTCGGCGGATGGCTCGTCGACGCCGCGTCGTGGCGGTGGGTCTTCTTCCTCAGCGTGCCGCTCGCGCTTGTTGCGGCGGTAATCACGTTGCGGCACATAGACGAATCGAAGGAGCCCGACGTGGCAGGGCGGCCCGACATACCTGGTGCGGTCACCATCACGCTGGGACTCGCGGGTGTGATCGTTGC
Organism: Gordonia jacobaea; assembly: GCF_965344965.1. Lineage (NCBI taxonomy): Bacteria > Bacillati > Actinomycetota > Actinomycetes > Mycobacteriales > Gordoniaceae > Gordonia > Gordonia jacobaea. The sequence continues at coordinate 814,737 of NZ_CBDRLS010000002.1, read as the reverse complement.
GCTGATCGAGGGGCCGTCGCGCGGGTGGACGCCGTGGATCATCGCAATAGGAGTCGCAGGTGTTGTGCTTCTGGTGGTGTTCGTGCTGATCGAACTACGCACGCCTGCACCACTTCTCGAGTTGTCGATGTTCCGCTCGGCGCAGTTCACCGGAGCGAATGCGACGACCCTGCTCGTCTATGCCGCGCTCGGAGGGGCGCTGTTCCTTGTTGCGCTGCAACTACAACAGAGCCTGGGGTACTCGGCATTGGAAGCCGGCGCTGCGATGGTGCCGAGCACCGTCGTGATGCTCTTCGGGTCGTCCCTTTCGGGGCGGATTGCGCAGAAGACGGGTCCTCGCATTCCGATGACCGTGGGTCCCATCATCGCGGGTATCGGGTTGGCATTGATGGCGCGGATCGTCCCTGGGGCAAGCTATCTCGGCGCGGTGTTCCCCGCGGTGATCCTGTTCGGTGTGGGTATGACCATCACGGTCGCGCCCCTGACCGCCGCGGCGCTCGCTGCGGTCGACGACGCGCACGCCGGCGCGGCGTCGGGCGTCAACAACGCTGTGTCGAGGATCGCGGGTCTGCTCGCCGTCGCGGTTCTTCCTGCTGTTGCGGGGATCAGCGCTGGACCTGGCCAGCCGCTCGGTCCCGGATTCACCACGGCGATGCTCATCTCCGCGGTCTTCTGTGCACTGGGCGGAGTGGTCGCGGCTTTCACGATCCGGTCCGGTACCGGCTTCCGACCACAGGTGACACCGGCAGTGAACGCCGCGTGTCAGGACCCCGCGACGCGGGTGCGTTCGTCGACGTCGGGCTGACGGGTCAGGAAAGCGCCGATCTCGCGGGCGACCGTGGCGGGATTGTCGAGCGAGAGGAGGACCGAGCCGTCGATCGTCCGTAAGCGGGCGGAGGGAATCAGGTCGGCGAGGCGGCGGCCATGCTCGGGCGGCATCACGTGATTGCGAACAGGCCAGAGAATCAACACATCTCCCGTGAATTCGCGAAGCGCCTCGGTATCACGGATGAGGCTCGATGCATCGAATCGCGTGGAGGCGTAGGAGTCCAGGTCGCGCGCAACGTTGCGGTCGGAGAGTACGGATTTCGTCCACCCCTCGACAACAGCGTCGGGAATCGGGCGAGCTGTCATCCAGCCGAAGAGCAACGGCGTGTTGCGCAGCCACCGGATTCGGAGTAGCCGTGCCGCGAGAGTCAGGCCGCCAGGAAGATGTGCCGACACGGTGGCCATTTTGCCGGGCAATCCTGGGGGGAAGTTCTCGAACGCCTCGCACGGCAGGATCACGAGTCGTCCCACCCGCTGGTCGCGTTTCGCCGCGGTCAGGAACAGTCCGCCGCCCCAATCGGAGTGAACGAGTGTCACGTCGTCGAGGTCGAGGGCGTCGAGGAAGTCTGCGACGAGGTTCACCATTCCCGGCATCCGCAGGTCGGCGTCGGAGTTCATTGCGCGACGATGCGCGCCAAGTGGGAGGACTGGTCTCAGGTAGCGGAAGCCGGACGGGAGCAACGGCATGACCTGATCCCAGAGGGTGTGGTCCATGAACAAACCGTGCAGCAACACCACGGGGGGACCGCTGCCCTCGTCGACGTAGTCGAGGCTCCCTGCGGGTATGTCGACGGAGCTGAGCTTGTGGTTCATCGGACCTCCACTGTTATTGGATCTACCGACCGGTCTGGAGCAAGTGCTCTAGAGCAACCACTCTAGAGCACTTGCTCTAAGCTGTGAAGGTGTCAACGGGAGCGCGGTCGGAAAATGTCACAGCCGAAGACGGCCAGACGGCGGAGCGGATCGTCGTCGCGATGGGTGAGTCGTTGCGCCGTCGTGGTTACTCGGCCACGGGCATCAAGCAGGTTCTCGACGCCGCGGGAGTGCCCAACGGCTCTCTGTACCACCACTTTCCAGGGGGCAAGCGACAAGTCGCAGGCGCGGCCCTCCGCTCGATGGGTCAGGCATACGCCCAGTTGGTCGGCGGATTGATGATGGCGGGCGACGACATTCCGACGGCGATCGAGACCGCCTTTCGCGAGGCGGCCGATGCCGCCGAAGGGACGGGCTGGGCCAATATGTGCCCGGTCGGGACCATCGCGGGCGAGGTGGCCGACGTCGAACCCGATCTGCGCGCGACGACCGGAGAGATCTTCGACGAGTGGATCACCGCGGGCACGAAGCTGTTGTCTGCGCGAGGAATGACAACACCAGCCGCACGCGATCTCGTCGTCGCGGTACTGGCGGCTCTCGAGGGAGCATTCGTGATGGCGCGTACGTTGAGGTCCCGCGATCCGCTCATCTCATCGGGCAAGGCCATGGCCGCGTACGCGGCGCTACTGTCGGTCGGGTGACGTCGACATCATCGGGTAAGTGGGCCGGAACGTACGCGGGCATACTCGCGGTGCTCGGCATCGCCTTCGTGTTCGCGCCCGCTTATCTCGCGGGCGGCCATTACGGGGGATACGGCGACAACACGCGACTTGTGCAGTCGATGCGCAACGCATTCATCGACTATTCGGGCTCGGGAAGCGCGGTGCTCCCGGATAGCCTCAGGACCGTCGTCGACTACTGGGCGCGCTATCACGTCGCGAAAGCGGTGATCGCCGCGCTGGCGCTGCTGGTGTTGTGCTCGGCGTGCCGACGACTCTGGGCGTCGTATCAGGGTAGGTCGTCTCAGGGGCGCCAGGCTGATAGCCGCGGGCGGACGGTGGGCTATGTGGTCGCCGGCGTGGCTGTTTCACTCGGAACGATCAGTGCTGCAGCGTTGCTCATGGCCAACATTCAGGGTGCGATTGCGCCGCTGTCTTCTGCGGTGTCATTGCTTCCCGCGCAACGTGATTCGTCACTGGCGGGGGCGATCGACGCTGTGCGTCTCGGGATCGCCACGCCGGGTGCGTCGCCGGTGGCCGATCACCTCGTCGCCGACTTCGCGCGCTACCACGTCGTGGTCGCGGTGCTGTCCGCGGTATTCGTGGCGCTGCTCGGCGTGCTCGCGGTTCGACTGTGGCGCGGCCGTCGTCCTGGCTTGAATGGCGTTGGCGCACTAAGCTATTCGACGCGTTCGGCAACCGCAACCGCAACCGCCGCGGCCACGTTGACGGTGGCCGCGGCGGTGCTGGTGCTCTGCGTCGCCAACATATCGAGCGCTCTGGAACCCGCGCGGGCGCTCAGCTTGTTCTTCGCGGGCGGCTGAGGCGGCCCGTTCGCTGCGGTCAGGCGCCCGCTTTAGATACAGCTGTCAGATGCTCAGCAGACGCAGGACGATGTAAGCGATCGAGACGAGCATCAGCACGACGACGGGCGCGATGTTCTTGTCGCCTGCGCGCAGGTGGAAGATCGCTGCGCCGAGGAAGTAGAGGAAGGTTCCGATCGCTGCTGCGACGCCGATCGGCCACCAGAACAAGCCGACGATGAGGCCGATCGCTCCCGCGAACTCGGCGAGCGCGAGGAGGCCCACCTTGTCCTGGGGGAATCCGACCTCGGTCATCACGCCCATCTGCTTGGGGTCGTGGCGCAGTTTGCCCACTCCCGAGAAGACGAGCATCAGTGCGAACACGATGGCGATGACGACGGTGGCGATGAACATGACAGCTCCTGGGTAAACCGCTGCGGTGGCAGACGGGTTGTTGAATGTTCAACCAAAGCTACACGCAGTTACTTGAATGTTCAAGTCAGCGTATGCTGGGCATCATGTCTGATGCACCATGGCTCGACGACGCGCAGCTCAGGGAGTGGAAATCGGTGATGGCACTACTGACGACGCTGCCCGCCGCGCTCGACTCGCAACTCAAACGAGACGCCGGGCTGAACATGTTCGAGTACCACGTCCTGGTCCGTTTGGAGTCGTCGCCCGACCGCACCCGCCCGCTGTCCGACCTCGCTCTACTGACGCAGAGTTCACTGTCGCGGCTGTCGCACGCGATGACGCGACTCGAACGTTCGGGCTGGGTGGCGCGCATTGCCAACCCCGGCGGTGGGAGGCACACGTTGGCGCAGATCACCGATGACGGCGTGCGCAAGCTGACCGAGTGCGCCCCCGGCCATGCGGCCGAGGTGCGTCGGGCGATCGTCGACCCGCTCAGTCCCGACGACCTCGCCGCACTCGGGAGGTCTGCGCGCTGCATCCTTCGCGAGATCGCCCCGGATGTCGCCGACGTTCTCGAGCGCGAAGGCTAGGTTTCAGGGGTAGGCACGAGGACGATGTGTACGTCGTGCACGCAGATGTGCCGCCTGATAGGGGGAATCGATGTCCATTCAGCGCAGGGTTCAGGCTCTGGTCCAACGTCGTAGTTTCGTCCCGGGGTTCGTCGACACCGCGCTGGCGGGGCGCGGCCGCGACATCGCAGATCTGACCGTCGTGATCACCGGGGCGTCGGCAGGGATCGGTCGGGAGTCGGCGCGCCAGCTCACCGCGCGCGAAGCACGTGTGATCGGTGTGGCGCGCGGCGAGGAGAAGCTGCGCGAGCTGGCCGCCGAGACCGGTTGCGAGTACCGGGTGTGCGATCTCTCCGACGAGGCGTCGACCGACCAACTCATCGCCGACCTCTCCGAAGAATCCGTGGACGTTCTGGTCAACAATGCAGGTCACTCGATTCGACGCACCATCGTCGACTCGACCGAACGATTCCACGACTATCAGCGCACAGCACGACTCAACTACCTTGCCGCCGTGCAGCTCTCACTCGGGCTGTTGCCTGGCATGGTCGAACGTGGCGAGGGGCAGCTCGTCAACGTGTGCACCTGGGCGCTGCACGCCAACACGTTTCCGCGGTTCTCGGCGTACGCGGGGTCGAAAAGCGCACTGGCGATCTTCAGTCGCAGCTTGAACGCCGAACGGCCAGAAGGAGTTACAGCGACCAACGTCTACTTCCCGCTGGTACGTACCGAGATGATCGCTCCCACAGCCGAATACGACGACGTCGGCGCGCTGGAGGTCGACGAGGCGGCGAGGTGGATCGTTCGTGCGATCACCCACCGACCCGAGGAGGTGTCGCCGGCTCTCGTGCGCTACCTGCTGCCTGCGATCGACCTGATGTCACCACGGATGTCGGATAGGACCATCGCTGCGATCACGTGAGGCAAGGCTCCGAGTCTCAACTGGCAGTGCGGCTTTCGGTTGGGGGTTGACGAGAGGCGCGACCGGGCCACCACTTCGGCACCCACCAGTTGGCGGGACCCAGCGCGGCAACGAGAGCCGGAGCCAGAACGCCGCGAACAATGGTGGCGTCCAAGATGATTCCGAGTGCCAGCGCTGTCGCGAGTATCTTGACATCGGTCACGGGCACCTGCGCGAGTGAGATGAATGCCAGGAACAGGATGAGCGCAGCCGAGGTCACCAGACGTCCGGTCCGCGCGACGCCGTCGATGGTGGCGGTGTCGGTACTGGCGCCGGCGTCGTGTTCTTCCTTGATGCGGCTCAGTAGGAAGACCTCGTAATCCATGGAGAGTCCGAACAGGAAGGCAAAGACGGCCACCGGAATCCAGATGGTGATGGCACCTGCACCATCCTGGCCGAAGAGCAGCGACGTTCCGTGGCCCTCCTGCCAGATGAACACCGTGACCCCGAATGCCGCCGCCAGCGAGAATGCGTTGAGCACAAGTGCTTTCAGCGGCAGCACGATCGAACGTAGTGCCGTTGCGAGCAGGGCGAACGTCACGACGACGATGAGAAGTAGTACCCACCAGATGTTTCCGTACACGGCGTCGATGAAGTCTGCGTTCTGGGCGGTTATCCCGCCGACTCTCCCTCCGTGCTGTTCGGCAACCGTGCGGATGTCGGCGGCGGCGCGACCTCCCTCCGGAGTGGACGAGTCCACCGTCGTCCAGGCGTCGACGATGTGCGTCGAGCCGCGCTGCCACTCGGTCGGCGCCACAACTCCTGCAACTCCCGGTTGGCCGCGAAGTGCTTCGACGATGCTCTGTGGTGAGTCCGTGACGATCTCGACGGGCGTGGTGAGCCCGGACCCGAGTCCGGCGTCGGCGACGGCGTCGACTGCCTGCCCGGCCGGGCCGCCGACGGACGCGAGTGACGCGTTCGTCGGGGACGAGAGATTCAGTGAGGCAACAGGTATAGCGAGGACGGCCAGAACGATGATGGCGATCGCGGTCGACGCCCAGCGGTGTCTGACAACTACCGTCCCGACGCGTCGCCACAACCGGCTGTCCGGCGATGTCGATCTGCGGTGGGGCCATTCGAGCTTGGTTCCCGCGACGGACAGCAGCGCGGGCACCAACGTGAGCGCGGCGACCACACTGATCAGCGGGATGAGCAGCCCGGTGAATCCGATACTCCGCAGAAACGGCACGGGGAGAGCGATCAGCGCCGCCAGACTCACCGCGACGGTGATGCCCGAGAACAGCACGGCGCGGCCTGCGGTCGCCAGCGTCTGCTCGACCGCTTGCTCGCCGTCGTACCCATTGCCGCGGGCCTCTCGCCATCGGGTGACGATCAGGAGCGCGTAGTCGATCGCCACTCCCAAACCGATCAGCGCGAGGAGATACTGCACGATGAACGACACCTCGGTGATCGACGTCAGTCCCCAGAGAATGAGGAACGTCGTGAGGATCGACGCCGCCGCGGTGAGCAGCGGTGTGATGGCCAAGAACGATCCGAAGACGAGCGCCAGCACCACCAGGGCTCCGACGCCACCGACGATGGTCTCCACGAGAACGTTGACGCCGCCCCCGCCTCCCGCGTTCAGGGCGTCGACGCCGGTGACCGCGACCGATGTGGTTGCCGACGTCGACTCCTTCGCCACCTGCTGCAAGGCGGGCAGGCTTGTGACGTAGGGGTCGGCGCCCGGAACCACCTTCGGATAGACCACCGTGACCGCCGTCGACCGGTCGCGGGAGATCAGTTCGGGATGGGTTGTGTAGGAAGCGATTCGGGCTCCCGGTGCCGCCGACGCCGCCGCTGCCGCGATCCGGCTACCGGACTCGACGTCGACGCTGCCGCCCTGCACGGCCTTGCTGACCAGCAACACCGGCGCATTGTCGCCACCGGAGCCGAATTCTCGTGTGATGTCGGCGTTGGTCTCATACCCGGACTGGCCGGGGAGGCTGAAGTCGTAGCTCAGCGCACTCGTCGCGCGGGATGCCCCGAACGCACCGCAGAGCGCGACGACGATCCACGCCGCGATAACCCACCATCGATGACGAACCACCAGCCGTGCAAGCGTTGTCACGTGGCCGTCTCCATATTCGTCCGTTGCCTCCGGCGGCGGGTTCCCCACTCACTGTTCGTGGACGCTGGCACATCGGATTGGTTCGCGCGGGGTCACAGTCGACGCGCCGCGCCCTGAATGTGTGTGCAATCGAAGGATGTGGGTGCTGCAGCACCCACATCCTTCGATACGACACATATTTGGCTGGCGGGTTGGCGCGGAGGACGGTGCTTCGGAGCGCTCTAGTCCAGCTCGAACATCCAGGGTGGGTTCTGAATGAGTTCGACGGGCAGATAGTCGGAGTCGACGTCGATCGTCATACCCTCGTCGAGCGCCATGGCGCACAGGCCGAACAGCGGGAGCGAGAAGAAGCCGCGGGGTGTGCCGCTGCGTTCTTCGCTGGCACCCCAGAAGGCCCGGTGGTCGGTCAGGGCGTCGGTCAGTTGCTCGGTGAAGTTGCCCTGGTCGTCGGGTTCATTGCCGATGGTGGCCAGTACGCCGAACAGGTCCAGCTGCAGCAGCCTGGCCTCTTCCTTCGTCGAAATCGTTGGCGAATTGACCTGTGAGACACAGGCGCTGAGCATCTCAGCCCACTGCGGGTCTTTGCGGTCGCGTGCCTGTAGCGCCTCGACGAGTCCGAGCATCGCCGGGTCGTTGCGGCTGCCCTGCGTCAACAGTGCGGGGTCGATAGCGTCGAGCGTCTCGCGTGCGGTCCCGTTGCGTGTGGCGCGCGCCCACCAGTACGCGTCGAGCCAGGTCTGTGCGTTCACCGCGCGGGGATTGTGCCCGGTGCCGTGACTGCGCAGACCCGCAGAGTCCATCTCCAGGACGAATGGTTCGCCCGGCGGGAGCGCTGCGAGTTGGTACATCCCGAGGTAGATCTGCTCGGCCCGTCGGGCAGCGACGCGGGTCTCGACGCGTGCCCCGGAAGGGTCCGATCCAAAGTGAAGTGCTGCGGCGCTGGTGGCCGCGAGTGCCGCGGTCGGCATCGTCGACTCCGGGTAGAGGCTGATGTCCTCGAAGTGCGATACCAGGGCGTCGTCTGATTCGGTTGCCAATTCACGCAGTTCGTCGATCGATCGGCCAAGTGCGTGCCTTGTCACTGATTGCATCGTGTCGTCCTATCCGATGTCGAAGTTGCGAACGCTGTAGCCTGCCCACTCGTCACCCGACACGCGCGCCTTCACGAGACGGTAGCTGAGTGCACCGCGGTTGAGCGCGCTCCGCATGCTCAATGCGCGTGGGTCGCCGTTTCGGGCCATCTCGTCGATCAGTGCATCCAAGTAGCCGCGGGTTCCCTGTTCGTACCGTTGGCCGTCGAGGCCGATCCGAGATCCCGCCTTGGACGACGGCCCCTTGACCTCCTGGACGACCATCCTCTCGGAGCCTCCCGCTTTGGGTCGCACCACGAACACCTGGTCCGGGCTGCCGGCACCCGATTGTCCACGGGCGCTTGTCAGCTCACGAACGTCGTACTTCGACGACGGGTAGTCACGCGCGATGGCCTGTCGCCCCGCCGCCTCGCCGAGCTGCTCGCCCTGCGTGGTTTGCCGACGGTACGCATCCTTCAGCTCGGACTCGGTCCGTGGATCGACCTTGCCGTCCGTCTTCTGCTGGGTCGCGCTTTCGGCCTTGAGTCGCTTCACGTCACCGACGGCACGATTCCGGGCAGCGACACTCTCGCGCATCTGCGACGATTCGGCACTGGTCGGCGCGCGTTGCTGAGCCGGGCCGTCGAATTTGGCACGGACGGTCGGCGACGAGTGGGATTCGACGAAGCTCCCCGGCTTCTTCGGATTCTCGCGGATGGCCGGAACCAGATCGCCATTCGCGTCGACGCCGCTTCCCGGCTTGCGCTTGATGACACCGTCGGATCCCTGCTTCTGGTAGTACTTCGCGCGGTACTCCGGATCGTTGACCTTGCTCTGCATCGGAGCGTTGCGCTGCTCGACGCCGGTCGGCTTCGCTGTCGTGGTTTGCTTCGGTGCGGATTGCTTCGGTGCGGGTTCGGCGGGCTGCGGTTTCGCGGGCGCCGGCTGCGCGGGTTTCGGTGCGGTGGGTTTTGGTGCCGCGGGTTTTGGTGTGGAAGGTTTCGGTGCGGAGGGTTTCGGTTGTGCAGGCTGTGCGGGTGCGGACTTCTGCGGCGCGGGCTTGGCGTCCGACTTCGGGGGTGCGGGCTTCGCCGGCGCAGGTGGCGCAGGTGGCGTCGGCGTGCTGCCGTCGGTGTTCGGGATCGCCGGTGCTGTCTCCTTCGAACCGCACGCTGAAAGTTCCGACTGCAGCCCGTTGGCCTGTGCCTGCAGGGCATCGCGCTGGCCGTTGAGTTGCTGAGCTTCGGCGTTGTAGGCGCCGACGGCCCCGGCATTCGTCCTGTCGACGCCGCCGGCGCGGGAGTTGTGCGCGTCGATCTGGCCCTTGAGCGTGTTCGCCTGCGACTGGAGTGTCTGGACTCGCGAGTGGAGCGTCGAGCAATCCGGTGCGGGCGCGGCAAAAGCCTGTGACGGCGTCGCCACGATCAGGGCGATCGACGCCATTACGGCGAGAATCACGCCGACCACTGCTCGTCGACCAGATCTGAGCAGGCTCCCCGCTGGCGATGGTGGGCGAGCACTCGTGCTTCGAGACATTGTCGGACCTTCCGTGACGTCGAATCGGTATGTGTCGGTTCGATTCGTCCGGCCACCCGAAATGTTCCGGCAGCTGTGAAAGTGGTCCGTTCCTACAGCGTCGGAGAGTGATTAGGCCCCCGCGCCCCTCAATGTGTGTCCAACCGAAGGATGTGGGCGTTGCAGCACCCACATCCTTCGATAAGACACACATTCAGGGCCGCCGCGCGTTCATCAACTTCCTCCGCTCGAGTGGGCAAGGGTGGCAAATTGCACTACAGCTGGCAGAGAGCGGTGTCATAACCGTCGCTTATGATTCGGTCATGCCACCGACTCCGAATCGGCTTTTGTCAGACTGGAAGTCCGCGTCTGATGTCGATGAGTGGGCTCGCGCGCACGAGTTCGGGGAGCCGATCGAGCTGACCGATCGCAATCTGCGTGCGCTATCCCGCGCTCATTCTGGCCACCCCGTAGGCCTGTATCTGTGGGAGGGGGCCGAGCATGAGATTTACCTCGGGATCTCAGCTGATTCCGTAGTCAAGCGGCTACGCCGTCATCTGATCGACTATGACTTCGCGAACATCCAAAACTTCCGGTACCGGCATCATGCCGGTACCAGCAGGGAGCTGCGCGACATTGAGAGGCAGTGCATTTGGGAGGCGATATGGACTCAGCGCCTCGTCGTGTTTAACACGGAGCACGCCTCGTCAGTTCTTCACAACACGGACTTCGACCGTTTGGTTACAGAAGACGAGCAATTGGTGTGGTTCGAAGATCCGGCGACAGCCAATCTCGCATCTGACCACGCATATCGCACTCCCGATCCCAGCGAATTGGCTCGCTCGACCAAGAATTATCCGCGATTCATGCGCATGCCGGACGCGGACCGCATCATTTCGGCCGTCAGCCTCTACCTGCGCGCGGCGGTCCCGTTTCCGTTCCAGACTCAGGTCCAGTACTGGTCCGTCTCTTGCTTGCCAGCCCTCAGGCTGACTGACGGATACAAGCGACTTGTGACTCTTAGTATGGGCATCCTCGAAATGTTGTGGATCAATCAGGCGCCGTCGGGAGCAGTCGACGTTCGTATGGGGACCGATTACCGATTCCTGCCTCCGGGCGACACCGAAGCCGTACTACGCAGACTGGGTGTCACGATGGCTGGCATCGTTCATGATCGCGGTGGCGCAAACGAAGAGGTACTTGTGTTTCCATCGACCGAGACATTCGTCCACGCTCTGCAGACGTCTGCTCCGATCCGGATAGCCGCAGCCCGATTCGCGCTCGACCGAATGCGGATGGGAAAGGTCACTCGCCACAAAGAATCACACAACTACCTTCTGGCAGAGGAGGCACTGAGTCGTGCTGACGGATGGCCTATCGCATCGGAATCTCTAGATCTTTCCGACACTCTTGAGACCACATTGTGACACCGATCCGGTCCGCGAAATGCCCGACCAAGGTCCGGTAGGTACGCCCTGCGCTGGCGCTGCAGAGCCCTCAAAGTGTGTCCAATCGAAAGATGTGGGCGTTGCAGCACCCACGTCCTTCGATACGACACACATTTAGGGCCACCGCGCCGCCCTTCAGCCGGCTCGGGCCAGGTGATCGCCCACCCCGAATGTAGGTTCTCATCCTCGGTGTCAAAGGTGACCTGGGGTTTCTCAGCATCGTGTCATCCGGGAATTCTTACCAAGTTGTCATGATCCTTGCGGTGGTCTCGGGGTTCTTGACAGTCCGCGGTATGCCGCTCTCAGATGACTCGCAAATTAGCTTTCCGCAAGCGCCAAGGGGCGTCTCATCCCCGGTCGGGAGGTCTACCGAGCGGGCCCTTTGTGCTCGTCGAGCCACCCGGCGGAAATTGTCACCAGTTTGTCGGGGAAGGTGCAGTGATGCCCTTCGGTAATGCACACGAGGTGCAGGCCGAAGCCGCGGCTGAAGTGCGCCAGGGGATTTCGGGCGGGCCCTTTGCCTCGGACACGGGTTATCGAGGAGCACCAGTGACGGGCTCGCCCGATGCTCGGCCACGGGTGAGTCCGAGAATAGGAAGTTGGTGGCTGACACATTGTCAAACTGGCCATCGCTCCTTGGTGAGGCTATGTGCCTCCTCCAGGGTCGATGCGGTCAGTAGAAGGTCTAGTGCAACCCACAATCGGGAATCCCGGTAGTTCTTGCCTGCGGGCAGTGGCTTGGATGGGCCAATTTTCGGCCCAAGCGAATATGCCAGGTAGCCGTGCTCTGAGTTGTGTGCGGGCGCGTCCTTGATGAAGTCACTTGGGTCGTCGACCAGTTGGCAGTCCTCCACATGATGAATGATCTGGACCCTTCCGTCCCATCTGAATGCAAGGTAGTTCGGAGGGAGCTTAGGCCATCCACCCGCAGCGTACGGATGGGTGTACTTGCGATCCTCGAGGACAATCTGCCTGGTGGTTCGCTTCCATCCTTCGCCGAGCACACCCCCGAGGGCAACGCAGTACGTCTTGGCACTGTAGGGGTCGGTCGGTTTCACAACACTCCTGAGGTATTCGGTCAGTTCTTGTAACAGGCGCTTTTCCTTGTGTGAATTGGTGCTTCCTATAGAGCTCTCGGCGTCAGAAATCAATCGATTCCACTGGATGTACTTGACTGGGATTCCATCGATTTCCTTAGGTATTCCACCAACTTTTCGGCGGGCGTAGTCTTCGGTGGCTTCGCTGAGCACCACGAGTGCGGGAACCGTGTTCTTGGGGAACGTGTGCTTGGCGTACTGCTCAAGCTGCCCTGGCCGCGGCAGGTCCCAGCCGACTTTCGCTTCGATGATCACGAGAGTCTCGGGAAACAGGAGTTCGACGTCGGTCCTGCCGAGGCCGCTCTGCGTTTGCTGAAGGCGAACGTCGGTCAGGTGCCCGGCCTTGTCAAGCCCGATCAGACCCATCACGGCATTGACGAGTTGCGGTGAGTGCGTCAGGCCCCACCCGAGCGCATGAGTCAGATCGTCCTCGCTTCGACCCAGCAGGTCGAAGACTGTGTGGATCTGCCTGCTGCCGCTGTACAGATCAGGCATGTTGTGGTCCTTTGCTCAGCCATTCTCGCAACCCAAGATATCCGGTTGTTGAACGACTCGGCCCAAATATGATTGGGCACGGACCTTCGGTATCGGATCGGTGAGGTGGACGTTCCAGCGCGAACTAGTTGAACGAGAAATTCTTGTACGTGTTGTGCACGTTGAATCGGCGGCCGTCCTTGCGGCGCTGCAGAAGGCCTGCCACAGTCTCGGCGTCGTTCGGGCGCATCCCTAGTTCCTTGCACTTGGCGCGAACCTGATCCACTGATGCTTCGCTCCACCGCTCAGGGCGGTTCATCATATCGGCCTTCAGTTTGTCCACCTCATTCCACTTCAGACCTGAGTTGTAGCCAGCTGCCCATGCCGCAACACTGGCCAGAACATCGTCAACCCCGTTTGGTAGGGGCGGCACCGCAGCGTTGGTCTGGTCCTCAGATGGTGGGATCGTCTCCCCAGGTAGCAAGCGTGTGGGGTTGGCGTCCGCTATCCATTCGGCCGTTTCATTTTCACCCCACTCGATGATGACGACCGCGTCCGCTTCCTTGTCCCAGAGGTCGTTTAGATGCTGGCGATCAGGCCACGCATACACGACTCTGTGGCCAGCGAACGTTGCTGTGGACATCCCTCTCCAGGTGACGTGAGTTGTCGTTGACCTGCCCACGAGTGCCGCGACGACGGCATTGTCGAACCTCTTGTTTGGCGTGACGACTAAGAGCGGACCACCAGGCTGGTCGAGCAGCCACTCGATCGCTCGTTTGCTCTGCCGTTCGCGTGAATCAGGCATCCTGAGCTGCGAGACCGCAACTGGGGTATCGATCTTGTTCCCGAACATGTCACCTGACTCCTCACCGCCGGTGTGCAGATCGTAATCAAGAGCTACGACAGGAAACGTCCTTCCACTTCGAGCGTTCCCCCGTCGCGGTGTTCACCGCGGTCCCGCGACGCAGTCCGGGCCGAGGATTGAGCCGGTCGACGCTTTCCAGCGGATGAATTCCCCCGCGTCGGCTTAGAAGATTGCAAGTCTCTCAACATTTTCGAATACTTCGCGTGCCATGTTTCGTGTCAACCGGTCCGAAAGCCGCGGAACACGAGGATGCGCGACTGCAATTAACCAGGCGCGCTCCGTGGTGTCCCTGCCAGCCGCGGCATCGTCATTCAGAAGGTCCAGCGCCTCGGTGGCGTGACGACGCTCCTCGAACCGTGTGCGATACATCGCCTCGATCTGGCGCCCCCTCATCCAGACCGTGTCCGAGTCGTTGCGGAGTGGAGCTCCTAAGTAGTCGTTCCTGTAGATCAGGTGAGGCCCGTCACTGCTCGGTGGTACCTCCACGATGACGGCTCGGTTTCCTTCGCTCCCGAGCCGATGCACGTGCAAACCGAGGACCGGCGGGGAGATTGCCGTGATAGCGGCGCTACGCAGCGAGCGTTCGTGTGCCTCGTCGAAGTCTCCAACATTTACCCGACCGCTCGCTGCCTTTTGCGACTCCGTCACGCCGTAGACGATCACGCCGCCGCCGCTGTTCGCCATCGCTGCAACATCCTTGGGAAAGTCCGTCTGTGTGATTCCCTTAGCCGGCGGCGGTTCGGACTACCAGTCCAGATCGTTCGTTTCCACGACGCCGGCAGCAACTGCGTCATCAAGAAGGGCTTCATCCAAGTGGCCAGGCGAAGCTCCGACCGCCCTATGGAGCGCTGTGAATGTCATGGGCTCAGCGCAGGGGCGGGCGCGGCATCCAACGGAAGCTGCCGCGTCCGTCGTCGCGAATCCGCGTGGACCGGAGGTAGCGTGCGACTCTTGGGTTGTGCTTCAGGTAATCACGGGGATGTATTTCGGGGACGTGCGGCTAAACGTGACCGAGCATCGCCGGACGCTTTACACAAACACCAACTTTCTACACGAGCGTCACGTCGCTCTGCCGGTCGGCCAGCTGACGCCATCCACGGAGTACGCCGAGGTCAATACCGTGCTGGCGCACTTCACCGAGCGACTTGAAGCAGTTCGGCCCGATGGTACGGACGATTTCATGCTCTCTACTGGCGGCGACGCAATCGCTGACGATCTCGCCGCGGTCTTGTCGTTCGCTCTCAATGCGACTTTTACGCCGATCCGCGGTAAGGCCGACCGCCTGATCAGCCAGCCAACAGGGTCGCACCACCATCCCAGGCCCGCCGATATCCTTCCTCACACTTTCGGTGCCAATTTGATGGTTCGCGACGACGACATCACAGATCTTCAGGACTTCATGAGTGCGCTCCTCGCCCTCAACAGGGTTGCGTACGAGGCGGCGATGCGCGCCATACGGCGAATCGTCACGGCAAGCGAACGAGTTGCCGACGACCCGACACTCGCCTACACGGACTACGTGGCCGCCCTTGAATCCTTATCTGCCGGGTTCAACGTCGCGACGCCAACCTGGGATCGTCTCGATCCACGCAAGCGCCGAATTCTCGATCCAGCACTTAGTGGGCTCTCGGCAGGCGACGCTGAGCGTGTACGCGCGGCGATCCTCGGATCGGAGCGCGCTGGCATCAAGAACCGATACGTCGAGTTTGTACTCGACCACATCCGGCCCGCCTTCTACCGCGAGGAGGCCACGGGCCTGAACCGACCAGCGCAGCGAGCCTCGCTCAGACACCTAGTGGCGAAGGCATACGACGCTCGCTCGAAGAGTTTGCATGAGCTCCGCGAACTTTCCATCGGCACTTGGCTTCTCGTGGGTGGTGCTCAGACAGTCACACCACCAGGAGAGTCACTTATGCTCACCCTCGAGGGGCTCAACACGGTTGCTCGCCATGTTGTCCGAACCTACGTCCAACGGGCACCGACCGACAAGGACACCGAATACCAGTGGAGAGAAAACCTCCCCAACGTCATCCAGGTTCAGTTGGCCCCCGAGCTGTACCTAGGGTCTGGCGATGCCATGCACTCGACGACTGCCGCCACACGAGCAGGTGAGTTCCTCGCTCACACCATCGAGGTGCTCTCTGGCCGGAGCGATTTCAAGATCGACATGCGGCCGGCCCTCACCAGGATCGAGCAGCTGCTTGTCACTGAGCGCTCATCTAGTGTCCGCGAACCTATGCTTGCCGTGTATCTGTTGTGGCATAGCCTCCTTCGGCCAGAGTTCCACCAGCCAGCTCCCGAGACGACAATTGAAGCGGCCACGGACGAGCTTCAACGCCCGGGCTTGTATTCGTTCGCGGTTGCCGTGCTGCTCGACCTGGAGCCTCTCTGGGACGTAGACGACTGGTGCGAGTTGGCCGAACAGCGATACGAGGACCTCCATAGCCGTCGGCCCGTCGAGTTTCCCGCTCGGTTTGACTCCGCGCTCTGGCTTCGCCTTTGCGAGGTCCTCCAGGTCGAAGGCGCGCAATCCGCTGCGCGTGCGGCGCTCAGCAGAGCCGTCGAATGTTCCCCCGGTAATCAAGAATTGGTGTCGCTGGAACGCGATATGGAAGCAGGTACAGCGATCACGCTGGACGTGAGAACGTTCCTGATCGACCCACTCCCGCAGAACGACGAGCGCTCAGAGGAAGACAACGTGGCGGGGGACGCCAACAGCCAGAACGGTGTGGTGTGAGAGGTAGACCTTGCCATGGTCAACCACGGTGGACTCGGGTAAGCAGCCTGGGATACTCGGCGCGGCACCGTCTGTGGTCCGTTCGTCGCCTTCGATGGCGATCGCACTCGGAACTCCGTGAAACGGCCACGTTCCGTCGTCCGTCGGTTCTTGCGGTGTGACCGACTGGTGCAACACATTGGCCATGTCGATTGCTTTGGTTTATCGCCCACCCCGAATTCCGCCCCAGGCGAAATCTGCCCGGGAACAAACATCCTGCCACCCAGGTTGAGTCCATCAGACTGAACTTTGGAGGTTAAATGTCTGACACGTATTCAGTGCCCGTCCTCTTCGTTCCTGATCTGGTCGTCCTGCCCGGCATGGTTGTGCCGGTGCCTCTCGACGACGCTGCTCAGGCGACGGTGGACGCGGCCCGGGCCAGTGAGTCCGGAAAACTGCTGGTCGCTCCACGCCTGGACGACCGGTATCCCACCTATGGCGTTCTGGCGTCGATCGTGCAGGTCGGGCGTATGCCCGGCGGTGTGCAGGCTGCCGTCGTCAAGGGCGAAACGCGCGCCCACATCGGCACCGGAACCACCGGCCACGGCAACGCGCTGTGGGTCGAGGTGACCGAGGTCGACGACGTCGAGGCGACGCCCGAGACCAAGGCGCTCGCCGCCGAGTACAAGAAGCTCGTACTGGCCATGCTGCAACGTCGTGAGGCGTGGCAGATCATCGACGCGGTCAACAAGATGACCGACCCGTCGGATCTCGCCGACACGTCGGGCTACTCGTCGTGGCTCGACGACGTCCAGAAGCGACAGCTTCTCGAGACGCCGGACGTCGGCGAACGACTTCAACTGCTGATCGACTGGACCAGCGAGCACATCGCCGAGACCGAGGTCTCCGACAAGATCGCCGACGACGTCCGCAACGGGATGGAGAAGCAGCAGAAGGAATTCCTGCTTCGCCAGCAACTCGCCGCGATCCGCAAGGAACTCGGTGAGGACGAGCCCGACGGTGCTGACGACTACCGCGGTCGCGTCGAGACGGCCGATCTTCCCGACAACGTGCGCGAAGCCGCACTGCGTGAGGTCGGCAAACTCGAACGCGCCAGCGACCAGTCACCCGAAACCGGTTGGATCAGAACATGGTTGGACACCGTGCTCGATCTGCCGTGGAGCGTCACCACCGAGGATTCGACAGACATCAAGGGTGCCCGCGAGATCCTCGACGCCGATCACCACGGTCTCGACGACGTGAAAGATCGCATCGTCGAATATCTGGCGGTGCGTGCCCGACGTGCCGAGCGCAAGCTGCAGGTCGTCGGCGGACGCGGGTCCGGTGCCGTAATGGTGCTGGCCGGTCCTCCCGGTGTCGGCAAGACGTCGCTGGGTGAGTCTGTTGCCCGTGCGCTCGGTCGCAAGTTCGTGCGCGTCGCTCTCGGCGGTGTGCGCGACGAGGCTGAGATCCGCGGTCACCGTCGTACCTACGTCGGCGCACTGCCCGGACGCATCGTGCGTGCCATCGGCGAGGCGGGATCGATGAATCCCGTTGTGCTGCTGGACGAGATCGACAAGGTCGGCTCCGACTTCCGGGGCGATCCCGCGGCCGCGCTGCTCGAGGTCCTCGACCCCGCGCAGAACCACACGTTCCGCGATCACTACCTCGATCTCGACCTCGACCTGTCCGACGTCGTGTTCCTCGCGACAGCCAACGTCATCGAGAACATCCCGTCGGCCCTGCTCGACCGTATGGAGCTCGTCACGATCGACGGCTACACCGAGGACGACAAGGTGGCCATCGCCCGCGACTTCCTGCTCCCGCGGCAGGAGGAGCGTGCTGCGCTCACCAAGGATGAGGTTTCGGTTACTGAGGATGCGCTGCGCGAGATCGCTGCCAACTACACCCGCGAGCCGGGTGTGCGGCAGTACGAGCGACTGCTCGCCAAGCTGTTCCGCAAGGTTGCGACCAACGTCGAAAGCGGCAAGGCCACAACGCCTGTCACGATCGAGGAGTCCGATGTCAAGGAGTACCTCGGCCGTGCCCGGTTCACGCCGGAGTCCGAAGAGCGTACGGCTGTGCCCGGTGTTGCCACCGGACTTGCCGTGACCGGAATGGGCGGCGACGTGCTGTTCATCGAGGCCAATCGCACCGACACGGGCGAGGGTAAGGGAGGTCTGCAACTGACCGGCCAGCTCGGCGACGTCATGAAGGAGTCCGCGCAGATCGCACTGTCGTACGTCCGTGCACACGCACGCGAACTCGGCGTCGATCCGAAGAACCTGGAGGGCACGATCCACGTGCACGTTCCGGCGGGCGCGGTGCCGAAGGACGGTCCGAGTGCCGGCATCACCATGGTGACAGCCCTGGTGTCGATGGCAACCGGCCGCAAGGTGCGTGCCGAGGTGGGCATGACCGGCGAGGTCACACTCAACGGTCGCGTGCTCCCGATCGGCGGGCTCAAGCAGAAACTGCTTGCGGCACAACGCAACGGGCTCACGCAGGTGTTCATCTCACCGCGCAACGAGGCCGACCTCGACGACGTCCCGGCAGAGATTCTCGACGCCGTCACGGTCACCCCGGTGGCCGATGTCGCCGACGTCGTCGCACAGGCTCTCGAGCCGGTCGCCGACGCCGCGCGGACTGCCGCTTGATCCTGGTCGATCAACCCGACCTTTGATCACGATGGGGCGCACCGATTACGGTGCGCCCCATCGCTTTATCCAGAGAACCTCATCGGTGAAACGATCACATGGTCGGCGGCATGAGCACCGTGTCGATCATGTACACCGTGGCGTTTGCGGTCTTGACGCCACCACAGGCGACGCCTGCGTTGTTGACCTTGAGATCGTTGCCGGATCCGGTGACCGTGACATCCTGACCCTCGAGGGTCTTGTGTGTTCCGTCGATCATGTCGGGTGCGATCTGTCCCGAAACAACGTGGTAGGTAAGGATTTTCGTGAGCAGATCCTTATCGGTCTTCAGCTTGTCGATCGTCGCGGCGTCGAGCTTCGCGAAGGCGTCGTCGGTCGGCGCGAAGACGGTGTACTGGCCGTTGTTGAGCGTATCCACCAGGTTCACCTGCGGATTGAGCTGCCCCGACACCGCCTGCGTCAGCGTCTTGAGCATCGGGTTGTGGGATGCCGCAGTAGCTACCGGGTCCATCGCCATACCCTCGACCGAGCCACTGCCCGACGGATTGGCCTTCGCGTAGTCGGCACATCCCGGCCCCACGAGCGACGCCGGTTCGGCAGTACCGCTGCTCATCGGCATTGCCGACGACGACATCGGGGCCATCGACGACGTGGCCGAATCCGACGACGAACTGCTGTCGTCAGAGCATCCCGCGATCACTCCCACGGTCAGTACGGCGCCTGCTGCTGCGAGAGTCAGGCGTTGAAATCTGTTGGCTACCATGATCGATCCAATCATTGAGGAACAAACCCACCGTGCTGTGAGTCTCGGAGGGCATTCGCAGGAGACCAGACCCCGGATGGGTGAAAAGAAAAGAAATCTCACGACCCATCCGCACAGGGCACTCGAACGAAGTACTGCAGAAGTCGACGATCGACGACGCTGACTTCGGTGAGGAGTGTGGCCATGGGTCAGCGATCAAAAACGCGTCAGCGATCCGAAATGCGTCGGCCGTTCGAAACGTGGCTTCGTGCTGTGGTTTCCGGCATGCTTGCCGTTTTCGGCGGTATAGCGGCAGGCGAGTTGGCGGCTATTCCCTTGTCTCGCATGGCCTCACCTTTCCAGGCGGTAACCGCGTTTCTCGTCGACAATTCACCCGCTCCTGCTCGGGAGTGGGCCATCACGACGTTCGGAACCAACGACAAACCGGCGCTGATGATCGGTGTCGCAGTCGCTCTCGCCCTACTCTCGATGCTTGCGGGCATTCTGCAGGTGGCGCGGCCCCCGGCGGGCGTCGTTCTCGTCATCCTCGTGGCGGCGTTCGGCGCATTCGCGGCGGCCACACGTCCCACCGCAGACGCGAGCTACGTGATACCGGCGATTGTCGCAGGTGTGGTCGCAGTTGCAATTCTCATAGTGCTGGGTCGCAAATCGATTGTGACGCAAAAGGTTAGCCCAGGCCCCGATGAAGTACTCGAAAACACCGACGACACAACTAGTTCCGGAACATCGCGACGTGCCTTCCTTGTCGCGGCAGCGGTCGTTGCAGGGGCATCCGCGGTCTCGCTGGTGGTTGCCCGACGCGTCGCCGACGCGGGCGGAGTGATCGCGGAGCGAGCCCGACTCGTGTTGCCCCGAGCAAAGTCTGCTGCGCCACCGATTCCGTCAGGCGTCGATGTCAAAGGCGCAACCGCGTTTCTCACCAGCAATGCGGACTTCTATCGCATCGACACAGCCCTGCAGGTCCCGCAGTTGTCGACGTCGGATTGGCGGCTGCGAATCCACGGCATGGTCGACCGCGAGATCACGCTCGACTGGAACGATCTCATGGCGATGTCGGCGCAGGAGAGGATCATCACCCTGACGTGCGTTTCCAATGAAGTCGGCGGCGATCTTGCGAGCAACGCGAGGTGGATCGGCTATCCGATGCGTGACCTTCTCGCGATGGCGAAACCGCACGCCGACGCGGACATGCTGCTCTCGACGAGCGTCGACGGCTGGACGTCTGGCACGCCGCTCGAAGCGATCACCGACGGACGTGACGCGATGTTGGCGGTAGGTATGAACGGCACGCCACTGCCACTCGAGCACGGGTATCCCGCGCGGCAGGTCATTCCGGGACTCTACGGCTTCGTCTCCGCCTGCAAATGGGTGATCGACTGGGAGATAACACGATTCGACCAAGCCCAGTCGTACTGGGCGAAGCGTGGCTGGGGTGTGAAAGCGCCCATCAAGACGGCCTCGCGCATCGATACCCCGGCGCCGCTGTCGAATATCGCCGCCGGTCCGGTCGTCGTCGCGGGAACTGCCTGGGCGCAGCACCGGGGCGTGCGCAAGGTCGAGGTGCGCGTCGACGACGGTGAATGGAACACGGCGACGCTCGCGACCGAATACTCGACCGACACCTGGCGACAGTGGAGCTGGACCTGGGGTGCAACGCCCGGAAACCACACGTTGTACTGCCGCGCGACCGACGCCGACGGCAAGACGCAGACCGACCAGCGGGTGGCGCCGATACCCGACGGCGCCACCGGATGGCACAGCCGCGTCGTCCGTGTTGCCTAGCGCAGGGTCACTTGCGAGACGTCCTGCACAAACACGAACGACGCGGCTGTGCTCTTGGTGTTCGGCTCAGCCGACCTTCAGTGCCAGTGCCTTCTTGCGACGAGTGAGCACGCCTGCTGCGCCTGCCGCGGACGCGACCAGCGCGGCAATGCCTGCACCCTCACGTGAGAGGGGATGCTTCACGACGGCGTCGACGGAGTAGCGTCCCGGCCCGGTCAGAGCCAGTGCAGCAGAGGCGAGTCCGAGGACGGCCGGGTACTCGAAGCCGCCCTCCTGAGCGAAGAATCCGCTGGGACGGTGCACGTCGGCGGCGGCGATCATCGCTGCTGCGCCTGCCGCTGCTGCCACGCGGGTGCCGACGCCGAGCGCGACGAGTCCACCGGCGGCCTCGCTGACGCCCGCGGCTACGGCCGACGTCTTGGCGGGCTCGAATCCCATGTGCTGCATGCCCGCGGTCGTCCCGTCGATTCCGGGGCCGCCGAACCAGCCGAGCAGCTTCTGGGCTCCGTGCGCGAACAGGGTGGCGCCCACGGCGACGCGCAGGGTCAGCAGACCGGCATCGAGCGCGCGGGAGTTGGTTGTTTTCTTCGGCATTGTTCTTAACCTTCCTACAGATATGTCCTAAGAGGACTGTAGTCCGCTTAGCGTCGAGCGGCCACGTGTCGCTGGTCACGCAGCCATCGCGGGCGTCCGCGGGCGTCGCGCAAGGTTCATGAGAGTAGGTTCCGTGCGCATGCGGGCGGCCGTAGGCTGGCCATTGAGAAGTCTTGATTGTGAAGTTGCCATTGCGATCGCGAGGAGCCGAGATGCCCGACCTGCCCGAGATCACCGACGCCGAGATGCAGACGATTCTCGAGTACGCCCAGCCGTACACGGTGTCGATCCTCCGTTCGGGACCGAACTTCAGCTCGGCCGATGCCGGACAGTTCCTCAAGGAGCACGGCCGTCGCACCCTCGCGCTGCGCAAGGCGGGCGAGCTGGCCGTCGTATTGCCCATCGGCGGCAACGCCGACATCCACGGCGTCGGCATCTTCGACCGCGACGTCGACACGGTCACCAAGATCATGAACGACGACCCGGCCGTCCAGGCGGGCGTCTTCACCTTCGAGGTCTATCAGGCCGAAGGTCTACCGGGCGACGCGCTGCCGCCCGCGCCGTAACCAGCGAGACATCGACCTCCGCATAGTTGCGCGAACTGCGCTCAACTTTTTTCTCCGAATCGGGAACAACCCGGATCTGTGCACAGTTGGACCTATCGAGAAACCTGAGTCGGTCAGACTCAAGTAGACTTGACGCGGTGAGGCTCAACCAGTAGGACTTGAGTCGGACGCGCTGAAGTCTCTGGTCCCCGACCAGACGCAGGTTTGCATCGACCAACCCCCTCGGTCGTGCCGTCAGCTCGACCAGGGGACCGAGAACTTGGGTGCACACCCACAAACTAGGAGGAAATAACAGATGTCTCGTGCTGTTGGAATCGACCTCGGCACCACCAACTCCGTGGTGTCCGTGCTCGAGGGCGGCGAACCGACTGTCATCGCCAACGCCGAAGGCTCGCGGACCACTCCGTCCGTCGTCGCATTCGCGCGTAACGGTGAGGTACTCGTCGGGCAGCCCGCCAAGAACCAGGCCGTCACCAACGTCGACCGCACCATCCGGTCCGTCAAGCGCCACATGGGCGAGGGCGACTGGAACGTCGAGATCGACGACAAGAAGTACACCCCGCAGGAGATCAGCGCGCGCACGCTCATGAAGCTCAAGCGCGACGCCGAGTCCTACCTGGGTGAAGACGTCAGCGACGCGGTCATCACCGTGCCCGCATACTTCAACGACTCGCAGCGTCAGGCCACCAAAGAGGCCGGCCAGATCGCGGGCCTCAACGTCCTGCGTATCGTCAACGAGCCCACCGCTGCCGCACTGGCATACGGACTCGACAAGGGCGAGAAGGAACAGACCATCTTGGTCTTCGACCTCGGTGGCGGCACCTTCGACGTCTCGCTGCTCGAGATCGGCGACGGCGTCGTCGAGGTCCGTGCGACCTCCGGCGACAACAACCTCGGTGGTGACGACTGGGATCAGCGCATCGTCGACTGGCTCGTGGAGAAGTTCAAGAGCAGCTCCGGCATCGACCTGACCAAGGACAAGATGGCCATGCAGCGTCTTCGTGAGGCTGCCGAGAAGGCCAAGATCGAACTGTCTGCCTCGCAGAGCACCTCGATCAACCTGCCCTACATCACCGTCGACGCCGACAAGAACCCGCTCTTCCTCGACGAGCAGTTGAGCCGCAGCGAGTTCCAGAAGATCACCTCTGATCTGCTCGAGCGCACCCGCGCACCGTTCCAGGCCGTCATCAAGGACGCAGGCATCTCCGTCGGCGACATCGATCACGTTGTGCTCGTTGGTGGTTCGACTCGTATGCCCGCCGTGACCGATCTGGTGAAGGAACTCACCGGAGGCCAGGAGCCCAACAAGGGTGTCAACCCCGACGAGGTCGTCGCGGTCGGTGCTGCTCTGCAGGCCGGCGTGCTCCGCGGTGAAGTGAAAGACGTTCTGCTGCTTGATGTCACCCCGCTGTCGCTCGGTATCGAGACCAAGGGCGGCGTGATGCACAAGCTGATCGAGCGCAACACCACGATCCCGACCAAGCGGTCGGAGACCTACACCACGGCCGAAGACAACCAGCCGTCGGTGCAGATCCAGGTCTACCAGGGTGAGCGCGAGATCGCCTCGCACAACAAGCTGCTCGGTTCGTTCGAGCTCGGCGGTATTGCTCCTGCGCCGCAGGGTGTTCCGCAGATCGAGGTGACCTTCGACATCGACGCCAACGGCATCGTGCACGTCACCGCGAAGGACAAGGGCACCGGCAAGGAGAACTCCATCCGCATCCAGGAGGGCTCGGGCCTGAGCAAGGACGAGATCGACCGGATGATCAAGGACGCAGAGGCCCACGCAGAAGAGGACCGCAAGCGTCGCGAGGAGGCCGAGACCCGCAACCAGGCCGAGTCGCTGGTCAACCAGACCGAGAAGTTCCTCAAGGACAACGAGGACAAGGTTCCCGGCGAGGTCAAGGACAAGGTCAACGCCGCGATCTCCGAGGCCAACGATGCCCTGAAGGGCACCGATATCTCGGCGATCAAGAGCGCGATCGAGAAGCTGTCCGCGGAGTCCCAGGAGATGGGCCAGGCGATCTATGCAGCATCTGCTGCTGAGTCGCAGAACGGCGCATCCGCCGAGGGTGCCACCGCAGACGCCGACAGCGACGTCGTCGACGCAGAGGTTGTCGACGAGCCGAACTCCGGGGACACCAAGTGACCTCACCGGAGCCCGAGCTCGACACGACTGCGGCAGACACCGCAGCAGTCGACGTGGAGTCGACGGTCGAACCGACCGCCGACCCCGCGTCGGGTTCGGAAGAGGCGACCGGCGGAAACTCGGCCGAGGTGGCCGAACTGACCGCCGCCCTGCAGCGTGAACGCGCACAGTTCGCCAACTACAAGCGGCGAACCGAAGAAGAGAAGCAGGGACGCGTCGCCTACGGCAAGCAGATCCTGATCGACAAGCTGCTACCGGTTCTCGACGACCTCGACCGTGCCCGCGAGCACGGCGATCTCGAGAGCGGACCGCTCAAGGGTGTGGCCGACAAGCTGATCGCCACACTCGACGCAGAGGGATTGGCGAAGTTCGGTGCGCCGGGCGATCCGTTTGATCCGGAACTGCACGAGGCCGTCCAAAATGACGGCAGCGGAACGGAACCCGTCATCGGCGCGGTCTACCGCGGCGGTTATCGGCTCGGCGACAAGGTGATCCGCACGGCGATGGTCACCGTGACCGACCCGGACCCGCAGACCGATCCCTCGGCACAGCCGAGTACGACCGGTCACAGTGGTGCACAATAATCACCTGCATATGCTCCGACGGCGCGTCGCGTGAGATGACGCGGCGCGCCGTCGGCGCAACAGGGCGCCACAACCCACGACTTTTTCACAACTCAAGACCAGACAACTTCACACAACTACGAAGGAGGTGACGTCTGGTGGCTCCACAACGAGAATGGCTCGAACACGACTTCTACAAGGACCTGGGCGTTGCTTCTGACGCTTCGGCTGAAGAGATCAAGAAGGCTTACCGCAAGCTCGCTCGCGAGCTGCATCCCGATGCCAATCCGGGAGACAAGGAAGCCGAAGAACGCTTCAAGCGGGTGTCTGAAGCCCACAGCGTGCTCTCCGACGCCGACAAGCGTAAGGAGTACGACGAGACCCGTGCCATGTTCGCCGGCGGTCAATTCCGCGGCGGCGGAAACGGTTTCCCGGGAGGGTTCCCCGGTGGCGGCGGGACTCGTTATTCGACGAGCAACGGTGCCGATTTCAACCTCGGCGACCTGTTCGGTGGCGGAGGTGAATCGAGCGGCGGCTTCGGCGACTTGTTCGGCGATCTGTTCAACCGCGGAGGTTCATCGCGCTCATCGACGGCAACGCGGCCGCGTCGCGGCAACGATCTCGAGACCGAGACCACGCTGTCGTTCAAGGATGCTGCGGTCGGTACGACCGTACCGCTCCGCATAACAAGCCCGGCCCCCTGTACGACATGCCACGGAAGTGGCGCCAAGCCGGGCACGAGTCCGCGAGTCTGCCCGACCTGCAACGGATCCGGGCTGGTGAGCCGCAATCAGGGCGCGTTCGGTTTCAGTGAGCCGTGCCAGGATTGCCAGGGCACGGGTTCGCGGATCGACGATCCGTGTAGCGACTGCGACGGCTCCGGCGTGAAGGTCAGGGCGCGCACCATCAACGTGCGTATCCCGGCAGGCGTCGAAGACGGACAACGAATTCGGTTGGCAGGCCAGGGCGAAGCGGGCCGACGCGGTGCACCGTCGGGCGACCTTTATGTGGTCGTCCACGTGACCGCCGACAAGATCTTCACCCGCAGCGGCAACGACCTCAAGGTTCAACTGCCGGTCAGCTTCTCCGAATTGGTGCTCGGTGCAACGGTTTCCGTGCCGACGCTCGAGGGGTCGGTGGGAGTCAAGATCCCGCCGAACACCACAGACGGACGCACTTTGCGTGTCCGTGGACGTGGTGTGCCGAAGCGTTCCGGAGGCGCGGGCGACCTGTTGGTCACCGTGAAGGTCGAGGTGCCGGGCACACTCGACGACGCCGCGACCGAGGCACTCAAGAAGTACGCCGAGGCCGAGAAGGCGAGCGGATTCGACCCCCGTGCAGGATGGGGGCGATGAGCCATGGCGAGTCGAGACTTCGAGGATTCGAGCGCGACGTTCATGATCTCGGTCGCCGCCGAACTGGCAGGGATGCATGCGCAGACACTGCGCACGTATGACCGGCTCGGACTCGTCACGCCGCAACGCACGACGGGCGGCGGACGCCGCTACTCGCCGCGCGACGTCGAACTCCTGAGAGAGATCCAACGTCTCTCGCAGGAGGAAGGCGTCAACCTCGCGGGCATCAAGCGCATCATCGACCTCACCAATCAGGTCGACGCGCTCCAACAGCGAGTCGGTGAACTGCAGAGCCAAGTCGAGCAGTCCGGTCGCCGCGGTGGCGAGTTGGTGCCGGTCCCACGCACGAGCGCGTTGGTCGTCTGGCAACCACGACGCACCAAGCGCAAGGACTGAGCAGACGCTGTTTTCTACCCATGCTCCCCGACGGCCGGTTGGCCGCCGGGGAGCACACGTTAGGCTGACTTCTCACAGCAACGTGGGGAGTCAACGGTGACACAGCCGACCGGGACGCAGGCATCAGGCGCAGGGCAAACAGGGCCGGTGTCCCTGGGCGTGTCTGTTGTCGGCGACGAGATCGCGTCGGTCGTCATACGCTCCGGTGCCGGCGGTGCAGACGAGATCGCGGCCAGCAATCTCGTCGATCTGCCCGATTACCTCCCCGAATCGGCGGCCGCGGCCATCACGGAACTGGTCGAGTCGGTCCCGTTCGAGGTCGATCACCTCATCGTTTCCTGCTCGCGTCCGAGCACCCGCAACTACCTCGCGCAGGCCTTCACACCCGGACCGTCGACGCCGCCCTGGTACCGGATCACCAGCGTCGACGACATCGCGGGCGCCATGCTCGCCGTCGCGCGCTCGTCCCCGGGCGGCGCAGGCGTGACGGCCGTGGTGAACCTTGCACGTACAGGCGAGCCCGCCGACGGCGTGTGCGTGGCGCTCGTCGACAACACCACCGGCCAGTTGCTCGACACCCGCGACAACTCGACGCTCGAGGGGATTCCGGTCACCGATGCACAGGGCGCCGACGATGTCGCGCGATTGATCCTCGACGCCGATGGCGGCTCCCGGTTGAGCTCCGTCGTCTGCACCGGGTCGGGCGCAGAATTGCCCGGCGTCGCGCCTGCGCTCGAATATGCGGTCACACGCCCGGTGTCGATAGCCGAGATGCCTGCCCTCGCTCTTGCCGCGGGCGCTGCCGCCACCCCGGCGAAGACGACGGTGTTGCCGGCAGGCGCTTCGGAACAGGGCGCCTATGCCGCCGCAGCACCCATGCGCGCTCCTCGCGATGCGACGGGGCTGCGCTGGTGGGCGCTGGGTGCGGCGATCGGGGTCGCCGTGCTACTCGGCGCCATCGGACTGACGGCACTGCACGCCAGCAACGACAACGAGAGCGCCACACCGAACACCACGCCGTCCACGGTGACGGTCACCGACACCCAGCAACAGGCAACCGTCACGCGCGAGGGCGACGCCGTCACCGAAACGCAGACCGAGACCAGGAGTGAGGTCCGCACGACCACGGTCCGACCGCCGACGGTCACCAGGACGGTGGAAGCCCCGGCAGGTACCGAGACAGAGACCGCGACGGTCACCGAGACCTCCACGGTCACTGTCACCGTGCCCGGGCAGTCCGAAGGCGGCGGCGAGCAAGGGCAGGGGACAGGCGAGAACTGAGGGCGCCGCGGCGCCGTCAGAACACGGGATCGGATTGGATTCTGCTCGCCCGCACGCCGGCGATGATGAGTCGACGACGCGTGGCCGTCACCATCTGCGGAGAGCCGACGACGAGCGCCTGATGGCCGCTCCAATCTGTCTCTGCCGCAACAACATCTGGCAGCACACCGATCCGGTGATCGACGCCGAGTTCCTCGGGTGACGCGATCGAGTTCAACCACCACGGGTCGTCGGTCTCCTGCGACACCGCGGTGACGCGCAACCACGGATTGGTCGACGCGATGCGCGCCAGCACCGCCAGATCGTAGAGTTCGCCGGGGTAGCGCATGCCGTAGAAGATGTGCGTCGACGGCGAGTCGGCCCGCTTCGACATCTCGATCAGCAGCGCACGCAGCGGAGCGAGTCCGGTACCGCCCGCGACCATGAGGACGTCCTGGTCCCGTTCGATGTGCAGTGTTCCGTGGTGCTGCGCCAGCTTCCAGACATCGCCGACGCGCGTCGTCGACACGATCGCAGAACTCACGACGCCACCGGGAACGGCGCGGACGTGGAATTCGATCTCGCCATCCTCATTGGGTGGAATCGCAGGCGAGAGATGCCGCCACTCGTGCGGCCATTGCGGAATTGCCACCTCGAGATACTGCCCGACCGAAAAGCGCAGCGGATCGTCGCTGACGAGCCGCACGACAGCGAGGTCGCGGGTGATCCGATACTTCTCGACCACCTGCGCGGTCCAGGTCGGCGGCCCGGACGCCATCTCGGCCGCACCTCGCATCACGCCGGTGGTCAACATCATCGCCTGGGTGACCGTCTCCTCGGTGTCGCCGTCCCAGTAGCCGTCGAGCAGCGCGCGGAACTCGCCGATGAGCGCGGTGCACATCAGGGGGTAATGCGCAGGCAGCACGCCGAACTTGCGGTGATCGCGCCCGAGCTGTGCGAGCAGTTCGACGAGGTCGGTGTGGCCGTCGTCGGCCGGAATCACTTCGAGAGCGTGGTCGATCACTCCGAAGAACGCCTCACGCAGATGCGACATCTGCGCGGGAAACAGGTCGCGAAGGTCGGGATCGAGAGCAAAAAGGCGCGTGAAGACGCCGCGCGTGAACGCGTCGGGGTCGCGTCCGATGACCTGACGCACGTGGTGCAGCGCGTGGCGCGAGTGCCCGCCCATGCTCACCTCCGATCGTGTGGCCTCGTCGACAACCTCCTTATTCTGCCCCCTCGTCGGCGCGGGGTGCCCGAGGCGGCGAAAGGTGTGTCAGTGGAAAGAATCCGCACCTTCCAGATAGCTAATTGATCCAAAAATATGCAGGATGTGGGATCCTGTACTTGTGGTCTCCCTGGAAAACGTGCTTCCGGGAATCGTCGACGCGCATATGTTGCAATGGAATCCGCGTCAGACTCCTTGGCGGGCAAAGGGCCTCGCGCGGGTACGACGACTCACGCCGTGGCTCGGCGAACGCGCATTCACCCTGCTGGTCTCACAGGCCGACAGAGAATACGTTCTGACGCCGTCGGTCATCGCGCGCCCCTACGAGACCGAACACTATGTCAAAGACATCGCGGGAGTGCCCACGGTCGCAGGCGCCGCGATCGACACCGTCATCGTCGCTGATTCCCACTGGCGGGCATACGCGGGCGATATCGACATGATCTCCGACGTCGAGGCCGAGGAACTATCGGAAACCCGCTACACGATCGGACTTCCCTTCGGTCGCGACGGTGCCCCGCGGCTGGGAGCGATCATCGTGCACGGCGATCCGAGTTCGCCCAACTTTGCGACGCAACTCGACGCACAACTCGACATCACGCCTCTCGTGCGCGCAGTCAGAGTGCTTGCAGCACGCCATCCCGATCCACGCGTTCGTGATTCGACGCCGGACGATGGTCTGCTGGCGTCGACGTCCGCACTACGCGGCTTCGGTGAGGCGGTGCGTCGGGGCTTGGTGTTGGAGGCGTTTGTCTATTCACATCAGCTCTACGACGTGATCAGTTTGGCGCGGGAGTATCCCGAGGCCACGGTCGTCGTCGACCACATCGGAGCGCCGGTGGGTGTTTTCGGGCCGATGGGTGTGCGGACCGGCAACACCGCCGCGGCGCGTGCAGACATCATGCGCCTGTGGCATGAGCGGGTGGTGAGCCTTGCCGCGCAACCGAATATCGTGATGAAGCTGTCCGGATTGGCGATGCCGATTCTCGGCTACGGACACGACCCCCACGGCAACATCGGGAGCCGGAAGACCCTCGCCGAGATGATCGGTCCTCTCATCGGGCACATGGTGAGCCATTTCGGATCGGAACGACTTCTGTTCGGGTCCAACTTTCCCCTCGACCGGCCCAATGCGACGATGTCGATGGTCGTCGGCGCACTCCTCGACGTACTCAGTCCGTGGGGAGACGATCTCTTGCGAAAGGTCCTCCGCGACAACGCTCTACGTGTGTACAACGTCGACGACGCCCCTCACGGCCAGGCGTGAGGGGCGTCGTACGAAGAGACTGCTATTTGTCCTCGGGGCCCTCCGGAACCGGAGGCTCGGGCATGACGGGATATTCGCCGGTGTAGCCCTGACGCTGCGCCGCGAGTGCCAGCACCTTCGACCGGCAGGCATACCAGCCCGCGACCAGCAGCGGCGCTCCGACGATGATCGCGATGAGATTCCAGATGTCGTCATAACACATCAGGACGACCACCGCCGCGAGGAAGATCAGGGTGGCGTAGCTGGTGTACGGCGTGCCCGGGAGTCGGAATGAAGGCCGTGTGAGTATGCCCTTCTTCTCCCACCGGTACAGCTGGATCTGACAGGCGACGATCATCGCCCACGTGGAGATGATTCCGAGTGCGGAGAGGTCGAGCGCGATGTTGAAGGCGTCTTCGGGAACGAACAGGTTGAGGATGACACCGAGGAAGGTCAGCGCTCCTGTCAGCGCGATGCCACCGAACGGAACGCCGTTCCTGTTCATCTTGCCGGTGAATGACGGTGCAGTTCCGTTGAGCGCCATGGAGCGCAGGGTGCGGCCCGTCGAGTACAGGCCTGCGTTGAGACTCGACATCGCCGCAGTGAGCACGACGAGGTTCATGATCCCGCCCGCCGCCGGTACGCCGATCTTCGAGAAGAACGTGACGAACGGACTCTCGTCCGCCTTGTAGGTGGTGTAGGGAAGTAGCAGGGCGAGAACGATCAGGGACCCCACGTAGAACACGGCGATACGCAGGATCACCGAGTTGATCGCTCGCGGCATCACTTTCGCCGGCTCGGCAGTCTCGCCCGCAGCGGTGCCGACCAATTCGACTGCGGCATAGGCAAAGATGACGCCCGACGTCACGATCACCAACGAGAACAATCCCGTGGGGAACATTCCGCCGTTGTCGGAGATGACGCTGAACCCGGTCGAGGCGCCCTCGATGTCGAAACGTCCTGCGAGGAAGACGATTCCGACGACGAGGAACGTCACGAGTGCGGTGACCTTGATGATCGACGCCCAGAATTCCATCTCACCGAAAAGTTTGACCGAGATGATGTTCATGGTCAGCACGATGCAGAGGGCGATGAGCGCGATCAGCCATTGCGGGATCGCCCCGAACATCCCCCAGTAGTGCACGTAGAGTGCCACGGCCGTGACGTCGACGATCGCGGTCGCGGCCCAGTTGAAGAAGTAGAGCCAGCCGGTGACGAATGCTGTTTTCTCACCGAAGAATTCGCGCGCGTAGGAGACGAACGAACCCGATGAGGGTCGGTGGAGGACGAGTTCGCCGAGTGCGCGGAGGATGAAGAAGACGAAGACGCCGCACACGGCGTAGGTGATGAAAAGGCCGGGGCCTGCGTCGTGGAGGCGGGAACCCGCACCCATGAACAGGCCGGTTCCGATCGCGCCACCGATGGCGATCATCTGGATCTGCCGCGGTTTGAGCGCCTTCTGATAGCCCTCGTCCTCGTGGGCGAGTGCTGAATTGTCGTACTGCGTCGTTGGTTCGGCTGTCATGGCTCCCCGTGCGCTTGTGGACGATAGACCGTGTGGACAACGTGGACGGCCCCTGACGCTATCGGCTCTTCGCTACGTCGAGATGACGCAGAATGTTAACGATCTCGACACCCAATGGCCGTCGATTTGACGGCGCGCTGGCCCAATTGTGTTGAGACGCGGCCCGAATGCCGATCCGATGTCCGATTTAACAATCGAAGAACTGTGTCGTGTGTCACAGATCGAAAGCGGGTCGGTCGTCTCAGAATGTCGCTCGGGCGCCGCTCTCAGGGGCGACGCCACGGTCGGCGCCCCGCGGCGGGCTGGGGGACCGGAACGTCGCGGAGGTTGCGGGCGACGATGTCGGCGAACTCGCTACACGTCGAGTAGCGATCGGCCGGCTTCTTGGCGAGGGCCTTGGCGAATACCGAATTGAGCGCCGACGGAAGCCAAGGTCGACGTCGGGTCAGTAACGGCGGGTCGTCGCGCAGATGCGCGTTGGTGATGCCGAACGCCGTCGCACGTGGGTAAGGCGGAGCACCGGTGAGGAGTTCGGTGAGCGTGCAGGCGAAGGCGTATTCGTCGGTTGCCGGTGAGAGTTGCTTGGCCTGAAGGAGTTCCGGAGACGCGTAGGCGATCGATCCCTGGACTCGGCCGTTGCGCGCGAGTGGCCGATTGTCGTCGACGAGCTGTGCGATGCCGAAATCGGAGAGCAACGCGTCGGTGTCGGGGCGCGATGAGGTCAGCAGGATGTTGGCGGGCTTGACGTCGCGATGCAAGACGTCGCGGGAGTGCGCGAAATCGATTGCCGCCGCGATCTGTTTGGCCACATGGACAATGGTCGGTACTGCCGGTTCGGTCGTCGGCGAGGGGATCAGGGCAACAGCAGCGGGGCCGTCGACGTATTGCATGGCGATCCACAGCGTCGGCGGAACACGGTCTGCGGGGACGCCGAGAGCCTGTGCTCGGCGGTTCGTCTGTGCGTCGGGTTGGATCTTCCCGCGCGTGTACATCTCGACGATGTTCGGGTGGTGGAGTCGGGATGCGATGGTGAACTCGCGCTCGAAACGTTCGGCGGCGCGGGTATTGCCGGTTTCATCGGAATGCAGCACCTTGAGCGCCTCGGGGGTGCGCTCGTCGCCACGGTGAACGCGGTACACATCAGCACTACTGCCGCTACCCACCAGCGCATCGATGGTGTAGCCGGCCACGTCGCTTCCCGGCTGGTACACCTCGTCAGGGTATCCGCGCGGTGACCATCGGGTGGAGCTGCGGTCCGATGGGCATCGTTCTCACCGAATGAGCGGTCCGTCCAACACGCTCATCGATGATGGGCACGAAGCCTAGGCTTGGGCTTATGAGCAGTGCGCCACTCGACGAACTGATCGCCTCGCTCGGCGATCAGATGGTCGTCACCGACCCCGACATCCTTGCCGGCTACCGCCACGATCGTGCCAACGATCCCGACGCCGGCACGCCGATGGCACTCATCCGCCCCGTGACGACGGCCGACGTCCAGGTCGTCGTGCGATGGTGTGCCGCCCACGGGATTCCGGTGATCACCCGCGGCGCCGGAACGAGCCTGTCCGGCGGGGCCACGGCGGTCGACGGTGCAGTGATGCTCTCGACCGAGAAGATGCGGAATCTGACGATCGATACCGCGACCCGCACGGCGGTGTCGCAGCCGGGCTTGTTGAACGCCGAGGTCAAAGCCGCCGCCGCGGCACACGGCCTCTGGTATCCGCCCGATCCGTCGTCGTTCGAGATCTGTTCCATCGGAGGAAATGTCGCCACCAACGCGGGTGGACTCTGCTGCGTGAAGTACGGCGTCACCACTGACTATGTGCTCGGACTCGAGGTAGTCCTCGCCGACGGCCGCGCGATCAGGATCGGCGGCAAACAGCTCAAGGATTCGGCGGGGCTGCCGCTGACGAAGCTGTTCGTCGGCAGTGAGGGTCTGCTGGGCATTGTCACCGAGGTGACGCTGCGGCTGCTGCCGCCGCAGGCGTCGGCGTGCACGGTGGTCGGAACGTTCGCGTCGGTGCACCACGCGAGTGAAGCGGTACTCGCGATCACCGCCAAGATCCGACCGGCCATGCTCGAATTCATGGACTCTGTGTCGATCAACGCCGTCGAGGACATGCTCAAGATGGGTCTCGATCGGGAGGCCGGAGCCCTGTTGGTCGCCCAATCCGACGCTCCGGGACCAGCGGGCATCGCTGAGGTGGAACTGATCGAGAAGGCGTTCTCCGGGTGCGGAGCGACCGAGGTGTTCGCGACATCCGACCCCGCCGAGGGTGAGGCGTTCACCGCTGCGCGCCGCGCGGCGATTCCGGCCGTCGAACGGCTCGGATCGTTGCTGCTCGAGGACGTCGGGGTCCCGCTGCCCGCCCTGCCGGAGCTGATTGACGGGGTCGAGGCCATTGCCGCGCAGAACAAGGTGATGATCTCGGTCATCGCGCACGCGGGCGACGGCAACACACATCCGTTGATCGTGTTCGATCCTGCGGACGCCGACGAGAGCGCGCGTGCGCAGACGGCCTTCGGCCAGGTCATGGATCTTGCGATCGGTCTCGGCGGGACGATCACCGGCGAGCACGGCGTCGGGCGATTGAAGAAGGGATGGCTGCCTGATCAGCTCGGACCCGATGTCATGGAACTCACCGCGAGAATCAAAGCTGCCCTGGATCCGGAGGGGCTACTCAACCCCGGTGTGCTTCTCTAGGGTGAAACAACACCGGTCCGCATGTCGCAACGCCCCCTCTGTGCTGCGACATGCGGACCGGGATCGAGCACAGCTATCGTCTTCAAGTGGAAGGCGCTGACTCCAAGTTTGTACCGCTGAGGACACTGTAATCACCTTTTGCACAACCATCCATCGAGAATATCCGGACAATTGTCAATCTCAAATTGATAATGGGAGCTATGACGAGTTCATCTGATCGTGACCTGGACCTTCGCCGTCTCAGAATGTTCGTCGAAGTAATCGAAGCGCCGTCATTACGTGTTGCTGCCGAGCGTCTGTTCATCTCGCAGCAGGCGCTGTCGTCGGCGATCAGGGATCTCGAGCGGCAGCTCGGCGTGCAGCTGTTCTCGCGGTCGCGTCGATCGCTCACGCCGACTGCTGCCGGGACAGCGCTGTACGAGGGTTCGGTCCCACTGCTCGCCGGTGGCTCGCACCTTGCGTCGGAAGTGCGGATGGTCGACGCGCAGAATCCCGACCCCTACGTGATCGGATACACCCAGGGCCTGGCGCCGTCGGAGGTCTTCCAGGTGATCGAGGGGGCCGTGCAGCAGGACTCGACGATGCCGATCACCGTCCGTCCGGTTGCCGCGGAGTTCATTCGTGAGGAGTTGCTCGCCGGGAGCATCGACCTCGCGCTCGCGCGCACGGTCGAGGCTCCGCCAGACCTCGCGGGCGCGATCGCGACAAGTCACGAACTGCGTCTTGCCGTCAATGCGCGCCACCCGCTCGCGCAGAACGAGACCTGCGCGATGAAGGATGTCGCGTCGTGTCAGATCGTGATCTCCGAGCTCGAGCCCGACTACACCAACATGATCGTGTCGTACTGCCGTCGCGCCGGCTTCGAACCCGAGATCATCGTCTCGAACCTGCGCGGCACCCCGCCGCACACGTCGGTGATCGCACACCCGCAAGCGGTCGCGTTCGTCACCAACCAGCCCGGATGGCTGTACGACGACCAGATCCGCGTCATCTCGTTCGACAATCCACCGCTGACCCCTGTCATGGCGATGTGGCTGCCCAACACCGCGCCGCGGATGCGCAACCGCATCCTCGACGCCGTGGGTGTCAGTGCCGTTGCAGAATCGCAGTGAGATCTGCACCGACGGGAAGCGTGCCGTACTCGGCTCCACGATCGTCGCCAAGTCTGGCCTCGATGAAGGCCTCCGAGACGGGCGTCGGCGAAAACCGAACCAGCAGTGAGGCTTCGAGCGCCAGAGCCATGGATTCGACGACGCGCCGCGCTAGACGCTGAGCCGACGACGCGTCGAGCGTTGCCAACTCGGAGAGCTGCGCACGGACGGTGTCGAGATGGGCGTCCAGGATTGTGCTCGCGCCACGCGCGAGATTGACCTCCGCATCGAATGCGGCGATCGATTCGGGTTCGCGTGTCATCGCCCGCAGCACGTCGAGTGCGATGACGTTGCCCGAACCCTCCCACACTGCCATCACCGGCTGCTCGCGGTAGCGCATAGCCAAGGGAAAATCCTCGGTATATCCGTTTCCGCCAAGGCATTCCAGTGCCTCGTAGGCGTGGTGCGGGCCGCGCTTGCAGATCCAGTACTTGGCGACCGCCGTGGCGAGCCGGCGGAAGGCGCGTTCGGTGTCGTCGGCATCCTCGTCGTGTGCCCGTGCGAGGCGCATCGCCGTGACGGTTGCGGCTTCGGACTCGAGCGCCAGGTCGGCGAGCACCGCCGCCATGGCCGGTTGGTCGGCGAGCGTTGCTCCGAATGCCGCGCGATGACGGGCGTGCCAGGTGGCCTCGGCGACCGATTGCCGCATACCGGCGGCGCTGCCGAGCACGCAGTCGAGTCGCGTCTGGGCGACCATCTCGATGATCGTGCGCACACCACGACCCGGCTCGCCGACCATCAATGCGACGGTGCCGTCGAGTTCGATCTCACTCGACGCGTTGGACTTGTTGCCGAGCTTGTTCTTCAGCCGCTGGATGCGGAACGAATTGCGCGTGCCGTCGGGCAGGATTCGGGGGAGCAGGAAGCACGAGAGTCCCTCTCCACCAGCACCTTCCGCCTGAGCGAGGACGAGAAACGCGTCGGACATCGGTGCCGAGCAGAACCACTTGTGACCGGTCAGCAGATACTCCGCACCCGGACCGCCGGCCCCGACTGGTCGGGCGACGGTGGTGTTGGCACGGACGTCGGAACCGCCCTGCTTTTCCGTCATCGACATGCCGAAGATCGCCGACGGCTTGTCGGCGGACAGCTCGGGAGAATAGCTGCGCGACAACGCTTTCGGCACCCACTGGGCCGCGACGTCTGGCTGCAGCTCCAGCGACGGGATGACCGCGTGCGTCATCGACACCGGGCACGCGTGGCCCGGCTCGATCTGCCCGAAGAGCATGAAGATCGCCGCGCGCGCGACGTGCGAACCCGGCTGCGGGTCGGCCCAGCAGCGGGTGTGCGCACCGTACTCGACCGCCGCGGAAATGATCCGGTGATAACTCGGGTGGTACTCCACCTCGTCGATCCGGTTGCCCCACCGGTCGAAGGTGTGCAGTTCGGGCGTGATGGTGTTGGCCAGCTTGGCGTCGTGCTGGAACTGCGCGCTGCCGACGAGAGTGCCCGCGTCGGTGAGTTCGCTTGTGGCCCAAGCGGCGTCGTGCCGGTTGACGGCCTCGACGAGCACGGTGTTGAGCTCGTACTCATTGACGTCGACCCGCGGCGCCGACTGGTTGAACACCGTGTGCGTCACGTGCGGCTGCGGCTGCGTGGTCGGGGTGGTTGAGGTCATCGTGATGCCTTTCGTCGATCGCCGCGCGGGCCGGGTTTTCCCCGCTGCCCCCGCTGGTCGGGCTGCCTTCTCCGCTGGTCGAGCTTCCCCCGCTGGTCGAGCTTGTCGAGACCACGTAACGCGGGCTGGTCGAGTTCACCCCGCTGGTCGAGCTCCCCACGCTGGTCGAGCTCCCCCCGCTGGTCGAGCTTGTCGAGACCACCTAGCGGCGCGTTGAGAACCTCTTCGGATATGCCGAGGTTCGTGAAGATCACCGTGACCGCGTCGGTGAGCGAAGGCCCCAGACTGTCGTCCGTCGCCGACTTCTGCACCGCCAGACCGAAAATCGCCGACCAGAACGCCTTGGCCTCGACGTCGATCGAGGCGCGCAGCTGCCAGCCGGTGCGCACCAGCTTCTGCATAAGTGCTTCCTCGCCGCGCTCGTGCAGAGTGTGCAGCGTGGTGGTGATGAACTCGCGCAGGTCAGGTCGGCGCGATACGAGAAGCATTGCCGTGGTGAACATCTCGACGCCCCGGAGTTCCGGTCCGAGCAGCGTGGTCACGAGTGTTTGCGCGTAGTCGCGGACAGTCGGAGTGGCCTCGGCCGCTTCCTCGGCATGGCGTCCCGCGCGGAGAACCGCTGCGCACGCCACCTCGACGAAGAGTTGCTCCTTCGAGCCGAAGTAGTACGTGACCTGATTGGGAAACGTGCCTGCGCGTTCGCAGATCTGCGCGACCGACGCGGTCTCACCCTCCGCGCGGAACACGTGGTCGGCGGCGTGCAGCAGTGTCTGGCGCGTCTGCTTTCCCGCGCTACGCGTCGCACGCTGCGATGTAGAAGAAGCCACGCCACCTCGCTGTTTGTATGGCCGACAAGTTTGTACGACACACAATAAACGTGCTCGACGCCGAGGTCAATGGAGCGGCCCCGACGTCGAGAGAGAGATCCAGGTGCAAACCCGATCTGTTCAAGTCTTTCTCGGCGCATTTCAGATGCGCCAC
Source organism: Gordonia jacobaea (assembly GCF_965344965.1). Classification (NCBI taxonomy): domain Bacteria; kingdom Bacillati; phylum Actinomycetota; class Actinomycetes; order Mycobacteriales; family Gordoniaceae; genus Gordonia; species Gordonia jacobaea. Next base: position 775,839 of record NZ_CBDRLS010000002.1, on the reverse strand, counting down.
GTGTAGATGAGATGTCGGCGTCGTCGTCCACGGAGAGCGAGATTCCGGAGGTCGGTCCACGATGGAGGGCGGCATGGCTGCAACATCGAACCTGGCCAGATAACGCTTGGTGACGCGACAGTGGTCACGATCGACGCTATCGATAGATCGCAGTCAGGCTGCTTGCGCTCAGTGCAACTGCGCGCAGGGTTGGCGATCCTCGCCACAGTCAGGCACTGAGGTACCCGTTGCACCCAACGTGCCCAGGCGTCGGATCACACACGCGCGGCCGGTCCCCTCGATAGTGTCGACACACGGGGCTGGTCGCGATCCATTCAATTGCACGGGAGAGGGATTTCCATGGGAGCAACCGCTGTGCGGGATGTCCGCTTCACGTCTGCGATTTGCACTCCCGGGGAAGCGGCAGCGCTCGCCGCGATGCCCACGGGCACTGTTCGTTCTTGGATGCGCACCGGGCCGAGGAACGCTCCTATCGTCCACAGTGTTAAAGCTGCCCGCACCGGCTGGCCGACCCTTCCGCTCGTCGGAGTCGTCGAGACGTGGTCGCTGCGTACCCTCCGACGGTCGGGCGTACCGATGCAGAAGCTCCGAAAGGTCGCCGAGAGCCTTCAGAACGAGTACGGCGATCCCTACGTCCTGGCCCGCCCGGTCCTGTTCACCGATGGAATCGATCTCTACCGTCGGGATCGCGGCCACCTATTCCGAGTCGAAGACGGGCAGCAGCCAATCGAGGAGGTCATCGCTGAGTACCTCTCGCGTGTCGATCTCGACCTCGACGACGACCCGACAGCGTTCCGCGTCCCGTTGACCGACGAGGTGTCACTCCTCATCGATCCACGATTTAACGCAGGCCGACCATCGTTTCCTAAGTCGCGCGTCGCGGCCTTCGCAGTGCTCGGATCGCTGGAGGCCGGTGAGTCGGTTAAGTCCGTAGCCGAAGATTTCGGCGTCACTGTTGAGGAGGTGAGCGCGGTCAATGAGCACAGCCAGTGGATCTCGCGGTTCGCGTAAGCGCCCGACGGTCCTTCTCGATCGGTGCGTTCCAGACGGCGTCGGCCGCGCGCTAAACCACTTTGACATCGACTACGTCGCGCTCGCCGACGTGTATGGTGCCGGTGCTGCGCAAGAGGTCACGGATGTCGAATGGATCAACCGGAGCGCTGAACTTGGGTGGATTGCCCTCACCCAAAACTTCAAGATCCCGCGTGTCCCGCATGAGGCGGCCGCGATCCGCGATAGCGGCGCGCGTGTTCTCTGCTATCACCGGGCGAATCTCACCAAAGAGGCGAAATCGCTAATACTGGGGAGGCATATTCTCGCCGTGCGCCGAGTCGTCGATCATCGCGGTGCGGCGTTCTGGAGGATCTCCCCGCGGGATGTGCTGCGCGACATCTGACTGTGTCGCTTAGTGAAGTTGACAGGGTTCAATCATGTGGACCTGCGGCGCGCCCGGACCAGTTGTTGTCAGTAACAATTGGCGTATAGAAATGCTCTGAAGAAGCTCCTGTTCAGCATCTACCACCTCTTCGAATTGGCTGGACAGCCACGACTATGCATCTGAATCCTCGATATTCGCCATAATGGATACCGATCCCTCCACCCCGAGATCGGAACGTGCTGCCAAGTAAAACTGGTCTCGCGAGTGTCCACATCTAGTGTAGATATCCGATAATCTCACGTGCTCTACTAGAGCCCCGCCGATGACCGCTTTTCGAAACGCGGAGACCTCGTTCTGCCACTCGCGTGCTGATGTGACTACATCGGGGCTGCCGACAAGGAGTAGGTCCTCGAAAACACGAGCTCGTTCGAGATTGGCCTCTGCGACTGCTCTGCCCCCCGTCGTGGGGTCGAGTGGATTGGACGCAGCCAAACCGAGTCCCTTGTAAGCGGCCATTCTGCGGCATAAGACCGTCTCGTGCTTTAGCGATCGCGCCAGGCTCCCATACGCTGCTCGCCGCAAGTCGGCAGTACGGGCCCTCTCTGAACGCTCCCATTTGATCTTCTCGTTTCGGAACCCAAAGACGTACGCCAAGAACGCTCCGGCGACCACCCCGACGAGAGGGAGTAGGGATGTAACGAACTCCATCTGAGTAGCTTACGAGGGCAATCCACTGTGCCGGTCAAGGGATGCGGCGTTTGGCACATGGATCGTCTTCGGCCGTCTCGACTACGGCCGCGCGGCGGCAAAACAGATCCCCTAGGGGGTACTGCTGTCATGGGACCTTCGTCTGCCTTGACTTCATAGCTACAACCTGAGCGCGACCTAGGAGGGGAAGACCTGCTCGCCGGCCCGCAGCATGTCCGACTTGCGAAATGGCATTCGACTTACGAGTCAGCTTCCCTGCGAGGGGATCCGACCACCCGCTCCCACCGCCATCGTAGGTCGAACTGCTCCACTTCCGTGCCATGCTCGGTCGCCGCGAACGCGCGAACCTGAGTCACGGAGGAGTCGAGCACATCAGCCGCAGCGAACGTCTTGCTGATCGTGCCGCCGTGCCGGGAGAGTCATCGGCAGGAGTTGCCGCGTATCCGACGCGCGGGAGAATATCTAATGTGCGCCTGTGTAAGTGCACTTCGCCAAGTACGGCGCGAGTGGACGACCTCAGGTCGAGTTGTCGAGCTTGGCTTGGAGATTCTGAAGTCGACCCGGATCTCACAGTCGTCGTGAGAGAAGACCGTGATTAAGGCGGGCAGCCTGGTGCCGACACACTCACGCCAACGCCACCGCCCGGTGGCTCGCGACGCTGAACGCGTCGTCGCCGAATGGGTTCCGGCCGCCGATCGCAAGCGTGGCCAGGCATTCACCCCACACCGGCGCGAACTTGAATCCGTTGCCGCTGAACGCTGTTCCCACGATCACGCCGTCGCCTACGCTGTCGATGATCGGCATCTTGGTCGGCGTCCACGAATCCGAATGCAACGACCACCGCACGACGTCGGGGATCAGATCGGGGATCATGCGTGCCGCCTGCTCACCGATCCAGCGAAGTTGTTCGCGACTCAGCGTCGTCGGTCGGTCGGCCCAGTCGTCGAATGCGTCGAGGTCGATGTGCGGGCAGATCTTGATGCTGTAGCCGTCGAGTGTCGGTACTCCGAAGGCGTGCACGTCGTCGAGGTCGCGCATGAATCCGGGGAAGACGTCGGGCGTGAACCGCTCTACGTGGCGCGGCATGAGCCACGTCAACGCAAAGGTCTTAGTCTGCACCACATCTCGCAGGTCGGGGAGTAGTCGAGCCGTCCACGGGCCCGCGGTCACGACGACGCGGTCGGCGGTGAACTCACCGCGACTTGTGCGCACGAGAACGCCGCTCGATGTCTCCACGATGTCGAGCACTTCGGTGTCGTAGACGGCCGACGCCCCGCGCGAGAACGCTTGGTCAGTGGCGGCCGCTACGGCCATCTCCGGACGCATGGCGCCACCGAGGAGGTCGAGCACGCCGATGTCGTCGTCCTCGATGTGGAACTGCGGGAGACGAAGTCGCATCTGCGCAGCGTCGAGAATCTCGTGCGGCAGGTCGAAGTGCTCGATCGACGCCAGTGTCGGCTGCAGATCGGGATGATCCGACGGTGCGACGCTGAGTGCGCCTGCAGGAAGAAGAATGTCGCGTCCGTATCCGGTTCCGAGTTCTTGCCACAGTTCGCGTGACCGCAGCAGCGCGGGAGTGAACAGTTCACCCTCCTTCGCTGCGACGCGGAACAATCGCGACTCACCCGCGTACGCACCCTCGGTGTGGACGCGGCCGAACTGCTCGATACCGAGAACGTCGACACCCTGTTGCGCCAACTGCCACAACGTCATCGATCCGATGGAGCCGAGCCCGACGACGATGACCGAATGGTGTGCGGCCACTGAACTATCGCTCATGACAGGGCCGGGCTTTCCCACAGGTTCAGCGGGGTTCCGATGCCGCGCTCGACCGCGTTGCGGTACACGACGGTGCCCCACGCGACGTCTTCGACGGGCATGCCGCCCACGGACAGGATCACGATCTCGTCGTCGTTGCGTCGTCCCTCGACGGCGCCCGCTGCAACCGCGCCCAGATCGACGAGCTCCTCACGCGGCATGGAGCCGTCGTGAATCATGTCCATGAACTTGCAGCCGATGATGGGAATCGAGTTGTGCGAGGGGTATTCGGTCTCGTCGAACCATGCGTCGTAGAGGCCGATGTTGTCGACGACCTTGCGGACGTCGGATGCCTTGAGTCCCTCGTCGATCTCGCAGCTGGCGGGCATGCTCAAGAACGCTCCCGGCTTGAGCCAGTCGCGGCGGACGAGGGGATACGTCGACGGATCACCGATCTCGCCCGAGGTGCAGTAGGTGACGATGTCGCTGTCGCGCACGGCATCCTCGATGTCGTCGACCTCGATGACCGTCAATTGCGGGTACTCCTGCGCAACCCAACCGGCGAAGTTGTCGAGGCTGCTGCGGCTGCGGCCCTTCACCTTGACGGTGTCGATCTTGGGGCAGGTTGCCATGAATGCTGCCAGCGAGGTACGGGCCATGACGCCGGGGCCGACGATGCCGACGACCTGTGCGTCTTCGCGTGCCAGGAATCGCGCGCCGACACCGGGCACAGCGCCGGTTCGGTACGCCGACAACAGGTTTGCCGACATCAATGCCAGCGGAGCACCGGTGTCGGTGTCGTTAAGCATGAACATGAGAATCGACCTCGGCAGGCCCTTCTCGCGGTTGGCGATGTTGGAGCCGTACCACTTCATACCGCTCGTGCCGAAGCTGCCACCGAGGTAGGCGGGCATGGCCATGAAACGACGATCCGCCGTGTTCTTGGGCATGGTCTCGAACGGAGACTCGTCGGGGAAGGTGACCATTGCGCCGTGGGAGTCGCTGTTGGTGCCCGCCATGCGGTAGTCGCCGGAATGCAGCAGTACAAAGGTCTCCTGCATGGCGTCGACACACGCGGCCATGTCGGTGACGCCTGCGGCGATCATGTCGGGTTCGGAGAGGTAGCGAAAGTCGATGGAGGTCATGGGTTTTCCTGTTCTGTGTTGTAGAGAAGGGGGTCAGACCGCGATGGCCGAGGTCAGGGAGTCGTACGCAACGACGTTGCGGCGTCGCATGATCAGTGCCTGGACCACGCCCAGTACGAGTGCCGCGACAACAAGAGCGATGAAGAAGTCGGCAAGCGACTGCGAACCACCGATCAGCGTCGGGAAGTTCCAGATGACCGCCACGAGGATGGTGATGAGTCCGATGAACCCGAGCGTCGGTGCGATCACCGCTCGCCAGAGGCCGGCCTGAATGTTGTTGCGGCGGAAGTACACCAGCACCGCGAGGCAGGTCAGTGCCATCAGCACGACGATGCCCAGAGTTGCGACGCCGGAGAACCAGGCGAAGACCTCGAGTTCGGGGTCGAGAGACAAGGCGGCGAAGACGACGATGAGCAGTGCTGCGGTGATGGTCTGCACGAACGAACTGACGTGGGGCGACAGGTGATTCGGGTGCACCGTGCCCAGCTTCGACGGCATGGCCGTCGCCGAGGCCATCGAGTGCTGGTAGCGCGAGATCACGTTGTGGAAGCTGAGGATGCACGCAAAGAGACTCGTGATCAGCAGGACGTTGACCGTCGTCGACGCCCAGGTGCCCAGGTAGGTCTGCGCCGTCGCCATGATCATGCCTGACGGGTCCTTGGCGGCAGCGGCGACCACGTTGTCCGGTCCCCACGCCATGACGAGTGCCCAGGACGAGAAGGCGTAGAAGACGCCGATGAGCAGGACGGAGACGTAGGTGGCGCGCGGGATGGTGCGGTCGGGGTCACGAGCCTCGTTGCGGAAGATCGCGGTTGCCTCGAAGCCGATGAATCCGGCGACGGCGAACATCAGGCCGATGCCGGGTGCACCCGACATCACCTCGGACGGCTTGAACGAAGCCATCGAGAGTCCCTGATTGCCGCCCTTGGCCATGATGGCGATGTCGAGGATCAGCACGATCCCGATCTCTGCGATGAGCAGCAGACCGAGGACCTTGGAACTCAACTCGATGTGCCGGTATCCGAGGATGCCGGTGAACGCCGCGATCACCAGTGCCCACACCCACCAGGCGATCGACGGTCCGCCGAGGTCGGAGACGCCGGAGGAGATCAGCACACCGATCAGGCCGTACACCGCTGCCTGGATCATCGTGTAGGTCAGCAGCGCCAGATGCGCGGTGCCGAGTCCGAGCGGCCTGCCGAGTCCGTAGCCGACATAGGTGAAGAAGGCGCCCGGCCGGGGGATGTAGCGGGCCATCGTGCTCAGTCCCACCGAGAAGAGCAGCAGGACGACGGCGGCGATGACGAACATCGACGGCACGCCTGCGCCATTGCCGAGCAGGAACGCGACGGGTACACCACCGCCGACGACGGTGAGGGGAGCGGCCGCGGCGACCACCATGAAGACGATGGCTCCGACGCCGAGCGACCCCTGCAGGGATCGAGACGAGCCGGGTGAACTGGCGGTGGCAGCGCCGCTATCGATAGATGTCATGTGATTCTCTTCTGCGATCAGACGGGCGACATCAAGCAACGAATGGTGCAAGGAGATGTCGTGAGGACTGGGCGTCGATGCCCGTGCATATATGTTCTGACCGCCCCGTCGCGGCGTCGTTGCCCCGCGGTAACACGTCTGGACACCTTCGTGGGACGACGCTCGACGCCGAGACCCGTTGCGTGTCACGCCCACAACACCATCGAGTAACACGGCGGAAACACGCTGTCGTTAGCGTCCGCGCTATGCCGGGACCAGCCAGAGATCGCGTTCGTGCGCGACTACGTCTGGGCGCTCGCACCCAGTTGGTCGGGCTTGATCGTCGAAGTCTCGGATTCACCGATGTGGTCGCGCAGTCGGTCGCCGTCATGGCGCCATGCGCTGCAGCCGCAACGATACCCATGCTGCTCGGCCAGGCGAATGCTCCGCTGGTGTGGTGCGTCGTCACGGCTACCGTGCTGTGTGCGTTGGTCGCGTCGACGCTCGGTGTCTTCGCGTCGCGCGTGGTTGCCCCGGGCGCTCTCTACACCTATGCGGCCAAGGGCCTCGGCCCCTCCGCAGGCGCTGCCACCGCGGCCGCGATGACGCTCGGCTACGGGTCGCTGGCGATGTTCACGCTGTCGCAGACCGCAGCCTATGGGTTGCGGATATTCGGGGTCACGGCACCGTCGACGCTGACGATGTGTCTTGCCGTTGCGGGGATCGCGGCGGCCATGGCTGTTCTCTTGATTCGCGGGGTCCGAGTCTCGGCGCGGGTCGGGCTGATCATCGAGGCCGTTGCGGTCGCAGGATTGTTGACCCTTGTCGGTGTGTTGGTCGCCCGCAATTGGGACCACATGTCGGTGCGTTCAGCGGTTGCGGTGCCGACCGGATGGTCGCACTACCTCGCGGGCGTAGCCGTCGCGACGTGCGGAATCATCGGATTTGAAAGCGCCGCAACTCTGTCGGTCGAAGCGAAGCGCCCGCTGCGCACCATCCCACGGGCGATCAACGCCTCGCTGTTCGTCGGAGCCGTCGTGGTTCTCATCGCGACACTGGCACAGGCGGGCGGAGCGACAGTGCTCGACGGCATCTCCGCGCTCGGCGAGGGAAACGTCGACGTGCTCACCGAGAGCATCGGGGCGTCGTGGGTTGCCCCACTGGTGAATCTCGGTGTGTGCGCATCGTTTCTCGCGTGTGCGCTTGCAAGTACGACGGCGCTGACTCGAACTCTGCTGTCGCTGGCCCGAGAGAGCGTGCTCCCTAGCCGACTCGGTTACACACATCCGCGTTTCAAAACGCCGGTCGTCGGCGTGGTTGTGAGCCTGCTCGTGATGGTCGCGGTGATCGTCATATCCCTGGCTGCGGGTGCGTCGGAGAGTTCCATGCGCGGCTCGATGGCGGCAGCACCTGCCATCGGATTCATGGTCGCCTACGTTCTTGTCTGCGTTGCGGCGCCTGCCTTTCTGCGCAAAACCGGTGAACTACAACGTCGGACGACGGTGATAGCCGGGCTCGCCGCGGTCGGATTCGGCGGCATCCTGGTTGTCTTCGTCGCGACGAACATCGGCGGTACCTGGGCACCGGGAATCATCGGTGCATTGGTCTGGCTGGCGCTGGCGGCAGTCGGCTACGTGACGCTGCGTCGCATTCGGCCACTGATCACAGCTCGTATAGGAATTCACGAAACACCAATGCGCTCAGAGGTGTTCAGTGGACACCTCGAGGCCGACGCCGCAGTCAATGGCGGACCGTCGCGATGAGTCCTGCCTTCGGGGGCGACTCGTCGTCGAAATCGGTGATCAACGCTCTGCAGATCCTTGAAGAGGTCGCGACGATGGGGCCGGGTGTGACCGCCGTCGAGTTGTCCAGGCATCTCGGATTGTCGAAGTCGGCGACGTACCGTCTCGTGAATCTGCTTGCGCAGGAGGAGTATTTGGTCCGCACGCCCGACCTGGGCGGCTTCGCGCTCGGCGCCAGAATCGATCGCATGATCGGCGCCGCTGCCGGGCCGCCGGTCTCCGACCAGCTCCGTACCGCTCTCGACGAGGTGCGCGCGGGTCTGCGGTTCGGCGTGCACCTGTTCGGTTGCCACCGCGCGGGGACGTCGCGGGCCCGGTTGAGCCTGATGGACATCGATCCGGACTATCCGCTCAGTGATCCCGGCCGGCTTCTCCACGATCTGACCGCGTCCGCGGCGGGCAGGCTGATGACCGCCATCGGATCCGGGCATCCGGCCGCGGCACCGACGCACGCGAGCCAAATCGGTTCGTTCATACCCAACTTCGGCTGTGTCTCGGTGCCGGTGTGGGGAGCAGACGCGACGCTGGTCGCCGCGCTCACCATTGCCGCACCCGGCAAGCACATCGAGAACCCGGAGACGCTGGTCCGACTGCTCGCCGACCCTGCGCGACGGGTCGCCGAGATCATGGCTTCCGGCGAGGAGTGAGCTGAAGGACGGGGAATAGCTCATATCCGCTACGTCGCCACCGACCACCCCGGCAGATGCCCGGTCAGTGTCCAGGCAGCCTGTCGGGCCGCCCCGAGTGCGACCCATTCACTTTCGGCGGGAAAAATGACGGTGCCTTCGAAGACTGATGGTGCGACGGCACGTATCGCCGGCGACTTCGCTCCACCTCCGATGAGAAGGACTCTCTCGACGTCGACACCCTGCGCCTCGATCTGCTCCCGGCACCACACCAGCGAGCCGAGTAGTCCTTCAACGGCAGCACGTGCGACCGATGGCGCCGTGAAGTTCTCGGTCGTGATCCCCGTCAGCGATCCAGTCGCATCGGGCAGGTTCGGTGATCGCTCTCCGGCGAAGTAGGGCACGAGACGCAATCCGTGTGCGCCTGCGGGGGCCGAGATCGCCAGTCGTGCAAACTCATCGAGGTCGACGCCGAGCATTCTCGCGGTTGCGGCGAGAACCGGTGCACCGTTCAGCGTGCACACCAACGGCAGATGGCGGCCGGTGCCATCGGCAAACCCCGCGACAATGCCGGATGGATCGCACGGCGCAACATCGGTGACAGCACTGATGACTCCGGAGGTGCCCAGCGAGACAATGGCGTCGCCCGGACCGGCCTGTAGTCCGAGTGCCGCGGCGGCGTTGTCGCCGAGTCCTGCGCCGAGTAGCGCGCCACCCGGGATTCCTGCGGCGGCCTGTTCAGGCCCGATCACCGCGGGCAACAACGGAGTTCGTCCGCGCAGTGCAAGTTCAAGCAGGTCGAGGCGGTATTCGTCTCGGGCCGCGCTGAAGTATCCCGTTCCCGAAGCATCGCTGCGGTCGGTGGTCAGTGCGGCGATGTCGTTCGACCCGGACAGTCTCCACGTCAGCCAATCGTGGGGAAGACACACCGCGGCAGTTATGTCGGCGTGCTGAGGCTCATTGTCGGCGAGCCAACGTAGCTTTGCCGCAGTGATCGAGGCAACCGGGACGACGCCGACCGCTTCCGCCCACTTCTCGGGTCCGCCGAGCTCGTCGATCAGGTCGGTGGCGCTCGTCGCTGACCGGGTGTCGTTCCACAACAATGCATTTCGAATCACCCTGCCCGACTCGTCCAGGCAGATCATGCCGTGTTGCTGTCCGGCCACGGACACGGCCGCGACGTCGTCGAGACCGCCTGCGGCGGAGACGGCCTCGCGCAACGCGGTCCACCAGTGCTCGGGATCTACTTCGGTGCCCGGCGGGTGTGGCGCGCTCGCCGAGCGAACGACGGCGCCGGTCTCGGCGTCGCAGATCACGATCTTGCAGGATTGCGTTGACGAGTCGACCCCCGCCACGAGTGTCATGAGAGCAACTCCTTCAGGGTCTCGCGGGAACCCTTGGTACGCAGAGTTTCCAGCGCCCACAGGTAGGGCTTGGTGAAGCCGTCATGGTCGGCGAGTTCGCCGAAGAGCCCTCGTTCCGACACGAAGGCGAGCGGTTCGGTCCGCGACTTCTGTGCCAGTGGCACGAGCTCGTCGGCCTTCGGATCGACGACATCGATCGCATCGCCGTTCTCGTCGATGCCCTCGGCATATCGAGTCCAACTCGCCACCACGGCAGCGGCAAGATCGACGTTGCCACCCGCGCAGAGCCGCTCGCGAATCACGGGTACGAGCCACTTGGGAATTCGGTCTGAGGAATCCTGGCACAGGCGTGCGATCGTGTCGGCGATGGCGGGATTGGCGAAGCGCTCGAGAAGTGTGTCTATATATGCGTTGACGTCGACACCGGGCAATGGTGCAAGTGTCGGTTCTGCTTCGTCGAGCATGTAGCGGCGCAACAGTTCACGGATGTCGGAATCGCTTGCGGCGTCGTGCACGTAGCGATAGCCGAGTAGGTATCCGAAGTAGCACAACGCTTGGTGGCTCGCGTTGAGCAGACGTAACTTCATGAGCTCGTACGGCGTGACGTCGTCGACGATTTGTACACCGACGTTTTCCAGCGCGGGTCGTCCGTTGCTGAACGAGTCCTCGAGGACCCATTGGGTGAATGGCTCGGCGACGACGGGCCAGTTGTCGACGATGCCGGTTCGTGCCTCGACCTCCGCCGCCAGTTCAGGTGGGGTGACCGGCGTTATCCTGTCGACCATCGAATTGGGAAACGACGTGCGGGTGTCGATCCACCGGGCGAGCTCAGGATCACGCAGATGCGCGTAGGCGAGGAACGTCGAGCGGGCGATGTGCCCGTTGCCCTGGATGTTGTCGCACGACATCACGGTGAACGACGGAAGTCCGCGTGCACGTCGGCGTGCGAGAGCTTCAGTCACCAGCCCGAAAACCGTTGTCAGAGCCTGAGTTCCGCTCAGATCTGCGACTATGGCGGGATTCTCGACGTCGAATTCACCTGTCGCAGGGGAGAAATTGTAGCCGCCCTCGGTGACCGTGAGCGACACGATGCGGGTGCCGGGGTCAGCGAGCTTTTCGAGGACAGTCTCGGGATTGTCTGGAGCGTAGAGATACTCGACGATCGATCCGATGACCGAGGTCTCGACAGCGCCATCAGGAGTCTTGAGGGTCAATGTGTAGAGCCCGTCCTGGGGCACGAGGGCGTCGCGCATCGCCTGATCGGCAGGCCGGACACCGACACCGCAGATACCCCACGATCGTGCCTCGGATTCGGCGAGAAGGCGATCGACATACATTGCCTGGTGCGCACGGTGAAAGCCGCCCACACCGAAATGGACGATTCCGACGGTGACGTGTGCGCGGTCGTAACCGGGCGTCGGAATGCTGGTGATTGTTGGGAGAGCGTCGTTGCTGAGCCGGATACTCACGAGTGCGCCTTTCGGGTGTCGGGTCGGGGTTCGGTGTAGCGCGAGAGTGCCGGATACACAACAGCTTTGATATGGCCGGTGATGTGATCGGCGTTGAGCGCCTCAGACAGCTCGTCGAGTCCGAAACGGGCGGTGACCATGGAGTCGAGGTCGACGGCGCCGGTGGTGGCAAGTCGGGTCGCCGTTGGCCAGGTGTTTGCATAGCGGAAGACGCCCGTCAGGACGATCTCGCGGTTCTGTATCAACGATATGGGCAGTTCCATGGTGTCGGCACCCATGCCGACGAGCACAGCACGGCCTCCGGGTCGAAGAGCGGAGATGCCCGCGGTGACCGCTGCCGGCGCGCCACTCGCGTCGACGAATGCGTCCACGGGTGCGATGGCTGTGCCGGGAACGGCGACATCGGTTGCCCCGAATCGGAGTGCCTGCGACCGGCGCTGTTCGTCGGGCTCGCTCACGACGATTCGCGAGAGCCCGGCCGCACGGGCTACCTGCGCGCACATCAGCCCGATCGGCCCCGCTCCGCTGATCAGAAGTGAATCACCAAGTCGAACCGATGCTTTCGCGATCGACGCGAGACCGACCGACAGGGGTTCGAAAAGTGCGGCAGCCTCGTCGCTCACGTCGTCGGGTACGGCATGCGCGAATGGGGAACCGATCGTCACGAACTCGGTCAGCGCGCCGTCGACCGGGGGCGTTCCGTAGAAGCGCATGGCCGGGCACAGGTGGTAGTCACCACGCATCGTCTCCGTGCTCGTCGGGTCGGGTCGCTGCGGCTCTATCGACACGCGCTGGCCGATTCGTGAGGATTGGACACCCGCTCCGACGTCGACGATCACCCCGGCGGCCTCGTGTCCGAGGATCAGCGGCTCGCGCACCACGTGCTCACCAATGCGTCCGTGGCGCAAATAGTGCGTGTCCGAACCGCATATTCCGACCGCGCTGACCTGCACAAGGACATCTCCGGGGCCGGGTCGGGGTACGGGTCTGGTCTCCACGGTCAGCTGTCGGCCAGGCGAGAGAACCGAAGCCCGCATCGCGTGGAGTCCCTGATCACTCGTCGTCGAGGATGTTGCGTGGCTCACATTACAAATGTTAGCGTATTGAGCATATTCACCGCTAGTGAGCAAATGCTCACCGGTCGACATCACGCGAACAGGCGATGCTCATGGCGACACGCAACAAGACACCGGCACAGACCCGAGCCGAGGCCACGCATTCCGATGCCGGTACCTCTTCACGTTCGACGTCCCGCGCGACGTCGGATAGTGGATCGGATCTGAGGTTGCTGGTCCGGGCGGCAACGATGTACCACCTCGAGGGCCTGACCCAAGCCGAGATCGCCGCGCGTCTCGGCGTCTCACGCCCGACCGCCGGGCGGCTGGTGGCACGTGCTCGGGCGCAGGGCCTCGTTCAGGTGACGGTCTCGGCTCCACCGCACCTCTCCGCGTCGATTCACACCGATCTCGAGCGGAGTGTCGAGCGGGCTTTCGGACTCGACGAGGCGCTGGTCATCGATGAAGTCGCCGACGGGACCACGTCCGGTAACGCAGCACTCGGTCGAGCCGGGGCTTCGGTCCTCGCACGCCGCATCCAGTCCACGGACACATTCGGATTCACCTGGGGCCCTGAACAAGTCGCGGTCGCCGATGCGATGAGCGCCTCGGGGTCGTGTCAACGGGTGGTCCAGATGGATGGTTCGATGACATCCGTCGAGTACCACACCGGCGTCGATCACGCGCTCGCGAGATTCTCCGAACGACTGCATGCGCAACCACTGCGGCTGGTCGCCCCGCTCTACGTCGATGCAGAGACCGTTACCGCCCTCAACCGTGATTCGATTCTGTCCCAATCGCTTTCCGCGGCGCGAGGTGCTCACATCATGCTCTTCGGGGTGGGCTCCGTGTCCACTTCGACGACGCTGTTCGAGGGTGCGTACATCGACGCCATCGTGCTCGACGAGCTCATCGAGCTGGGCGCGGTGGGAGAGATCGGTGGACGCTTCTACGACGCCGCGGGCGAGCCCGTTTCATCGAGCCTCGTGGAACGGACGGTCTCTGTGCCGCTCGACGCCGTGCGCGCTTGTCCCACATCCATTCTCGTATCCGGTGGAGTTCACCGCCGTGAATCGATACTCGGAGCCCTGCGCGGAGGTTTCGCCACCATTCTGGTGACCGATACCGAAACCGCCGAATGGCTTGTCACGCAAGAGAAAGGCCGACAGTGAGGTCACTGAGACTCCGGAGCCATCGCGCTGTGCGACGACGGACGACATACATACTTGCCGCGGTGTGTGCCGCTGCATCACTCGCTTTCGTCACCGGGTGTTCGGGCGCGGGTTCGCTTGGCGGAGGCAGCCGAGAGGTCACCGTCGCCATGGTGTCGAACTCGCAGATGCAAGACGCCGTCAAGCTCTCCGAGCAGTTCGAACAACAGAATCCGGGTGTGCACGTCAAGTTCGTGACGTTGTCGGAGAACGAGGCACGAGCGAAGATCACCGCGTCGGTCTCGACCGGCGGTGGCGAGTTCGACGTGGTGATGATCAGCAACTACGAGACACCCATGTGGGCCAAATATGGCTGGCTGGTCAACCTGACGCCCTACATGAATGCCGATTCGTCCTACGACGCAGACGATTTCATACCGTCGCTCAAATCAGCACTTTCCTACAACGGGCAGATGTACTCGGCGCCCTTCTACGGTGAGTCGTCGTTTCTGATGTACAACAAGAAGCTCTTCGCAAAGGCGGGTGTGAATCTACCTGCCACCCCGACGTGGCCACAGGTCGCCGACGCAGCACGCCGTCTCACCAACGACCAGACAGCGGGAATCTGCCTACGTGGCAAGCCCGGATGGGGCGAGGTGCTTGCGCCGCTCAACACGGTGATCAACGCGTACGGCGGACGTTGGTTCGACGAGGACTGGAACGCTCAACTGACCAGCCCGGAGGTCGAGGCGGCGGTGCAGATGTATGTCGACACCGTTCGCAGGTACGGCGAGGCCGGCGCATCGTCTTCCGGTTTCCAAGAATGCGGAAACCTGATGTCGCAGGGGCAGGTTGCGATGTGGTACGACGCCACGTCAGCGGTCTCGGTTCTCGAGAGTCCAGACGACTCCACGATCGCCGGCGACGTCGGCTACCTACCCGCGCCGACCATGGCCAAGAATGACAACGGGTGGCTCTACACCTGGTCACTCGGTATCCCGTCGAGCAGCGACAACAAGGACGACGCCTGGAAGTTCATCGACTGGATGACCAACAAGAGCTACATCCAGCACGTCGCAACAACACTCGGTGCGACGCACGTGCCGCCGGGTAGCAGAATGTCGACCTACCAGTTGCCCGCTTATCAGAAGATCTCGCAGCCGTTCGCCGAGCAGACGCTGTCGGCGATGCAGGCGGCAGATCAGCTCAAGCCGACGCTCAAGCCGGTGCCCTACACCGGAATCCAGTTCCTCGCGATCCCAGAGTTCCAGGACCTCGGTACCCGTGTCAGCCAACAGATCTCGGCCGCGATCGCAGGTCAGATCAGTGTTCATGACGCACTGGAGCAGGCGCAGCAGTACGCGCAGGTCGTCGGTAAGTCCTATCAGAGGGAGAGGTAGACCATGGCGACTGCAGTCATGACACCGCCGGCGCAACCCGATGCCGGTTCGGGTAAGGCGGTAACGTCCAAGCGCGACCAGATCACGCGCGCCGAGGGTTGGCGCAGGCGGGGACCGCTGCTACCCGCGCTGATCTTCATGATCGTGGTGACACAGATTCCGTTCGTGTTCACCCTCTACTACTCGACACAGTCCTGGAATCTGGTGCGCCCCGGTTCGCGTCGATTCGTCGGACTCGACAACTACGGCGCCGTCTTCTCCGATAGTCAGTTCTGGAAGGTCACCCTCAACACCATCGTGCTGATTGTGGGAACGGTGCTGATCTCGGTCGCATTGGGTCTGCTCTTCGCGCTGCTGCTCGACCGAAAGTTCTTGGGGCGAGGGATCGTACGCACCCTGCTCATCACCCCATTCCTGGTGACACCCGTTGCGGCGGCACTTCTGTGGAAGACCAGCCTTCTCTCGCCGACCAATGGTTTGGTGAACTGGGCGTTGAGCCCCTTGGGAATTCACGTCGACTGGCTGTCGCAGTTCCCACTAATGAGCGTGATGGCCGAATTGATCTGGCAGTGGACGCCGTTCATGATGCTTCTCATTCTCGCTGGGCTGCAGTCGATGCCGCGCGACATCCAGGAGGCAGCGCGAGTCGACGGTGCGACCAGCTTCCGGCTGTTCCGCGAGTTGACGCTCCCGCACCTGCGTCGCTTCATCGAACTGGGCACAGTACTCGGTGCGATCTATCTGGTGAACACCTTCGATGCGGTCTACATGATGACGGCGGGCGGGCCGGGTGTGGCCAGTTCCAACCTGTCGTTCTACATCTACCAGCGGGCGTTCCTCGGATTCGACATCGGCCAGGCCGCCGCGATGGGTGTCGTCACCGTCATCGGGACGATAGTCGTTGCCTCGCTAGCACTTCGACTGATCTTCAAATCATTCACCGGAACCGAGGAGGCAGCCTGATGACCGCCACCGCCACCCCGACAACGTCGACGTCTCCCTCGACGGAGACCCCGACCATCCGACGTCGACGCGATCCGCGCGGCGGAGTGCTGACAGCGATCACCTGGATACTCGCCATCGGGTTCTTCTTCCCGGTGTTGTGGATGGTGTTGACGGCGTTCAAGCAGGAGAGTGACGCGGCAACCAACCCGCCCACCTTCTTCTTCACGCCCACGCTGCAGCAGTTCCGCAATGTGTTCGACGCCGGGATCGGCACCCCGCTGCTGAATTCGTTGTGCGCCACCGTGGTCTCGACGATCCTGGTGTTGCTTCTCGGTGTACCAGCAGCTTTCGCGCTGTCGCTGCGCCCGGTGCGTAAGACCAAGGACGCTCTGTTCTTCTTCATCAGTACGAAGATGTTGCCCATCGTCGCGGCGATCATCCCGCTGTACGTGATCGTCGGAAAACTGGGGATGCTCGACAACGTCTGGACGTTGATCATTCTGTACACGGCGATGAACCTGCCGATTGCCGTGTGGATGATGCGGTCGTTCTTCCTCGAAGTGCCCGGAGAACTGTTGGAGGCGGCCAGTATCGACGGCGCGAGTATGTGGACCGCCGTGCGCGAGGTGATCTTGCCGCTCATCTCGCCGGGCATCGCCGCCACTGCATTGATCTGCGTCATCTTTTCGTGGAACGAGTTCTTTTTCGCCGTCAACATGACCGCGGTCAACGCGCAAACCATGCCGGTCTTCCTCACCGGGTTCATGTCCGGGCAGGGACTGTACTGGGCGCAACTGTCCGCGGCGTCGGTGTTGACCGCACTTCCCGTCGTCGTCTGCGGGTGGATCGCGCAGAACAAGCTCGTCCGCGGCCTGTCCTTCGGCGCCATCAAGTAGTCACTAGACAATCCAACATCTTTCAGCACACAGGAGTTCACAATGGCTTCCATCACCTACGACAAGGCTTGCTGCGTCTATCCCGGCGCCGAGAAACTGGCTGTCGACTCACTCGACCTCGATATCGAGGACGGCGAGTTCATCGTTCTGGTCGGTCCGTCGGGATCAGGCAAGTCGACTGCCCTTCGAATGCTCGCAGGGCTCGAAGAGATCGACTCCGGCGCAATCCATATCGGCGGGAACAGCATGGTGGGTGTTGCACCCAAGGACCGGGACATCGCGATGGTGTTCCAGAACTACGCGCTGTACCCCAACAAGACGGTCGGGGAGAACATGGGATTCGCGCTCAAGATGCGGGGAGTACCCGCAGACGAGCGTAAGGCCAAGGTCGCCGAAGCGGCAAAGCTACTCGACCTCACCGACTTCCTCGATCGCAAACCCGCAAAGCTCTCGGGCGGGCAACGGCAACGAGTGGCGATGGGCCGTGCGATCGTGCGTGAACCGCAGGTGTTCTGCATGGATGAGCCGTTGTCGAACCTCGACGCCAAGCTGCGGGTGCAAACCAGAACTCAGATCGCGGCACTGCAGCGTCGGCTCGGCACCACGACGGTGTATGTCACCCACGACCAGGTCGAGGCCATGACGATGGGTGATCGGGTTGCGGTACTGAAGAACGGAGTGCTGCAACAGTTCTCCACTCCGACCGAACTCTATGACCGACCTCGCAACGCATTCGTGGCAGGCTTCATCGGGTCGCCGTCGATGAACCTGTTCACCGCTCCGGTCACCGACGGCGCTGTGGGGATCGGTAACGCAAGTGTGGATCTTGACGCGGAATCTCAAGCGGCGCTGCGTAAGTCTGGCGTGTCATCAGTGACTGTTGGTATTCGGCCGGAGCACCTCGCCCTGGCAGACGACGGAGATTCGGGTATCGACGCCGACGTCGCTCTTCTCGAGGAACTCGGTAGTGAGACCTACGTGTACGCGTCCCTGGTGGACGACTCGATCAGGAATCTCGACGGCGATCCGATGACCGTGGTGATCCGCTCGGCCGATCGCGCGCCGGCCAAGCGGGGCGACGGTATCCGACTGCGCCAAGCCGATCGCGCGGTACACCTCTTTCATCCCGAGACGGGGGAGCGGCTGAACTGATTCCTCTTGCCATCTGTGCAGGTGGCACTGCCCTTTCGGTGGTCTGAGAACCACTTCGATGGTTTACGCGCCTGGTTTGGGTACGTAGACTCCGCGAGTGCATGGGCCGCGGCGTGGTTTCGTGCCAACCCGCCATCTGCAGGCCGGTACGAGTTTCCCTGCGGCCCCGCTGCATGACCACTCGAACCATGGCGAAATGCAGATTGAGGGAAGGATCAGCGTTGATCACAGAAACTCGAACGGCCAGCCGCCCGGTGGACGTGTACCGAACACGTCTTGCCGATCACGGAGAGATAGAACCGCGCCCACACCCCGTTGTCTGGGAGCACGACGCGCGAGGGCCGCTGTCGGTTGCCGAGGTTGACGGCTACCGCGACCGTGGCTACCACGTCGCCGAAAATGTGTTGTCCGACAGCGACATCGACACGTGCCTGACAGAGGTCGCGGCCATCACCGACAGGCTGGGCGTCGATGAACGCGTGGTTCGCGAGTCGTCGAGCGGCGACGTGCGTTCACTTTTCGCGGTCCACCAGCTCAGCGACGCGATCGCCGACATGTGTGATCGCACCGAAATCGCCGGTGTCGCAAGGCAAATACTTGGCGACGACGTCTACATCCACCAGAGTCGCATCAACCTCAAACCAGGATTTGCGGGTGGCCCGTTCTACTGGCACTCCGATTTCGAGACGTGGCACGCCGAGGACGGCATGCCGACACCGCGTGCACTCAGCGTGTCGCTTGCTCTGACCCCGAATCTCGTCACCAACGGCGCGTTGATGATCATCCCGGGTTCCCACGAACAGTTCGTCGGGTGCGTCGGACAGACTCCCGACGGCTACCACAATCAGTCACTGGTGTCGTACCGTCCGCCGTTCGGGACGCCCGAGGAATCCGACGTGACGGCGCTGGCGGACGAGCATGGCATCGACATGATCACCGGCCCTGCGGGTACGGCGCTGTATTTCGATTCGAACTGCATGCACGCGTCGTCGGGCAACATCACGCCCTATCCGCGCAGCAACCTCTTCGTCGTGTTCAATGCGAAATCGAATGCGCTGCAAGCGCCTTTCGCGTCCGGCGCACCACGCCCGGACTATCTGGCGCATCGCTGAGTGAACGCGAAGAGTGGGGGACGAGAACTCGTCCCCCACTCTCGGTGAGATGCTCGTGCGCGTATCTGCCGGCCGTCAGTTGGCGGCGGGCACCGCCGGAGCGTCGTCCGACGACACCGCAGTCGGTACCGGCTGCGGGCCGCGCTTGGGGATCGTGAGCGTGATCGCGGCGCCGACGAACGCTGCAATCGCTCCGACGAGGAAGCACAGACGGAACGACGTGTGCGACGGCATGTCCTGGCCGCCGAGCGACACCGTTGCAGTGGTGAGCAGGACCGCCATGACGGCCGATGACACCGTGGTGCCGATCGATCGCATCAAGCCATTGAGGCCAACGGCCGCACCGGCTTTGGTCATCGGCACCGAACCCATGATCAGTGTCGGCATGGCCGCGTAGCCGATTCCGACGCCGGACGCCGCGATGATCGACGCGACCATCAGCTGCCACGGCGAGTTCATCAGGAACAGGGCGATCAGGTAGCCGACGCCGAGAACGGTTGCGCCGATCACCAGGGTGTACTTGGCGCCGATCTTGTTGATCAGGATGCCCGACACCGGCGAGAAGACCAGCATCATCAAGCCACCCGGAGCCATCCAGAGTCCCGCTGCCAGCATCGTTTGGCCGAGTCCGATCCCGGTTTCCTTCGGCATCTCGAGCAGAGCTGGGATGACGACCGACTGCGCCATCATGCCGAAACCGATCGCGATCGCGGCGATGTTTGTCAGCAGCACCGCAGGCTGCGCGGTGGTGCGCAGGTCGACGAGTGGGTCGGACGCGCGCAACTGATAGAAGCCCCAGGCGATCAATACGACGATGCCTGCCGCGAGAAGGCCGAGCGTCGTACCCGATGCCCAACCCCAGTCATTGCCCTTCGAGACTGCGATCAACGCAGCACACAGACCGATGGCCAGGCCGATGGCGCCGATGATGTCGAGCCGACCGCCCGCGGCGTCGGGAACATGTGGCACGACGAAGATGACCAGCAGCAGCACGACTGCACCGAGTGCCGCAGCAACCCAGAACAGGGCGTGCCAGTTCCACGTCTGCGCGATCCATGCCGAGAGCGGCAGACCGATTGCGCCGCCAACGCCGAGGGTGGCACTCATCGCGGCGATGGCCATCGACGTGATCTTCGGTGGGGTCACCTCACGCATCAGGCTGATACCGACCGGGATGAAGCCCATCGCGAGACCCTGGATGGCGCGACCCACGATCATCGGGATGACCGAGTCGCTGAGCGCACACACAACCGAGCCGACGACGAGTAGGACGCCCGAGCCGACCAGTACGCGCTGCTTGCCGAACATGTCACCGAGTCGGCCCGCGATGGGCATGGCAACGGCCGCGGCGAGCAGCGTTGCGGTGATGACCCACGAGGCATTCGAGCGCGACGTGCCGAGCAACTGTGGCAGTTCAGGCTGGATCGGGATCACGAGCGTCTGCATCAACGCGGCGACGAGTCCGCCGAGGCAGAGGACGATCACGGTGGCGACCGCGCCGGTCGCGGTCTTGTTCTCCACGTGCGGCAGCGAATTCTCTGCAGCAGGGGATGATTGAGTGTCGGACATGAACACCTCCTTGGGATATGCACACTACATATGTAAACTACATATGCCTAATCCCTTAGGATATTTCGGACATACTGGACAGCGTTGAGGGCGAAGGGAATTCGTGTGACAAGGGAACGCGTAAGCGGCGCCGACGACTCGAGCGATGATTACGCACCCTGGCCGTCGCCGCTTTATCGCGATCTCGCCGAGGAATTCCTCCGCATGACGCGTCGTCGCTCGCACGTCGATCCCGACTCGATCCTCGAGGTCTCCGCTTTCAACCTGCTGTGGATACTGTCCGACGGCAAACCTCGCACGCTCCGACAGTTGACCGACGCGATGCAACTGGAGCAGTCGACCGTCAACCGACAGGTGAACGCGGCGATCAAGCACGGCTATCTCGAGCGCTTCGACGTCGCGGGATCGATCAGCAAGCAGGTCAGGCCGACGAGAGCGGGTCTCGACGCCTTCGAGCACGACGGCCTGCTGCGCGCGCGACGCCTCGAGCGTGTGCTCTCCGACATGGGGCCAGGATCTCCGGAGGCGTTGTTTCGCCAACTCCACGCGTTCAACAACGCGTATGACCGTACGCTGGCCGACGACGACCGCGACAGGCGGCGACACGGATAGGAGGCACGATGGCCGACGCTCCGCGTCGCTACGTGGTCACCGGAGCCGCCTCCGGGATGGGTTCGGCAGTGGCGGAATCCCTTCGGACACAGGGTCACACCGTCATCGCTGTCGACCAACGAGATGCCGACATCATCGCCGATCTCGCGACGCCCGACGGTCGACGCGCCGCAATAGCGGCCATTCTCGCGCTCTGCGACGGCGTCCTCGACGGTGCGGTACTCGCCGCGGGAGTCGGCCCCAAGGCGGGTGCAGAACGCGCGATTGTCGAGGTCAACACCCTCGGTGTCACAGAACTGCTCACCGGGCTCCGCGACGCGCTCGCGGCGTCGAACAAGGCGAAAGTGGTTGTCTTCGGTTCCAATTCGACGACGTCGACGCCGTTCGTGCCGAAGTCCGCGGTGCGGAAACTGATGAAGGGCGATGCGGCTTCGGCGGCCACGATCATTCGACGCCGCGGTAAGGCGCTGTCGGGGCCGGTCGCCTACGCGGCGTCGAAACTCGCTGTGACCCAATGGTGTCGTGTGCGCGGTACCGATCTCGACTGGGCAGGTGCGGGTATCCGACTGAACGTGATCGCTCCTGGGCCGGTGATGACCCCGCTGCTGCAGGCGCAGCTCGAAGGGGCGTCGGGTAAGAACGTCCGGGCCTTCCCGGTTCCGTTGCGCGAGTACGGCACGCCGGAGCAACTCGCGGCGTGGGTCATGCTCATGCTGTCGTCGGATGCCGACTTCATGTCGGGTTCAGTGGTCACGGTCGACGGCGGCACGGAGGCGTATCTCCGGTCGCGCGATTGGCCGGTCCGGCTGCCGTTGCACGAGGTCCCTCGCACGTTGTGGCGTATGTACCGAGCTCCCAAGGAGGGTCGCGTTGTCAATTACTGAAAGCTCATCACCCGAGAACGATTGGGCGCCAGGAGCTCTCGACGGTCTCGTTGTCGCCGACTTCACCCGCGTGCTTGCCGGACCATACGCGACGATGATGCTCGCAGATCTCGGCGCTGACGTCGTCAAGATCGAACGTCCGGGGGCGGGCGACGACACGAGAACGTGGGGGCCGCCATTCACCGCTGACGGCACCGCAACCTATTTCGCGTCCGTCAACCGCAACAAGAAGTCGGTGACGCTCGACCTACGCGATCCGGACGATCTGGCCCGTGCGCGCGAGATCGCGCTGCAGGCCGACGTCGTGATCGAGAACTTCCGGGCCGGACGATGGAACGCCTCGGTCTCGGATACGACCAATTACGTTCGGGAAAACCAGATCTCGTGTACTGCTCGATCACCGGATTCGGTCGTGACGGGGGCGCAGCGTTGCCCGGATACGACCTGCTCGTTCAAGCGGTCGGCGGATTGATGAGTGTCACCGGATCGGGACCCGACGAACCGGTGAAGGTAGGAGTCGCCGTCATCGACGTACTCGCGGGATTGCACGCGGGCCTGGGAATCCTTGCCGCACTCCGCCATCGCGACCGGACCGGCCAGGGGCAACGTGTCGACGTCGACCTGTTCTCGGCGTCGTTGTCGTCGTTGGTCAACCAGGCGTCTGGGTTTCTCAACGCAGGTGTGGTCCCTGCGCCAATGGGCAACCGCCATCCGAGTATCACTCCCTACCAGGTGTTCTCGACGGCAACCCGTCCAATCGCGTTGGCGGTCGGCAACAACGGCCAGTTCGAGAAGGCTGTCGCGGTGCTGGGTCGCCCGGAACTGGCTGCGGACGAACGCTTTACGTCGAACTCGGCGCGGGTCGCCCATCGCGACGAGTTGATCGACGAGATCACCACCGTGCTCGTCAGCAAGGACGCCGATCACTGGTATGCCGAATTCACAGCGGCGGGAGTGCCTGCGGGACCGATCAACTCGGTAGCCGAGGCCTTTGACTTCGCCGACGAACTCGGCATCGATGTACGCGCCTCCACCCCGGACAGCGCGATCGTGACGACCGCGAACCCGATACGACTGTCGGCGACACCTGCCACCTATCGCAGCGGACCGCCGGAACTAGGCGCCGACAACGAGGACTGAGGTCACTCGTTGTGATCCTTGGGCCAATCGCCCTCGGTGATCAGCTCTTCGAAGTTCTTGAGGAGATGCGGATTGAGCTCGTCCTCGACGGCCTTCTCGTAATTGCCGTCCCACTTGGCGAACCACTTCTCGTCGCGATCCATCAGATAGATCGGCCAGCCGTGCGTGATGATCAGTTCGTCGGAGTACAGGTCCGTCGACCCGTCGTCACGCATGTACCAGTACTTCTGGCCTGAGTCGTAGAACGCGGCCAGTTCTTCGGCCGTCACGAAGTATGTGCCGTCTGCCTGCCTCATGGCGACGATCCTACGGAGTCGGGCGGGCCTGCGGGCCGTACTCGACACACGGGTGGTGGGCGGTGGTGGCGAGTACGGGCGTCGACAGGGCACGATTGGTATGCGCGGGTCGCCATGAGTCCACCTCCGCCATGACAGGTCCGTGTTCGTTGTGTGCCCAGATCGTTGTTCCCAGAGAGGTGCCGTGTGTCATCCGTGCTGATCGACGTCGCGCAGCTTGCCGACGCCATGCTCTCCGACACCCCGCCGGTCGTGCTCGACGTCCGGTGGCAACTCGGCGACGACGACGGTCACGCGCGCTACCGCACTGGACACATTCCGGGAGCGGTGTATGTGGACCTCGACTCCCAACTTGCTGGACCGCCTTCGCCCGAGGCCGGGCGGCATCCGCTACCCGAGATCGATGCGCTGACCGAGGCCGCGCGGTCGTGGGGTATCGACGACACCTCACCCGTCGTGGTCTACGACGACAACGGCAACCTCGCCGCCGCCCGCGCGTGGTGGCTCCTCCGGTGGGGCGGCCACCGCGACGTTCGCCTTCTCGACGGCGGTCTCGCGGCATGGCGTGATTCCGGCATGCGTTTGTCGACCGGCGACACCCCCGTCCGGACAGGAAGCGTCACACTGCGGGCGGGATCACTGCCGACCGCCACGATCGACGACGTCGCGGCGCTCGGTTCCGATCACTCAAAGACAGTCCTCGTCGACGCGCGGGCGGCCGAACGCTATCGCGGTGAGGTCGAACCCATCGACCCAAGAGCGGGGCACATTCCAGGCGCGATCAGCGTCCCCACCAGCGAGAACGTCGACGAGTCCGGACGCTTCCGCGCCGCGTCGGAACTGCGTGCGCGGTTTGCGCAGGCCGGCGTCACGGACGGGACACCGGTCGTCGCCTACTGCGGTTCGGGCGTGAATGCCGCACACGAGATCGCCGCGCTAGAGATCGCCGGATTGTCGGGGACTCTGTTTCCCGGCTCGTGGTCGCAATGGTCGGCCGACCCTGCGCGTCCAGCGGAGATATGACCGAACTGGAACCTGAACACCATCGAATTCGACGAATGTACTGCGAGAACAGGGTGACACTGGTCACGAACGCGTGCAGAAGGCTGCGCGGCTCCGACCTCCATCACGATGCACAGCTCTGAGACGTAAACGGCTCAGAGTTCACCACCGGGTTACGTCCGGACTGACGAACGAAAAGAGTGAGTAGATGCGCGATTTCCATTGTTCCAACTGTGGACAGCAACTGTCCTTCGAGAACACTGTCTGTCTCAATTGCGGGCGCAACCTGGGGTTCCACCTGCCCAGCCACACGATCCAGGTACTCGACGACGACGAGAAGGGCTCCGTCGAGGGCGCGACCATCGTGCGCTGTGCCGACAACCTGACCGCCGCGTGCAACTGGATGGTCGAGGAGGGTCCGGAGCTGCCGGCGCTCTGTGAATCGTGCCGCTTGACGCGCACCAGGCCGTCGGATTCCGACGAGCAGGCGATGGCCGCCTTCGCCGAGTCCGAAGGCGCGAAGCGTCGAGTGATCTACGAGCTCGACGAGCTCAAGCTCCCGATCTTCGGCAAAGACACCGACCCGGAGACCGGGCTCGCATTCGACCTGCTGTCGAGCCGCGATCAGCCGGTCACCACCGGCCACGCTGACGGCGTGATCACGCTCGACCTCGCCGAGGGCGACGACGTGCACCGCGAGCGACTGCGCGTCTCGATGGACGAGCCGTACCGCACGTTGATCGGTCACTTCCGTCACGAGATCGGGCATTTCTATCAGATGGTTCTGGTTGGCGATGGCCCGAACCTCGCGCGCTACACCGAGCTTTTCGGTGACCCCAATACGAGCTACCAGGACGCGATCGATCGTCACTACAACGACGGCCCGCCGGAGAACTGGGAACAGGACTACGTCTCGTCGTACGCCACGATGCATCCGTTCGAGGACTGGGCGGAGACGTTCGCTCACTACCTGCACATCCGCGACACCCTCGACACCGCAGCCGCTTTCGCGCTGGCACCCGCGGGCGCGACGCTGGAGGCAGATCTGCCGGGCAAGGTCGGGTTCGAGCGGATCATCGACTGGTGGCTGCCGTTGACCTGGGCGCTCAACCAGATCAATCGTTCGATGGGACATCAGGACCTCTACCCGTTCGTGCTGCCGCCGAAGGTGCTCGAAAAAATGGAGTTCATCCACGAACTCATCACCTCCGACGACCGTGCGGTGGTCGCGCAGTAGTCATGCCCGGGCCGGTGCTCTACGAGGTCGACGGGCCGGTCGTCACCATCACGCTCAACCGGCCCGAAGTACGCAACAGCGTCGACGGGCCGACTGCGCGCGCCCTGCGAGCGGCCTTTCACCGATTCGACGACGATCCGGACGTCAAGGTTGCGGTCCTCGTAGGCGCTGGCGGAACATTTTGCGCCGGAGCCGATCTCACGTCGGTCGGCGATCCGTCGCGCCGCAACGACCTCGATGCCGACGGCGGGGGAGACGGTCCGATGGGGCCGACCCGCATCCCCTTGTCCAAACCGGTGATCGCGGCGGTCAGCGGATACGCGGTGGCCGGCGGGTTGGAGTTGGCGCTGCTCGCCGATCTTCGTGTGGTCGAAGAGGACGCGACGCTCGGCGTGTTCTGCAGACGGTGGGGCGTGCCGCTGATCGACGGTGGGACGGTCCGCCTACCGCGCATCGTCGGCCTGGGCCGGGCGCTCGACCTGATCCTCACCGGAAGGCCGGTCGACGCCGAGGAAGCCTTGGCGATCGGGTTGGCCAATCGGGTTGTGCCGCATGGCGAGTCGTTGGACGCTGCTCGTGAACTCGCGCAGCAGATCGCGCAGTTCCCGTTCGAATGCGTGCTCACCGACCGTGCGTCGGTGTACGCGGGACTCGACCTCCCCCTCGGCGACGCGCTCCGCGCCGAGGGGGCGGCCGGCGTACCCATCGTCGAACGCGAGGGCGTCGCCGGTGCTGCGCGCTTCGCGGACGGGGCGGGACGTCACGGCAGCTTCTCGAGCGGACCACGATCCAAGCGCGGCGACGGGACCAGTTGATCGTTGCCGAACCGAGGACGGCGAGACCTCCTCGGGCCGGACTCACCGGCCGTCATCAGTTAGGTGGCAAATCTAGTAATCAGTGCGAACGCAACCCTTGGAAATCGGTCCGACCTCGACTGAACTGGTGTAGTTGCGCCTACGGCGCGCCACCTGATGGCGCTCGACGCCTGGATGCGTCGAGCGACGAGATGCGTCGATCGAGGAGAGAGGCTTTACGTGAGCTCCCTGAAGTTCCACTGGTTCCTGCCCACCAACGGCGGTGACAGCCGCAACGTCGTCGGAGGTGGTCACGGCGTCGCTGCCGAAGCCGCTGGTCGACCGGCGTCGGTGCAGTATCTGGGACAGATCGCGCGCAGCGCCGAGCAGCTCGGCTTCGAGGCCGCGCTCACTCCGACGGGCGCCTGGTGCGAGGACGCGTGGGTCAGCACGGCCATGATCAGCAGCCTCTCGGAGCGTCTGAAGTTCCTCGTGGCGTTCCGCCCGGGGATGACCGCGCCGTTCCTGGCCGCGCAGATGGCCGGGACGTTCCAGAATCTCTCCGGTGGTCGACTCCTGCTCAACGTGGTCACCGGCGGCGAGGACGCCGAGCAGCGGATGTTCGGCGACTTCCTCGACAAGAAGCAGCGCTACGCCAGGGCCGACGAGTTCCTGGAGATCGTGCGACGGCTCTGGACCGGCGACACGGTGAACTTCGACGGCCAATACCTCTCCGTCGAAAACGCGGTGTTGCACCAGATCCCGGATCCGTTGCCGCAGATCTACTTCGGCGGCTCGTCGCCCGAAGGAATCGCGGTGTCGGCGAAGCATGCCGACGTCTATCTCACCTGGGGCGAGCCGCCAGAGGCAGTGGCGGAGAAGATTTCTCGCGTCCGTGCAGCCGCGGAGGAGCAGGGTCGCGAACTGAAATACGGAATCCGGTTGCACACCATTGCGCGCGACACCTCCGAAGCCGCGTGGGCCGAAGCCGATCGCCTGCTGGCCAACATCTCCGAAGACGACATCGCGCGCATCCAGGCGGGGCTGAAACGCTCGGCGTCGGAAGGGCAGCAGCGCATGCTCGCGCTGAACAAGGGGTCCAAGGACGGATTGGAGATCTACCCGAATCTCTGGGCGGGCGTCGGCCTGGTGCGTGGCGGTGCAGGGACCGCGATGGTCGGCTCCTTCACCGAGATCGCCGACTTGATCGAGGCGTATCACGAGGTCGGGATCGACGAGTTCGTGCTGTCGGGCTACCCGCATCTCGAGGAGTCGTACTGGTTCGGCGAGGGTGTACTTCCCGAACTCACCCGTCGAGGACTATGGGAGCACCCCGCCCCTGTCGCGGTCAGTGCCTCGGTTCCGTTCGGAGCGCAGGCACCGCTCAAGCGGGTGTCGGCATCGTGACGACCGCTGTCGTCGTCGGCAATCCGAAACCAGGCAGCCGAACACTCGGTGCCGCAACGTATGTGGCCGCAGAGCTGTCGGGATCTGAACCCGATCTGATCGTCGACCTTGCAACACTCGGCCCGACGATCCTCGATTGGGGCGACGAGCATGTCAACGATCTCGTGACACAGGTCGGTGAGGCTGAACTCGTCGTATTCGCCAGTCCCACATACAAAGCCGCATATACCGGCCTGCTGAAGCTGTTCCTCGACCGCTTCGCGGGCGGGACAGGACTCTCCGGGATCGCGATTCCGTTGATGCTCGGCGGTAGCCCCGCACACTCGCTCGCGCCGGAACTCACGTTGCGTCCCGTGCTCACCGACATCGGCGGCACGGTGCCGGGACGTGGTCTCTACGTCATCGATTCCGCATACGACGACCCTGCCGCATACGCCGAATGGCTCACTGCGACAAAGCCGATCGTCACCACATTGCTGAAGGCAGGCTCATGAGCGAACCGCGCACCGACCAGCTACAGACCAATCAGGATCTCGATCCCGCGCGTCTACGTAAAGCGTTCGGCATTTTTCCGACCGGCGTCGTCGCGGTTGCCGCAGAGGTCGACGGCCAGTTGACCGGCCTCGCCGCCAGCTCGTTCACCAGCGTCAGTCTCGACCCGCCGCTCGTGTCGGTCTCGGTGGCGTCGGGGTCCAAGACCTGGCCGGATCTTCGACGCGCAGCACACCTCGGCGTCACAATCCTCGCCGACCATCAGGGTGCCGCTTGTCGACAACTCGCCGGAGCGGTCGAGCACCGATTCGACGGCATCGCGGTGAAGGCATCCGACGAGGGCGCGGTGACTCTCGATGAGGGACTCGCGCATTTCGATTGCACCATCTACCGCGAGGTCGAGGCGGGCGATCACATCATCGTGCTGCTCGAGCTGCACGGGGTCGACCATCCGGAGACCGGCAACCCGCTGATCTTCCACCGCAGCGGGTTCGGCAAACTCGCGCAGGCGGTCTAGTCCAGAGTCGCGATGAACGCCTCGGCGATTGCTTCGAGGCCCGCCTGATCGTCGGCGCCGAAGCGGTCGGGTACTGGACTGTCGAGGTCGAAGACCCCGATGAGCTCGCCGTGGTGCACCAGTGGCACAACGATTTCCGACCGACTATCTGCGTCGCAGGCGATGTGGTCGGGGACGGCGTGCACGTCGGCGACGCGTTGCGTGGTGCGGGTTCTTGCAGCCGCCCCGCAGACGCCGCGATCCAACGGGATGCGTACGCAGGCGGGTTTTCCCTGGAACGGGCCGACCACCAGCTCGCGGCCGTCGAAGAAGTAGAAGCCAACCCAATTGACCTGTGGCAGAGCTTGATAGACGAGTGCTGACAGGTTGGCCGCATTGGCTACGCGATCCGATTCGCCCTCGATGAGTGCGCGCGCCGCGCCGGCGAGCTCGGCATAGTCGATCGCGGGGTGGTCGGTGGGCGGGAGGGACTCGGTGCTCATGTCACCACTGTGCCCGCATCGGTGGTCGCTGCGCCAGCGTGGGTCTTCACGTATTGACCTGTGCCTTGCGTGCGAAACGTTCTTGGAGAGGGCCGAATACCGCCGGTTCGCCGAACCAGACGACGACGTCGTCGGCCCCGGCGCGACGCCACGTGTCGAGTTCGTCGACCAATGCGTCGACCTGGTCGGCGGTGCGGACGAAGCGTTTGATCGCCGTCGTGACGCGACCCTCGGTACGACGTTTGAGATCTGCTGCTATCACCCGGAACGTTGCAGGGTCGGTGCCCGAGTTGTTGAAGTAGATCGACTGCCAACGATCACCAAGGCGTGCAGCACGATTCACCGCAGCAGTGGAGTGCCCGCCGATCGTGATCGGAATGCCCTGTGGGCGTACCGGGGTGGGATACCCGCCGCCGAAGCTGTAGTGCTCGCCCAAGAGTCCGTCGGTGTTGCCTGCCCACAGGTGGCGCAGCACGCCGATCGCCTCGTCGGTTCGACGCCCACGATCGTGGAATTGCGCTCCCACGGCAGTGAATTCGTCTGCGTCCCACCCGACGCCGACCCCGAGTTCCAGCCGCCCGTCGCTCAGCGCGTCGACGGTCGCGGCCTGCTTCGCGACAACGAACGGATTCCGCAGGGGGAGAACGAGTATGGAGGTGCCCACACGCACGGTGGTCGTGTGTGCGGCGATGAACCCGAGCAGCACCAGTGGGTCGTACTCGGCGGCATACGCCGGATCGGGATGCTTGATCGGTGGCAGGACGTGCTCGGCCAGCCATACTCCGTCGAAGCCGAGGTTCTCAGCCGCGGTCGCGAGTTCGGTGAGCTGTTCGATGCTGCCGTCGTTGGGCAGTGCGACGTGAAAACCCATGCACACCATAGTGTGACGTACTCGTCCCACAGACGATCATTGTGCCCACGGCGATCACAAGTGGACCCGTTTGCAAGTCGCTGTCGCGGCGGTGATTACGGCGGGCGAACACAACTGTGGCCGGGAAGCCCCCGTGCTTCCCGGCCACAGTCGTGACGGTGCTACTGGCGTACGGTGCGCCCTCGGAGCGAGAGGTATGCGGCGATCAACACGATCGCCACGACGATGCCGACGATGAACGGGATGACCTCCCAGCCGCCGTTGGCGTTGCTGTAGCCGAACTGGTAGGTCAGCCACGATCCGATGAGCGACCCGAGGACGCCGAGAACGATGGTCATGATGATGCCGATGTTCTGCTGGCCCGGCATGACAAGCCGTGCGAGTGCGCCGATGATCAGGCCGACGATGATGGCGCTGATGATTGTTCCGATCACGTGAAACTCCTCCGATAGCGGGCCCTGATCCCCCTTGGATGTTCCACGACTGCTTCATGGAAGGAAGGTCGATTCTTCGACGCATCCGCAAGGCCCCGAGTCAACGTACGACCGGGGACCAGCGGCAAAGCTCATCGCCGACCGCGTCGTGATCCAATCGCAATGTCGGACAAATGACCCATCTCGGCTGGGCACCGGTTGGTGCGCCGCGGGCGGGGACGCGCCGGCTCAATGCCGGTGTCGTCGGAGGTGCACCAGATGGGTGTCGCGCTCGTCGTTGACCCACGCGTAGTAGAAGCCGATGAGAATTCCGCCTCCGACGAAGTTTCCCAGCAGCACCGTGCCTAGATTGCCGAACACCAAACCTATTGGCATGTCGTGTTGGAATCCAACAATCATGAAGAGCACTGTGTTGGCCACGGAGTGCTCGAAATCAAGAAACGCGAAGACGAAGACGGCGGTGATCATCGCCATGCATTTCGCGATGTCCTCGGTCAGGTAACCGTTGTAGACGAGCAACATCGCGAGGTTGATCATGAAATTGCACAGCACGGCTCGGATGAACAGGTCGAGCCAACCGCTGAATCCGTTACTGAGGTAGCCGGTCTTGACGTCGACCGCGTGCACCATCGCGTTGAGTACAGGACCGTCGAGAAGTGTTGTGCCGCGCAGCATCACAGCGATCAGCAGGCCGCCGAGGATGTTGCCGAGATAGCAGAACAGCAGGATGCGCATGATCAGGACCGGCGTCACGCGTCGGTAGTAGGCGCCGACCGAGACGATCATCATGTTCGAGGTGAGTAGCTCGGACTTGGTGTAGTAGATGAACACCAGCGCCCAGCCGAAGGCCAGCGCTCCGATGAGTTTGCCGACCGCGTGCAGTTGCCCGGGCGGATCGGTCATCGTGTCGAACGCGGCGACGATCGTGTAGTTGATGACGTAGAAGATCGCGATGATGATGCCGGCCATCGCGGCGCGTTGGATGAAACGGCGCCGCAGATGGCCGGTCATTTTCTTCTTGGACTCGAGCACGTCGAGCGTTGTGCTGATGAAGAACTTGCCCGGGAAGAGCTTGTTCACATCGAACTCGGGGTCGCTCATGTGTCAACGGTTCCACAGCACATGCCACGGCGCCCGCTATACGTACACAACTGCGACCTCAGCGCGAGGCCATCGAAATTATTGTCGTGGCCGCGCGCTGACGACCGAGTTGTGTACGTACCCGGTCGAGGGTCGGGGGTCAGTCGGCGAGAGTCGCGGTGTCGATCACAAATCGATACCGCACGTCGCTGTCGACGACGCGGTCGTAGGCGGCGTTGATCTCGTCGGCGCTGATCTTCTCGATCTCTGCTCCGATCCCGTGTTCGGCGCAGAAGTCGAGCATCTCCTGGGTGGCGGGAATGCCTCCCACCATCGATCCGGCGATCGAACGCCGGTTGGCCAGCAGCGAGAATGCCTTGATCTCGAGCGGATGCTCCGGAACCCCCAGCTCGACAAGGGTGCCGTCGATGGCCAGTAACCCGAGGTAGTCGTCGAGGTCGAGGTTGACCGACACGGTGTTGATGATGAGATCGAACTCCCCGCGCAGTGTCCGGAAGGTCTCGGCATCCTTCGTCGCGTAGTAGTGATCGGCGCCGAAGCGTTCGCCGTCCTCCTTCTTGGACAGCGTCTGACTCAAGACGGTCACCTCTGCGCCCAGCGCGTGGGCGATCTTGACGCCGATGTGTCCGAGGCCGCCGAGACCGATGATGGCGACCTTCTTGCCGGGGCCGGCTCCCCAGTGCTTCAACGGTGCATACAGCGTGATTCCCGCGCACAGCAGCGGTGCCGCGACGTCGAGGTCGACGCCCTCCGGGATCTTCAGCACGAAGTCCTCGGTCACGACGACCTGTTGCGAGTACCCACCGTGGGTGAACTCGCCCTCGTAGGTCTTGGAGTTGTAGGTCTGCACGACACCCGTGGTGCAGTACTGCTCGTCGCCGTTCTTGCACGCGGCACATTCGCCGCACGAGTCGACGAAGCAGCCGACGCCGACGCGATCGCCGACCTTGTGCCTGGTCACCTCATCGCCGACAGCGGCGACCGTTCCGGCGATCTCGTGTCCTGGCACGACGGGGTAGGTGGTGCCGCCCCATTCGTT
Source organism: Gordonia jacobaea (assembly GCF_965344965.1). Lineage (NCBI taxonomy): Bacteria > Bacillati > Actinomycetota > Actinomycetes > Mycobacteriales > Gordoniaceae > Gordonia > Gordonia jacobaea. Next base: position 742,528 of record NZ_CBDRLS010000002.1, on the reverse strand, counting down.
GCGGGCGGTATGGATGTCGGAGTGGCAGATCCCGGCGAAGGCGATGTCGATCAGGACGTCCTTCGGGCCGAGGTCCCTGCGCTCGATGGTGGTCTTCGATAGTGGCGCATCAGGAGCTGTTGCCCAGAAAGCATTGACGGTTGTCGTCACTGTGTTCCCTATCCGGCGTCCGCGGAATCCACGACGATCTGCCGGTGCCGCGGGCACCTCACTACATCCAGCGTGCCGACGTATTGCCGGATGCGCATGCGACTGTGTCGCGTGACACGCCAGGCCGAAAGGGGACCGACTTGGTTTTGTCACAGGCAACCTGACTAGCATTCGCGTGTGACCGAATCGCCGGAGAAGACGACAGCAACGCTGCCCAACCGTCGATCCGACGACCCCAATGGCCGTGCACGACGCCTCTCACCTGGGCCGACGTCAATCGTTGCCGTCGTGGCCGGTGTGATCGCGATTGTTGCGGCTGTGCTCACGCCTTTCCTCCCGGTCACCACGACGACGGCAACCATCACGTGGCCGCAGGGTCAGCAGCTCGGTTCGGCAAACGCCGACATCACCTCTCCGCTCGTCGCCCAGATGGCGCAGGATCTCGACGTCACCATCCCGTGTTCGCTTCTGCGTTCTGCGCCGGCCGATGCGTCGTCGACGATCCTCACGACGATGCCGCCCGCTGCGAAGAACCAGCGGACATCGGCGCTGAACGTGACGGCAGACGCGAACACAGTGACGGTGACGATGCGTGGCGACACGGTCGCGTCGGCCCCGCGCGCCGACGTCGCGTCGGATCGGTGCACGCAGCTCCACATCTTCTCGTCGGCGGCGGGTTCGGGCGCACGCTTTGTGGGACTCGGACCGGTGCAGATGGCGCCGGAAGCCGACCGTCCGCAGGTGGCAGGCCTGTTCACCGACATCCCGACCTCGACGATCACCTCGACGCCCGGATTGTCGGCGCGCATCGTCGTCGACGATCGGTTCGATTCGAGTCCGTCGATCATCAAATGGCTCGTGATGATCGTCGGCGTCCTGGCGGCGATCGTCGCACTCGGTGCGCTTGCTCAACTCGACCGCATCTACGGCTACCACCGGCGAGTCGGTCGGGTGCGGTGGTTGGAGCTGCTTCGTCCACGCGCCACCGATATCGCCGTGACCGCGATCCTGCTCGTCTGGCACTTCCTCGGAGCAGGCTCGTCCGACGACGGCTACATCCTCAACATGGGCCGGAACGCGGAGCACGCGGGCTACCTGGCCAACTACTACCGCTTCTACGGCATCCCCGAGGCGCCGTTCGACTGGTACTACGACTTCCTCGCACACTGGTCGGCGGTGTCGGCGACGGGTGTGTGGATGCGCATCCCGTCGTTGGTGATCGGGCTGGTGAGCTGGTTCATCCTCAGTCGGGTGCTGCTCCCGCGTCTGGGACGTGCCATCCGCACGTCGCAGTGGGCGATGGTGACCGGCGCCGCGGTCTTTCTCGCATTCTGGCTGCCGATGGCCTCCGGCCTGCGCAGCGAGGGCGTCGTGGTGCTCGGCAGTCTGCTGACCTGGTGGGGCGTCGAGCAGGCCATCGCGACCCGGCGCATGTTGCCTGCCGCGGGAGCGGCCTTCGCCGCCGCCCTGACCCTTGCGACCGCGCCGACGGGTGTCATCGCGGTCGCACTCCTGATCACCGGTGCGCGGCCGATGCTCAAGATCCTTGTTCGACGACGCCGCGAATCGGGCCTTGCCTCTCTTCTGCTTCCGCTGTTGGCGGCTCCGGCGATTGTGGTGATCATCGTGTTCCGCGACCAGACGCTCGCGTCGGTGTTCGAGGCGATCCGGGTGCGCTACACCGTCGGGCCGACGCTGGCCTGGTACCAGGAACTGTTGCGGTACTACTTCCTCGCGGTCAACACGCGCGACGGCTCGCTGGTGCGAAGGGTGCCGGTGCTGTTGCTACTGGTCTCACTGTTCGTGGTTCTCGCGATCATGCTGCGGCGCAAGCAGATCCGTGGGGTCGACAGCGGACCGGTCTGGCGCATCACCGGGGCGGTGCTGATCACGATCGGACTGCTCTCGCTCACCCCGACCAAGTGGACCATCCAGTTCGGTATCTTCGCGGGCCTCGCAGCGGCGCTCGCTGCGGTCGCCTGTGTTGCGATCGGCCAGGTGGCGCAACGTAATACGCGTAACCTGTCGATCCTGATCGCAGGCCTGCTCGTCGCCTGTGCGGCCGCGGCGGCCGGATACAACGCATGGCCGTGGTCGTACGACTTCGGCATCTCGTGGTTCGACAAGGCGCCAGTGGTTGCGGGACTGCAGGTCTCGTCGATGTTCCTGGTGCTGGCCGTGATTGCACTCGTCGTCGCGGTGTGGCAGCACCTGCGCCTCGACTACGTCGCCGACACCGGACTGCACCACGACGCGGGCAAACCGCCGAACCGGTGGCGAACCGGCATCGCGTCGTCGCCCATTGCCGTCATCGCGGTGATCATCCTGCTCGCAGAGCTGGCCGTGTTCGCCAAGGCGGCCGTGGCTCGCGCCGACACCTACTCGGTGCTGAAGGGCAACGTGCACGCGGTCACCGGAGGCTGCGGTATGGCCGATTACGTTCTCGTCGAACCTGATTCGAACAAGGGGAGCCTCGCTCCGGTCGACAACGCTTCGCCGTCACAGGCGTTGGAGGGCACCGCACGGGGCTTCTCGGCCCAGGGTGTCGCCGACGACCTCACGCCGGAGGCGGATTCGATCAAGCCGGGTACGCAGAACACCTCGGCCGATCTCTCGAAGACATTCGTCGTTGCGGGCGGTGCCCCGGGTACGACGGGCGGTCGCGGACCGGAAGGGGTCAACGGCAGCACCGCGGCATTGCCCTTCGGGCTCGACCCCGCGACGACGCCGGTGATGGGCAGTTACGGAGCCGACGGGCAGGCATCGCTGACGACCGACTGGTATCGACTGCCCGCGCGCGACTCCTCGCCGCTGATCGTCATCACGGCGGCAGGTGCGCTCGCCTCGACCGATCCCGACGGTGTCACGACGTACGGGCAGTCGCTGCAGGTGGAGTTCGGCGTCGAGCAGGACGGAAAGTTCCAGCAGGTCGGTGCCGCCGTGCAGCCGATCGACGCCGACCGCAAGGCGAATCGGCCGTGGCGCAACCTGCGCATCCCGATGTCGTCGGTACCCGCCGGTGCGACAGCGATGCGGATCGTCGCCACCGACAACAACCTCGACCCCGACCAGTGGCTCGCGGTGACGCCGCCGCGCGCTCCCGAGTTGAAGACGTTGCAGGATGTCGTCGGATCGTCGGATCCGGTGCTCGTCGACTTCGCGGTCGGCGCGGCATTCCCGTGCCAGCACCCGATGGATGCGTCCAACGGCGTCAACCAGATTCCGCAGTGGCGAATCCTGCCGGAGCTGTCGGTGGCGAACTCGCAGTCGAAGACGTGGATGGCCACCGTCAACGGTGGACTGCTCACCACGGCGGAAGCCTTGACGACGCCGTCGACGATGGCGACGTATCTGAAGAACGACTGGTACCGCGATTGGGGCAGCCTGCAACGGTTGTCGCCGTTGGTGCCGGATGCGGTGCCCGCAGCGGTGAGTACCGGAACGTCGACCAGGTGGGGCTGGAGCCGTCCCGGAGCAATGCAGGTGGTGCCAGAAGATGATGAGTGAGACGTCGGTGAACGCAACGGGGAACGGCGACGAGAAGCCGAGCGACAAGGGCACGGGCGGATCGGTGTCGTCGAAGTCGGCCGATCGGATCAGGATCGCGAAGATCGTCGCGGTGGTCGCCGGTCTCATCGGCATCGTCATCGCGTTGCTGACCCCGTTCCTGCCGGTCAATTACACCAAGACCGAACTGACCTGGCCGCAACAGAATTCGGTCGGCAGCGTGGCGGCGCCGAGCGTCTCGTTCTCGCCGGTCTCGATGGACGTGTCCGTCCCGTGCTCACTCGCCAAGAGTCTGCCCGCCTCGGGTGGCGTGATCGTCTCGACGGTGCCGTGGAACGGAGCCGACGCCAACAAGGTCGGTTTCTTCATCCGCGCCACCCGCGACTCTTTGCAGTTGACGCAGCGAAACATCGTGTTGCTCAGTGCGCCTCGAACCGCGGCAGAGAACTCTCCCGGGTGTCGCGTCGTCTTCCACGCCGACACCGACGGCGCTGCAGGCAAATTCGAGAACCTCTCGACAACCGACACCGGTCTGGGGTCATTCGACCTACGAGACGCGACGGCACGCCCGCAGATCATCGGTGTGTACTCGCAGTTGCCGCAGGATGCGCCGACGGAAGGCCTGTCGTTCCGCGCGACACTGGACACGCGTTTCGTGTCGACCCCGACAACGCTGAAGTTCTGGCTCCTGGTCATCGGCGTCGTCATGACGATTGCCTCGATGCTCGCGCTGGCCGTGCTCGACGCCCGTGACGGACGCGGCGTCCACAAGCTCTTCCCGCAGGGCTGGTGGCGACCGCGCTGGGTCGACGCCTTCGTCACGCTCGTCCTGCTGATCTGGTTGTTCGTCGGTGGCAACACGGCAGACGACGGGTATCAGGTCACCGTCGCACGAGTCGCCCGCAACGCCGGATACCTCGACAACTACTACCGGTACTTCGGTGTGCCGCAAGACCCGTTCGGTTGGCACTACCAGTACCTCTCGCTGTGGATGGAGGTGAGCACGGCGACACCGTGGCTGCGGCTGTTGCCCTTCCTCTACGCGGTGGTCGGCTGGTGGCTGATCAGCCGCGCAGCCATCCCACGACTGGGCTACGCGGTCCGGACGTCGCAGTCCGCGATCTGGGCGGCCGCCCTCGTGTTCCTCGCGGTATGGATGCCGTTCAACAACGGGCTTCGCGTGGAACCGATCATCGCCGTCGGCACTCTGCTGGCGTGGGTACTCGTGGAGCGGGCGATAGCGACCGGAAGATTCTTCCCGCTCACGCTCGCGATCGTGGTCGCCGCGTTCACCCTCACGATCCACCCGACCGGCGTGATCGCTGCCATCCCGCTCATCGCGGGAATCCGACCCCTGCTGAAGCGTCTGATGATCAGACGACGACGAGACGGGTTGTGGCCCATCCTCATACCGATTCTGGCGTCGGGACTCGTCGTGCTCTACGAGATCTTCGCCGACCAGACACTCGCTGCGATTCGCGAAGCCATCAGGGTCAACTCTGCCGTCGGTCCGACCAACAAGTGGTGGGAAGAGGGCATGCGCTACTACATGCTCATGAATCCCACCGCAGACGGTGGCATCGCACGCCGATTCGGTGTGCTCATCACCTTCGTGTGTCTGATCGTCGTGGTGGTCATGCTGCTCAACCGTCGACGGCTGGCGGGCATTGCGTCGGCTCCCACCTGGCGGTTGGTCGCCACGGTCGCGGGTACCGCAGTGATGATGGCGTTCCTGCCGACCAAATGGACACACCAGATGGGCGTGTATGCCTGCATCGCAGGCGCTTTGGCCGCCGTCGCAACCGTGTGCGTCGACCGCGCGGTGATGCGTCGACGACGCAACCGCACGCTCTTCGCGGCGGCGTGCGCCTACGTGCTCGCGCTGGCTTTCTCCGGACGCAACCAGTGGTGGTACGTCGGTAGCTACGGAATTCCTTGGCGCGACGCCGTTCCCGACGTGAAGGGCATCCCTGTCTGGGCGGTCATCCTCACTGTCGCGGTGCTGCTCACCATTCTCGGTCTCTGGCAACACTTCCGCGACGACTACGTCTCCGACGACGTTCGACGCGGCGAGGAGCGGGTGTCGAAGAACCGGTGGACAGCCTGGCTGCGCTCGCCGTCGATCATCGTCGTGTCGGTGATCATGCTGCTGTTCACGCTGGTCTCCTTCGCGAAGGCGGATTGGACACAACGTAATTCGTGGTCGTGGCTGAGTTCGAACGTTGCCGCGGTACGCGGTGAGCCGTGCGCGCTCGCCGACGCGGTGCTCGTCGAGAAGGACGTCAATTCCGGTCTGCTCGCGCCGGCACGTGTTGCGGGACAGAACAACCCGTCGCCGGGGGCTGCGCTCGCGGGTGCCGACGCGACCGGCTTCGACCCGAACGGCGTCGGATCTGATCTGTCCGACGACGGCACCGAATCGGACTCGTCAACGGGGACATCGTCGGCCGAGGTCGACCGGACACAATCGGACGCGACCGAACAGACCGGAACCGACGGTAGTAGTCCGTCGAGCGACACCGCAGGCGGAACGACGTCGACCACCGGCGTCAACGGCTCCCAGGTGAAACTGCCATTCGGGCTTTCGCCGCAGCGCACACCGGTGCTCGGTACGTACGGATCGCCGTCGGGCACAGGCAGTCTGACTTCGGATTGGTATCAGCTACCCGCGCGCGGTGCCGATACTCCGCTCATCACGATGTCGGTTGCCGGACAGATCGAATACGTCGACGATCTCGCCGTCACGCGTTCGGGACAGCAGGTTCGCCTCCAGTTCGGCCGTGTGGGTCCTGACGGTTCGGTGACACCTGCGGGGATCATGACCCCGATGGATATCGGCGGTGCACCTGCATGGCGCAACCTGCGGTTCCCGCTCGACGGTGCTCCGCAGGGTGCGACGGTGGTGCGCGTGCTCGCGCAGGACACGTCGACCAACTCCGATCAGTGGCTTGCCGTCACTCCACCTCGTGTCTCAAAGATGGTCACGCTCAACGACCTCGTGGGTAGCGAGGCTCCCGTGATGATCGACTGGGAGGCTGCACTGGCATTCCCGTGTCAGCGTCCCGCACAGGTGCACAACGGCGTGCTGGAAACACCGGAGTGGCGGATCTCGCCCGACCGTGAAGGCGAGCGGGTCAATTCCCAGCGCTGGATGGCGGGGACCGCGGGCGGTCCGCTCGGCATCGTCGAGAACCAAATGCGCCCAACGGTGTTGCCGTCGTATCTACGCAACGACTGGGCCAAGGACTGGGGCATGCTGCAGCGGCTCACACCGCTTGTGCCCCAGAAGCCCGCAGAACTCACGGTGACGACCGACGTCCACAACGGACTCTGGTCGCCGGGACAGATTCGCGCAGTTGGGTTCTGAGTCCTGCCGGGCCCTGTAGCCTTGCCTGTTTCTGCGATCTCAGGCGGCGCCGATGTCGGAGGTGGGTGCGTTCGGGGTCTTGTGGCCCCGAACGCGCCGCTCGAACAGGTAGACGGCGACACTCACCGCAGACCACGTGGTGAGCACCAGGAACGGCCAGACATGTTGATGCCCGCGGAAATACACTGCGGTGTGCAGCGCGTTGACCGACGCGCCGGGTGGCAGCCAGCCGCCGATGGTCGCGATCACCCGGGGTAGCAGCGGCCACGCGACGGAGCCCCCCGACGATGGATTACCCAGCAGCACCATGACCGCCCATGTCGGCAGAATTGCCCAGCGGCCGAACATCGCGCTGAACATCGTGAAGATCATGCCGCAGGTGAACATCGTCAGAGCAAGAATGAGCCACACCTCGAACACCGGCAGCGTCAGCGCACCGATGATCCAGTCGATCATGGCGCAGATGGTGAACCCGCCCAGTAGCGAGTACAACGCGGTGAATCCGATTCTCTCCCAGGGCCGCAACTTGTTGGCATGCACGCCGAGCTGGATCGCGCCGACGAATCCGATGATGACCGCGGCAAGCATCATGTAGAAGATGGTGAGCCCGTGCGGATCTCGGGGTTGTAGTGGATTGACGTCGCGGATGCTCACCCGGTAGCCGGTCCCGGCGGCCGCACGCGGCATGCTCTGCTCGAGGAGTTGCGCGACCGTCGCACCGGACGCACTCGACAGTTCGACGTCGATGGTGCGCGCCGTGGTGTCGATGTCGACAACCGCGAAGACCTGTTGGTTCTGCAACTGTTCGACGGCTTCGGCATGGGTTGGTAGATGACGCACATCGACCGAACTGCCGAGTTCGCGCGCGAGCCGTGCCTCGACATCGGCTGACTGCGGCGGTGGCAAGTCACCGACGACGGCGATCGGCACACGTTCGGGTTTCGGGTTCGCCGTCGAGTACGTGTAGGAGCCGACGAACAACGCCGCCGCGATGCCGAGGATCACCACGATCACCAGCGCGGGCGCGAACCGAGAGGTGCGGATGGCGTGCCAGGCCCTGCGGAAGTCATCTGTGGTGCGCACGCCTCGAGGCTATTCGTTCGTCGGATAGGCTGCGGAGAAGCTGATCGGAACGACCCGGAGGTAAGTCCATGACCAGTGCCTACGACTTCACGGCGACGGACATCGACGGCAACACCGTCGACCTCGACGACTACCGGGGGCAACCGTTGCTGATCGTCAACACCGCGTCGAAGTGCGGTTTCACCCCGCAGTACAAGGGACTCGAAGAGCTCAGCAAGACCTACGCCGAGAGCGGACTCGTCGTACTCGGGTTCCCCTGTGATCAGTTCGCTCATCAGGAACCGGGCGACGAGGCGGAGATCAAGAACTTCTGCACGCTCACCTACGACGTCAGCTTCCCGATGTTCGCGAAAGTCGACGTCAACGGGTCCGACGCGCATCCGCTCTTCGCGTGGCTACGCGAGCAGAAGTCGGGCGTGCTCGGCAATCGCATCAAGTGGAACTTCACCAAGTTCCTCGTCGACCGCGACGGTCAGGTCGTCGACCGCTTCGCGCCGACCGTGAAGCCCGAGAAGCTGACCGGAGACATCGACAAGGTGATCTGAGAACGGGAGTGCGCTGCGTGGCCGTTGTGTGCCGTGTGACCGTCGTCAGCCCAGCCACACAGACCGCGCCCCGGAATCGCCGACGCGGACGACCATCACCAGGGCGCCAAGCGCCACAACGATAGTCGCCACCGCGAGCACGACCCGCAGCCAACCGTGCGCGCGTACCGAAGCCACAGCAGGTATCCGGCGCGCGATGGTGTCGTCGTACATCGCCCAGGAGAGTACGACCAGTACGAAAAGCGCTGCTACCCAATAGAGCATCTGGCCGCCGAGCTCGGTATGGCGGTGCAGTGCTTCTGATCGCGGTACCTGCTTCTCCAATGCCTCACCCGCGGAAGTGGTGAGCGGTGTGATGGCCATCGCGACAACCGCGACCGCCGGTGTGAACCAGCCGAGCCGTCGGCGTGCTGCCGGCCATACGCTCGCCAGGATCGCCAGGACGGCCGTGAGGGGAATCGCCACCACTGCAAGGTGAACAAACAGCGGGTGCGCGGGCAGTCCGGCAATCGTGTCCATCGCACGAGTGTGACGGTCAGTCGCTGAAGGACCGCTGAGAATGCGTCGGCAAGCCCATCGCGTGGAGCGACTCAGTCCGAGAAGCGATGATCTCCGACGCCGAACCAGGCCTGCGCGGCCGATCGCATCCGCTCGGGAAGGTACGTGTACTCGTGTGGCTGGGCGCTCGCCGCGCGGGCCGCGGATTCGAGGTGATCGCGCAGACGCCACACCAGTGCGGGATCGGTCGCGGCTCCGATGTCGAGCGCATCCTCGACGGCCGCCGTCGACAAACCGAGTTGTGCTGCGAGAGTTGCGGTATCGAGACCGGCGAGGTCGAGATTTGCGCGCAGCTCCGAACTGGTGACGCGGCGTTGGTGAGCGTTCAGAGACATGATTGTCGTCTCCTTGTCATTAGTTGGTCTGCGCAGTCATGAGTTGGTCTGCGCACCAGTCTATGAAATTCACGCCATACAGAGACAAGGCAAGCGTATGGTCGCCCGAGACGGAGCCTGGAAGGGGAGACGATGAGCGAGCGGCTGGCAGGCAAGGTTGCACTGGTGAGTGGCGGTGCGCGGGGCATGGGTGCAGCGCACGTGCGCGAGATGATCGCGGAGGGCGCGCGTGTGGTCGCCGGCGACATCCTCGACGACGAGGGCAAGGCGCTGGCCGACGAACTCGGCGATGCGGTGCGCTACGTCCATCTCGACGTCACCGAACCCGACGACTGGCAGGCGGCTGTCGTGTTCACAGTCGACACCTTCGGGCGGCTGGACGTCTTGGTGAACAACGCGGGAATCGTGAACTTCGGTCTGTTCGAGGACTATTCACTCGACGACTGGCGCACTATTCTCGACGTGAACCTGACCGGAGTGTTCCTCGGCATCAAATCTGTTGTGCCGCAGATGAAGCAGGCCGGCAGCGGCTCGATCATCAACATCTCGTCGATCGAGGGGTTGGCGGGGACGATTGCCACGCACGGCTACACAGCGTCGAAGTTCGGTGTGCGTGGACTCACCAAGTCGGCTGCGCTGGAGTTGGGGCCGAGCGGCATTCGGGTCAACTCGGTGCACCCCGGCCTGATCAAGACGCCGATGACGGAATGGGTGCCCGACGACATCTTCCAGACCGCACTCGGTAGGGCTGCGGAGCCGTCCGAGGTGTCGAAACTTGTTGTCTACCTGGCTTCCGACGAGTCGAGCTACTCCACGGGGGCCGAGTTCGTCGTCGACGGTGGTGTGGTTGCGGGACTGGCGCACAAGGACTTCGGAGTCGTCGACGCTTCGGAGGTTGGCGGCTGACCTCACACGGCGACAAGCTCTCTACGCAGGAACGAGCGCAGCGACTCGTTGAAACGCTGCGTGGTAGGTGCTTTCGGCGCAATCTGATCGAACGCGTGGAAGGCGCCGACTGCGATCTCGACATCGCAGTCGATCCCTGCCTCACGAAGTCGTCGTGCGTAGTCGAGTGTCTCGTCGTGGAACAGGTCGCAGGTTCCGACGCCGAGCCACGTGGGCGGTAAGCCGTCGAGGTCTGCGCGGCGTGCGGGGACGGCCTGCTGCCTGTCCGCAGTGCCGAGGTAGAGATCCCACCCCCGCTGATTGTCACGCTCAGACCAGAGCACGTATCGACGTCCCGTTGGTGTCGCCGCGGTCCGGTCGTCGAGCATCGGATACACGAGAGCCTGTGCGGCAAGAGGGATGTCGCCGCGATCGCGTGTCAGCAGTGCGAGTGCGGCGGTAAGGCCGCCTCCCGCGCTGGCGCCGGCGATTGCGATTCGATCGCGGTCGACCCACGGTTGCTCGGCCAGCCATGCGAGCGCGGTATAGCAGTCCTCGAGCGGTGTCGGATACGGGTATTGCGGCGCGAGTCTGTAGTTGACGGCAGCCACCGTGATGCCGGTGGCGTCGGCGAGGTCGCGGCAGTAGATGTCATCTTGTCCGGCAGAACCGAGCACGTACCCGCCGCCGTGGATCCACAGCATCGCGGTGCCGGTGTTCTGTGCTCCGGTTGGCCGGTGCAGGCGAATCGATACCCCTGGCGCGATAGCGACCGTCGGGACGCCGCGCACGCGGGCCAGGGGCATACCGCCGAGTCGTAGGACGCCTCGCGGCATGTGCCGCAGTCCGATTCCGCGAGGAATCCAGCGTGCGGTGCGTCGAAGGTCGGGAGCGATGTCGGCGGTCGTCACCAACTGGACTATACATTTTCAAGAAAGTGTCTACATCGAGTGTGATCTGTGCCACGATGAGCCCGGCGAAGGGAGTGGCCATGTCCACATTTGACACAGTCGTTCGAGGTGGCCGGTGGTTCGACGGCACGGGGGCGCCGTCGGCGATCCGTGACATCGGTATTCGCGACGGTCGTGTGGCCGCGATCAGTACCGAGCCGCTCGACACCGACGGCGCGCAGGTCATCGACGCCGAGGGGGCGTGGGTGACGCCGGGTCTGATCGATATCCACACCCACTACGACGTCGAGGTTCTCGACACCCCGGAGCTGACCGAGTCGCTTCGTCACGGCGTGACGACAGTGTTCATCGGGTCGTGCTCGCTGTCGACGATCTATGTCAACGGGGAGGAGGCGGGCGACCTCTTCGGACGCGTCGAAGCGATCCCGCGCGACCACGTCATCTCCGCGGTGGACGAACACAAGGACTGGTCGTCGCCGAGGGAGTACGTCGAGCGATTGGAAGGTCTGCCGCTCGGGGCGAATCTCGCTGCATTCATCGGACATTCGGACATGCGGACGTCTGTGATGGGTCTCGATCGTGCGACACGATCGGATGTACGACCCACACGCGCCGAGCAGGCACGGATGGAAGAGATGCTCGGCGACGCGCTCGTCGAGGGATTCGTCGGACTCTCGTCGCAGCAGCTCAAGTTCGACAAGCTCGACGGCGTGACATGTCGGTCGCGCACCCTGCCGTCGACGTACGCCAAACCCAAAGAGCTGCGCCGACTCAAGAGCATGCTGCGCCACAGTGGCCGGGTGCTGCAGTCGGGGCCCGACATTCAGAACCCGCTCAATCTGCTGTCGCAGATGGTCCAATCGATCGGCTTCGGGCGCCCTGTGCTGAAGACGTCGCTACTGTCTGCGGCTGACGTGAAGTCGAACGAGAAAGCGCTGATCCTGATGGACCGGCCCACTGCGCTCATCAACCGCTTGGGCGGCGACTTCCGCTGGCAGCACCTGCCGGTGCCGTTCGAGGTGTACGCGGACGGCATCGATCTGGTGATCTTCGAGGAATTCGGTTCCGGCGCAGCGGCATTGCACCTGCGTGACGACATCGAACGAGATGCGCTCATCCAAGATGAGGAGTACCGGCGCAGGTTCCGCAAGGACTACGAGCAGAAGTTCGGCATCAGGGTGTGGCACCGCGACTTCTTCGACGCCGACATCGTCGCGTGTCCCGACGAGTCGGTGATCGGAAAGTCGTTCGGTCAGGTCGGACTCGATCGTGGCGGACTCCACCCGGTGGACGCTTTCCTCGACCTCGTCGTCGAACACGGCCGTGAGATCCGTTGGCGCACAACCATCTCGAATCATCGTCCGGAAATGCTCAAGAAGATCGCCACCTGGCCAACGGTCCAGATGGGCTTCTCCGACGCCGGAGCGCACCTGCGCAACATGGCCTTCTACAACAGCGGGCTGCGGTTGCTGCGCCATGTCCGTGACGCCGAGCAGGCCGGAAAGCCTTTCATGAGTACCGAATACGCGGTCCATCGCCTCACCGGTGAGGTCGCCGACTTCTACGACATCGACGCGGGACACCTGCGCGTCGGCGACCGCGCCGACCTCGTCGTGATCGATCCCGCACACCTCGACGAGCAACTCGAAGCGTACGGTGAGGCGCCGATCGAACAGTTCGGCCAGATGTCGCGCATGGTGAACCGAAACGACGCCGCAATCAGAGCCGTCATGGTGAGCGGACAGACCGTGTTTGCCGACGGTGAGTTCGCGTCGTCGGTCGGCACAACGCGCACGGGAAGCTTCCTGCGGGCCGGACACACCACGCCGCCGACAATGGCGCCGACGGCGACAGCTGAGCGTGAACTCATCCGGACGAGCTGAGTGCGGTCGAACTGAGTGCGGTCGGGGAGTCATTCAGGACTTCCCGACAGGCACTACGCCTCGAAAGTCACTGTTACGTATAGGTGCGACAGCGGTTTGCGTCGCATCTTCACTGGCAGACGTCAGTACGCAGAAGTCGCCGGGCTTTCAGTGCGGTGACCCCCTCTTGCGTGCAACGATCGGAGTATGGCCGACACAAGCACCGCACCAGACAGCATCCTTGAGGCCGGTACCACCGCGCCCGATTTCACCCTCAAGACGACGCCCGATCAATCGCTGAGCCTCTCTGAACTCAAGGGCAATCCCGTTGTCCTCGTGTTCTATCCCGCCGACTGGAGTCAGGTATGCGGCGACGAACTCGCCGTCTTCAACCAGTCGCTGCCGCTGCTACAGGATTACCGCGCGGTTCTCCTCGGCATCTCGGTCGACAGCGCGTGGAGTCACCAGGCGTTCAAGGAGTCGCGCAAGCTCGGCTACGACCTCCTTGCTGACTACAACCCCAAGGGCGCGGTCTCCAAGGAGTACGGCGCATACGACGAACAGGCCGGCTGCTCCAAGCGCGCTCTGTTCGTCGTCGACTCAGACGGCGTCATCTCGTGGAGCTACCTGTCGCCGATGGCCATCAACCCGGGTGTGAACGGGGTGCTCGACGCCCTCGAAGCCCTCAAGAACAAGAACGCGTGAGGAGCCGACAATGCCACTGACCCAACCCGTGGGATCCGACGACTACATTCAGGGGCCGTCTGACGCCGCTCTCACACTCGTCGAGTACGGCGACTATCAGTGTTCCTATTGCGGGCAGGCCTATCCGATCGTGAAGCAACTCCAGCGCAGCTATCCCGACTCGCTGCGATTTGTCTTTCGCAACTTCCCGATCCCCGAGATCCACCCGCAGGCACTCGCAGCGGCGGAGTTCGCCGAATACGCGGGCGACCACGGCAAGTTCTGGGAGGCGCACGACGCCTTGTATGAGAATCAGGATCAGCTCGGCGACGGCTTCTATCGCGAGTTGGCGACGAGTCTCGGACTAGACCCTGCCGCAGCTGAGGCCGCAATGAGTGCGCAGCAGTTCGGTGATCGCATCCAGGGTCAGATCAACAGTGGGCTCCGCAGCGGCGTCAACGGCACTCCCGCCTTCTTCATCAACGAGCAGTTCTTTCCCGGACCCTTCACCGAACTCCCCGACGTGCTCGAGCAGATCTTCGCGTCGGGACGCTGACACCGCTCAGGCGGTTGCTCGCTCAGGCAGTTGCTGCCGTCGCGCGCAACGCGGCGAGTACACGCGCGTTGCTGAAAGTGTCGCCGACGGTGATCCGGACGCCGTGACCGCGAACTGTCTTCACCGCAACGCCGCATGTCCCGAGCAGCGAGCCTAGCGCCACTCCGTCCGCGCCGGGTAGATAGACGAAATTGCCCTCACCAGCGATAGTCGACGCGCCTATCGCGTGCAGTTGCGCGGACAGCCGATCACGCGCGGCGCGCATGGCCTCGACGCGGTGCGCGAGCGCCGTCGTCGCGGCCAATGCCACCGGCACCGCCGCTTGGGCCGGCGCACTCACCGCAAACGGAATCTCGAATCGACGGATCTCAGACATCAGCCGCTCGTCACCGACGCCGTAACCAACCCGCAGAGCCGCGAGACCGTGTGCCTTGCTGAAAGTGCGGACGACCACCAATCGGGGATGTCGTGCGATCAACCGGTGCAGATCTGGTGCGGCAGTGCTGAACTCGATGTAGGCCTGATCGAGGATGGCCGTCACGTGGTCGGGTAGTGAGGTCAAGAACGCATGTAGTTCGCGTTCGTCGACGATCGTGCCTGTCGGGTTGTGTGGGGAGCAGACGATCACGGCGACGGTCGACGCGGTGACGGAGGTGCGCAGCGCGTCGAGGTCGACCCCTCCGCCGCGATCAAGCGGCACACCGCGAAAGTCCATGCGCAGCAACTGCGCGAGGATGGGAAACCCGTCGAACGTCGGGGTCGCGGTCACCAGTTCGGGCCCGACGCCGTCGTATTGGTCGAGAGCTGCCTGCAGTGCCTGGAGGATGACCCCCGTTGCTCCAGCGCCGACGGTGACCATGTCGTCGGACACTCCCAGATGATGTGCGATGACGCGACGGGAACCGTGCGGAGTGAACTCCGGGTAGCGGTGTGCCGACAGCACCTGTTGATGGAGAACTTCGGCGACCGCGGGCAGTGGCGGATAGGCTGACTCGTTCAGGTTGAGTCTAATCATGTTGTCGGCGAACACTAGTGACGATCCGACCAACGAATCGCCGCCGCTCCCGCGAAGTCTCCGGCGTGGGCGAACGCCGACATCATGACAACGTCACCGGGCTGGATGCGCCCGTCGGACACCGCCGTGTCCAGAGTGATCGGAAGCCCGACGCCGAACAGGTTTCCGCACTCGTCGAAGGTGTCCGGGTGTCGTTGCTCGGGCAACTCGAGCGCGTCGCGCCAGTTGCGTAGAAAGATGCGGTTCGGCTGGTTGGTGATGAACCAGTCGAGCTCGGACGGGCGGATGTCGATGGAGTCGGCCACCTCGATGGCAGCAGCGGGAACCATGCGATTGCCGCGCGCGAGAACCTTGGTGATCTTCGCTTCGGTGAAGCCGATGTGAATTTCTCCGGTGCCCGCTTCCCAGTAGCGACGGTCGGGTTCTGCCACCGATGTCATGTCGGCCGAGTACTCGCCGTACGAGTGGGTGACCAGTCCGAGGACCGGGGAACCCGCCGGACCGTCGAGGCTCACCACGGCGGCTGCGGCGCCGTCACCGGGGATCGCAGCCTGTGCCTTGCCGCGAACCTGCTCCTGGGTGAAGATCTGGGATGCGCTGTTCTGCGCCAATCCCAACAACGCCTTGCCGCCACCCGCCGCTACGAGCAGCGCAGCCGCTAGATCGAGCATGTGGATGAACGCGGCGCAGCCGCCGTTGTGGACGTCGAGAACCGTGGTGGGCCGCAGACCGAGACGATCGGCGAGCTCGCCGCCACATCCACGAACCGGTACCTCGGGAAGTTGGCTGTGCGTCAGGACGACGGTGACGTCGTCGAGGTAGTCGTCCCCATGTCTTTCGGTGAGAGTTCTTGCGGCAGAAACCATCATGTCGGCCGACGTCTCGTCTTCTGCTGCGTGGTGCCGGAATGCCGGCGCCGAGAACATGATGTTGTCGGCGAGGTCGTCGTTCTCGGCGAACTGGCTGAAATAGGATGCGGGAACGCGATTCTCGGGCAGATACCCCGCAACGTCCGCGAGGACGACGGCGGGCGCAGTCGGGTTGTTCATGAGCGCATCCAATCGGGCGTAAGGGGCAAATTGTTGGCGTGGCGATACTCGGCGATCGCGGTGAGATTGTTCAGTTCGAGCTGGTGTCCTGCGGCGAACATGTCCCAGAAGTCGCCGACCCAGACCGGACGGTCGGCCGGTGCCGTTTCTGGATACGGATTTCGCTCATAGAAGGGATGTCGGCAATTGGTCCACAACACCACCGACCCCGGCTTGTCGAGCACGACCTGCGCGTCGACGACGCGCATCAGATAGATCATCCACAGGTGTTTGCCCTGATCCCACGCGCAGTGATAGTCGACGGTCATGGCGTCCGGATTGGCGACCGTACGTGTGTAGATGTCGGTGGCGTCGCCCAGTCTGTCCGACGCCAACCACAGTCCCGGCTCGTCGGTCGGCGTGAATCCGCGGAGGCTGTAGGTCCACTCCTCGAGAGACCGTGTGTCGGAAAGCCATTCGTACAGTTCGCGGGGCGGCGCGTTGACGTAACCCTGCACCGGACAGAAGTCGCCGAAGATCTGGTCGTGCGGATAGACCGATCGCAGCATGTCGAGAATGATCGGTGTGGCGGTCTGTCGCGGGTGGGTCTCGATGCGGGTCAACCCGTCGAGCTCGTCGGCCTGCCGGCCGAGGTCGGCCAGCGGTGTGGTCTCGATGGTCATGACTATTGTCCCTTCGGCAGAAACGGTTGGAATGGTGGCACTTCGTCCGGATCGCAGTCGACGACGATGACGTTCGGTCCGGTATCCGCGAACAAGTCGGCACACGCGGAGTCGAGATCGCTGAGAGAAGCAGGATGACGCACCTCGGTGCGAGTGCCGAACATGGCGGCCAAGCCGCCCGCGATGTCCGTCGGCCGGAAGCGATTGACGCTGGCGGCCTCCGGGAAGAAGAGGTGTTCTCGGGTGACGCACATGCCGTGTGCGTCGTTGTTGAGGATGACGAGGGTGACAGGAGCGTCGTATTCGAGGGCGGTGTGAAATTCCATGCCGTGCATGAAGAATGCTCCATCTCCCGCGACGATCACCACCCTCCCTTGATGGGCGGAGCCGATCGCTGCTCCGATTCCTGCCGCGATCGCATATCCCATGCCACCCATACCGAGGGCCACGGTGAATCTCCCGTCACTGATCGGAGTGAGATAGTGGATCGCTGCGGCGCCGACGTTGCCTGCGTCGGCGAAAACTCTTGTGCCACTGCGAAGGTGTGATGAGACGGTGTTCATGATCTGGCGTAGGCTCGGAAACGCAGAGTGCGGGAGCTCCGGTGTATCGAGGTAATCGATGTCGACGGTCGGCGCGGCGCCCTGTGTCAGTCCAAGTGCGGCGAGTGACTCATCGAGAAGTCGGAGCGCACTGGGCAGCGAGTCGACAAGGATCGACGATCCGCGTTGCGGTCTGGCGTCGTTGATGCCGATGTGAATGATCTCCGTGTCCGCAAGCTCCGCGTCGAACCCGCCCCGATCGGTCGCTGTCATCCGGCATCCGATGCTGACGCAGATCGACGCGGCCACCAGTTCGGCGTGTGCCGACGGATGCCCCATTACTCCGGTGATGCCGGCATGGCCGTCGACGTCCTCGAGTGCGTCGGCACCTCCCGGTGCGGCCACGACACTCGCACCAAGGCGAGACGCGATGCGGCGCAACGCCGTTCCGGCGCGGGTTCGGGAGGCCTCGTCTCCGATCCAAAGGCAGATCCGCTCGCCACGCCCGACGGCGTCGGCGAGTCGGCCGGCAGTCTCCATGAGCGCGGTGGGACTCCTGGTCGTCGAGTGTGTTGCCGGTTCGTGGTGTGCGTCTACTCCTGTGTCCCAGATCGTCTGTGATTGGACGTCTTTGGGGATCACAAGTGCAGCAGGCAGTCCGCGATCAAGAGTGGCGAACACGGACTTCAACGCGGGTTCGAGCTCGCTCGCGTCTGCGACCAACTCGACGTGGCCGGTCACCGACGTGAGGAGCCCGACGATGTCGATCGTGTCGGGCGGGTCGAGCATGTCTTGGAATGCGCCGCGAGTGGTCAGCGACGAGGGGGCAGCGCCGACGACGGCGAGCACCGGAACCCTGCTGTCGTACGATTCGGCAAGCGCAGGAACGATATTCATCGCTCCGCCGCCAGAGGTTGTGAGTACCAATGCCGGCCCGTTCGTCATCCGAGCAAGGCCGTCTGCCATTGCGCCTGCTGCGAATTCGTGTTTGGCCACGACAGCAGGCATTCCGAGCCGGGACGCGGCGTCGTAGATGTCTTCGATGTTGGCCCCGTGTACGCCGAATGCGTGGGAGATACCACGTCGACGCGCACTTTCGAGGAGATGCAGAGCGACGCTCCGTCGGCTGGACATGTCGCAAGAGTGCCCGCAGACACCTGAAGGTTGGCTGAAACCGGGTACCTGTTGCTCCCGCCGCGAACGGCATACACTCGACGACCACAGCTCATTGGTCACCTTCCGGTGGGCGACCGTGGTATCGATACAGCTTTGGCCATTGGATGAGCTCGTGAACGTACGCACCCGTATTCGTAGACGAGTAGGCGGCTACGGCGTGCGAAAGCAACTCACGATCGTGTCGGCTTTTGTACTTGTCGTCGCATTGGCCATCAGTGGCGCGGTGATGCTCCTCATGCTGCATCGCGAGAACACAGCGCAGATGTACCGAGCGACGGGGCGTCAGGCGTATCAGATCGCTACCGCGGTCAACCGTGGTGGCGTGTCGGCGGTCGATCCCGACGACCTGACTCCCGGAGCGGGCATCGACATCACGCAGGTCGTCGACGATCGGGGAGTTGTGGTGGCCGCGTCGCCTGGCGCACCACGTACGGCGATCCGGGTCGCGGATGACTCGAATGCTGATGAATCGAAGGTGCGCTACGCCGACCACGTGAACGTCCCCGGGTACGGAGACGAGTTCTGCGCATCGGTGAACACCGCGTACCACGCCGACCGTGAGTACACGATCCTCGCGCTCGACAAGGCGACGGGCATAAGGAGCAGTGAATGGACCACCGCGACGCTCATGGCGATCGAACTGCCGATCATCGTGGCACTCGGGGCAGGTGCGGTCTACCTGCTCGTCGGTCGGTCGCTTCGGCCCGTCTCGCGTATCACCAAGCAGGCCAATGAGATCACCTCCACCGAGCTCGAACAGCGGGTTCCCGTGCCGACCGCAGACGACGAGATCCGCACACTCGCGGTCACCGTCAACAGCATGCTCGGGCGACTCCAACGCGGGCGGGAATCGCAACTCCGTTTCATCGGCGACGCGTCGCACGAGTTACGAAGCCCGCTCACCACCCTTGTCGGGTTGCTCGACCTTGCCGACGACACATCGACGCCGATCGATGTGGAGACCGTCCGCACCATCCTCCTGCCCGAGGCGCGTCGAATGCAGGCCATGGCAGAAGATCTGCTCTTGCTGGCACGCGCCGATGAACAGGGGTTGACCGTCGTGGCGGGCGATGTGGACCTCGACGACGTCGTCGTCGAGGAGGTCGCACGGTTACGCGCGATGGACGCGGCCAAGGTGACCGCACACGTTATGCCCGTACGAGTGTCGGGTGACCGCGAGATGATTCGACGCGCGGTGCGCAACCTCGTCGACAACGCCAGCAGGCATTGTGACTCGGCGGTCTGGGTCTCACTGCGAGCTGATCGATCGAACGCCGTCATCGCGGTGAGCGATGACGGGCCCGGCATTCCCGACGACAGGCGGTCGGTGATATTCGACAGATTCTCGCGACTCGACGTCGATCGTCAGCGTGATTCGTCGGGAGCCGGTCTCGGCCTGGCGATCGCTTACGAGATCGCACAGGCGCACGGTGGCTCGGTCTCAGTTGTCGACGGCAGTCACGGCGGCGCTACGTTCGAACTGGTTCTGCCACTAGGAAACTCGTCCGATGGTTCCGAAGAAGCCAGGAGCCGTTCACAGCGCGATCAAACGGTACCCGGCGCCCCGGATCGTCTGGATGGAGGCGATCCCGAACGGGGCGTCGATGCGCTTACGTAGATAGGCGATGTAGACCTCGACGATGTTCGGGTCGCCGTCGTAGTTCTCGTCCCACACCGATTGGAGAATGGCATGTTTCGACATCACCTGCCCCTGGTTGCGCAACAGCAGTTCGAGTACCGCGTACTCGCGGGGAGTCAGGGCAATGGGCGCCCCGTGACGCGTGACGACGTGTTGGGCGGGATCGAGACACAGCGATCCCGCCGAGAGTATCGCGGGCCGCTCGCGCTGACCGCGCCGGGCGACCGCCCGTAGATGAGCCTTCAGTACGACCACGGAGAACGGCTTGACGAGGTAGTCGTCAGCGCCGAAGTCGAGTGCTTCGGCCTGGTCGTACTCGCCGTCCTTCGCGGACAGCATCACGATCGGCACCCACTGCGATCGTCTGCGCAACTCACGCACGACCTCATAGCCGTTGAGACCGGGCAGCATGATGTCGAGCACCACTGCGTCGAATTCCTCGTCAACGGCACGCTGTAGCGCCTGCGCGCCGTTGTGCAGGACTGACACGTTCCACCCGTCGCTGACCAACACTCGACGAATGGTCTCGGCCGCCCGCACGTCGTCGTCCACCACCAACACACGCACGTCGGACATCGCCCTTCTCCCCGATGCTCAGGCACCGCGGCTCCCGGCGTCGCCATCAGAAAGGACCCCGATGCGTCACCGCACACTGACCCGACCACGTAACAATTCGACCCTACTCCCGGTGCGTGGACCACGAACCCTTCCGCTGCAGTCCGCGCTGCGGCTGCGGGCCGACCCGGCACAGTTCGCAGAGAATCTTCGCGCCGACTACGGCGACATCGCCTTCATCACGGTGCTCGGACGCAACATCGTGATCGTGCAGGGCCCCGAGGCACTCGGCGAGTTGGTTCGCGACGCCGACCGCGCGTTTCGCAACGAGCCGGTATACGGATTTGCCCTCGGCACCCTCTTCGAACGCGGAATCCTGCTGATGGACACCGACGAACACCGCAAGCATCGTCGAATAATGCAGGCGGCTTTCACCGCCGACCGCCTGGCGGGCTACCAGGATCAGCTCAATTCCCTTGCCGCCGAGGCCGCGTCACGATTTACTCGCGGACCAGACGTCGACATGCGTACCGAACTCAAAGCGATGGCACTCGATGTCGCGTTGGAACTGTTTGTCGGAGAGAAGCTTTCGCGCGACGACGCCGATCGGATGAACGCGGCGTTCGTCGATCTCATCGAGGCGGGCAGTGCGCTGGTTCGGTTTCGAATCCCGGGCACCATGTGGGCGCGTGGACATCGGGCGCGCGGCGTCGTCGACGAGTTCTTCAGCGATCTTCTGCCCGCGCGGCGCGGCTCCGACGGCCCGGACCTGATGTCGGCGCTGTGCCATGCACGCGGCGAACACGGCTCGCAGCTCTCCGACCAGCAGGTCGTCGACCACATGCGATTCATGCTGTTCGCCGCTCACGACACCGCCACCATAGCGATGACATCGATGGCCTATCGGTTGGGACGTGACGCACGGTGGCGTGCGCGCGTCGTCGACGAGGCGCAACGTCTGGGTGAAGCGCCGTCAGCAGCGGAGTTGAAGGAGTCCGACATCTATCAGGCGGTGTTCAAGGAGTCGCTGCGGTTGCGCCCGCCGGTGCCGGTGATCCCCCGTGCGGCGATTGCGGACACTTCGATTGGCGGCCACTTCATCCCGAAGGGCGCATTTGTCATCGCGGTCAGCGCGAGCAATCACCGGATACCCGAAATATGGCCGCGCCCAGATGACTTCGATCCCGAGCGGTTCATGCCGGAGAACGCGGAGCGACGGCATCGGTTGGCATGGGCGCCGTTCGGCGGTGGTGCGCACCAGTGCATCGGCATGAACTTCTCGTACCTGGAGGCGGCGACGATGATTCACCATATGATTCGATGGCTCGACTGGGTGGTCGGCTCCGACGACTACGAGCGTCGCGACGTCGCACTGACAGCCAATGTGGGTTTCAGCGCCGCGGTCACCGACGCGCGAGAGCGATGCGACACGCGTAGATAGCGATACCGATGACGATGACCACGACGCCCGAGATCACCGAGGCGCGGGGGAGTGTGCACGCGAGCACCACGCAGCCGACGAGGCCGACGGCGCAGACGATGAGAGGTGGGCGCCGCTCCACGCGAGAAAGTGTCATGGCCGACGCGTTCGCGATCGCGTAGTACAGCAGGACTCCGAACGACGAGAATCCGATGGCGCCACGGACATCTGCGGTCGCGGCGACGACAGCGACAACCGCACCGACGGCGAGTTCGGCGTGATGCGGCACGCCGAATCGGGGGTGAACCTCCGCCAACGTTCGTGGCAGGTGTCCGTCGCGTGACATGGCCAACGTCGTCCTGGAGACGCCGAGGATCAGCGCGAGCAGGGAACCGAGCGCTGCGATAGCGGCGCCGATCCGAATGACAGGAGTCAGCCAGCCCGCGCCTGCGGCCTGCGTCATTGCGGCCAGTGGCGCTGTCGCCGTGGCAAGTCCCGATGCGCCGAGCGCCCAAAGAGCGGTGGCTGCGACGGTCGCGTAGACGACCAGTGCGATCCCCAACGCGACGATGATCGCGCGAGGAATGATGCGTGCCGGCTCCCGCACCTCCTCGCCGAGGGTCGCGATGCGCGCGTAGCCGGCGAAGGCGAAGAAGAGGATGCCCGCGGACTGCAGTATTCCGGTGACTCGTGCATCCGAGCCGACCTCGAGTGAGTCGACGCTGCCCGCGTCGGACGCGAGCGTCGTCACGACGACGACGGTGAGCACCATCAGCACCACGGCGACGATCGCGCGTGTGAGCAACGCCGACTTCTGCACTCCGACGTAGTTCACCGCGGTGAGCGCGACAACAGCGGCGACTGCCACCACGTGTGCGTGCGCCGGCCAGGCATACAGTCCGACGGCCAGCGCCATCGCGGCGCACGACGCTGTCTTGCCGACAACGAACGCCCACCCGGCGAGGTATCCCCAGAAGTCGCCGAGGCGCTCGCGGCCGTAGACGTACGTCCCACCGGAGACCGGGTACATGGCCGCAAGTCGCGCCGACGACATCGCGTTGCAGTAGGCCACAACAGCGGCGATGACCAGCCCGATCAGCAGCGCCGATCCGGCTGCGGCGGCCGCGGGCGTCAGCGCAACGAAGATCCCGGCGCCGAGCATCGAGCCGAGGCCGATGATCACGGCGTCGGACATGCCGAGCCTGCGGTGCAGCGACGGTTCAGTCATGGGTCGAGCGCGGTCGAAGCATGGTCGAGACTCTCAGTAGAAGGTGAATGGCAGGTGGCGTGCGACCTGCGGACTATCCGTAGGGGGTACTCGAAAGTTCTCCCTTTGGGGTGATTCGCAACACCCTGAGCCCTTCGTATGGTGGCAATCACCAAGGTCACACGTCCGGGTCAGGAGCACCATGAACCCCACAACAGAGAACTTCGACGCCATCATCATCGGCACCCGCTGCGCGGGAAACGCGGCTGCGGTGGCTTTGGCTGAGCGCGGAGCGAAGGTTCTCGGGATAGACTCAGCCGCCTTCCCGTCTGACACACTCTCGACCCATTTGCTGTGGCCGAGCACGTTGGCGGAGATCCATGCCATCGGAGCCCTCCAGGGCGTCGAAGCCCTCGGCGCCCCACGGATGCCGCTTGCCCAGGCCGACCTCGAGGGAATTGAATGGCAGGTCGGCTACACGCCGTATAACGGCATCAACTATGCGATGTGTGTGCGGCGCAAGGGACTTGACGAGGTCTTCCTCAACGCTGCGATTCGTGCGGGCGCCGACATGAGGCAGGAATGCCGTGCCACCGAGCTCATCCGCCGCGACGGCAGGGTCTGTGGTGTCACATACGTCGACAAGGCCGGTACCGAACATGTGGTGAACGCCCCGCTGGTGATTGGCGCCGACGGCCGCAAGAGTTTCGTCGCAGAGCAGGTCAGAGCAACTGAGCCCTACCGATCCAAGCCAAGCGGGCGAGCATGCTTCTTCGCCTACTGGAGTGACCCGCAACCGGAACTACGCCACATCGCGGCGCAGTGGCGTGTCGGAGGGCTACTCGGTACCGCGTTCCCGTGCGACGACGGCGATCTACTCTCACTGCTGCAACCACCCGTTGCGATGGCCGCCGAGTTCAAGGGCCGCAAGGCGCAGGATGCATATCTGCGGGGCATCGAGGCGATTCCTGGTCTCGCAAAGCGTTTGGCGGGAGCAGAACTGAAGTCGCGGGTGCGGTCGTGCACAGATATCGAGTCGTACTTCCGCACCGCGGCGGGCCCGGGCTGGGCGTTGGCCGGAGACGCGGGACACTTCAAGGATCCAGTTACGGCACAGGGGATTCGAGACGCCCTACGCTATGGGCGACTGCTGGGCGAAGCAGTTGCCCCGGTCCTCGGTGCAGCAGGACCCGTCGACGTCGCCGCACTGGATACTGCTACGCGCGGTTGGGCCCGGCGGCGTGAACTCGATTGCCTCGAGATCTATCAGTGGACCAACATGCTCGCCGAGGGGCAGCCCCCGACACCGATTGAACACGAGGTCTATCACCGGGCGGCAGGGGATTCCGCCTACGCCAACATATTCACTGACGTGTTCTCACGCAGTGCTAGGCCAGCGGAGATGACCAGAGCGATCCCCGTCTTGGAGATGACTGCAAAGGCGTTGCGGCGGCCGGGAAATGATCGCCGTGCAGTGCTGGGCGATCTCGTCGGGCAGGGAAAGCGAATAGTACGCAACGGGATCGAGCGTGAACGCGTCGCGCACACAACCACTCCGGTGGCGTGACTGACACGGTTGCGTCCGTCGACGGGACGCCACGGACTCTGGGGGTCGAGTTGCGCGTACGCGAGGTTCGGCACGAGACTTCGGAGTCGGTCTCGATTACCTTCGACGCTACGCCCGCATCACACTCATCCCTTCGATTTCGCCCGGGCCAGTTTCTGACGCTTCGCATTCCGAGCGACAGGACTGGTTCGGTTGCACGTTGCTATTCGCTTGCGAGCGCGCCGTCCAATAACGAACATCTGCGAATTGCAGTGAAGCGGACGGTAGATGGCTATGGGTCGAATTGGTTGTGCGACAACGTGTCCGTTGGAATGACACTGCGTGTATTGCCCCCCGCGGGACGCTTCACCGTCGATGAGCCTGATTCTGATCTTTTGTTGTTCGCGGCGGGTAGCGGCATCACGCCGATGCTCTCGATTGTGAAGACGGCACTGCGGAATTCGCCCGTGACGGTGTACCTGTACTACGCGAATCGCGATGATGCATCTGTAATCTTCGCCGAAGAGATCGCTTCACTCGTCGACGAGTATCCGGAACGCCTCGTCGTCGAGCACTGGCTGGAAGATGCCGCAGGGCTCCCGACTGCTTCGTCGATCGAGAGTTTTGCGGCGCGAGCCGAGGCCAGCACTCAAGCGATGATCTGCGGCCCAGCGCCATTCATGAGCCTCGCATCGCAGACGTTGAGCGCTCTGGGCGGGCTCACGATTCGCACGGAGGAGTTCGTTTCCATCGACGGCGATCCGTTCGTCCTCGACGCGCAGATCGACGCCGCTGACGCGGCGGACACGAGCACTGTGCAAGTGCACCTCGATGGAGTCGAAACGTCGGTGCGGTGGCCCGCGGATGTGGTGCTGCTCGACGCGCTATTGGCCGCAGGTCTCGATGCTCCGTACTCGTGTCGTGAAGGAGAGTGTGGATCGTGCATGTGTCTGCTTCGCAGCGGCGAGGTCACTCGCGGTGTGACCGATGCGCTTGACGACGACGATGTCGAGGAGGGCTTCATCTTGGCGTGCCAGGCAACGGACCCGCGTGGAGAAGTCAGCGTCGATTTCGATGCCTGACTGCAGCTTTCGTCAACCGAGCCGGGAGGGAACAGGTGGATATGACTCGTGCAGATGACCATGTGGATGCGGACGCTCATAAAGATACAGAGGCGGGCGCTTCAGAGAACACGCTGGAGAGTTACGACCCGTCATCTGGTGCGCTCGTGGCGGTTGTAGCCGACATGGAGGCGGCCGCCGTCAGCGATACCGTGGTTGTGGCCAGGGGTGCCGCCACGTGGTGGGCCGCGCAGGGCTTCAACGGGCGCCGGAGGCATCTCACCGCCTGGCGCAAGTACATGGCCGCCCATTCGACCGAGATCATCGCGCTGATCCACCGCGAGAACGGTAAGCCGGAACCCGACGCCGCACTCGAGTTGATGCTGACTCTTGAACACATCAGTTGGACGGCCAAGAATGCCGGAAAGGTACTCGGTTCGCAGCGTCGTCGAACCGGATTGTTGACGGCGAACTTCGCCGCGCGGGTCGATCATATTCCGTTCGGGGTCGTGGGCGTCATCGGTCCGTGGAACTATCCGCTGTACACCCCGAATGGGTCGATCGCGACGGCCCTTGCTGCCGGGAATGCGGTGGTGTTCAAACCGAGTGAATACACCCCAGCCGTTGCCCAGTGGTACGTCGAGGCGTTTGCACGCGCGAATCCCGCTGCGCCGGAGGGAATTCTGCAGATAGTGACCGGAGGGCCCGCAGCAGGAGAAGCGCTCTGTACCTCCGGGATCGACAAGCTGGCTTTCACGGGCTCGGCGAAGACCGGCGAGAAGGTGATGGCGACATGCGCGCGCTCACTCGTTCCGGTGGTGATGGAACTCGGCGGCAAGGACGCCGCGATCGTCGCCGCCGATGCCGACATAGACGCAGCAGCTGAGTCGATTGCGTTCGGCGCCATGGGCAATGCGGGCCAGACATGTGTCGGCATCGAACGTGTCTACGTGGAACGTGTAGTGCGAGAACGTTTTCTTGCGGCACTGCGCCGGGAGCTGGACAATGTCACGCCGGGTGATCGGCCTGGCGCTTCGTACGGACCCATGACCATGCCGTCGCAGATCGATGTTGTGCGGAGCCATGTTTCGGATGCCATCGAGCGTGGTGCAGATCCCGTGCTGGGCGGACTCGACAGCATCGGCGACCGATACATCGAGCCGATCGTGCTGCTCGACCCGCCGCATTCCGCAGCTGCTGTGCAGGAGGAGACATTTGGTCCGACGGTGACCGTGACAACGGTCGACTCCGTCGATGAGGCGGTGGAGTTGGCCAACGACGTGCGTTACGGGCTCGCCGGAGCGGTGTTCTCACGTCGTCACGGCCTCGAAATCGCACGGAGAATCGACGCGGGCCAGGTGTCTGTCAACTCGGTGCTCGGCTTTGCCGCGATAGCCAGTCTCCCCCTTGGAGGCAGGGGCGCAAGCGGATTCGGACGGATTCACGGACCTGAAGGGTTGCACGAGTTCACCCGCCCCAGGGCCCTGGCGATCCAGAGGTTCGCGTTACCGGTCAATCTGCTCAGTCTGCGTCGCCCTGGCTGGCTCGATCGGCTGCTGCCACGTCTCATCAGGTGGCTGTACTCCCACTGATCTTGTCCGAGCTGTTTTCATCCCAACTGATCTACTCAGCTTCGCTGATGCGTCCGAAAGGCACACCGTGTCCGAATCGCAAACTCTACGCAACAACACCTGGTCGACCCAGCTCACGTTTCACGCCCTCGCTCGACCCGAGGACGCTGCCATCCGGTTTGGCGGTGAGACACTGACGTGGCGAGAACTCGATCGACGTGTCACTCAGCTTGCATCGTGGCTCGTATCCCGCGGTGTCTCGAAGGGGTCGCGCGTCGCGTTGGTGATGGGCAACCGGCCTGAGTTCCTCGAGACGATGTACGCCTGCGCGCGTGTCGGGGCTATCGCGGTGCCGATCAACTTTCGCCTCACCGCACCAGAGATCGACTACATACTGACGAACTCGGGTGCGAGTGTCGTCATCACCGAATCGCTCTTCTCCGATGCGGTTTTCGCGGCCGAGGCAGCGCAGGGCGTCGACGTGGTCTCAGTCGGGTCGGCCTGTGACGAACAGTTCTCGCAGATCATGGAAGAAGCGTGGCCGGAGGTCGAATTCGACGATGTGAGCGGTGACGATCCGGCTGCCATCATGTATACCTCCGGCACCACGGGGAAGCCGAAAGGCGCTGTGCTGACGCATAACAACTTCGCTGCCACGGCGGACGTCGTGATCGATGCGTGGCGGTTGTCGACGCCTGGCCATGTCGTTCTGGCGGCCACACCCCTGTTCCATATCGGCGGCTTCGGGACGACAACCGGACCGCTTCGTCTCGGAACACCGTTGGTCATCCACCCGTCGGTTGCCTTCGATCCGGTCGAGGTGCTCGCGTTGATAGAAGCCGAGCGGGTGACGGCGACCTTCATGGTTCCTGCGCAGTGGCAGGCGATTTGCACGCAGCCGTCGGCGTCGACATCCGGGGCAGGCCTCCGGGTGGCAGGGTGGGGTGCGGCACCCGCACCGATGTGGCTGCTCGAACGATTGGGTGAGGTCTTCGAATCGGCGTCGGTTGTCGCGCTCTTCGGGCAGACCGAGATGTCGCCGATCACGTGTGTGCTCCGAGGCAGTGATGCGTTGCGCAAGAAGGGGTCCGTTGGTCGGCCCGTCTTCAACGTCGCAGTCCGAGTCGTCGACGCGGATATGAACGACGTTGACCACGGTGAGATCGGTGAGATCGTCTACCGCGGACTGGGACTGATGGCGGAGTACTGGGAGAATCCGGAAGCGACCGCACAAGCGATGGCCGGCGGATGGTTCCACTCGGGTGACTTGGTCCGACGCGACTCCGAAGGCTTCGTTTTCGTCGTTGACCGCAAGAAGGACATGATCATCTCCGGGGGAGAGAACATCTACTCTGCGGAGGTCGAAATGGCCTTGAGTTCGCACCCCGGTGTGCGTGACGTCGCCGTCATCGGTAGGCCGGACGAGAAGTTGGGCGAGGCCGTGGTGGCCGTGGTGGAGCCAGTGGATATCAGCAGTCCGCCTGATCTCGAGACGCTGGTGGCCCACTGCCGCACACAACTCGCCTCGTACAAGAAGCCGCGCGACCTGGTCATCGTCGAGGCGCTACCACGCAATTCGACAGGCAAGGTGACCAAACAGGCGTTACGCGCTGAGTGACTTCGCTGATTGACCGGGCATCGAGCTCACTGAGCTTGATGCCATACGGCGGCGGCCTCGGACCGGTTCTGCGCCTGCAACTTTCGCAGTACGTGCTTGACGTGGTGCTTGACCGTGCCTACCGAAATGACCAGGGTGTTGGCTATACCGTCGTTGGTCAGTCCCTGTGCCATGAGCTCGAGTACTTCACGCTCTCGCGCTGTGAGTCCGGCGCGCTCGAGGCGTCGCGTCGAAGATCGAATGTCTCGGACGGACTCCGGTGCGACTGATGGCTCGTCGCGGACCAGAGCGCGACCTGTTCCATCGATCATCGTTGTGAACTCACTTGCGGGGGAGAGACTTTCAGTCATCATCTGCAGTCCAGAACGAACCGAGGTGAGCTGCTCGTGCAACTGCGCTCGTCCGAGCGCCAGTTGCAGACTCTGGGTGAAGGCACTCAGCAGCTGACAATCACCCGCTGTGAGTTCGCTTCTCGAGCGAAAACGGTCGGCATGGATAAACCCGCGGACGCGTCCTTGCGACATCACCGGAACGGCGACATAGGAGTCGCATTCGGAGGCTTCCGCAATGGGCCTGTTGACCCGCGGGTCCTCCTGGACCTCCGTGACCAGCAATCCGACCTGGCGCCGCACGATCTCGGTCTCGTGCAGACCTGCGTCGAGCTGCTGGGGCTGTTCTCGGCCGGCGCGATTGATCTCATTCGACCAATCGGGTTCGTCGGGTATATAGGCGAGCTCCGATGTCCACATTCCGTCGATCACGCTGGAGATCACGGCTCTATCGAACCCAAGGCTGCAAACCAACCGGGGCGCGGACTGAACAATCGTCGAGACGTCGCAGGGCAGCGCTTCCAACTGTGCAATCACAGGGGTGAGCCGCGCCCCGATCGTGTCGACTGTGTGCAGTAGCAACTGATCGATGCTCTGCAGACGAGTGAGGGCCCTGGCGAGTTCTGGAGATGGCTCGCCGATCTGAGCCTGCAGTGCGGAAGCCACCTCATCCCACGCATCAGCGAGAAGTGCGGAGGGCCCAGAGTCCACAGAATCGTCGCTGCCAGGTCGCTCTCTGAGGAGTTCGAGAATGTCTGGTTGACCGTTGCGCGGGCACAGTTCGCTGGGATGGTGGACGCGAATAGTGTGACGCATGACTCATCAGTATAGGCACTGCTTCCGCGTGTCTGGTACCGATCACCAGCACCTTCTTCACAGGAGCAGGATCTGACCACCAAGGCGCAGGTTGCATGACGCCGCCGCTGCAGCTCAGCTCTGAGCGCTGATAGGCACAACGGTTCGTCCCGTCGTTCGGCCCGCCCGTATCTCGGCGAGTGAGCCGTCTAGGTCGTCGACCCCGATCTCGGTGATGAGTCGATCGAGATGGGCTGGGCGCAAGTCGGTTTCGAGGCGTGCCCAGACCGACCGGCGAAGCTCGGGTCCGATGGACACCGAGTCGATTCCGAGGAGCGCTACGCCGCGCAGGATGAAGGGCATGACGGTGGTGGGGAGGTCGGCGCCTCCGGTGAGACCGCTCGCGGCTACCGAGCCGCTGTGATTCATCGTCGACAACACGTAGGCGAGTGTCTTGCCGCCGACACAATCGACTGCGCCCGCCCACTGCGACTTCCCGAGCGGACGAATCTTGGTGTCGTCGTCGACGAGTCGGCCGACAACCGACGTCGCGCCGAGCTCGGTCAATAGCGCTGCGGCGTCGGACTTTCCACTTGATGCGGTGACCGAGAACCCGAGCGCGCTGAGGAGATCGACGCTCACCGAGCCGACTCCGCCACTGGCTCCGGTGACCACCACGGGGCCGTCGTCCGGGGTGAGCCCGCGGTCGAGAAGCGCGACAACGCTGAGTGCCGCGGTGAACCCCGCCGTGCCGATGGCGGCGGCTTCGCGCGTCGAGAGGGTGTCGAGTCGTACGACCTGCGCGGCGGGGACCCGTGCGTAGGCGGCATAACCGCCGTGTTGCGCGGTTCCGATCGGACCGCCATGTGCCACAACGCGATCGCCGGGGGCGAAGTCGAGTGTCGACGATGCGATCACCTCGCCGGCGAGGTCGATGCCCGGCACGATGGGGTAGTCGCGGACGACGCCGCCTCGCGGTGTGACAGCGAGTGCGTCCTTGTAATTGACGCCGGAGTAGTCGACAGCGATCGTCACCTCGCCGTCGGGCAGTTGGGTGGCGTCGAGTTGCTCGCTTGCCAAGGTGATTTCGCCGTCGGACTCGCGGGCCATCAGGACGGTGAACTGATCGGGCAGGGTGCGCGTCATTGTGCTCCTCGAATCGTCATGGGTCGTCGAAATCCAGCGTAGGTCAGAGCAATCCTCCGATGTCGCCTGCGGCGAGCAGACAGATCAGCACCGGGACCAGGTGCGTCGGGGTGATTCCGTAGTCGTTGCGACCGACTTTGGTGACGATCGACGCCGCGGTCAGGATCTTCAGGTGGTGGTAAAGCTGACCCGATGTTCCGAAGTCGCCTGACTCCTGCAGATGTGCGACCGAGGCGTTGCCGCGTGCCAGGATGCGCACGATCTCGACGCGTGCGGGATGGCCGAGTGCGGCGAACACGTTCGCAGTCGTCTCCGGCGCGAGATCGAGCGTCGCGTCGGCCGAATAGGCGATGTTCCAGGTGACAGGTCCGGTGAAGTCGACGCTGCCGGAGTATTCGAGCATGCCCGACAGGCCCTCAGCGGCCGAGTCCGGTTCGCTGTCCATGCGGTCGCCCGCGGCGAAGACCGCCGCTTCGAGGCGCGCGACTCGGGCTGCGAGGTCGTCGGACGGATCACTGCTCACCCCAAGCACCGTAGCGCGTGTCCGACGTCGCGATCGGTGATGGCTGCGAGGAGCAGTTTCTGGTGGGTGAACTTGTCGGCCTCGGCGTCGCGCTGGGAGACGCCGCGGACCATCAGCGTGCCGGTCCCGATCCTGCCGTCGGGCGTGCGGTATTCGAAGACCTCGGTGATCACTCCGGGGAGGCTGCCGCCCTTGAATCCGAGCACCGAGCCGTCGGGCATCGGTCCCTGGTATTCGAGATGGCGGCGCGCAAGCTCTGCGCCAGGCCCGAACGAGCCGTCGGCCAAGCTCGTCATCAGTGCGCTGAGCGCGTTAGACGTCGCCTCGAGATACGAATCAGTCTGTGGTCGAAGAGGATTGGCGATAGCGAGGTACGTGTCGAAGAGGCTCGGTACCGGACCGGTGAATCCGTAGCGCACTATGACGTCACGTAACGCGTTGTCGCCCAGCGTGTTACGAAGCAGGTCGGGAGCTGCGGAGTCGGAGAAGCGGATCATCACGTCGGCGAGTTGGCGGTAGGTCACCGTGGCCGAGGGGTCGAGCGGGATGCCCTCGCTTGCGGGAATCCGGAGGTACTCGAGCGCTCGAACGTGCGCTCCGCCGTCGAGCGGGACGTACCAGCGCTGCCAATCCGTGACGGGGACACGCGCTTCCGGGTCGAGCCGGCCGTCGGCAACCGCCCGCGAATACGCCGCGAGATGGATGAGTTTGATCGACGACGCCGCGGGGAACTGCACGTCGGCGTTGTGCGTGATCGGGTCGCCGTCGAGGGGACGGACCGTCAGTGCGTAGTTGCTGCGATGGGCGGCGAGGTACCCGATCCAGCCGGGCACGGTGGCGACGTTCGGCTGTGCGGGTGGAGCGCACATCGAGGCTTCGGAAGGGAGTGCGGCGGGGGCGTACGCGGGGGTGAAGAGACCCACGGCTACGGCCAGCACGAATGCGAGGTAGGAAGCGGGGCGCATCGGAACTCCTCAAGTTCGTAAGTACGTAACTACGAAACTATCGAACAGTTTGTGTCGCCGCAACCATCGAGTTATCGACTGTCAGGCCGACGACAGGCGACGGCAGGGCCGCGTAAGCGCAGCTCCCTAGCGTCAGTGTCAACAAATCCTGACTACTGATAGGAGGTGCTGTCATGGCAACCACCACTGATGCCGCGACGCAGAGTCCGTCGCGCACCTATACGTCTCTCGCCGCAGCAGCCATACCGCTTGCTGCGCTCTGCCTGGCCTTCTTCGTCGAGATGGTCGACAACACACTGCTCTCGATCGCGCTGCCGACTATCGGTCGCGACCTCGGCAGTAGCACCACTGCGCTGCAGTGGATCACCGGTGCGTACTCGCTCACCTTCGGCGGGCTGCTGCTCACCGCGGGCTCGATCGCGGACAGATTCGGTCGACGACGCGTCCTGATGATCGGTCTGGCCGCGTTCGGGCTGCTCAGCCTGCTGGTCGTGCTCGTGAACTCGACGACCGAACTGATCGCGTTGCGAGCCGCTCTCGGCGTCGCCGCCGCGATGATGGCCCCGATCACCAACTCGCTGGTCTTCCGTCTCTTCGATGACCAGAAGCTGCGCATGCGCGCGATGACCGTGATGATCGTCGTCGGCATGGCCGGATTCGTGCTCGGTCCGATACTGGGTGGCTCCGCGCTTGCTCACGTGCGGTGGGAATGGCTGCTCGTCGTCAATGCGCCGATCGCGCTCATCGCAGGCATCGGCATCTGGTTCGGCGTCGCGTCGGATCGTCGTGAAGACCTCACCGACTACAAACTCGACATCCCGGGAGCGCTGCTGAGTATCGCGACGATCGGCCTCGCGTGCTGGTCGCTGACCAGCGGCGTCGACCACGGCTGGGCGTCGGCGATGACGCTGGCGTCGATCATCGGCGCGGTGGTCGCAGGTGCGGCATTCGTCTGGCATGAACGGCGAAGTGCAGCGCCGATGTTGAACCTCTCCCTGTTCCGCAACGGCACCGTGCGCGGTGCGACGATCGCCCAGGTCGGCAGCGCAATCGCGATGGCCAGCGTGATGTTCGGACTCATCCTGCACTTCCAGTACGCCTACGGCTGGAGTCCGATGAAGGCCGGTCTGGCCAACCTGCCGATGATCGCGACGATGCTCCTCGCAACACCGCTGTCGGAGGCGCTGATCACCCGTTTCGGTCACCGGATGACCTGCTTCATCGGCGCGATGGCGCTCGCAGTGGGCACCGCGGGTCTCGGCTGGGGTGTCACGCACGGGTATCTCGCGATCGCGATCTTCATGGTCGTGATGACCTTCGGATTGCGGACGGTCATGACGATCTGTGCGATCGCACTCGTCGACGCGATGCCCGAGAACCAGACGTCGATCGGCACCGCGCTCAACGACACTGCGCAGGAGGTCGGTAGCAGCGTCGGCACGGCGATCGTCGGCACGATGCTCGCGACGCTCGTTGCGGCGCACCTACCGGAGGGGAAGTGGACTGCGGCCTTCACCGACACGTTCTTCCACGGGGAGAGCATCACGTATGTCGTGCTGGGGATCGTCGTCGGCGTGATCGCGGGCATCGGCGCCCTCACGCTGACCAACTCCCGCAACGCCGAGGAAGCTCACTAGGGGACGCGACGACGTTAGCCAGCGCCAACAGTCAGAGGGGTTGGCGAGCGACTGAAAGCCGAAGGACTATCCAGAAGCTCTGGTTAGCCACCAGATTGTCAAGGCGATGACGACGATTGGGCAACACCCCATCTCGCCGCCGCCAGAAACACTCCCTCATCTACGCAGATGAGGGAGTGTTTCGCTGTCTGGGGGTAGCCGGCTGTCTCGGCTCTCCCGTTTTCAGTCATTTCTGAACGATCCCGACGAGCCGACCTGGGCTTTTGCCGCCGGGCATATCTGAAAATGACTGAAAACGGGAGCGACCCGGAACGTACTCGGACGGATCACGTGCTGGCGAAAATTCCTGGGACGGGGGAATCTGTGAGCTCCCACGGGCCGCATCGGTTATCTCTGGAGGACCCCCGGTCGCTGTGGCGTGTTCAGAGGACCGAAACCACCTTCTGCGCAGTCTCTTTCGCTGATCCGGGGTTCTGGCCGGTGACAAGGCGACCGTCGACGACGGTGTAGGAGACGAACGGCAGTTTCGCCTTCTGGTAATTGGCGCCGCGGCTGCGCATCTCCTCTTCGGCGTTGTACGGCACCAGCTTGTTGACCCGTGCGAGAACCTCTTCCTGCCAGGCGAATCCGGTGACATCACGGCCGGCAACGAGCAGCGAGCCGTCGGACAACGTGGTGTTCAGTAGTCCGCAGTAGCCGTGGCAGACCGATGCGACCACTCCGCCTCGCTCGAAGATCTCGCGGGTGATGCGTTGCAGCCCAACACTGTCGGGGAAGTCGTACATCACCGCGTGGCCGCCGGTGAAGAAGATGGCGTCGAAGTCGGCGGAGTCGATGTCGTCGGGAGCCGCGGTGGTGTCGAGGAGCGCCATGCGGTCGGGGTCGGCGCGCCATGCCTTCGCGGTCTTGTCGTAATTCGGAAACTTCAGCGACCGCGGTTCGAGCGGTGAGTGTCCACCCGCTGGGCTGACAAGAGTCTGTTCATAGCCGGCGTCGTCGAAGATCTCCCACGCGTGGGTCAACTCGGACAACCACAGGCCGGTGGCGTGCGATGGATCGTCGTAGTGGCTCACGTTGGTGACGACGTTGAGTATCCGTGTGACCATCGCGTGCGGCCT
Organism: Gordonia jacobaea; assembly: GCF_965344965.1. Taxonomy (NCBI): domain Bacteria; kingdom Bacillati; phylum Actinomycetota; class Actinomycetes; order Mycobacteriales; family Gordoniaceae; genus Gordonia; species Gordonia jacobaea. The sequence continues at coordinate 706,511 of NZ_CBDRLS010000002.1, read as the reverse complement.
TCCGTCGGTGGTGTGTTGATCCGACGTTAGGGGCGAATGTAAGCAGTGTCAACCGGCCGTGGTCTGCGTGCGAGCTCGCTGTTGGACGAGTTCGAGAGTCCTGGCGGTGGTCTCGATGTCGGATGCGTCGATGTCGGCGGTCAGTTGCGTCGTTGCTGCGCTGACGGATTCGCGTGCGGCGGTGAGTAGGTCATTGCCGGCACTGGTGAGTGCACCTGCGGCGTCGAGGATTCCGTTGTGTTGGAGCGTGATTCGTATGCGCTCTACGGATTCGACGGACTGCTGCAGGGTTGTCGCGATCGCAGGAAGTGGTGCACCGGCGAGGCTCATGTTCAGGTAGATCCACTCGTCTCGACCGAGGGCTGGGAGTGGTGCCAGTGCGTGATCGAGGAGTGCGCCGAGCGCGCTCTCGGTAGAGCCGATGATCTGGGGCAGTGAGCGTGTCATGGGAACCTCCCGCGTGTACCGTTGGTGTGACCAACAGTAGCAGACCATTGGTGGTACCAACAGTGAGTGATTCTTCGACGCCGCATCGACTAACCGACCTGCCGACGTGGCAGCTCTCGCGCGTCGCTGCGCGTTCGCATCAGGTGCTGCACGAGCGACTGCGCACGGAGGGCGTCACGGGCTACGAGTTTCGCGTTCTCGCTGTCGTCGCCGACCTCGGTCCGGTGAGTCAGACGGAACTCGGCCGTGCGGCAGAACTCGACCGTCGAGACGTCGCGGTGACGGTCCGCGACCTCGAGTCACGAGGGATGGTCGAGCGAGCACCCGATCCAGCACACCGGCAACGAAAGCTGGTGTCGCTGACCGCTTTGGGCGAACACACGCTGGCTGAATTGGAACAAGTGATTGCGGCGGTTCAGCGTGAGGTGTTCGGCGCCTTGGACGACGCCGAGATGTCGACTCTGCTGGGGTACCTGTCCCGGCTCGGTGGCTAGTGCTGTGTTGTCACCACGCCAGTGGGGATGTGCCGAGCGGGCGCGCGGGTAGCGGTCGCGGCGTGGGCATGCCGTCGAAAATGATGGGGATGACCGGTTCGTCGATACGGCCGAACGGACCGTCGACTGTCGTCAGATCGATTGACCTTGTGCCCCAGTCGGTGTCGGGGGCGGCGCTCGACGCGCCGAGGGATTGCACCCAGGTGCACACGCGCGCTAGTCGCACGCGCACCCTCCATGAACCGCCCTCGGATTGTCGACGACGAAGCGCGGCAACGATTCCCGTCGCGCCGAGGTAAGCGGCCAGATAGTCGTTGAGGAGGTGCGTCGGGGGTAGTGTCGGCGGCCCGCCGCGCCCCTCTTCCAGGCTGAAACCGGTTGCTGAACAAGCAAGTTGGTCGAATCCGCCGCGGTCTCCCCACGGTCCGTCGGAGCCCCAGCAGTGGTATTCGACGACGATGATGCCCGGTCGTCGCTGCGCGAGGTGCTCGGCATCGAGGCCGTGGCGCTGTAGGCCGCGGTAGGCGTTCACGAAGACGTCGGCGTCGGCGATCAGATCGGTGAGTTCGGCCAACTGGTCTGGGTCGCGAATATCGCAGTACGCGTTGCGTTTTCCGCCACCGGTGAGCGCAGGCATGGGGTGCGGGTCGACGAGGTCGGGTCGGGTGACGTGCACGACGTCGGCTCCGAAAGCGGCCAGCAGTTCGGTGCTCACCGGGCCGGCAATCACGTGAGTCATATCCACAACTCGAACGCCATTCAGCGGCGGCCATTCTCGGGGTGCGGTGAGGGATTCGGGGTCGGAGTCGTCGATGCGTTCCAGGTCGATGACCGGTCGTCGTGCGACGTCGATACCCACCGGCGACGCGGCCCACTGTTCGGCGGTTCGTGCTGCGGCCGCAACGCCGCCCGCCGCAACCACGGCCTCTTCGAGGGCAACGCAATCCCATGCGAGAGCGGCCTGCGCGATTCGCTCCTTTGTCGGCGGGCAGTTCAGGACGGAGCAGACGGCGTCGCGTTGGTGCGGAAAGGTGGTGATCAAGAACGTCCAGCCGTCGGCAGTGCGATAGAAGTCGTTGTTGCGCAGTGCAGTCGGGTCTTCTGCGACCGATCCGGTTGATTGACCGTTGATCGTCGTCAGGTATGCGGCACGCAATTGGTCGACGGCGTCGGAGACACTGACGGACACTCCCGAGCTGTCACCCAGCGCTGAGATCTGGGCGCCGAACGCCGCGATCGCGGCTGCCGATGCGTCGCCGATTCGGTGGGGTGATGGTGTGATCGGGTCGGCTCCGGAGATGCGCGTCGGGCCGACGTCGGTTCCCGTGAGCGCGGTCAGGCCGTCGACGATGTCGGAGACGCGCGGCGAAGTGGTTGGCATGGCTTCAGTCTTCGCGTCGAGGCTGCACCGCTGGTGATCTTCCGAATATACGTAAGATGTCGGCGTGGGTGGACAACGCGCCGTCGTGCGAGCCGACCGGGTACTGGAAGAGGTCGCGCGTGCGTCGAAACCGTTGTCACTGAGCGCGATTGCGCGTTCTGTGGACGCACCGGTGTCATCGACGTCGGATCTGCTCGATGACCTGGTGTCGTGTGGATACCTGGTTCGATCCGACCGCAGGTACCGTCTGGGGCCGCGGCTGATGACGTTGCGGCTGATCGCGGCCCATGCCGATGCGCCGCCGATTGACGCAGATGGGCTCGCGACGCTGGCGGAGTACACGGGTCTGCCGGTGGCGCTTGCCGTGCTCGTCGGCTCCGACGTCGTGTACCTCGGGAGCGTCGGCGAGGTGTCGAAGCATGCAGAAGCCGTGGTCGGGGAGTACCGCCCGCGACCACTACTTCGCACGGCGGCCGGGCGTGCGTTCCTGGCTTTCGCCGACGACGGTGAGCGCGACCGATTATTGGCGATTCACGCCGGACCGGCCGACGCCGCTGGTTTCCAGCGTGAGGTCGCCGCGATTCGACGTCGCGGTTATGCACTCAGCGACGGGCTCGCCGATCCCGAGATCCGCGCCGCTGGTGTTCCGGTGTTCGAGCGCGGGCTGCTGGTCGGCGTCGTTGTGGTGGTGGGTCCTCGAACCGGCACCGGGCGGGGCGTGGACAAGGCCGCGCGGCGGGCGCGGGAGTGGCTCGCCGGCAAGTGAGGTCTATAGATGTGTGTCTTGCGTAAGGAGTTGGGTGCTGCAGCACCCAACTCCTTCAATAAGACACACATCTGGGTGCGCTATCGGATGGTGAACACGTCTGAGCACTGCGAGGTGGCCGGTGTGGTCAGCAGTGCGCCCCGATTGGTCGGGCGGAATTCGATGCGGACGCGGCCCGGGCCGGTATTCACGCCCTCGAACGTCTTCATCGTGCCACCGTCGGAGAGGCGCACGCCGAGTTGGCCGCGTAACTGCCCGGTCTTGCCGGTGCCGAGGTTCCGCCAGCGGACGTCGATCAGGTTGGTATAGCCCCAGACCGACATGTTCGCGTCGATCCGGATGTCGGCATAGCCGCTTCGGAGCGGATTGGATTGCGACACAAAGATTCTCCCGAAGTAGGGAAGATCGATCACGTTGGGGCTGATGCCTGTACAGGGGGCCGCGGAGGTTTGGAATCCACCGCCAGGACCGTTGTGAAAGATCGACGCCGAGGCGGTGCCTGCGGTGATGCCCGAGCCGATGATCGCGGTCGCCGCAGCCGCCGCGCCGAGCTTTTTGAGGTGTCCCATACTGGTCTGTCGAGATCGGGGCGGGATGTGTTAGCCGATTGCGCGGATGCGTGGCATTTCCGTTGTAAAGCGGGCGCGACCATGGGCGCGTCTGGCGTCGAAGGGGTGCGGTAAATGTGTGTCTTACGTGAGGATGTGGGCGCTGCAGCACACACATCCTTCGATTCGACACACATTTGTCGATCGGGAGACGGTCGCGCGACCGCGGCGATCAGTGGGTCTATGCGTCCGTGTCCGCGGCGCCGAGCAGCGTCACACGAATCGAGGCCGCCAATTGTGGTGGAAGCTCGACTGATTCGTCGCCGGATACGGACACGGCAGCGCCCTGCTTTCTGGCGACTATGGTTGCGCCCGGTTCGATGCCTGCTTCAAGCAGACGTGTGATGGCGGATTCGTCGTTGAGCACATGCTCGGAGAACGCTTGCACCGATAGTCTGGCGGAGCCTGTGTCACGTATGGCCTCGGACAGTGGGAGGCCGGGTAGCAGGATCGGGCTATCGTGAAAGCCTAGTTGCCAGAGTGCGGGTATCGGATTTCCCCAGGCATCGGTGGTTGGGTACCGCAACAGGTGCATGAGTTGAGTTTCGGTGGCTTTGTCCATGGACAGCTCCCAGCCCGACGCAACTCGGTGAGCCTGTAAGCGAGGTAGGCCGACGACGTCGACCAGCATCCTCTCGGCAAGTCGGTGCCGCCTGGTCAACGCGACGCCGAGATCGCGCCCCGCCTTGGTGGGAACCACGAGCCGCTCGTCGGTAAAGTCGAGCAACTCTTGATCTCTCATTCTCCGAAGCATCTGGGCGACAGATGCTTTGCTGTTCCCTGTGCGTTCGGCGATGCGTGCGCGACGAACCTCCACGCGATCTTCCTCAAGGTCGAAGATGGTGCGAAGGTAGTTTGCGACGGTCGCCGTAACCTGTGTTGTCATCAGCGAGCATGATGCCGGTGGTGAGCTTAGGAGACCCTGAGTGTGCGCTGGAGAGGCCAGGCACGAGGTGCGGAATCGTTAGGGTCATCGGACCCGGTCAGCCAGAGAAATGCGACGAGAATCGTCGCAAGGACGAGCGATCCGATGGCGACGACACCGTCGCCGAAACCCAGTCCGATCGGTTGCGGCTTGCCGAGCCAATCAGCCACCGACGCACCAAGCGGGCGGGTGAGCACGTAAGCGGTCCAGAAGGCGGCGACGGCGTTGAGGTGGAGGTACTTCCAGCCCACGCCGGGCACCACCATGAGACATGCGTAGAGCACGATGGAGCCGGCGAATCCCAATCCGAGGAAGAATGCGCTCCAGTCTCCCAACGCTGTCCCGAGCGCGAAGGTCAACAGGACTGTGCCCCAGTAGAAGATCTCTCTTCGTCGCGTGGTGATCTCATGGATGTTGAGCGTGTGTTCGGTTCGGTACCACAGTGTCATCCACAGTCCGAGTGCGATCGCGTAGCCAAGACTTGTTTCCGTTGTGGACAGTCCGACGACGTGCAGCCCGTCGGCAACGACCGTGCCGAACACTGCCACTCCCGCTACCGCGAACCAATAGGTGGGTGCGTGGTAGGCACGCGACCGGAGCTGCAGCCACAAGCTCATACCCATCCAGACGACGCCCACGACCACCGGAACCGCAAGACCGAATGTCGCCAGATAGTCCGACATCGCCTCTCCCATACCGGTTGTCACGATCTTGACAACCCAGAACATGACGCCGATCGCGGGCACCTTGATGGCCAGCTGCTCGTTCAGGCCGACACGAATTCGGCTCGGCGACTTCGCTTCGGTAGGCGCCACTGACGCCGAAGCGTCGTGAGAGGACTCCGACATAGAGATTCCTATCGTAGGTTTCCGGAAGGGAGACGCGCTTGCGCGTCGTCGCGAAAGCCGCTTGTACAAAGGGTGATTGAAGGACTCCGCGTCCGCGCCGAATCACCGACGCAGTCAACAGTATTGAGGCCGCGGCACGGCTGCGAATCGGACTCAGCACCGGTTAAGAAACTCAGCGCCCGTTGAGATGGCCCGCGGCTTCGTCGAGCGAACCCTTGTACTCAGTGTGACTCAGCATCTCCACAGGGCTGCTGATCAATAGTGACATCATGTCGAGCTACATTCGCGTGTCGGGCGGATTGGCGTTGGCCCTTGTCCTTGTGGTTGCGTGTGTCGCACTGCGCATCTCGGGCGGCGGCCCACTGCCCATTGACACAACGATCATGTCTGCGGCGAATCGACTTCATACGCCTCACCGGACATCGGTCGTCGACGTTGCGACTCAGGCTTTTAGCCCGTGGGCGATCGCTGTCTGGACTGCTCTCGCGGCGCTCATTCTGTACGTGTGCGATGCGAGTGTCCTGCGCGCCGTCATGTTGATTGCCACAGTCGCGAGCGCCGGGGCGCTGTGTGCGACGTTGAAAGTGCTGGCTGCGCGCCCGCGCCCGCCGGTCGCAGACCAGGTGGGCGTATTGGAAACCACCTATTCGTTTCCCTCTGGCCACGTGGCTGGGACTGCTGCACTGGTGGTCGCCGCGGCTTCCCTCGTAGCACGGTCGGCGGGCGGTGGTGCTCGCACTGCGTTGTGGGTGTGCGCCGTCGTCGCGGTTGTGTTCGTCTGCGCAACGCGCCTGTATCTCGGTGTTCAGTGGATGTCAGATGTGGTCGCTGCTGTTGTTGTCGCCTGCGCTGCAACGCTACTCGTGCTCCCTATCGTTGAATTGGCAGTGGCGAAGTGGACGTCCCGAAGACGCAGCGTCCTCATCGTGGCGATCCTGTTGGTTCTCAGTGCCGTCGCGGTGATTCTGGCAGTCGACGGTGACGGCATATCCGATGGAGCGTCCGCGGCGCGACAGGCAGGACACCTGGCTGGTGTATGGGCCACCGAGTATGCGGAGTGGTTCTCTGCCCATCACTGATCGGAGAGGCCGGTGGCATCCCACCTTCGCCTCTGTCAGAGAAGGTCTCGGGAAACCATTTCGACAGTGACGAGCGCGGCCACTGCACTCACCGCCAGCAACGAGATCAAGACGAAGAGTTGCATGATCGCCGCTGCGGTGGTCGAGGCTCCACCGAGAACCATCCCGACGAACGCGCCCGGAATGGTGACGAGGCCAACTGAGCGGGTCTGATCCAGTCCGGGAATCAATGCTGTTGCCGCAGTAGGCCTGATGATCTCCAGTCGGGCATCGCGCGACGAGAACCCCAGTGACAGTGCCGCTTCGACCTCGCCGTGCCGAGTGCGAAGTTCATCGTGCGCGCGCTTGCCGGCGATCGACGTCGTATTCATCGCACCTCCGAACATGATTCCGGCGGTCGGGATGATCGCGATGCCAGTGGCGGGTAGTACGCCCACAGCAACCAGTGTCACGACGATCAGGATTGTGCTGGCTGCTACCGGGACGAGGCACCGGATTGTCTTCCGCACGCTCGCACGGTGTGCTGCTGACACGCGACCTGCCGAGGTCGCCGCGGCGGTGATCGCCATGACGACTACGAATACTGCCGATGCCCACAGGGCGTGGATGACTAGCGCCAATACTGCTGCCAGAACAGCTAACTGGCAGACTGCGCGGGTCGCGGACCGTGCGGTCGCTGCGGCGAGTGCGCGATCGTTGTATCGGTTGACGGCGATCGCGATCACGGCGAGCACTGCGATGGAGACTGCCAGGGCTGGACCGAGATGGACGACGGTGTGGTCAGCTTTCACGAGCGGCTCCGTCTGCCGACTCGGGAAGACCGACACACATGTGGGGCATCCTTGCTGGTGGAAGCTTAGGGGACGCTGAGTAGCGCCACTATGGATACATACGGCCGACTAGGCTTCGGAAGGTGTATCAGCGTGCAAGGACGATTCTTGGCCGACTTGTCGCCTGGACTCGTCCCGTACGCATGCGGCTCACGCTTCTCGCGACCGGCCTCGTCGCATGCGCGTTGGCAATCGCGGCGGTGGTCATGGTCGAAGCACTACATCACGTGTTGCTGCGGAGTGCTGATGCCGCCACATTCGCGCGCGCAGAGCAAATAGCGAGCTCGTTGTCGGCTGAAGGTGTCGGGGGTATCGACCCGGCGCTGCTCGCGAGCGGCCAGAACATAGCGGTCATACAGATCACCGACGAGTCGGGCGCTCTGAGGTTGGCCAACAAACCCGTCTACTCGCGACCGATGTCACCTCCGTTGGCCGCCGGGCAGCGGTTGACGATCCACGGCGCGCACGCCACCGACACCGAGCAGGAATTCCAGGCGAGCGCCTACGGGGTCAAGACACCCGAAGGAGTCTTCACCATCCAGGTCGGCGCGGAAGAGGCGCCCATCAATGCCACCGTTGTCGCGCTCGGGATACTGTGCTCCATCGTCTTTCCATTCGTCGTTGTCGGAATGGCCTTCCTCACTTACGTTTTCGTGGGGCGCGCACTTCGTCCCGTCGACGATATCCGCGCACGCGTCGAGGAGATCTCGGGTGGTGACCTCACCCAACGGGTCCCGGTACCCGCTACGGGCGACGAGGTGTCTGCGCTGGCCGTGACCATGAATGAGATGCTCGCCCGTATCGAGGTGTCACGAACGCAGCAACTGCAGTTCGTCAACGATGCGTCGCATGAGCTGAACAGTCCACTGACCACACTTGTTGGGCTGCTGGATCTTTCGAGTGTCAAACGCCAGCCCATCGATCCGGACACGGTCGATTCCGTGATGCTCCCCGATGCTCTGCGCCTTCAACAGATGGTTGCCGATCTCCTGCTTCTTGCCCGCGCCGATGAAAGTGGAGTGCCACTACTTCTCGATGACGTCGATCTCGACGAGATCGTCAGTGCAGAAGTCACCCGACTCGACGCGGTGACCGATCACGTCGTCGACGCTCGAATCGTTGCCGCTCGGGTTCGCGGCGACGCAGACAAGCTCGCACGCGCGTTACGCAACATCGCCGACAATGCTGCGCGTCATGCCTCCAGTCGCCTGTCGGTGACGATGTCGAGAGACGTCGCGGATGCGACCGTCACGATCATGGTTGCCGACGACGGTGACGGTATCCCTGACGGCGACAAAGCCCGTGTCACAGAGCGATTCGTGCGCCTCGACGCCTCGCGGCAGCGCGAATCAGGCGGTTCGGGTCTCGGACTGGCTATTGTCTCGGAGATCGTCCGCGCCCACGGTGGGACCGTGGTGATCACGGACGCCGATGGTGGGGGAGCAGCAGTCGGCTTTCGGCTGAGCGTCGAGCAGAGCTTGGACTAGCCCGGACGTGCCTAGCCGCCCCCGTCGGCCGCCAGGCGATATCCGACGCCGCGCACAGTCTGAATTGCCTTGCACCCGAACGGGGTATCGATCCTCTTGCGGAGATAGCTCACGTAGACTTCGACGACATTCTCGTCGCCGCGATAGTTCACGTCCCAGACGGAGTCGAGAATCTCCGCTCGGGTGACCACCTCACCTTTGTGGCGCATCAGGAACTCCAGCATGCTGAATTCCCTTGGCGTGAGGGTGAGTTCCGTCTCGCCGCGGGACGCGACGTGGGCTGCCGGGTCGAGAGACAGGGTGCCGGCAGTGAGTACTGCCGGTCGTTCGGGTGCGCCGCGGCGGGCAAGTGCGCGCATCCGCGCGATCAACACGATGAACGAGAACGGCTTGGTCAGATAGTCGTCGGCGCCGAAATCGAAGGCGTCGGCTTGGTCGTACTCGCCGTCCTTGGCCGTCAGCATCAACACGGGTGTCCACACCTGGGAACGTCGTAGCGAACGTACGACCTCGTATCCGTTGAGGCCCGGCATCATGATGTCGAGCACGATCACATCGAAGCGCTCGGAGGTGGCCTTCTCCAGGCCGAGCGCACCGTCGTGCACGACGTCGACCACCCAGCCCTCGGCCACCATCATCCTGCGGACCGTCTCGACGACGTTACGGTCGTCGTCGACTACAAGGATGCGCACGCCACCTTCACCGCCTCTTCTCCGAACACAGTGTGCGCGATCGCCGCTGTGGAGACACTGAGTGGTCCCGTGTGGGCCGAGGGGGCGGTAGATGTGTGTCGTACGTGAGGTTGTGGGTGCTGCAGCGCCCACATCCTTCGATTCGACACACATTTGTCGGCCGGGGAGCACCGTCGCGTGACACGAGCGGTGACTTATGTCACAAAACTACCAAACCTGAGTGGAATGGACTCAACTCTACTCGCGTTGAACAACTCGAGTGGCCATAATTGAGCCACGGAGACTTAAGAACGCAACGCAAACGTAGAGAAAGAGGTACCACGAAGTGGACAGCTTCACCCCGACCACCAAGACACAGCAGGCGTTGAGCGCTGCCGTGCAGGCGGCGGCCGCTGCTGGTAACCCCGACGTACGTCCCGCCCACATCCTGGTGGCATTGCTCGACCAGTCCGATGGGATCGCATCGCCGCTGCTCAAGGCGGTCGGAGTGAATCCGTCGACTATTCGCGCACAGGCCCAGGCCATGGTCGATCGGGCGCCGACGGTGTCGAGTGCCAGCGCTCAGCCGCAACTCTCCCGCGAGTCGATCGCGGCGGTCACGGCCGCCCAGCAGCTCGCGACCGAACTGAACGACGAATATGTCTCCACCGAGCACCTCGTCGTCGGATTGGCGACCGGTGATTCCGACGTCGCCAAGCTGTTGCATGACAACGGCGCAACCCCGCAGGCGCTGCAGGAGGCGTTCGTCGCCGTCCGTGGCACCGCGCGCGTGACGTCCGAAGACCCCGAATCCACCTATCAGGCGTTGGAGAAGTACTCGACCGACCTGACCGCGGCTGCCCGTGAGGGCAAGCTCGACCCGGTCATCGGGCGCGACTCCGAGATCCGTCGTGTGGTGCAGGTGCTCAGTCGTCGTACCAAGAACAACCCGGTGTTGATCGGTGAGCCAGGTGTCGGCAAGACCGCCATCGTCGAGGGGCTTGCTCAGCGCATCGTCGAAGGTGACGTGCCGGAGTCGTTGCGCAACAAGACCGTTGTCTCGTTGGACCTCGGATCGATGGTCGCGGGCGCCAAGTACCGCGGCGAGTTCGAGGAGCGGTTGAAGGCCGTGCTCGACGAGATCAAGGGATCGGCCGGACAGGTCATCACATTCATCGACGAGCTGCACACCATCGTAGGTGCCGGTGCCACAGGCGATTCCGCCATGGACGCGGGCAACATGATTAAGCCGATGCTTGCTCGTGGTGAGCTGCGACTCGTCGGTGCCACGACCCTAGAGGAGTACCGCAAGTACATCGAGAAGGACGCCGCACTGGAGCGTCGTTTCCAGCAGGTGTACGTCGGCGAGCCGAGCGTCGAAGACGCAATCGGCATCCTGCGTGGCCTGAAGGAGCGGTACGAGGTGCACCACGGTGTGCGCATCACCGACTCCGCATTGGTCGCTGCCGCAACACTTTCCGATCGCTACATCACCTCGCGCTTCCTGCCCGACAAGGCCATCGACCTTGTCGACGAGGCGGCGTCGCGCCTGCGGATGGAGATCGACTCGCGCCCCGTCGAGATCGACGAGGTCGAGCGTGTCGTCCGACGCCTCGAGGTCGAAGAGGTCGCGCTCGAAAAGGAGCACGACGAGGCGTCGAAGCAACGTCTGGAAAAGCTGCGTCAGGAACTGGCCGATCAGAAAGAGAAGCTCAACGAGCTCTCCGCGCGCTGGCAGTCGGAGAAGACCGCCATCGACGCCGTTCGCGACACCAAAGAAGAGCTGGAACGCCTTCGCGGAGAAGCGGATCGCGCTGAGCGTGACGGCGATCTCGGCCGCGCGGCCGAGCTGCGCTACGGCAAGATTCCGGGCTTGGAGAAGGAGTTGGAGGCCGCGATCGAGAAGACCGGCACCGACCCTGACGAAGACGTGATGCTGCAGGAGGAGGTCGGCCCCGACGACGTCGCACAGGTCGTGTCGGCGTGGACGGGCATCCCCGCGGGCAAGATGCTCGAGGGTGAGACCGCCAAGCTGCTGCGCATGGAAGACGAACTGGGACAACGCGTCATCGGTCAGAAAGACGCTGTCGTCGCGGTCTCCGACGCCGTGCGGCGTGCACGCGCAGGCGTCGCCGATCCGAACCGGCCACTGGGATCGTTCCTGTTCCTCGGACCGACGGGTGTTGGCAAGACCGAGCTGGCCAAGGCGCTGGCGGAGTTCTTGTTCGACGACGAGCGCGCGATGGTGCGCATCGACATGAGTGAGTACGGCGAAAAGCATGCCGTCGCAAGGCTTGTCGGTGCACCTCCCGGCTACGTCGGCTACGAGCAGGGCGGTCAGTTGACCGAGGCTGTGCGGCGTCGTCCGTACACGGTGGTCCTCTTCGACGAGGTCGAGAAGGCTCACCCCGACGTCTTCGACATCCTGCTGCAGGTTCTGGACGAAGGACGCCTGACCGACGGTCAGGGCCGCACCGTGGACTTCCGCAACACCATCCTCATCCTGACGTCGAACCTCGGTTCCGGCGGCGACAAGGACCAGGTGATGGCGGCAGTGCGCGCGGCCTTCAAGCCGGAGTTCATCAACCGACTCGACGACGTCGTGATCTTCGACGCGCTGAGCCCGGAGGAACTGGTGTCGATCGTCGACATCCAGCTCGGCCAGCTGCAGAAGCGACTCGCACAGCGTCGCCTCGAGTTGCAGGTCACGCCCAAGGCCAAGGAATGGCTCGCCGAGCGGGGATTCGATCCGCTCTACGGTGCGCGTCCGCTGCGTCGCCTGGTGCAACAGGCCATCGGCGACAAGCTCGCCAAGGCGTTGCTCGCCGGTGACGTCCGCGACGGCGACGTCGTGCCGGTCAACGTGAGCGCCGACGGCGACGGGTTGGTTCTGGGCTGACCGCCACAGGATTGACACGTCGACACGGCTGACACGCCGACAGGCCAGAAAGGTCCCGACCCATTCGTGGGTCGGGACCTTTCTTTTTTGAGGGGGCCTTGCGGTTTGGGGACTCTGTGCGCGTTCAGGTGCTCAGGCGGCAGGAACCGCCGCGATGTGCGGCTCGAGACGCTTGAGGGCCTGCCGGATACGCGACTTCGCGGTCGGCAGCGCGACGCCGAGTTCGTCGGCCACCTCGCGGTAGGTCATGCCGCGGAAGTAGGCGAGCTCGATGGCTTCGCGCTGCAGTTCGGTCAGCCGTGAGAGCAGGGATCGCACCTCGCGAACGGTTTCGCGACGCTCAGCCGATTCGCTGACGACGTCGTGTTCGATCCGGGTGGACTGTTCGGCCGTGCTGTAGACGTGAAGTCGACGCTTTGCCGCGGTCTCCGAGCGGACCCGGTCGACGGCTCGTCGGTGCGCGAGCGTCATCAGCCACCCGAGCGGCGAACCCGACTCCGGGTCGAAAGTGTGCGCTGACCGCCACACCGTGAGGAAGACCTCCTGCGTGGTTTCCTCGCTGAGGCCTCGATCGCGCACGATGCGCAGAACCATGCCGTAGACACGGTGACTGGTTTCGTCGTAGAAGGCGGCAAAGGCGTGCGCGTCTCCCTCCGCGATGCGGGAGAGCAGTGCAGACAGGCGTCCCGTTGAATCACTCATGTCGAGCTCCTGTTGTCGTAGTGCGCAGCGCCGACTTCTCGACGTGGGCTAAACGCTAGGTCTTCGGAGGCGAAGACCGTCAGGGGCAACGGCGGATTGCGACGAACTCGAAACCGAGGGCACCCGCGGTCACGAAGTAATAACGCGACGGGACGTTATAGGTTAACGATTTTCATGGATGAACGCGTCAGTCGTCAGTCAGAGCTTGATAGAGCCAGGAAACGACGAGCGCACCCGGATCGACGACGCCGCGCGCATTCTCGCCGACGTAGCTTGCTCGACCCTTGGTTGCGGTTGTGTCACGCGTGGATTCGGCGCCATCAGCAGCCTTCTGGGCGACGTCGGCGAGAGAGTCGCCATTCTCCAACGCGTCGACGGCCGGGCTGAGAGCGTCGACCATCGTGTTGTCACCGACCTGGGCGCCGCCGAGATCCTGGATCTCTGCGAGCGCATGCGAGGAACCCTCGCGGATTGCGGCCTCGACGTCGTCTGTCTCGGTGAAGGCGTTGGCCAACTCGCGGAATAGCACGCCGAAGATGACGCCGGACGTCCCGCCGGAGCGGACGAGATACGACGTGCTGATGGCGTTCAATACCTGGCTGTCGGTACCGCGCACCGGAAGGCTGAAGTGAGACAGGGCGGCTTCCATGTTGGTTCCGAAATCGCCGTCACCTGCCTTTTGGTCGAGCTCGGTCAGATCGTCGATCGACTCCTGGACGTGTCGGACAAAGCGTGTCAGCCACTCGTTCTCAGCTCCGTCGTCTGCGGAGTCCGAGGGTTCGGCGAACGTGGTGTCGCTCAGCGGGGCGGTACCACGCGCCGGATTGGCCGCCCATCCCGGCGCGGTGGTCGGGGCGTCGAAGAGCGACACGATCTCGTCGTCGGCTCGCAGTAGGGTGATCGAGACGCCACGCATGTCGAGGGCCGTGACGAATGTTCCTACCATCGGCCTGGCGATCGAGATCCCGCGACGATCAAGGTCTGCGACGACCTCACCGAACACGAGGTCGAGTTCGAGTGGGTGGGCGGCGCCCAAGCCGTTCACCAGGCAGATCACTTCTTCGCCGTGGGTGAGTGAGAGTGCGTCGACGAGCGGGTCGACCATGCGATTGACGAGTTCACGGGCACCGACGCGGGCGGTGCGTTCACGGCCGGCTTCGCCGTGGATGCCCACTCCGAACTCCATCTCGTCGGCGTCGAGCTCGAAGGTCGGCGCAGACTTCGACGGCATGGTGCACGCGTGATAAGCCACCGAGATGCTGCGGGCGTTGTCCGCTACGCGCCGGCCGATGTCGGCGACGGTGCCGAGATCGTCGCCGCGAGCTGCTGCGGCTCCACAGATCTTCTCGACCAGGATGGTCGCTCCGGTTCCTCGACGACCGGGGCCGGTTGCGGAGTCTGATGCCACGTCGTCGGCGACGATCACATGATCGGTCTCGATGTCATCGCGCACCAGGTGCCGCGCGATGCGGAAGTTCATGACGTCGCCGGTGTAGTTCTTCACGATGTGCAGCACGCCCGCGCCGCGGTCCGCCCACCGTGTGGCACCGACGATCTGCAGGGCATTGGGCGAGGTGAAGACCAGTCCGGGGCATGCGGCGTCGAGCATGCCGGTGCCGATCATTCCGGAGTGCATGGGTTCGTGGCCTGACCCGCCGCCGGAGACGAGGGCGACGTTGCTTTCGCCGTCGCGCTCGCGCAGGTGGAGGAAACCGGGGTCGGACTGCCAGACGATGTCGGGGTGAGCGGCAACAAAACCGCGGAGCGAGTCGGTGATGAAGGTGCCCGGTGAATTCAGGATGTAGTCGCTCACGCAATCCACCGTATCGGTAAAGCGGATGGAGGTGCCGATCGTGTCGGAGTCCCGCGATACGCTCGGCGGCGGCGGACTGGGAGGCAGGGCACATGGTGGACGTGATCGTTGGCGACGATGGTGTGTCGCGTTGTACCTGGGCAGCGGTCGAGCCCGAGACGACCTATCACGACACGGAGTGGGGATTTCCGCTCACCGGCGACACCGCGCTGTTCGAGCGGGTCTGCCTCGAAGGCTTCCAATCCGGCCTGAGCTGGCGAACGATCCTCACCAAACGCGAAAACTTCCGAGCCGCATTCGCGGGTTTCGACGTCGAGAAGGTCGCCCGCTTCACCGAGCGTGACGTCGAACGTCTTCTCGGCGACGCCGGGATCATTCGTCATCGCGGGAAGATCGAAGCGTCGATCAACAATGCGCGTCGGGCGAGCGAACTCATCGATGCCGAGGGGTCGTTGGAATCCTTCTTCTGGCGGTACGCGCCTGCAGCAGAACATATTCCGGGTTCGATGACGTTGTCCGAGGATTCGACGAGGCTCTCGAAAGATCTCAAGAAGCGCGGTTGGAAGTTTGTCGGTCCGACCACGATGTTCGCGCTGATGCAGGCGTCGGGGATGGTCAACGACCACGCCTACGACTGCGTGACCCGGCCGACAGTTGCCGCGGCCATCGAGGATTATCTGGCGTTGCAGTGACCCTTGACTTCGAGTGAGGTTGAACTTTTAGCCTCGTCAGCATGACCGCCGATGCCAGTTGTTCATCGCACCACTCACGCGTCATGCGTCGCGCGCATGTGCCGTCACTGACCACTCCCGGCGTGCTGCGGACCTGCGGCGGCCTGCACTGTGTCAGTGCGGCACCGAGCGCATCGGCCCTTCCGTGTCAGGAAGCCGACGCCGACCTGTGGTTCGCCGACGACCCTCGTGACCTCGAGCGGGCGAAGGCGATGTGCGCCGACTGCCCGCTGCGGGCGCAGTGCCTGCAGGCCGCGCTTGATCGTGCCGAGCCCTGGGGTGTCTGGGGCGGCGAGATCTTCGAGCGTGGTGCGGTGATCGCGCGCAAACGTCCTCCCGGCCGCCCGCGCAAGACCGCAGCCTGACATGGACGGGCACGACCCACGCGGCCCCCGGCTGTAGCCCCCGAGACGGTGTCTGGGGCTGGCGCTCGCGCGGGCGCCGAGCGATCCGTATGACGTTCACGCCGGAAATGGGCCCGGACTGTCATACGGATCTGCGGCGCTGCGCCAGGTCGGGGTGCTGCTCGAGCGTCCGGCGATCCGTATGACGTCGACCCCGGAAATGGGCCCAGGTTGTCATACGGATCTGCGGCGCTGCGCCGGGTCGGGGTGCTGCTCGACCGCCCAGCGATCCGTATGACGTCGACCCCGGAATCCGGCCAAACTGTCATACGGATCGGGCTCATGCGACAAGACGATGTCACCCCGGCTAGGTGGTCACCGCGGGTAGGTGGTGATGGTTTCGCCTGTGCGGGTGCTGGTCCAGGTGATGGAGAGGTCGGTGTGGTCAGCCCGGGGTGTTGCGACCCAATCCAGCCATATCCGTTAGTTCCGCAACCCAACGTAGTCGCAGCGGTTAACGTATGACGCGGCGCACATTTGAGTCGAAGGAGCTTGAGTGGTCAAGGCGACGAAGACGATATGAGAAAGAGTGGGATACCGCTGGCTGGAGGGCGACTGTTCGTACGGTATCAAATCCCTATTTGATGAGGCTCATGCTAAATGACCCGAGCCACTACTTGCAGGTCGATCGGATCGAAGGAATGGCTCCGTAGTTACTGGATCAATTTGCCTCTAGAGCGAAAAGAGGTATGCGCGACAAGGCTGGCCGCGCAGGATGAGGGAACCTTCGACTGTTTCTCACTATCCGATATCTCTGGATAAATGGACCGGGATGACTTCCATACGGTGCTGGGCAAGGGTTCCCGTGTTGGCGTACCTGGGGTCCGACTCTACAGAAATTAGGGCGTGATGAAGTCTGACAAGTCAGTATCAATCTACGCGGTAGTCGCCGGATTAGTCATTTGGTTGGCTGCTAACACATTCTTTGTACTGTTTGGCGAAGCGGTGGTGCCGGAGAGCAGGGCTGCGGCGGCCATTTTCCTGATAGCGTTCGCTCTGCTTGCTGCGCTGGCTGGAGTCGGTGCAACTGCAATACCCGCACTCTTAGGAAAAGCTTCTGCGTATATCCCTGAAATGTCGCAACGTATCGCGCTTGGTTTGGTACTTGTGGGGGTAACAGGGGACGGGATAATCATGATGATTTGGGACGGAGGGTATCCCAGACTTTCAGATAGACAGTTCGATGTGTTCGTCACGTCGTTGTTCGTCGCATACGGATTGATGGGCGTCGGCGCGCTTGCAGGCCGCTACTTTGTGCCAGCGAGTGCGCAGCGCAGCATCCCGGACAGGACATAACGTCTGGGTGCACGTCGACCGGGACGTTGTCGGGCGGCGAAGCGGGCGAGGATTGACTCCTGCGATTCGATGTTGCCGCCGGCTACCTACACGGCTCAGCAGCGGGTCGAAAAACTTGTGCGCTCAAACTGTCAACAATCCGACAATGTGTCATCATGCCTGCATGGAGTACGAATTCGGGTGGGGTGATGGCCCCGGCGAGCAGGTTGGCATCGGGATCGTCTGCCCGTTCGATATGGCTCTCGACCGCGAGCTGTGGCGCTGGATGCCCGACGGCGTCTCGCTGTATTTCACCCGAACCGGATTCATCGACGCTCCGGTCGACGTCGACATGTGCAAGGACCTGAACAACCACGCCGAGATCGCGGCGGCGGTGCGCGCGATATCGGCCGTTCGGCCCAGTGCATACGCGTACGCGTGTGCGTCGGGCAGCTTTGTCTACGGCATCTCCGGGGCCGTCGAACTCTCCAACTGCATGTTGGGTGCCGGTGCGCAGCGTGCGGTCACGACGTCGGAAGCGCTGTTACGCGCGTTGGATGCGTTGGGAATCAGTCGGATAGCCGTGGCGACGCCCTATACGAATGCGCTCACCGGGTTGCTGTGCGACTTTCTCGCGCAGGCCGGACGCAGCGTGGTGGCGCAGGCCGGACTCGGTCGTGACCACGACATCTGGACCATTCCGTATTCGGTCACGGCCGATCTGATCCGTGGCGCCGACCATCCGGACGCGGACGCGATCTTCGTGTCCTGCACCAACCTCTGGACCTACGACGTCCTCGGCGCACTCGAAGCCGAACTCGGCAAGCCGGTGCTCTCGGCCAACCAGGTGACCGCGTGGGCGACGCTCGTCGACGCCGGCGTGCTGTCGCCAGGGATCACTCACTCCTACGCGGTACGTGCTGCCGACCAGTCGCTGTTCGCACGCGCCGCGTGAGCGACTCCGATATCGGGTTGAGCGAAGTAGGGTTGGGTATGGCCACCGATAAGCCCTTCGACGCTGCGACCGATGCAAAGTACGTGCAGCTGACCACTTTTCGCAAAGACGGGACGCCGGTGTCGTCGCCTCTGTGGGCGGCCTACGACGGCGGGTCGCTACTGATGTGGACAGAGACCGACTCGTGGAAGGTCAAGCGGATTCGACGCGACTCGCACGTCGTCGTCCAGGCGTGTGATGCGCGCGGAAAGAAGCTCCAGGGTCAACCGGTGGACGGAACCGCGACGATCCTCGACGCCGCCGGTACCGATCGCGCGCGCAGCGCGATCTCGAAAAAGTACGGCATCGTCGGCTGGGGTCTCGTCAAGGCAAGCCTGATCCGTCGTGGCAAGGATGGGACGATCGGCATCGCGATCACACCGCGCTGAGGCGACGCCGCCGGGCAGCGGGAATCTCGTGATAGCAACGTGCCCACACCATTTCGTGTTCGACGGGGCTGATCGCACCTGAAGCGAGACGACCATCGGCGTCGCGCAGGGCAGCGGCGAGTTCGCAGATACTCCGCTGGGTAGCTCGGGCGGTGGCGTCGGTTCCGTAACCCGTCCACGCCTCCATTGTGCGTGTCTGCGTGCGCACCAGGTGGGTCCGCTGCCCCACGACCACAACCGTCGCGAACGCGACAACCATTCCACTCAGCATTCCGGCAAGCCCGGAGCGACCCATCCACGACGCGATCAACGCTGCGGTCAACACCGTCGCGATCGCGACGAAGGGTAGTGCCCGCCACACGCGCAGCCAGCGCGCGTCGTCCTCGCTGGTGCCGGGCGGATACACGACGATGCGATGGCAGACCCAATGGCGCGCGTAGCCGACCTGGACGTATCCCCAGCGCGACGATCCTGACTCGTTCATGTGATCGGTTCTAACTCCTACACACGCGGGAGAGCATATTCCTCACGACTTCTCGACGCCGTGAGCGCAGATCTTGACGCGCCTTTGACGCGCCTTTGACGAGGCCCGCTGCACGGCTGAGTCGGTTGGCGCGAAGGTTGCGTCAACAAACCCCGGTGCCGCGTATGGAACGCGTTAAGAGGTCTTCCAACACAGACGAATTAGACAGAAGCTGTGGTGCGCCGTTCGCCAGCTCGACGTTCGGCATGCCCAGCCAAGGAGTGTGACAAGTGGCCGATGTGCTTTATGTACTCGCCGCGTTGATCGGCTTCGCGATATGCGTCCTGGTGGTCCGGGGCGTCGACGCGAGGATCGGCCGATGACTGCAGACGGAGTGTTGAACGTGGTTCTGCTGGTCCTGTCGGCGGCGACAGCGATCTACCTCATGATCGCGCTGATCAAGCCGGAAAGGTTCTGAACGTGAATTCATCCCTTGCGGGGGCGCTCCAGGTGGCGTTCGTCGTCCTGGTTCTCGCAGTCGTCTACGTGCCGCTGGGCGACTACATGGCCCGCGTGTACCGCAGCACTCGCGACCTGCTGCCCGAGCGCGTGATCTACTCGTTGGCTCGCGTCGACGCCCGACGCGAACAGACGTGGGTCGGCTATGTGCTTGCGGTACTGGCCTTTTCGCTGATCTCGTTTCTCTTTCTCTATCTGCTGCAGCGGCTACAGGGCGTGCTGCCCTGGTCGGACGGCAAGGCAGGTGTCAATCCCGCGACGGCGTTCAACACCGCGATCTCGTTTGTCACCAACACCAACTGGCAGTCGTATTCGCCAGAAGTGGTGATGAGCAACCTTTCCCAGATGCTCGGACTCGCGGTGCAGAACTTCGTGTCTGCCGCCGTCGGCATGGCTGTGGCCGTAGCGCTCATCAGGGGATTGGTGAACCGACGCGGCGACGGCCTGATCGGCAACTTCTGGGTCGACCTCACGCGTACATGCGTGCGTATTCTCCTGCCACTCAGCGTGATCGTTGCGATCGTCCTGCTGACTCAGGGTGTGGTGCAGTCGTGGCACAGCGGCTTCGGCTTCACGACGATGTCGGGCGATCCTTCTCGAAGCATGGTGGGGCCGTTCGCTTCTCAGGAGGCGATCAAGGAACTCGGAACCAACGGCGGCGGCACGCTGTCGGCGAACTCGGCGCATCCGTTCGAGAATCCGACGCCGTTCAGCAACGTCGTGGAAATCCTTGCGATCCTGATCATTCCGATCTGCCTGACACGTACCTATGGCACGCTGGTGCGCGATCGACGCCAGGGCCTCACGCTGCTCGGCGTGATGGCGGCGATCTGGGGCGTGATGCTCGCGATCGTGTGGAGTTTCGAATCGCACACCAACGGTCTCGCCGCTCAGGCTGCCGGCGCGATGATGGAGGGCAAAGAACAGCGTTTCGGTATTCCCGGAAGTGCGTTGTTCGCCGTCTCGACGACCGGAACATCAACGGGCGCAGTCAATGCCGCGCACGACAGCCTCTCCGCCGGTGGTGGCGGAGCGGTGATCTGGAACATGCTTCTAGGCGAGGTCGCGCCCGGCGGCGTCGGCACCGGCCTCTACGGAATCCTGATGATGGCTGTGGTCACGGTGTTCGTCGGCGGTCTACTCGTCGGACGCTCGCCGGAGTTCCTCGGAAAGAAGATCGGCCAGAACGAGATCACCATGGCGGCGCTGTACGTACTGGTCATGCCCGCTCTGGTGCTCGTCGGCGTCGGTGTCAGCGTTGCGATGGGTTCGACGCTCGACGCCCAGGGCAACAGCGGCGACCCAGGGACTCCGGGATCGATCCACGGGTTCTCCGAGGTGATCTACGCGTATGCGTCGGCAGCGAACAACAACGGCAGCGCGTTCGGTGGGCTGACGGTCACCAGTGACTGGTTCCAGACGTCGCTCGGAATGGCGATGCTTCTCGGCCGGTTCTTGCCGATCGTGTTCGTGCTCGCGCTCGCGGGGCTGCTCAGCCGCCAACGCCCGCGCGGGGTGGTCTCGACAGGCTCGACCAGCGGTGGGAGCTCGACCAGCGAGGAGGGCTCGACCGGCGAGGTGGTCTCGACAAGCTCGACCAGCGGTGGGAGCTCGACCGGCGGTGGGGTGGTCTCGACAAGCTCGACCAGCGGTGGGGGCTCGACCAGCGAGGTGGGCTCGACCAGCGGGCAGGGCTCGACAAGCTCGGCCGGCGAGGAGGTCTCGACAAGCTCGACCAGCGGTAGCGGCGGGGTGGTTGCCGTCCTCGAGCGGCAGGAGGCCGTGCGCGCCGAGGCCAATCTCCCCACGCACGGAGTTCTGTTCGGCGTATTGCTACTCGGCACGATCCTTCTCGTGGCCGGTCTCACCTTCTTCCCGGCCATGGCGCTGGGACCCATCGCGGAGGCACTTCTGTGAGCGTCAACACCATCGAATCCGATGTGACACCCGAGGAGGCGACGGTCGAACAGCGTGAGGAGACACAACTGGTCTCGCGCGGCTCGTTCGATCCTCGTCAGCTCATCACGTCGGTTCCGCAGGCACTGCGGAAACTCAACCCGCGCGACCAGGCGCGCAATCCGGTCATGTTCGTCGTGTACATCGGGTCGATCGTGACCACGGTGCTCGCGATCTGGCGGCCGTCGTGGTTCGCCTGGCTGATCGCGGCGTGGCTGTGGTTCACCGTGCTCTTCGCCAACCTGGCCGAGGCCGTCGCCGAGGGCCGCGGTCGGGCACAGGCCGATTCACTGCGAAAGGTGAAGCGCGACAGCTTGGCTCGTCGACTCGACGAGAGTGGTTCGATCTCGCAGGTCTCGGGAACGGCCCTGCGGGTCGGCGATCTGATCGTCGTCGAGGCCGGTGAGGTGATCGCGGGCGACGGCGACGTCGTCGACGGCATTGCGACGGTCGACGAGTCGGCCATCACCGGCGAGTCCGCTCCGGTGGTGCGTGAGTCCGGCGGCGACCGCTGCGCGGTGACGGGCGGCACGGTGGTTCTCAGCGACCGGATCGTCGTCAAGATCACCGCCGCGCCCGGAGAGAGCTTCGTCGATCGGATGATCGCGCTCGTCGAGGGTGCGTCGCGCAAGAAGACGCCGAACGAGATCGCACTCGACATCCTGCTCGCGAGCCTGACGCTGATCTTCCTGCTCGCGGTGGTCGCAGTCGGGCCGATGCAGCAGTATGCGGGCCAGAGTCCCGATGCGATCAAGCTGATCGCGCTGCTCGTCTGCCTGATCCCGACGACGATCGGTGCGCTGCTCAGCTCGATCGGTATCGCGGGCATGGACCGGCTCGTGCAGCGCAACGTGCTCGCCATGTCGGGCCGTGCGGTGGAAGCCGCGGGCGACATCGACACCCTGCTGCTCGACAAGACCGGCACCATCACCTTCGGTAATCGTCGAGCCACCGAGATCTTCCCCGGCCCGGGCACCTCGACGGCCGAGCTCGCCGAGGTGTCCTACCGCTGCAGTCTCGCCGACGACACTCCCGAGGGCCGCAGCATCGTCGAATTGTGTTTGGACGAGCACGATGTGGTGCCCGCCGACGCGGAAGCGCTTGCCGCGACGCGTGGTCACGAGCATCCCGAGTTCGAGGTCGTGCCCTTCACCGCGGAGACGCGTATGAGTGGCATCGATGTACGCACGGGTCCCGGCCCCGTCGTCGAGTACCGCAAGGGTGCCGCCGACGCGGTCGCGCGCTGGGTGACGAAGCTCGGTGGCGACATGCCGGTCGAGGTGACCGAACGGGTCGCCGAGATCTCGAACGGCGGAGGTACGCCCCTGGTCGTGGCCGTCAACGACGAGACGCCGCGTGTGCTGGGTGTGATCCAACTGTCGGACGTCGTGAAACCCGGTATGACAGAACGCTTTGCGCAATTGCGTGAGATGGGTATCCGCACGGTCATGGTGACCGGCGACAACCCCCTCACCGCGAAGGCGATCGCCGCCGAAGCAGGCGTCGACCACTTCGTCGCCGAGGCGACACCGGAGGACAAGCTGGCACTGATCCGTGCCGAGCAGTCGGGTGGACGACTGGTCGCGATGACCGGTGACGGCACCAACGACGCCCCCGCGCTCGCGCAGGCCGACGTCGGTGTGGCGATGAACTCGGGAACGTCGGCGGCGAAGGAAGCCGGCAACATGGTCGACCTCGACTCCGACCCGACCAAGCTCATCGACATCGTGGCCATCGGCAAACAGCTGTTGATCACTCGCGGCGCACTGACCACGTTCTCGCTGGCCAACGACCTCGCGAAGTACTTCGCGATCCTGCCTGCGATGTTCGTGAGCATCTATCCGCAGCTCGACACGCTCAACATCATGCGGCTCCACTCGGCACAGTCGGCGATCGTGTCGGCGGTGGTGTTCAACGCGCTCATCATCGTCGCGTTGATCCCGCTCTCGCTGCGTGGTGTGCGGTACCGACCCAGCTCGGCGTCGAAGTTGTTGGGGCGCAACCTACTCGTCTACGGCGTCGGCGGTGTGATCACCCCCTTCGTGGGGATCTGGCTCATCGATCTCGTCGTCCGCTTCCTCCCGGGAATGGGGTAATCGCAGCATGAACACCATCACGTCCGGATTCCTCCGGCAGTGTGCCGTCGCGTTCGCGATGCTCGTGGCGCTGACAGTGATCCTCGGCGTCGCCTATCCGACGGTTGTCTGGGCGGCATCGCGCATCGGGTCGAACTCAGCAGAGGGGTCGCAGGTGACCGACGCCAAGGGCTGTAACGCCGGGTCGTCGCTGATCGGGGTCGATCCGAAGGCACCCGCTGGGACTCCCGACAGCTATCTGCACGCACGGGTGCTCGGCTCGGCCGACGATCCGATGGCCACCGGCGATCCGTCGGCCTCGGCCGCGAGCAATCAGGGCCCCAACAGCGAGACGCTCGCGCACAACATCACCGCGCGCCGCGCGTTGATCGGCGAGCGTGAGGGCGTCGCACCGTCGGCGGTGCCCGCGGACGCCGTGACGGGTTCCGGCTCGGGCCTCGACCCGCAGATCAGCCCCGAATACGCAGCGATCCAGATCCCGCGGATCGCCCGGAACAGCGGAAAGTCGCAGGCTGCCGTCCGTGAGATCGTCGACGCTCACACGTCGGGTCGGCAGTTCGGATTCCTGGGGCAGCAGCGCGTCAATGTGCTCGAGGTGAACCTCGCGCTGGGTCACACGGTGTGCAAGTGATCGCCGGTCGCGCTGATTAGACTCAGTTCCATGGGTTCAGGTGCTGACACCCGGGGACGACTCGAAGTCTTCCTCGGGTGTGCGCCCGGAGTCGGCAAGACCTACGAAATGCTTTCGCATGCACGAGGTCTCGCCGACGAGGGTGTTGATGTGGTGATCGCGGTTGTCGAGTCGCACGGGCGCTCGGCAACCGCGGCTCTCACCGATGGTCTCGAGGAGATTCCGCGCCGCGAGGAGGTGTATCGCGGGGCCGTCCTCGACGAGATGGATATCGACGCCGTGCTGGCGCGTGCCCCACGCGTCGCACTCGTCGACGAACTGGCGCACACGAATGCTCCCGGATCGCGAAATGCCAAGCGCTGGCAGGACATCGAGGAGTTGCGCGACGCGGGCATCGACGTGCTGACAACGGTCAATGTGCAGCATCTGGAGAGTCTGAACGACGTCGTCGCACAGATCACCGGTGTCATCCAGCGCGAGACCGTTCCCGACGCCGTGGTGCGTGCCGCTGACGAGATCGAGTTGGTCGACATCGCCCCGCAGGCGCTGCGTCAACGACTCAGCGCGGGCAAGGTGTACCCGGCCGGACGCATCGACGGGGCGCTCTCGAACTACTTCCGCCAGGGAAATCTGACGGCCCTGCGCGAACTGGCACTACTGTGGCTCGCCGACCGCGTCGACGACAATCTCGCCGACTACCGCGCGGCGCACGCGATCACCGACACGTGGGAAGCACGCGAGCGCGTGGTGGTCGCGATCACCGGTGGACCCGAATCCGCGACCCTTATGCGTCGAGCGAGTCGCATTGCGTCACGGTCGAGCGCGGAACTGGTTGTGGTGCATGTGGTCCGCGGAGACGGACTCGTCGGGACGCCCGCTGCCGAACTGTCCCGGCTGCACGAGTTGGCCGAAGGGTTCGGCACGCGAATCCACACCGTCGTCGGCGACGACATCCCGTCGACGCTCCTCGACTTCGCACGCGGCGTCAACGCGACGCAGTTGGTGCTGGGTACGTCGCGCCGCCCGCGCTGGCAACGACTCTTCGACGAGGGCGTCGGCGCGAATGTCGTTGCGCACAGCGGGAAGATCGACGTCCACATGGTCACCCACGACGAGACGCGTCGTCGAAACCGGCTCGACATTCGCGACACGCGCTTCCATCGTCCGTTGAGCTGGGTCGCGGCGGTCGTGGTGCCGGTGATCATGACGGTCATACTCGCCGTCCTGGACCGTTGGTTGGGGTTCGCCAGCGAGTCGGCATTGTTCTTCGTGACGGTGCTCGCGGTCTCGCTGTTGGGCGGCATCGGGCCTGCGGCATTGTCGGCGGTGGTGGCCGGCCTGCTGCTCAACTACTTCTTCACCAACCCACGGTTCACGTTCACCATCAACGAGCCCGACAATCTCATCACCATCCTTGTCATGCTGGTGATCGCGATAGCGGTTGCCGCACTGGTCGATTCGGCCGCGAGCAGGCGTCGGCAAGCCAGCCTGGCGAGCCGTGACGCCGAGTTGCTGGCGCTGTTCTCCGACGCCGTGCTCGGCGGGGCTGACGTGTCGGCACTGCTGCAGCGCGTGCGTGAGACCTACGACCAGGCCGCGGTGTCGGTGGTGCACAAAGCGGATGGTCGACGCGTCGTCGACGCCGCCGTCGGAGACGACCCGCCGCAGCGCGCCGAAGACGCCGATACGATCTGCCCGGTCCCCGGTGGAGAGTACGAATTGCTGTTGCGCGGGCCGAAACTCGGCGGTCGGGATCGACGAGTACTCACGTCGGTGGCAATCCAGGCCGCCGGCGCGGTGCAGCGTCGTCGACTCGAAAGAGAGGCGTCCGAGGCACGTGCACTGGCCCAGACCGACGAGATGCGTCGTGCACTGCTGTCCGCGGTGAGCCACGATCTGCGCACACCGTTGGCCGGCGCGAAAGCCGCGGTCTCGAGCCTACGTGCGGGCGACGTGACATTCAGCCCGGAGGACACCTCAGAACTCCTCGAGACAATCGACGAGTCGGTCGACCATCTGTCGGCGCTTGTCGGAAATCTGCTCGACTCGTCGAGGCTCGCGGCAGGTGCCGTGCGGCCAAGACTCGCGCGCACCTACCTCGTCGAGGTGGTGCACCGTGCAGCGACCGCGGTGAGCTGGGTCGGTGGGCCCATCCCGGAGATCGCCTTCACCTTCCACGCGATGTGGGCATACACCGACGGTGGACTGCTCGAACGCGTCCTGGCCAACCTGATCGACAACGCGGTGCGCCACGGTGGGGGAGGTGGCGCCGGTGTCGAGGTCACGGCAGAGTCCGAGACCGACGACGACGGTATGCCGCGTACCGTCATTCGTGTGATCGACCACGGCTCCGGGATTCCCGCCGACAGACGCGGGCAGATCTTCGACGCCTTCGTTCAGGGTGGCGACCGCAACGGTGCCGACGGCGGCGTCGGGCTGGGTCTGTCTGTCGCGCAGGGGTTTACCGCCGCGATCGGCGGCACGCTCGGTGTCGAGGAGACACCGGGCGGCGGCACCACGATGGTCGTCTCACTTCCGGCGGAGGACGACGAGTCATGACCGACGGAATCCGAGTTCTCGTTGTCGACGACGAACCACAGTTGTTGCGGGCCTTGCGAATCAATCTGAGCGCCCGTGGTTTCGCTGTCACGACGGCGTCGACGGGAACCGCGGCGCTGACCGCGGCAGCCAAGGTCAACCCGCAGGTGGTTGTCCTCGACCTCGGGCTTCCCGACATCGACGGCTTCACGGTTCTGGAGGGATTGCGCGGGTGGACCAACGTGCCGGTCATCGTGTTGTCGGCGCGCGGCGAATCGGTCGATAAGGTGGCTGCGCTCGACGCGGGTGCCGACGACTACGTCACGAAACCCTTTGGGATGGACGAGTTCCTGGCGAGACTGCGTGCAGCGGTGCGTCGTGGAGTCGCTGCACCGGATGCGTCGGAGGTGCCGGTCGTCGACGCGGGAGACTTCGTGGTCGACCTCAGCGCGAAGCAGGTGTCGCGCCACGGTGAGCAGGTCCACCTGACGCCGACCGAGTGGGGGATTCTCGAACTGCTCGTGCGCAACGAGGGAAAACTGGTGGGGCAGAAGGACATCCTGAGTACCGTGTGGGGTCCCAAGTACCTCAACCAGACCAACTATCTGCGCGTGTACCTGGCCAGTCTGCGCCGCAAACTCGAAGACGACCCGGCGCATCCGGTGCATCTGCTCACCGAGGCCGGGATGGGGTATCGCTTCGTACGGGGACACTCGGCACCTGAGCAGGCTGGGTCTGATCAGGCGGAGTCTGAACAGGCTGGGTCTGAAGAAGCAGTGTCTGACTGAACAACGCGCCCAGCTTGTCGGAGCGCGGGGTTGCGCCCGCCAGCCGCGCACCCTCCCAGGCGGTCACCTGGTTCGCGGTGAGGACCGGTTTACCCACCTGCGCCTCGAGGTCGTTGATCCAGGTTGCCGTGTGTAGTGCGGTGTCGGGAATCAGGATGGCTTGTGCCGCAGGCTGATCGGCGGTGACGACCATGTCGAACAGGGTGTCGCCGTCGATGAACCCGGCGTCGGTCGCGGTCAGAATGTCGTTGGCGCGCATGCCGACCACCTCGATGTCCGCGCCGGCGAGGAACGTCGTGAATCCCGCGGCGACGTCGCTCGGATAGCTCGCCGCGACCGCGACCGAGTCGATTCCGAGCGCTCTGCACGCCTCGGCAAACGCGAGCGACGTCGACGATGCGGGTAGTCCCGCAACCTCGGACAACTGCGCGGCCTGCCGTTGTGCGCCCTCCCACCCGTAGAGGAAGCTGCCCGAGGTGCACGCCCACATCAACGCTGCGGGGTCGTGCGTGCGTGCGCGCTGTGCGCCGTCGAGCAGTCGGTCGGACTCGCCGACAGCCCGCATGGCGCCGACGGTGTGGTCGTCGGAGTCGATCTCGGTGATCACCACGGGCAGGCGAATCGACGGGCCGAGTGCGTCCTCGATGAGCTGGTAGTCGTCCTCGGCCGCGTGTCCCGGGTAGAGGACCGCGGTGATAGCGGTTGTCACGGGTTGACCTCCCGACTAGATTGTCAACAATCAAACAATTGTTGTTCTCACCGTATCGGAACCGGAGGTGACCATGCAGGACTCAGTGCGCACGATGTCGGCGTCGGAGCTCGGTGACGCCTACCGCAGTGGATTGCTGAGCCCTGTCGACGTCGCTGCCGAGTTACTGGACACCATCCCGCAGGTGAACGCCGAGATCAATGCCTTCTGCGTCGTTGACCCGGACACGACGATGGCTGCCGCACGCCAATCGGCGGCTCGCTACGCCGCGTCGACGCCCATCGGTCCGCTCGACGGCGTACCGGTGTCGATCAAGGATCTCCTGCTCACCGAGGGTTGGCCGACGCTGCGCGGCTCGTTGACGCTGAGCCCTGACACACAACGATCTGATGTCGACGCTCCAGCGGTGGCACGACTGCGCGAGGCGGGAGCCGTGCCACTCGGCAAGGTCACGACGCCTGAGTTCGGCTGGAAAGGCGTGACCGATAGCCCCCGCACCGGCATCACGCGCAATCCGTGGTCGACCGATCGGACGTCTGGCGGTTCGAGCGGAGGTAGTGCCGCTGCCCTCGCGTCGGGACTCGGGCCCCTGTCGGTCGGCACCGACGGTGGCGGCTCGATTCGTATTCCGGCTGCGTTCTGCGGAGTCGTCGGACTCAAGCCGACGCTCGGCCGGGTGCCGATGTATCCGCCGAGTCCGTTCGCGCCGGTCGCACACGTCGGACCGATGACGCGCAGCGTCGTCGACTGCGCGTTGTTGCTCGACGTCATCAGTGGTTTCGACTCGCGCGACTGGTCGGCGGGGCCGACGCCGCAACCTGTCGCCCCGGAGATCATCGCAGGCGCGCGGGGTTTGGACGGCGTCCGCGTCGCTTACAGTCCCGACCTCGGCTATGTCGTCAATGATGCTGCGGTGCAGTCGAATACCGAGGCTGCGGTCGGCGTTCTACGCGACCTCGGAGCCACGGTCGACGAGGTCGACATCGGGTGGGACGATCCGGTCTGGGCGTACCACACGGTGTGGTTCGCGGGAGCGGCCGCGGTGGTCGGGGCTCTGGACCCTGCCCTGCGGGATCGCGTCGACCCGAAACTGCTTGCGGCACTGGAACGTCACCACGACTTCAGTGCGGCCGACTATGTGGATGCCACTGCGCTGCGAATGGCAATGGGTACACAGATGGGTGCACTGCACGAGGACTACGACGTTCTGGTGACACCGTCGATGCCGTCCGTCGCATTCGAGGCGGGCGTCGACGTGCCTGCAGGTTCGTCGTCGCAGGACTGGACGTCGTGGACGCCGTACAGCTATCCGTTCAATCTCACCGGCCAACCTGCGATCACGGTGCCGAGCGGGTTTGCGCGGGACCCGCTGCTGCCCACTGGCATTCAGATCGTGGGAGCACGCCACGACGACGCGACAGTGCTGCGTGTGGCTGCGGCATATGAGTCGGTCGCGAACGTCGGCACGCTCGCAGATGCAGACTTTCGACGAAAGTCTGCTCACCTCAACGAAAGTCGAGATGGCTCGTGACCGATCGCTTCATCATCGTCAGCCTCACATCGCGCGATGTCAGCGCCAGGGCGAGACTGCTCGACGCCGAGGCGCCGCGCACCGCAGCCGCGGTGTGGGACGCTTTGCCGTTGGGGGGTCAGGTCTTTCACGGCAAGTTTGCGCGCAACGAGATCTACACGTTGGCGCCCGCGTTCGCGGCGCATGAACCGGGACCGGAGAACACGACGGTCACACCGATACCGGGCGACCTTTGCTATTTCACCTTCGACGGTGTATTGGACAATCCCGCTTACGGTTACGAATCCGGCGCCGCGCCGTCGGAACACTCACTGCTCATCGACCTTGCAGTCTTCTATGGTCGAAACAACTTGCTGGTCAACGGGGATGTCGGATGGGTTCCCGGAAATGTGTTCGCCACCATCACCGATGGTCTCGTCGAGTTCGCCGCGGCATGCAACGACATCTGGATGGGCGGCGCGCGCGGCGAAACCCTGACATTTGCGCGTGCATAGAGTACGAAGAAGAGGATGGTCACGATGACAATGGAGCGAACTCGATCGGAAGGTCGCCGTAGGGTTCTCGAACCGATCGAGCAGGAGTCGACACCTGCGATCATCGCCAGAAAGTTGCACGATGCGATTGCGAACGGTAACTTTCCGTCCGGTTCACAATTGACCGAAGCGGGTCTCGCAGCAGACCTGGGAGTGAGTCGGGGGCCACTGCGAGAGGCGATGCAACGCCTGACTGCAGAAGGGTTGCTGGTGAGTCACCGCAACCGAGGCTTGTTCGTCGTCTCGATGGATGACGACGACATCCGGGACATGTACATCGCCCGGACGGCCGTTGAACGTGCGGCAATAGAGCAGGTGATCGAACACGGCGACCCTGCGGCGGTGCAAGCTCTCACCGACGTGGTTGCGTTGATGCGTCGTCATATCGACGATCCGAACGGCGAAGACATGGCCGAAGCGGATATGCGGTTCCATCAGACTTTGGTGGAGTACGCGCGGAGTCAACGATTGTCGCGCTTGCACAGCACGATCCTCGTGGAAACGAAGATGTGTCTACGCGCGATGCGGGGAACGTATTCCTCGGGAAAGGAACGTACCGACGAACACCAGGCATTGGTGGACGCCATCGCGGCTGGAGATGCGAAGGCGGCCGACGAGCTGATGATCGAACACATGAGAGACGGTCTCCGCCGACTGCTCTAGACGACGTGTACTGATCACCGCCCACCGATGTGAGTCAGCGCGAAGACACACTGGCCCCGAGTCCACCCAGGAAGGCACAGATGGCTACGGCAAACTCCTCGGCAACCTATGAGGATCTCGCACCCGACCCCGAGTCGCGAGAAGGAAAAGCTCTACTCCGCAAAGCAATTGGCGCGTCGGCGATCGGCAACGCAACAGAGTGGTACGACTACGGCGTCTACGCCGCGACCGCCACCTACCTCACGCAAGCATTCTTCCCGGGGTCGCTCGGCTCGATAGGCACCATGCTCGGGTTCGCGATCTCATTCGTCCTACGCCCGTTGGGCGGCATGATCTGGGGTCCCATTGGTGACCGGATCGGACGAAAGTCCGTGCTGGCCATGACGATTCTGTTGATCGCCGGTGCCACTGCGCTGATCGGTGTCCTTCCGACACACGCCGTCGCCGGGATCTGGGCGCCGATTCTGTTGATAGCGCTGCGCGTGATTCAGGGCTTCTCCACCGGCGGCGAATATGGCGGTGCTGCGACGTTCATGGCCGAGTATGCGCCGGACAACAAGCGCGGCAAGTACGGATCGCTGCTGGAGTTCGGCACACTCGCCGGGTTCAGCGCGGGCACCGCGATCGTTCTGTTCCTCGAGCTGTTGCTCTCCGACGAGCAGATGCAGACGTGGGGCTGGCGAATTCCGTTCCTGATTGCGCTGCCGCTCGGGTTGATCGGTCTGTATCTGCGCTCGCAGCTGGAAGACACCCCAGTGTTCCAGGAGCTGGACAAGCGCGACGAGATCACCGGAAGCGCCTACACCCGCTTCAAGGATCTGCTGAGCAACTACTGGAAGCCGATCCTGATCATGTTCGGCATGGTGATCGCACTCAACGTCGCGAATTACACGCTGCTGGCGTATCAGCCGACGTACCTGAAGGAGACGATCGGGCTGTCGGAGTCGTCGGGTTCGACGGTGGTGCTCATCGGTCAGCTCGCGATGATGGTGGTGATCCCGTTCTTCGGAGCGGCGTCGGACAAGACCGGGCGTAAACCGATGTGGTGGTTCTCGCTCATCGGACTCTTCGTATTCGCGATACCGCTCTACTGGTTGATGGGTAAGGGATTCGCTTGGGCGATAGTGGGATTCGTGATCCTGGGACTGTTCTATGTGCCCCAGCTCTCGACCATCTCCGCGACGTTCCCGGCGATGTTCCCCACTCAGGTGCGCTACGCGGGCTTCGCGATCTCCTACAACGTGGCGACCGCCGCGTTCGGCGGTACCGCACCGCTCGTCAACGAAGCGGTGGTCAACGACACGGGCTGGAACCTGTTTCCCGCCGTCTACATGATGGGCGCGTGCGCGATCGGCATGGTGGCGCTGATCTTCTTGAAGGAGACGGCCGGAGCGTCGTTGCGCGGCACCGAGATTCCCGAGCGGACCGAGGACATCACGGTTCCGGAGAGCTCCACGGCGGTGACTTCGCGCTGACACGCGCGGACACCGGCTCGGTCGTCACGCGCTGACACCGGCTCCGACGTGCAGTGCTGACGGTCTGCGGCGGCTCGACCAGCGATAGAATCTGGCATATGTCGAGGCCCGAGTCGTATCACCACGGTGATCTCGCCGCAGCGCTGGTGCAGTCGGCGATCGAGTTGCTCAACGAGGACCGCTCTGCCGAGTTGTCGTTGCGCGCTGTCGCACGGCGCGCGGGCGTCTCACCCGCGGCGCCCTACCGGCACTTCGCTGACCGTGAGGCATTGGTCTCGAGCGTTGCTGCGGTGGGCTATCGCGAGCTGACTGCGCGGCTGAGAGCGGCGAGCGAGTCGCCGTCGAGCGTCGACGATGTAGCCGACATCGCCGTCGCCTACGTGCGGTTCGCGTTGGAGCGGTCGGGGTTGTTCCGCGCGATGTTCGCCGAGCGGTGCGACCCGACGAGCCCGGATCGGGTCGAGGCCGTCGAGGCGATCCATGGGTATCTGAATACCGTTGTCGCCGCTACGGTTTCGACGGCAGAGCCGGAAGAGGTTGCGACCGCGATGTGGGCGCTGGTGCACGGGCTGGCGTTCTTGTACCTCGGCGGAAAGTTCCCCGAAAGCTCTCCGGCTGAGGTCGACGCGCGGGTGCGTTCGACGGTGCGCGCTGTGCTCGGGGCGGTCGGCGTCAGCCGAGCAGTTCCAGCGCCACCAACGCGTAAGCCCGTGCGGCAGTGACCAGATCGTCGACCGCGACGGATTCGTCCGGCTGATGGGCCTGGGTGTTGATGTTGCCCGGACCGCAGACGATCGCCGGGATGCCGAGGTCGCGACTGACGAAACCGCCGTCGCACGCCGCGGTCCAGCCGCCGACGGACGTCTGGGCGTCGAGTGAGTTCAGCGCGTCGACGGTTGCGGTGACCAGTGTGTGGTCGGCAGGAGTCTCGAAGCCAGGCATCTCCATGGTGACCGCGACGTCGACCTCGATGCCGTCGGACTCGATGCCTGCGGCGGCGATTCGGCCGCGCAGCCAGTCGGCGATGGCCTCCGCGCTCTCGTCGGGCATCAGTCTGCGGTCGACGCCGAGGGCTGCCATCGGCGCGACGACGGAGATGCCCTGCCCGCCGCTCATCGTCCCCACGTTCCAGGTTCCAGAGCCGAGAAGACCTGCGGCGCCCGCGGTCATCGCCTCGTGGTCGGCCCGGATGATGTCGATGATCGACGCCGCCGCGTAGATCGCGCTGCGGCCGTCGTCGGGGCGACCGGAGTGGGCGGCCCTGCCCCGAATGTCGATCTCCAGATACGACGCCCCGCGACACCCGCGGACGACGACCAGATCGGTGGGTTCGGCGACGACGCAACCGATGAAGTCGCGGGAGGTGTCGGCGCTGGCCACCAGGTCGCGGACGCCCGCGCCGTGTTCCTCCTCGTCGACTGTGCAGACCAACTGCACCGGACCGGAGAGTCGTCCCTGCGCGGCCAGCGGCGCCAACGCCGACATCGCCTCGACGACCGAGGCCAATCCGCCCTTCATGTCGACGGTGCCGCGCCCGGTCAGCACGCCGTCGGACAGCCGGGTGCGGTAGGGATCGCCGGTCCAGCCAGGGCCGGCCGGGACGACGTCGGAATGGCCGAGGAACATCAGTCCTGGCCCGTCGCCGCCGGGTAGCGTCGCGATGAGGTTGGGTCGGCCGGGCGTCACCTCATGGGTGGTGACAGTGAAACCGGCATCGCGGCAAGCATTTTCGAGGACTGCGACGGCCAGGGCCTCGGTGCCGCCCGGGTTCTCACTCGGGGCGTCGACCAGAGCTCTGGTGAGCGCGACGATCTCGTCCGGACGGATCCGGGCCACCACCGCGTCGGACTCGCTCGCCGTCACTGGAATCCCCTTCGTGATTGTCGGCTGGCTATACCGACCTCAGCTACCTCATCTGTTCTGTGTCATCCTCTCGCAGCTTCCGGCGAGACGTCGAATTCCCTCGTCGATGCGCTCGGGCGTGCTCGACGCGAAGCACAGACGCAGGGCGTTGCGGAACCGGCCTGTCGGTGACAGTGCGGGACCGGGGATGAACGCGACGCCGTCGGCAAGAGCGGTCTCGAACAGTTCGCGGGTGTCGATCTCGGCGAACTCGCCGCGCAGGGTCAGCCAGAGGAAGAAGCCGCCCTCGGGGTGCGTCGTCGACACGCGGTCGCCGAAATGGCGCTCGACCGAATCGAGCATCGCGTCCCTGCGTTCGCGGTAGAGAACCCGCAGGCCGGCGAGGTGATCCTCGAGTCCGCCGCGCGCGATGTACTCGGCGACGATGTGCTGGTTGGGCACGTTGGTGCAGGTGTCCATCGCCTGTTTGCCGTTGATGAGCAGTTGGCGCAGCGACGGATCGGCGTCGACCCATCCGACCCGCCAGCCCGGCGCCAGTATCTTGGAGAACGTCCGTACCGAGAAGATCAGCGGATCGTGCGGCGACAGGGTCTGGAACGTCGGGACGTCGTCGCCGGAGAAGCGCAGGAGACCGTACGGGTCGTCGTCGATGATGACGGCGCCCCACTCGTGCGCCAGCCGCAACAGCTCGCGTCGACGCTCCTCGGAGAGGGTGACGCCCGACGGGTTCTGGAACGTCGGGATCGTGTAGATCGCCTTGGGGGTGCGTCGGGTGCGGGAGACGAGGTCTTCGAGGGTGTCGACCTGCATGCCGTCGTCGTCGACGGGCACTTCGAGAAGCTGCGCGCCGTACGACAGCGCCGTGGCACTGCCATTGGTGTACGTGGGTGATTCGACGACGACGAGGTCGCCCGGGTCGACGAACAGTTTGGACGCGAGGTCGAGGCCCTGCATGCCGCCGGTGGTGATGACGAGGCGATCGAGGCTCGACGGGTCGGGTGTGGTGGCGAGGTAGTCGACGAGGAGCTGGAGCAGCCGTGGTTCTCCCTCGGTGGCGCCGTAGGTGAACGACGAGTTGTCGAGGATCTCACCGGCGATCTGCCGGAACTCCG
Organism: Gordonia jacobaea; assembly: GCF_965344965.1. Lineage (NCBI taxonomy): Bacteria > Bacillati > Actinomycetota > Actinomycetes > Mycobacteriales > Gordoniaceae > Gordonia > Gordonia jacobaea. The sequence continues at coordinate 670,891 of NZ_CBDRLS010000002.1, read as the reverse complement.
CAGCGGGGACAGCCTCGTCCGCTGGTGAGCCCATCGCGAAGCGCACGATGTCGTGCGTGTGAGAGGCCAGCAGGGACGTCGACGAATCGATCATCGAGCCGACGAGATCCTTCGCGCGTCCGGCGAGCGGGAGCGTGTAGTTCATGGTGGTCACTGCTGACACCTCATTTCCTGATCAGTTCCCGTGGGAACGCGGTGAAGGTTTCGACGCCCGTCGGGCTGACTCGTACCGACTCGGAGAGCTCGAAACCGTAGTCGTCCATCCACATTCCGCACACGATGTGGAACGTCATGTTGGTTTCGAGGATGGTTTCGTCCTCGGTGCGGATGCTGATGGTGCGCTCACCCCAATCCGGTGGGTAGCCGATCCCGATGGAATAGCCGAGGCGAGAGGGCTTTTCGAGACCGTACTTGGCGAGGGTCCAGTTCCAGGTCGACGCGAGCTCACGCGTGGCGACACCGGGTTTGATCGCGTCGAGGACGTTGTTGAGGCCCTCTGCCGTCGCGCCCGCCACATAGTCGAGATCCTTCGACGGTGCGCTCAGCGCCACGGTGCGGGCGAGGGGACAGTGATACCGGTTGTGCGCACCGGACAATTCGACGACGACGGCCTCGTCAGGCGTGAAAGTGCCCTGGTGCCAGGTCAAATGGGGAGTGTCGGCGGCGGCACCGGTCGGCATCATCGGCACGATCGCGGGATAGTCGCCGCCGAACTGGTCGGTGCCGGTGATCTGTGCCTGTGAGATCGCTGCTGCCGCATCACATTGCCGCACACCGACATCGATGGTCTCGATGGCAGCCCGCATCGCCTCTGAACACACCATGCCGGCCTGTCGCATGAGCTGCACCTCGGCGTCGGATTTCACCGAACGTACCCAGTTGACGAGTTCGAAGTTGTCGACGAGCTTCCACTCGGGGATGGCGTTGTGCAGTGCGCGGTAAGCCTTGGGAGAGAAGAAGTGTGAGTCCATCTCGAGTCCGACGGAGCCGCCCTTCGACGCCGGTGCGACCTGGTGACGTTGCCGCAGCGCCCACGCGACCCAGTCGAACGGGTGCACGTGCGGGCGGTGTACGTAGCTCTCGGGATAGCCGACGATCTGCTCGTCGGGTAGCCAGGTGGTGCGGTGTGCGCCATGTGCGTCCATCTCGCGGGCGAAGAACAGCATCTCGCCGTCGATGGGGACGAACAGCATCTGCGGGGTGTAGAACGACCACGCGTTGTACCCGATGAGGTAGAAGATGTTCGCGGGGTCGGTGACGATGATCGCCGAAAGTCCTTGCAGATCCATCAGTTCGCGCACGCGGGTCAACCGCTGTTGGTACTCGCTGTCGGTGAAGAGTTGGGCGCCGAGATACACCTATCGCCTCCGTCGGATCGGGGTGGACGTGTAGGTGACGTCGAGAAACTCCTCGATGCCGAGACGTCCGCCCTCGCGGCCGAGGCCCGACTCCTTGATCCCCCCGAACGGGGCCGCAGGGTTGGAGACCAGACCCGTGTTGACCCCGACCATACCCACCGCGAGGCTCGACGAGATGGCGTCGAGACGCTCGGCGTCGCGACTGCAGACGTATCCGACCAGGCCCGCGGGCGTGCTGTTCGCGGCTGCGACCACGGTGTCGTCGGCCTCGATTCCGGAGCCGTCGAACGGGATCAGAGCCGCGACGGGACCGAAGATCTCGGTGCTCATGAGAGCGGACTCGGGGTGTACGTCGGTGAGGACCGTCGGCGGGTAGAAGTGGCCGGGACCATCGGGACGGGTGCCGCCGCACCGGAGTGACGCGCCACGTCGAACGGCGTCGTCGACGAGCTCTTCGACCTTGTCGACGGCCTTGCGTTCGACGAGGGGGCCGACCTGGGTGCCCTCGGACATTCCGTCGCCGACGGTGAGTGTTGACATGCGTTGCGTGAGACCGCTTGCGAACTCGTCCATGACGTCACGATGCACGAAGATGCGATTGGCCGCAGTGCATGCCTGTCCCATGTTGCGCATCTTCGCGACCATCACGGCGTCGAGCGCGGTGTCGAGATCGGCGTCGTCGCAGACGATGAAGGGTGCGTTGCCGCCGAGCTCCATCGAGGTGCGCATCACCGTGTCGGCGGCCTGGCGTAGCAACAGCTTTCCGACGGCGGTGGAGCCGGTGAAGCTGACCTTGCGGGCGAGACCCGACGACATCCATGCGCCGACGACGTCACCGGGATCGCTTGTGGTGACCACGTTCAGGACGCCGTCGGGCAGACCCGCCTCGCGGAGCACGTCGGCGAGGAGTAGCGAGGTCAACGGTGTCAGCTCTGCGGGCTTGAAGACCATGGTGCAGCCCGAGGCTATCGCCGGGCCGATCTTGCGTGTTCCCATCGCCAATGGGAAGTTCCACGGCGTGATCAGGATGCACGGGCCGACGGGGCGATGCCGGACGACGACTCGGTTGTTGCCGTCCGGGGTGAGGAAGTGGTCGCCGCCGATGCGTACGGCTTCCTCGGCGAACCAGCGGAAGAACTCTGCGCCGTAGGCAACCTCGCCACGCGCTTCGGGGTACGGCTTACCCATCTCGGTGGTCATCAGGGTCGCGAACTCGTCGGTCCGCGCGATGATGAGTTCGTATGCGCGGTAGAGGATCTCGCTACGCGAGCGGGGACTGGTTGCCGCCCAGTCGGATTGGGCGTCGGCGGCACGACGCAGGGCGTCGAGCGCGTCGTCGGCGTTGCCGTCCGGGACCGACGTGATGACCTCGCCCGTCGCCGGGTTCTCGACATCGAACCGACGTTTCGAGGCCGCGGGTGCCCAGGTTGTGTCGACGAGAAGTGTCATCGGAGTCCTTCCTCTGGTGATGGCTGTGCGCGGGGTAGTTCTGGTGCAAGGGGCAGCGCCTGTGCGAGCAGTTCGGCGAGGTGCTGCCCGTGGGCGTTGATGAGGGGGTCGGTGGCGGTCAGGTGGTCGACGCTCATCGCGCAGCTGAACCCGTCGGTGATGACCGGGGTCTCCGGCGCGGCTCGGAGCGCGGGCGCGAGGGCGTTCTCGGCCACCGCGACGCTGACCTCGTAGTGGCCCTTCTCGAAGCCGAAGTTGCCTGCGACGCCGCAGCATCCGTCGGCCGTGGTGACCTCGACGCCGAGCGACCTCAGTGCGGCCGTCGAGGCGTGCGCACCGAAGGCCGCGTACTCGTGGCAGTGGGTTTGGACCGTGACCGAGTCGGGGAGGTCCGGGATGTGCAGCCCCGCGTCGACGAGTGTGGGCAGGTAGGCGGCGAAGCTCGTCACTCGTGCGGCGACACGATGTGCGGCGGGCGAGTTGATCAGTTCTGGTAGGTCCGTGCGCAGCGCGGCAGCGCAACTGGGTTCGGCGACGATGAGGGGGCGGTCGGTGCCGTCGTCGAGTCGATCAGCGGTGCGGGTCAGTACCTTTCGAGCGTGATCGAGTTGGCCGGTCGAGATCCAGGTCAGGCCGCAGCACACGTCGGTGCGGGTGGCGACGGCGTCGCCGGTGGCCGCCAGGACCCGCGCCGCGGCGGTTGCGACGTGCGGACGGAACGCCTTGGTGAAGGTGTCGACGATCAGCACGACGTCGGAGTCGGCCGGGTTGCTGAGTGTGCTGAGCGCCGCGCGCCTGTCTCGGCGAGTGGTGAAGCGAGGCATGGAGCGTCGAGCGTCGAGGCCGCCCGCGCGAGCGGCGAGGCGTCGGGCGACGGGGGCTTCGAGAACTCGATTCAGCAGTGGTGCAACGGATGTCGCGACGGGCAGCCACGCGGGCATCCAGCCGAGGGAGTAGTGCGAAAGAGGTCGTAGTCGGCGTCGGTAGTGATGGGAGAGGAACTCGGACTTCAGTGACGCCATGTCGACGCCGGTAGGGCAGTCGCTCGAACACGCCTTACACGACAGGCAGAGATCGAGCGCGTCGGCCACATCGGCAGACTGCCAACCGGATTCGACGCTGGGTGCGGTGCGCACCATGTCTTGCAGAACGCGTGCCCGGCCGCGCGTCGAGTCCTTCTCGTCGCGGGTCGCGCGAAAGCTGGGGCACATCACCCCGCCACTGGTGGTGCGGCAGCGACCGACACCGATGCAGCCCTGCACGGCGTGGATGAACGGATCGAGCCCGGTGTGTTCTGACGAGTGCTCGGTGGAGTGCCACGGCCGATTCGGAACGTCGGCGAGTGCGAGGTCGGTGGTGATGGGTGCAGGGTCGACGATGTTGCCCGGGTTGAGAATTCCCACGGGGTCCCAGATTCGTCGGAAGTCGTCGAAGGCGCGCAGCATCTCGGCGGAGTACATGAGCGGCAGCAGGGCCGAGCGGGCGCGACCGTCGCCGTGCTCACCCGACAGCGAACCGCCATGAGCAACAACCAGTTCGGCGGCACGCGTGCAGAACCGCGACATCACCGCCCGACCCTGCTCGGTGCGCAGGTCGAAGGTGATCCGCACGTGCATGCAGCCCGCGCCGAAGTGCCCGTACAGCACGCCGGTGAGGTCGAACTCGTCGAGGAGTGCCGTGAAATCCTGCAGGTAATCGGCGAGACGTTCTGGTGCGACGGCGGCGTCTTCCCAGCCTGGCCACGACTCGTGCGTCGTCGGCGCATCGCTCTCCGGATCGACGAGGCGCGCGGACAGGCCGGCGCCGTCCTCGCGGACGCGCCACAGCGCGCGGCGTCGGGTCTCGTCGTCGACGAACGCGGCGTCGACCATGCGCCCTCGCGTGCGTAGGCGTTCGATCAGGCGTTTCGCGGTGGCGGGAACGTCGGGTTCGGATTGCGCTGCGGCGCTCTCGTTGTCGAGGTCGATGAAGAGCCAGGAGTCGCCGTCGGGGAGGCCAGCGACGGTGTCGGGTCCGCGCCGGGCGGCCATGGTGGCGACGATGCCGCGGTCAATGCCCTCAATGGCCGACGGCGCGAACGGAAGAATGTCGGGAACGTCGCGGGCGGCGTCGGCAACAGATCGGTAGCCGACGCAGACGAGCAGCTGAGATGTCGGGGCAGCGACCAGTCGGACCGTGGCGCCGACGACGATCGCGCACGCGCCCTCGCTGCCCACGAGGGCGCGTGCGACGTCGAATCCGTTCTCCGGCAACAGATGTGCCAGATGATATCCCGACACCTGGCGGGGGATCTGTTCGAGTTGGGTGCGGAATGCCGCGAGGTTGCGTGTGGTGAGGTCGGTGAGTTCGCGGGTGAGTTCGGCGGCTCGCGCGGTAGCTGCCGGATCAGTCGGTAGCGTCGGTTCGATGCCCGATCTCGTTGCGGTCAACCGTAATCCGTCAGCGGTGACGAGATCGAGTGCTTCGACGTGGTCGGTGGTGCGGCCGTGGCGTACCGAGTGATTTCCACACGCGTCGTTACCGATTGCCCCGCCGATGGTGGCGCGCGACGCCGACGATGGGTCGGGCGCGAACGTGAGGCGGCCATCGGTTGCTGTGCGGGCGGCAGCAGCCAGGTGAGTGAGGACGACCCCCGCATCGACGTGGGCGGTCGACCTCTCGCGGTCGATGTGGTGGATACGGGTCATGTAGCGCGAGAAGTCGAGGATGACGCCGTCGCCGATAGCGTTGCCCGCCATCGATGTTCCGCCACCGCGTGCGGTGAGGGGCGTCCCGAGCTGATGGCAGCAGGCTGCGATCCGAGCTACCTCGCCGGCGTCGCGGGGGAACGTAACTGCCACTGGCCGAACCCGGTAATTGGATGCGTCGTAGGAGTATTCGGCACGCCGACGCGACGAAGCATCGACCTCGATGCCGAGCTGGGTGAGTTCGGAGACGATCGTCGGTGTGGGCGTCGTGGGAGTGGGTAGTGGATGTAAAGCCATTGCGAGCGGCTAGGGGCCGTCGTTGCGGGTGGCGACGTCGGACAGGGCTGCGCTGAATCGTTCGACGCCGGTCGCGATTTCGTGCTCGGTGACGACGAGGGCGGGAATCAAGCGGACCACGTTGGCCTCTGGTCCACAGGTGAGCGTCAGTAGTCCGTGTCGAGTGGTGGCCTGCTGGACGGCGAGAGCTGTTGCCGCGTCGGGTACCGGGGTGTCGCCGTCGCGGGAGACGAATTCGATGCCGACCATGAGGCCGAGTCCGCGTACGTCGCCGACGGCGTCGTAACGGGAGGTGGCAGAACGTATTCCGGACAGAAGCTGTTCGCCCCGGACACGTGCGTTCTCGACGAGATTCTCGTCGTCGATGACGTCGAGCGTCGCGATGGCTGCTGCGGCGGCAACGGCATTGCCGCCGTATGTTCCGCCCTGGGAGCCGGGCCATGCCTTGCTCATCAACTCCGTCGATGCGGCGATCGCGGAGATCGGGAAGCCCGACGCGAGTCCCTTTGCAGTGACGAGGATGTCGGGGGTGAGACCGTCGGCGTGCTGATGTCCCCAGAACTCGCCCGTGCGGCCGAAACCGGCCTGCACCTCGTCGATGACGAGCAGGATGCCGTGGCGGTCGGCGCGCTCGCGGAGTCCTGCGAGGAAGCGTGGCGGCGTCGGGAGGTATCCGCCGTCGCCGAGGACGGGTTCGATGAGGAACGCCGCGGTGTCGTTCGGCGCAACCCGGGAGGCGAGCAGATAGTCGAGTTCCTTGAGCGCGAAGTCGATTGCGGCGTCGTCGTCCCAGCCGTAGCGGTAGGCGTAGGGGAACGGTGCCATGTGCACGCCGCCCATGAGGGGTGAGAAGCCCGCGGAGAATCGGGTGCCCGCGGTGGTGAGGCTCGCGGCGGCCACGGTGCGCCCGTGAAACCCGCCTTGGAACACGATGATGTTGGGCTTCGCGGTTGCCATGCGGGCCAGGCGCACCGCTGCCTCGACGGCCTCCGACCCGGAGTTCGCATAGAAGACGGAGTCGAGTCCCAGTGGGAGGACTGCGCCGAGTTTCTCGGTGAGTTCGAGCAGCGGCTGGTGCATCACCGTCGTGTACTGCGCGTGGATGATCTTGGTGCATTGCTCCTGAGCTGCGGCGACGACCCTCGGGTGGCAGTGGCCGGTGCTGGTGACCCCGATGCCGGTGGTGAAGTCGAGGTAGCTGTTTCCGTCGGTTCCGTGAATCCACGAGCCGAGTGCGTGATCGACGACGACGGGCGTCGCCTGCTTGAGGATCGGCGACAGCGACGCGGTCTGAGGCGTAGCGGCGAGGGTCATGGGTACACGGTGTACTCAGATCGTCGGATTGTCAACAATTAGACAGGGTGCTGTGTCCGGTGGGTGCGTACACGGATACGGTGACGGGTGTGACGACCACCAAGCCGCAACTCGTCCTCCTCGGCGCCGACGACGCGCCGGGTCCCTACAACCTCGCCGAAATCGAGGCGCTGGCCGACGTGCGGCAGTGCACCGTCGAGACCTTGCCGCAGGTGCTGTCGGGCGCCGATGTTCTCGTCGTGTGGGACTTCTTCTCCCGCGCGCTGCGCGACAACTGGGGCGGCGCAACACAATCGCTGCGCTGGGTGCACGTCTGCGCCGCGGGCGTCGACTCGCTGCTGTTCGACGAGCTCGCCGACTCCGACATCGTGGTGACCAACGCACACGGCGTCTTCGACCAACCGATCGCGGAGTTCGTGCTGGCGTCGATCCTGGCGCGAGACAAGCGCTTACACGAATCGGCGCGCCTGCAGTCGGCGCACGACTGGGTGTGGCGCGAGACGACGCGGACCGCGGGGTCGTCGGTTCTGGTCATCGGGACCGGGGGCATCGGACGCGCGATTGCGCGGCTGCTGCGCGCCGTCGGGATGCGCGTGACCGGCGCCGGGCGCACGGCACGTCACGACGATCCCGACTTCGGCGAGGTGCGCGCAACCGACGAATTGAGCACGTACGTCGGCGAATTCGACAACGTCGTCGTCGTCGCGCCGCTCACCGCGCAGACCGAGGGCATGATCGACGCGTCGGTGCTGTCGGCGATGCGCCCCGACGCGCACCTTGTCAACGTCGGCAGGGGCAGGCTCGTCGACGAGGCGGCGCTGGCCGACGCGCTGCGCAGCGGCGGGATCGGCGCGGCCTCGCTCGATGTCTTCGTCACCGAACCGCTGCCAGACGACAGCCCCCTGTGGGACTTCGACAACGTCGCGATCTCGGCGCATATGAGCGGCGACGTCGTGGGGTGGCGCGACGAGCTCGCCGACCAGGTGCTCGACAATCTGCGGCGGTACGTCGAGGCTGGGCGCGGGGCGGGCGGCGAGAAGTTGTCGACGGCGCTGCGGAACGTCGTCGACAAGCGGCGGGGCTACGTGGCGGCGGGGAGGTGATCTCGACAGGCTCGATCAGCGAGGGTGGGCTCGATCGGCGGGTGGTGATCTCGACAGGCTCGATCAGCGGGGTGGGCTCGATCAGCGGTTGGGTGGGGCGCGCTCGATCAGCAGCGAGGCATTCTCGATCAGCGGCGCGGCCCTGAAGTAGGCTGTAGCGCGATGACCATCGTCTATTTCGTGATCGCAGCCGTGGCGCTGGCCGGTGCGGCGGCCCTGCTGTGGCTCGACCGCAAGCGTTCCAGCGGCACCCGCCACCAGCGTGCCGTGTGGGGTGATGCCCACGACTTCTCCTACCGTGCCTCAGATACCAAGCTGCGCAAGGTGTTCCACCGCGCGACGATGAATGTTCCCGACAGCGTCGGGGTTCAAGATGTCGCATACGGAGTTTATGGCGGTGCCGAGGCTGTCGTCTTCGACCTCGCTGATACCGCAACCGTGATCGCGGTGCGTCGTAACGCGCCGTCGAACGTGATCGTCGACCTTCGCCACGAGGACGTGCTCGCGCCTGCAGAGGACGACGTCGAACTGCTCGGTGCGATGGGTCCCCGTGTCATGTTCTCCAACGACCTCGACGTCGCACGAAGGGTGTGCGACCGGAGGATGGTCGCGCTGGCCAACAACGCGCCGTCGTACGTCGAGGTGCTGTGGGACGAAGGCAACTGGGCGCTCGGTTCGATGCCGTTGACCGATGACGCGACCAAGCTCGACACGGGACTCGAAGTGGTTCGACGCTTCGCTGACCTGCTGCGTGTACTCCCGCCGGTGCAGGACCCCCAGGATCCGCCGGACCCGCGCGATCCGCACGGGCCGACGCGCGAAGAGTTCGCCGACGAGAAGACCGAGTCGATGCGCGACAAGGAACGTCGGGCGCGCATTCAGGCGCAGGAGGCAGCAGCTCCCGCGACGCGCCGCCAACCGCCGCCCCGGAACCAGCAACCACAGAACCAGCAACCACAGGCCGAGCAACCGCAGAGCGAGACCAGAGCCAGGCGTGCGTCGACGCCGTCGACCGGCCGCGGCATGACCCCGATGCCGGTGCGGCGATCACGCAGCGCGCAGCCGCCCGAGACGGGTGAACGCTCCAATCGGCATCATCGTCGTGACTGAGTGTTTCACGCAGCTTTCGAGACACACATAGCCATCGAGATATCCCACCGCGACGCACGAGCAGGAAGAGTGAGCCGACTGTGACCTCCTCAACGCCCTCCGCATCTGCGACCCCCGAGGTCGACGGCGACGCCCGCGCGGCGCTCGCGCGACTCGTCGCCGAACTGTCGGTGGTGCACGGCAAGGTGACGTTGTCGTCGGGACGTGAAGCCGACTACTACGTCGACCTGCGACGCGCCACGCTGCATCACGAGGCGTCGCCGCTGATCGGCAAGCTCATGCGACAGCTCACCGCCGACTGGGGATACCAGTCGGTCGGCGGGTTGACGTTGGGTGCCGACCCGGTTGCGACCGCGATCATGCACGCGCCCGGACGCCCCATCGACGCATTCGTGGTGCGTAAAGCGGCCAAGGCGCACGGAATGCAGCGTCAGGTAGAGGGCCCGGACATCGCAGGCAAAGCAGTACTGATCGTCGAGGACACCAGCACCACGGGCAATTCGCCGGCAACTGCTGTGGCGGCTGCGCGCGAGGCCGGAGCCGTTGTGGTGGGTGTTGCGACCGTCGTCGACCGCGCAACCGGCGCCGACGACGTGATCACGAAACTCGGTGTGCCGTACCGATCTCTCCTCGGTCTCGCCGACATCGGGCTTGCCTGAGGCGATGTCGACCGGCGGCATGTCGCCTGAGGGATCTGTGCCACCCGAGGGATCTGTGCCACCCGAGGGATCTGACTCGCCCGAGGGTTCGGACGTAGCCGGACCCACCGAATGGCAGGCACGGCCCGCCGTCGGAGTGGGGCCGTGGGACGTCGAACGGGATGGTCGAATCCCCGACGATCCGCGCTACGACGCGGAACTGCTCGCCGAGGGTGATACCCGGAATGTCGTTGATGCATACCGGTATTGGCGCCGCGAGGCGATCGTCGAAGACATCGATGCGCGCCGACACCCGTTTCACGTGGCCATCGAGAACTTCGCGCACGACGCCAACATCGGGACCGTGGTGCGGACCGCGAATGCGTTTGCCGCGTCGGCGGTGCACATCGTCGGACGACGCCGCTGGAATCGGCGCGGAGCAATGGTGACCGATCGCTATCAGCATCTGCTGCACCACGATTCGGTGTCGGAGCTGATGACGTGGGCGCGCGATAACGGTCTCGCCGTGGTCGCCGTCGACAACACTCCGGGGTCGGTGCCGCTGGAAACCGCTGATCTCCCACGCGAATGCGTACTGCTCTTCGGTCAGGAGGGGCCCGGCGTCAGTGACGACGCCCAAGCGCAGGCGGACCTGACGGTGTCGATCGCGCAGTTCGGATCAACACGGAGCATCAACGCCGGGGTAGCCGCGGGAATCGCCATGCACGCGTGGATTCGGCAGCACGCCGACCTCGACGACGCGTGGTGACGCCAGGCGTCAGACGTTGTCGGAGGAGTGCGGATCGGCCGTGGCCGTCGCCTCCGAGGTCGCGACGGCATCGGTCGCGACCTTCTTCGCGGCGCGTCGTCGGCGATACCACTCGATGAGCATCGGGGCGATCGACAGGATGACGATCAGGATGAAGATCGGCTCGATGAGCTTCTGCACCACCTCGAACCGGCCGAGCCAGTAGCCGAGGAGCGTGATACCCGCGCCCCAGACGATGGCGCCGATTACGTTGTACAGCGCGAACACCGACCACTTCATGCGTGCGGCGCCGGCGACGATGGGAGCGATGGTGCGCACGATGGGCACGAAGCGGGCCAGGAAAATGGTGATCGGGCCGTGCTTGTCGAAGAACTCCTGCGCCTCGATCAGATAGCGCTCCTTGAGGAACCGGGCATCGGGTTTGAACATCTCGGTCCCGATGAATCGGCCGATCCAATAACCCACCTGACCGCCGAGGATCGCGGCGATCGGCACGAAGACCAACAGCTGCCATAGCGACGCGAACTGGTCGATGCCGTCCTTACCGCCTGCCGCGACCACCATGCCCGCGACGAACAGCAGCGAGTCACCGGGGAGGACCGGGAACAGCACACCCGACTCGATGAAGACGACCAGGAGCAGCCCCCAGAACGCCCAGGCGCCGAACCAGCTCAGCACGTTGATGGGGTCGAGAATGCCGGGGAGAGCGACCACGGTGGTCGTATGGGCAAGTGCGGTGTCGATCACGGGTCACCAGGCTACTTGGCGAAGCTGTCCGAGAGCTAATGAGTGGCTGTCAGAAGTGGCCGTGCCCGGCGTGCAGGGCCGAATGTGGCGCAGCCCCATCGAAGGAGCGCTACACAGCGGTGTCCACTATGTCCGCTACGCGGCGGTGTCTATGCGCGGGGGCGGTGTCCTATGCGCGCTCCGCGGCGTCGACCTTCTCTTCGACGACGGGTTGGCGGGAGCGCCGCCAGCGCTTGACCACCTCGGAGATGATCGGGAGCACGGAGATGAAGACGATCAGCAGGAAGATCACGTCGACGTTGTCGCGAATGAACGCGATCTGGCCGAGGAAGTAGCCCAGGAGCGTCACGCCTGCACCCCAGACGACTGCGCCGATCGCGTTGTAGGCGAGGAACGTCGAGTAGCGCATCTTTGCAGCTCCGGCGACCAGCGGTGCATAGGTGCGCACGATCGGCACGAAGCGCGCCAGGAAGATGGTGATGGGGCCGTGCTTCTCGAAGAACTCGTGGGCCTCGACGATGTAGGACTGCTTCAAGATGCGGGCGTCCGGCTTGAACAGGGAGTACCCGAGTCTGTTGCCGATGAGGTACCCGACCTGGTCGCCGAGGAACGCCGCGATCGGAATGGTCACCAGCAGCACCCACAGTGGGGCGAACGGCTCGATGTCGGCCGACTTCGCAGCCACGATCAGGCCCGCGGTGAAGAGCAGTGAGTCGCCTGGGAGTAGCGGGAAGAGCAGTCCTGACTCGATGAAGACCACCAACAGCAGTCCGGCGAGAATCCAGGTGCCGAAGGAGTTCAGCAGGTTGACGGGGTCGAGGAAGCCGGGGAGGAGGGCGAGGTCGGTCGTCGTTGCTGCGAGAACGGGGGCTGTGGCGTCGAGAACAGAGGCGGTCACGGCTCCGAGGGTAGCGGAAACGGACAAAGCGTCCTATTCGCGCGCGGGCGCAGGTGTCGACGCGGAGGTTTAGACGCAGGTGAGAGCGTCCTGCACGCGCTGGAGTGGCACTTGCCATACTGAGGGGGACTCAACAGAGCTCGAAGTGTGAGATCCCACCCGGTTGGAGGACGTGACATGCCCATTGCAACCCCAGAGCAGTACGCCGAGATGTACGCGAAGGCGAAGGAGGGTGGCTACGCATTTCCCGCGATCAACTGCACCTCGTCGTCGACGATCAATGCGGCCATCAAGGGCTTCGCCGATGCCGGGAGTGACGGCATCATCCAGTTCTCCACCGGTGGGGCCGAGTTCGGCTCGGGCCTCGGCGTCAAGGACATGGTGACGGGCGCGGTTGCGCTCGCCGAGTTCGCGCACGTGGTGGCCGCCAAGTACGACGTGACGATCGCGCTGCACACCGACCACTGTCCCAAGGACAAGCTCGACACCTACGTGCGTCCGCTGCTCGCGATCTCCCAGGAGCGCGTCGACGCCGGCAAGAACCCGCTGTTCCAGTCGCACATGTGGGACGGCAGCGCTGTGCCGATCGACGAGAACCTCGAGATCGCGCAGGAACTGCTCGCCAAGGCCGCTGCGGCGAAGATCATCCTCGAGGTCGAGATCGGCGTCGTCGGTGGTGAAGAAGACGGTGTCGAGGCGGAAATCAACGACAAGCTCTACACCTCTGCTGAGGACTTCGAGAAGACCGTCGACGCGCTCGGTGCTGGTGAGAAGGGCAAGTACCTGCTCGCGGCCACCTTCGGTAACGTCCACGGCGTCTACAAGCCTGGCAACGTGAAGCTGCGTCCCGATGTGCTTAAGCTTGGCCAGGACGTCGCCAGCAAGAAGCTCGGCCTGCCCGAGGGCTCCAAGCCGTTCGACTTCGTGTTCCACGGCGGATCGGGCTCGCTCAAGAGCGAGATCGAGGAAGCGCTCACCTACGGCGTCGTCAAGATGAACGTCGACACCGACACCCAGTACGCCTACACGCGACCGATCGCCGGGCACATGTTCAGCAACTACGACGGCGTGCTGAAGGTCGACGGCGAGGTCGGCAACAAGAAGGCCTACGACCCACGCGTCTGGTCGAAGAAGGCCGAGACCAGCATGTCCGAGCGCGTCGTCGAGGCGTGCGATGACCTGAAGTCGAACGGCAAGTCGATCAGCGCCTGACGTTTCTCTCACACAACGCGCGCCCCCTCCCGGTTCGGGAGGGGGCGCGCGTTGTGTGTGTCGGGGTGGCGGAAGAGGATGCGATCGGCGGCGAGTTGCGGTTGCCCAGAAGCGCGGTTTCCGAGCCTCTAGGCAACCGCAACAACGGGCCGACGCGCTGAGTGCGGTCAGGACCAGATCAATCCGACGGCAACGGTCAGGGCCAACACCGCCATGGCGATCGCCGCGCAGATCACAGCTGGGTCGGCTCGACGCTGCACCCTGACCCGCTGAGAATGAACGCTCCGAGGATCGGGGCGCCGCGCAGGAGCGTCGTGGTGCGTCGGGTGGACGGACGGTATGGCGCCCGGCGCGTCGGCGGACGGGACGTAGGAGCGTCGCGCTGGTCGAGGCGTAACCCGTAACGGCTGGGTCGTCGGACGGTGGACCGGCGCGTGACCACCCGGCACCCACCCTGTGCCGGGTATGTCGTCGCGTACGGGACCTGGCGCCCTGCGACCGGTCACCGCGGCGTGCAGACCTTCCAGTCGCTGCCATCCTTCTGGAGATTGATGGTGACGGTCTGAGGCTCGTTGGGCTTGCTGGTTTGGTAGGCAGTCACCTCGACGACCGCCTTGGCCCCGTCGTCGGTCACCTTCGACGCCTTGATGTCTCCGGTGCGGACCAACTCGTTGCGCGCCTTCTGCGCCGAGTAGATCTTCTGGAAATCTGCGTCGGAGATGTTGGTATAGAACTGATTCTCCTGGCCGCACGTCACCGACCGCAGGGTCGAGAGGTCGCCGTTGTAGAGGGCGGTGGAGAACTTCGACGCTGTGTCGGCAGCCTGGTCGGCTGCAGGCTTGGCGCGCGATGCGATAACGCCCCACACAACTCCGACGACGACCAGCGCCAGGACGACGAGCGCTCCGACTGTCAGCAGCACACGACGACTGGAGCCTCCCTTGCTCTTCGCAGGGGTCGGTGTCGACGTTCCGGCAGGCGGAATCACCTGGGGCTGGTGCGGGGTGGTCGACCAACCGGAAGACGTCGAGGGACGAGCCGTCGACGTTTGTGCGGTCTTCGCTGTGGACCCTGCTGCTGCGCCCGCTCCGACTGCGGCGGCTCCCGCGGCGGCCGCGCCGCCGACAACCGCCGCGCCCTTGCCGATGTTCACCTTGTCGGTGGTGGCGCTGTCTGTCGGGGCGTCGGGCTTCTGTGCCTTCAGCGCGACGGTTTCCGCCTCGCCGTCGATGGTGTCTTCGTCGTCAGCGGGCTGCTCGTCGGTGGGCTCTTCGCCTGTGGGTTCCTCGTCGGTGAGCTCTTCGTCGACGGGTTCTTCGTCGACAGAAGTGCTGTCATCTTCTGCGGTTTCTGCGTCGGCCGCCTCGTCGGTGTCGGCTTGTTCGGCGTCGTCGGTTTCAGGCTCGGTCTCAGCCGATGCGTCGTCGACGTCGTCAACGTCGGCGGGTTCGTCGCCGTGCGCGGTCTGGTCTTCGGCAACTGTCTGGTCTTCGGCAACTGTCTGGTCTTCGGCAACTGTCTCGTCGTCGACGCCAGTCTCCGTGCCGTCCTCGGTGTCGGCGGTGTCGTCGGACTCGGCGGTGTCGTCTGAGTCGGATGAGACGGCGGCTGCGGAAGTGGCAGCAGCCGCGGAAGCCGCTGCGGCCGTTGGTGTTTCGTCGCCGGACTCGTCGGCCTGGTCGATCTCGTCGATGGGTTCGAAGTCGCCGATGTCTCCGTCGGTTGCGGCTTCTTCGACGCTCAGGTCGCCCGCGTCCGTGGTCACTTCGAAGGCTTCGAGGCGAGCTTCGGCGTCTTCCTTCTCGTGCTCGGCATCGGTGGCGTCGACGGCTTCGGGATCGGCGTCGTCGAGCTTCGCTACGTGATCGGCACCGTCCAGCTCCGCTTCGGACTCCGCCTCGGCGCGGTCGGCAGCGACGGCGTCCGCGGTGTCGTCGGCGTCTTCGATCTCGGCGGCAGACGACTCGTCAGCCGCAGGGAACTCGGCGGCGTCGTCGGCTGTCTCGTCGACTACCTTCTCGTCGACTGTCTTCTCGTCGGTGTTGGTCTCGTCGGTCCCGGCGTCGTCGGTGTCATGCGCTGCCACGGCGGCCGCGCCTGCGACTCCCGCTGCGACCGCGCCCGCGGCCGCGATCTTCCCCGCGTTACCCTGACCGTCTTGGTCGGTGCTGTCGGTGTCCTCGGTGCTCGCGGTCTCTTCAGCGCTGTCGTTGGACTCTTCTGCGCCGGACTCTTCAGCGCCGGACTCTTCTGGGGAGTCGGTGCCCGTGATGTCGACGTCGTCGAGGTCGGGCATGTCGCTGGTGTCCGGCAGGTCGTCGCGATTAATCACCGTGGTGTCGGTGGCGCTCGGCGAGGCCGTCCCGGCGACCTTCACTACCGGGCGCTTGTCGTCCGAGCTCTCGCTGTCCGAACTCTTCGCCTCTGAACTCTCTGTGTCAGTTGCTGCGGAGTCGGCTTCGTCAGCCTCGGTGCCGCCCGCGAGGGGGTCGATGTCGTCGAGGTCGTCAAGCGTGCTGGGGTCGGGAAGCTGATCTCGCGAGATCACTTTGGTCGCGGAGTCGATGCCTCGACCTCCACGCGGCTTCGGGCCGCTCGGGCGTGAATCTGTCCCCTGCGCGCCGCCGGCGCCCGCTTCATCGACCTGAGACTTGTCCACAGATGTTCCCGATTCCCCCGATTGTGTATCCGTGCCAGTTGTTGCCTCGGCGCCCGCCGGTTTTTCCTTGTCCGCCGACTGCTTATTGCCCGCTGTCTCGCTGGGCGTCGACGTTCCGGCGGTAGGTGCAGCCGCGGCTGAGTTCTTGGTCGGCGACGAGTAGGTCCGGCTCGACGCCCCCTCCAGGCGTTCGGCGGCCTTCTTGCGTATCACCGAGAAGGCCTTGGTGACAGCCGATTTCCGATCACCGGATTGAGGCATCGTCGATCACCATTCCTTCCTCGAGCAAGTGGATTCTGCGGCGCACCGCGGCATCGGGGCCGTTCAGCGACCAAGTGCGCCATTCACCCTAGCGAATCGCCGTTGTCGCGGGCACCCGGGCAGGGGATGGGCATCTGCGAAGACTACTACCGGCGCACAGATGCCGCGGAGGGCGTCGCGCGGCGCGCCACGCCGCCGACCGGTCGGTGTGTGTTGACCGGAGCGGACACCGTGTCGCGGCTCGATGCTTGAATAGAGGAGTGACTTCCTTCGGAGACTTGATGGGCCCCCAACCGACGCTCCTCCCGGGAGACGACGAGGCCGAATCGGACCTGCTCAACGGTGCTTCGCCGGCTGCGGTAGCTGCGGAACATCCCACAGCGTCGATCGCCTGGGCATACCTGGCAGAAGCGGCATTGACAGCGGGCGGCGTCGGAGCCGACGGCGAACCCGCGGGTGAGCAGACACCGAACGTCGACGACGTGATCGCCGCATACGCCTACGCCCGCACCGGGTACCACCGCGGGCTCGACCAGCTGCGCCGCAACGGGTGGAAGGGATTCGGACCCGTCCCGTGGGCGCACGAGGGCAATCAGGGCTTCCTGCGCTGTGTCGGTGCGCTGGCCAGAGCTGCTCGAGTCATCGGCGAGCGCGACGAGTACCTGCGCTGCCTCGACCTTCTGAACGAAAGCGACCCGACCGCGGCAGAACAACTCGGCCTGGTGTGATCGCAACGCTGCGTTCGCGGGTCAGCGCCAGGGTCAACGCGCTGCCGCGCCCCCTGCGTACCCGCATTCGGCGGCTATATCTCTCGCTGCAGCCGATCCTGCAGTGCTCGATCGCGGCAGGTCTGGCGTGGTGGATCGCGCTTGACCTGCTCCATCACTCACGCCCGTTCTTCGCGCCGATCGCGGCCGTCATCTCGCTGGGGCTGTCACTCGGTCAGCGTTGGCGCCGCGCCGTCGAACTCGTCGTCGGCGTCTCCATCGGCATTCTCATCGGCGATCTGCTCATCTCTCGGATCGGCTCGGGGACCTGGCAGATCATGGTCGTCGTCGCACTCGCGATGGCGACAGCCGTGTTTCTCGACGACGGTCCGCTGATCCCGATGCAGGCGGCGTCGTCCGCGGTCCTCGTCGCAACGCTTCTGCCACCCGGCGAGGCCGGTGGGTACTACCGCGCGTTCGACGCGCTGATCGGCGGACTCGTCGGCATCGCCGTGGGTGCGCTTCTCCCTGCGAACCCGGCGTCGCGTGGGCGGCGTGATGCCGCCGGGATTCTGGCGACGATGCGCGACGCCGCGAAGACTCTCGCGGCAGGTCTGCGGGTCGGAGACGCCGACGTGGTGTTCTCGGCGCTCGAGAGTGCGCGCGGAACCCAGGCCGCGATCAACACCATGCGCTCGGACATGCGTGGCGGCAAAGAGATCAGCACCATCTCGCCGCTGCATTGGCGGCAGCGAATACGACTGCAGAGAATCGCCGCGACGGCCGACCCCATCGACAACGGGGTACGCAACTTCCGGATTGTCGCTCGTCGCGCGCTCGGCATGACGCAGCGCGGCGAGAAGCTCCGCCCCGAACTGATCGAGATCATCGACGACCTCGGCGATGCGTTTGAGACGCTGCGTCGAATGATGCTGGCCGACCCCGGCGAATCGCCCGACCCTGCCGACGCTGCGCGGGTACTGCGCACGATCGCGCGTAAGGCTCGCGCCGAACTGGTCGCCGAGAGTGGCATGAGTGAGACCGCGCTGCTGGCAGAGATACGTTCGCTGCTGATCGACCTGCTGATGGTGTGCGGGCTCCGACGCTCCTCCGCGCAGGCGACGCTGCGCTGAACTCAGGCTTTGCCGTCGATCGCGCGTTGTCCTATCGCGAAGGTCGATACCGCCACCACGACGCAACCGATTGCGCCCGCGACCCCGATGAGTGGGCTCGCCGCGGCTGCGGCGACGGCGATCAGGCAGACGCCGAGCGCAATACGCGGGACCAGAGCGAGGCGGCGTCGCGCTTTGGGCGACATCCAACGCCCCCACGCACCGCCGATCACCGCGAGCGCGACCACACCGAGCAGTACGCCTGCGGCGGGACCCGCGAGTGCCGCGCCCCAGTGATAGCCGACGGCCACCGCGGCTGTCCAGAGCATGACCTCGACAGCGAATACCAGCGCGCCCCAGGTGTAATCACGCGGGCCAGACAGTTGACCGGGCGCGGTGGTGCGCCGCCCAGCAGTTTCGAGAGCGGTGCTCTTGTTCATGATTCGAGTCTGCGCCCATGCGGCTTGAAAAACAAGAGCAGTGATCTCGTTTCAACTGAATCGGCCTCGATGTAGAGATTTAGGCGACCCTAACCCTTGTCATATATGCGAAAAGATGCATATATTGACGAGACCATGGGTCACTCGCATACACACACGCACTCGCACGGCACCGGGGCCGCGACGTCGAATCGGCGCATCTGGCCGATGGTTGTCGCCGTGGCGATGATCGGGACGTATTTCTTCGTCGAGCTCGGCGTCGGAATCGCCGTCAACTCGCTGGCATTGATCGCCGACGCCGGGCACATGTTGACCGACGTCGTCGCGCTCCTGATGGGTCTCGTCGCACTTTTGCTCGCACGCCACGGATCGACGACCGCCGAGCGGAGTTTCGGGTGGCATCGCGCTGAGGTCTTCACCGCTGTTGCCAATGCGGTCCTGCTGATCGGTGTCGCGGTCTTCGTCCTGTACGAGGCGATCCGACGCATCGGCTCCGATCCGGAAGTGCCCGGGCTGACGCTCATCGTGGTGGCGCTGATCGGCTTGGCCGTCAATGTCGCGATGATGCTGCTGCTACGTGCGGACTCCAAGGAGTCGATCGCCGTGCGCGGGGCATACATGGAGGTGCTGGCCGACGCCGTCGGCAGTGTCGGCGTGCTGGTCGCGGGCATCGTGACGATGACAACCGGTTGGGGTTACGCCGACATCGTCGTCGCGGTCCTGATCGCGATCTGGGTGGTACCCCGAGCGGTGCGTCTGGCTCGCGATGCCCTGCGCATTCTCAACCAGCAGGCGCCAGATCACGTCGACGTCGACGCCCTCGAGCACGAGCTCGCAGCGATCCCCGAGGTCATCGACGTCCACGATTTGCACGTCTGGTCGCTGACCACCGGAATGGACGTCGCGACAGTGCATCTGGCGAGCAACTGTCCCAACGACGAGGTGCTCCCGCAGGCGCGCGCCGTGCTGGCCCGCCACGGCCTCACCCACGCGACGATTCAGGTCGATCCGGACCAAGCGGGCAAGCGCTGTCGCGACGATATGGGCTGGTAACGCGACACACTCGATCTCGTTGCCCTCACGCCACCTTGGTGGGCTATCTTCACAGCCGTGAGACGTCGGGGGTTCATGACTGTCTTGGCTGCAGGGTTGGTCACTGCACTCGGGGGATGTGCGACAGCGCGCGTCGACGCGTCGGCACCGACGGCCTTGCCGTCGACCAACCCGATGTCGCCGACTCCGAAATCGGTTGCGCAGACGCCTGTTCCGCAGGTACCCCCACCCGACGTTGCACGACGGGTTCCGGTTCCCGCGGGCACACTGACCGGATTGCCGGGTACGGGAAGGCATCTCGCGCTGACCGTCGACGACGGCGCGAGCTCCGAGGTCGTCGGTGCGTACATCCGATTCGCGCGTGACACGGGCGCGCGGTTCACCTTCTTCGTCACCGGCGGCTTTGATTCCTGGACAGACCACAAGGCCGAGCTACGGCCGCTCGTCGAATCCGGTCAGATCCAGCTCGGCAATCACACGTGGACCCACGCCGATCTGACATCGCTCTCGACAGAGGGTGTCGCGGACGAGCTGTCGCGGTGTAAGCGGTTCCTACGCAACACGTTCGGCGTCGACGGCACTCCGTTCTTTCGTCCGCCGTACGGCTACCACAACGACACGGTCGACGCCGTGGCCGCAGAACTCGGATACACGACGCCCGTGCTCTGGTTCGGGTCGCTCTCGGACTCGGGATTGATCACCGAGCGCTATCTGGTGCAGTGCGCGCGGCAGTACTTCCATCCGCAGACCGTGATCATCGGCCATGCCAATCATCCGCCGGTGACCCACGTGTATCCGACGCTGGTGGAGATCATTCGCGAGCGTCGACTCAACATGGTCACGCTCGACGACTACTTCGTCACGCGCAGGGCGTGAATTGCGGAGCGGCCCGCCAGCCCCGCTGGTACATCACGTCCGCCAGAACATGAAGACGTTCCAGCCCTGGTTCGCGAGATTCGATGGCACGCCGGACAATTCGAACAGCCAGCGGATGAGGTCGAAGAAGGCGGCGTTCAGTTGAGGAATGAACAGTAGCGCGAACACGATCAGGAACCCGTAGGGCGCGATCTTGGCGGCGCTCGCGCGTGTCTGCTGCGACAGGTACGGCTCGATGGCGTTGTAGCCGTCGAAACCCGGCATCGGAATCAGGTTGAGCACGGCCGCGGTGATCTGCAAGAAGGCGAGCATCGCCAGTGCCGCCCACAGATTGATGCCGTCGACGGCCAGGATCATCCCCGACATCAGACCCGAGTGGAGGGGGATGTAGGCGTCGGGTGCGGCGATGCGGATGACCAGCAACAGGATCGCCGCGAGCAGGATGTTCATCGCGGGTCCGGCGAGTGAGACCAAAGTCTTCTGCCGATTGGTCATCCCGCGTTCGTCGAGATACACAGCGCCGCCGGGGAATCCGATACCGCCCAGCAGAATGATCAGCAGCGGCAGGCCGAGCGACAACCCCGGATGCGTATAGCGCATCGGGTTGAGCGTGAGATAGCCGCGCAACTCGGCATTCCGATCGCCGAACCGGAACGCGGTGACGGCGTGGCCGAATTCGTGCAGACACAGCGAGATGACCCAGCCGGCGAGTACGAGCAGCAGGGTTCCGCCGATCGACATCGCGTTGCGACCGGGTGCCGAGACCGCGCACATCCAGCCGCCGACGGCCGCGACGGCGATGAACGCGAAGAACAACCATCCCGGCCGTATCGCGCGGGCGATCTCGCCGGGCGTCGGATGCCCCGACCGATCGCTCGCCCACGCATTGCCCGTCATGAGTGGCAGACCAGCTTCCAGTCGATGTGGTGGCGGTAGAACGTCGAGCGTTTGACGGTCCGCTCGGTCAGGACGCCTTCACGCTCGACGACGAGGTTGCTCCCGCCGGTCTGTGCCGCGCGCCCGACGTGCCAGCTGCCCTGCCGGAGTGTGCGTTCGACACGGGCGCGTACGCCCGGTGCCTCGCGGGTCGGTTCGATCCGCACACCGCGTACCGAACCGGTGAACAGTCGGGCGTCGTCGACATAGCTCTCGCCGTGCAGCTTTGCGCCCTCGGCACCGAGGTGTCGTGCGAAGCCGACGAGGACGGTGGCGGCGTCGTCGCGGATCAGCGGCAGGTCGTGAGCGTCGCCGTCACGGGCGAGGTCGACGGCCGCTTGTCCGTGCGGTAGGCCATAGCGCCGGGTTGCCGGGGTGGCGACGCTCGGCGTGTACGCGACCTCGACGTCGAGTCGTTCGGTGATCATCAGGATCGCGACCACCTCGGCGAGCAGAACGTCGGGGTGTGCACTGTCGCCGGGCTCGACGATCAGTCGGCTCGGTGCGTCGGAAAGCGCGCTCTCGACGACTCGTC
Organism: Gordonia jacobaea; assembly: GCF_965344965.1. Taxonomy (NCBI): domain Bacteria; kingdom Bacillati; phylum Actinomycetota; class Actinomycetes; order Mycobacteriales; family Gordoniaceae; genus Gordonia; species Gordonia jacobaea. The sequence goes on along the minus strand of NZ_CBDRLS010000002.1, from coordinate 648,730 downwards.
GTACCGCCTTGCGGGTCGGTGGAGTCTGCCGGGCGTCGTCGACGATCACCGTCGACGACGAGATAACTGCATGGGACACGCCGACGAGCGTAGTCGGGCCGCAACGTCGATGTCGGGGCGTCGCCCAAGGGTTCTGCCCGGTCAGCAAGTAGGGTAGGTCCGTTACGGCGCGTTCCGCATGCGCGCGACTAAGGAGTAGGGGACATGGCAGCGATCGTGCTTATCGGCGCCCAGTGGGGCGACGAGGGCAAGGGCAAGGCGACCGATCTACTCGGCGAGAAGCTGCAGTGGGTTGTTCGCTACCAGGGCGGCAACAACGCGGGTCACACCGTCGTTCTCCCGAATGGTGAGACGTTCGCCCTGCACCTGATCCCCTCGGGCATCCTCACGCCGGGCGTCAACAACGTCATCGGCAACGGCGTCGTCGTCGACCCCGGGGTGCTGCTCACCGAACTGAGCGGTCTCGAGGACCGCGACGTCGACACCACCGGCCTGATGATCTCGGCCGACGCCCACCTGCTGATGCCCTATCACGTGGCGATCGACAAGGTCACCGAACGATTCCTGGGCAACAAGAAGATCGGCACGACCGGACGCGGCATCGGACCCTGCTACCAGGACAAGATCGCGCGCGTCGGCGTGCGCGCGGCCGACGTCCTCGACGAGAAGATCTTCGCGCAGAAGGTCGAGGCCGCACTCGAACTCAAGAACCAGATCCTGGTCAAGATCTACAACCGCCGCGCACTCGAACCCGCGCAGGTCGTCGACGAGGTCCTCACCCAGGCCGAGGGCTTCAAGCATCGCATCGCCAATACGCAGCTCCTGCTCAACGAGGCACTCGAACGCGGCGAGACGGTGCTGCTCGAGGGTTCGCAGGGCACGCTGCTTGACGTCGACCACGGCACGTACCCGTATGTGACGTCGTCGAATCCGACGGCCGGCGGCGCTGCGGTCGGGTCGGGTATCGGACCGAACAAGATCACCACGGTGCTCGGCATCCTCAAGGCCTACACCACGCGCGTCGGCTCGGGTCCGTTCCCGACCGAGTTGTTCGACGAGTGGGGCGAGTACCTCGCGAAGACCGGCGGCGAGGTCGGTGTGACCACGGGTCGTGCCCGTCGCTGCGGTTGGTTCGACGCCGTGATCGCCCGCTACGCGACACGCATCAACGGCATCACCGACTACTTTCTGACCAAGCTCGACGTGCTCTCCAGCCTCGACCGCGTCCCGATCTGTGTCGCCTACGAGGTCGACGGCGAGCGCGTCGACGAGATGCCGATGACCCAGACCGGCTTCCATCACGCCAAGCCGGTCTACGAGTACATGCCCGGCTGGTGGGAAGACATCTCACAGTGCAAGACGTTCGACGACCTGCCGAAGACCGCCCAGGACTACGTGCTGCGACTCGAAGAGCTCTCGGGCGCGCACATCTCGTGCATCGGCGTCGGCCCCGGTCGCGACCAGACGATCGTCCGCCGGGCCATCATCTGAGATCGGACTCCCTCACCGGGAGATTCACACCCTGGGGACAGGACTGTACGGAATCCGTCAAGAAGTGGCCGGTTGTCACCGAAAACCGTGACTTGGCGCTGACATGAGTTGCGGATTCCGCAACAATCGGGTCGTAAAATTGTCGATTCACTCAGCGCACGGCCTCGTCGACTACTACATTCGTAGGTGAAGTCGGCCGAGCGGCCGTGCGTGCAGACGAGGAGAATCGCAATGAGCTTGTACCAAGTCGTCGACCCCGCGACCGGCGACGTCGTCAAGGAGTATCCGACCGCCACCGATGAGCAGGTCGAAGCGGCGATCACCGCGGCGTCGGATGCGTTCGCGACGTGGTCGAAGAACTCGACGGTCGCCGAGCGGGCAGCGCTGATCCGCCGCGTCGGCGAACTGCACACCGAGCGCAAAGACGAGCTCGCCAAGATCATCGTGCGCGAGATGGGCAAGCCGTACGACCAGTCCGTCGGCGAGGTCGAGTTCAGCGCCGCGATCTACGAGTACTACGCCGACAACGCCGAGAAGTTCCTCGCCGACGAGCCCATCGCGCTGCTCGAGGGCGAGGGATCGGCGTTCATTCGACGCAGCGCGGTCGGCGTGCTGCTCGGCATCATGCCGTGGAACTACCCCTACTATCAGGTCGCGCGATTCGCCGGTCCAAACCTGGTGCTGGGCAACACAATTGTGCTCAAGCACGCCCCGCAGTGCCCCGAATCCGCCGCCGCCCTGCAGCAGATCTTCCTCGACGCCGGGTACCCGGTCGGCGCGTACGTGAACGTCTACGCCACCAACGAGCAGATCGCCGAGGCGATCGCCGACCCGCGCGTGCAGGGTGTCTCGCTGACCGGATCGGAGCGCGCGGGCGCCGCCGTCGCAGAGGTTGCCGGCCGCAACCTGAAGAAGGTCGTCCTCGAACTCGGCGGGTCGGACCCGTTCATCCTGCTCTCCACCGACGACCTCGACGCAACTGTGTCGGCAGCGGTCGACGGACGATTCGAGAACACCGGTCAGGCGTGCAACGCCGCGAAGCGCTTCATCGTCGACGAGAGCGTCTACGACGATTTCATCGTCAAGTTCACCGAGAAGGTCAAGGCCGCCGGAGAGGGACTGGGGCCGCTCTCATCGGTTGCCGCTGCCGAGCGCCTCGAGGAGCAGGTGAATTCGGTGCTGGCCACCGGCGCGAGCCTCGAGTCGTCAGGCGAACGCAAGGGCGCATACTTCCCGCCCGGCGTGCTGACCGGCGTCGACCCCGACTCGATCGTCGCCAAGCAGGAGCTGTTCGGCCCGATCGCGACCGTCTACAAGGTGTCGGGTGAAGACGCCGCCGTCGAACTGGCCAATGACACGCCGTTCGGTCTGGGGTCGTATGTCTTCACCACCGACGCCGACCAGGCGCTACGCGTCGCCGACAAGATCGAGGCGGGAATGGTCTTCGTCAACGCCGTCGGCGCCGAAGGTGCGGAGTTGCCGTTCGGCGGCGTCAAGCGTTCGGGCTTCGGTCGAGAGCTCGGACGTTTCGGCATCGACGAGTTCGTCAACAAGAAGATGATCCGGATCAGCTGACTCGTTGCCTGTGACACAGTAGGTGGATGATCCGCGGCAGGGGGGAACGCGACTACGGCTCGGTCCTGCTCGGGTCGGCGAGTGACGGCCCAACCAAGCGTCGTATCCGCATTCAGACGATCCTCACCGGGTCGATCGTCCTCTCCAATTTCGTCGGTGCTGTCGTCACCATCTCGCTGTCGTCCGTCGGCATCCCCGAACCGTCGACGTTCGCGCCGGAGATGTGGTGGATCAACTACATCGCGGTGCCGATCTACGTGGCGCTCGCCTTCGTCGTCGGAATCGGCTGGGGTACCTACACCATCACCCGCGACCTGCGCTGGGCCATTCGACGACAGCCGCCGACCGCGGCCGACGCGCGCCGGACGAGGCGCGTCGCGGGCAGGCTGCTGCGACTGCAGGCCGCGCTCTGGCTCGGAGCGGTCGTGATGTTCACCATCATGTACGGGATCCAGAGTCCGATGCTCATCCCGAAGATGTTCTTCGTCATCGGGTTGTCGGGTGCCGTGGTCGTCGGTGTCACGTACCTGTTGATCGAGCTCGCGCTGCGGCCGGTGTCCGCGGATCTGATCAGTGCGGGTTACCGACGTCGCAAGCGTTCCGGCGTGCTGTCTCGCGCGGTGGTCGCGTGGATCGTCGGGTCGGCAACGCCGATCGTCGGCATCCTGCTTCTGGTGTCCTTCGGGGCGTTCCGCCAGGACACCAGCAAGCTCGACCTCTTCGTCGGTGTGTTCGTGCTCGCGGTGATCTCACTCGGTACCGGGCTACTCCTGACGTGGCTGACCACGACGAGTGTCACCGGTCCGCTGCGGAGTGTCCGCAACGGGATGAACAAGGTGCAGGCGGGCAATGTCGACGTCGACCTCGTCGTCTACGACGGCACCGAACTCGGCGACCTGCAGGTGGGCTTCAACTCGATGGTCAGTGGCCTGCGTGAGCGCGAGCGGATGCGAGATCTGTTCGGCCGCCACGTCGGTCGTGAGGTGGCTGAAGCGGCGTTGAGCTCCGACCCCGCACTCGGCGGAACCGAACGCACGGTCGCGGCACTGTTCGTCGACGTGATCGGTTCGACGACGCTGGCCGCCGAACGATCTCCGACGGAGGTTGTGGAGATCCTGAACCGCTTCTTCGCGGTGATCGTGCGGGCCGTCGAGCAACAGAGCGGGCTGGTCAACAAGTTCGAGGGCGACGCCGTGCTCGCCATCTTCGGTGCACCGATCGACCTCGACGACGCCGCGGGTGCCGCGCTGTGCACAGCCCGCGAGATCGCTCGGGAACTCGAGCGTCGGGTGCCAGAACTGTCGGCGGGGATCGGGGTCGGCTTCGGGCCCGCGGTAGCAGGCAACGTCGGGGCGATCGAACGGTTCGAGTACACGATCATCGGCGACCCGGTCAACGAGAGCGCGCGGTTGTCCGAACTCGCCAAGCGCGATCCCCGTCGACCGCTGGCATCCGGACGAACCGTCGACGTCGCGAATCCACAGGAAGCGGCGCACTGGGAGGAGCAGGAGACGACCTCGCTGCGTGGGCGTACCGAGGAGACGCGCGTCTACGCCGCGGTGGTCGACGACTGACCGCTATGCCTCGCGGTCGTTGACGCCCTCGGCGAAGTCGAGGCGACGCAGCGCGGTACGCAGCACCTCGTCGTCGATGTGCCCGGCGTCGCGCTCGTCGATGAAGACTCTTCGTTGGATCGCAAGCATCTTGCTGCGCATGCGGTTTCCGGCTGCCGTCGGACTCTCGCCGATGTCCTCCGGGCCGCGCCCGAGCTCCTCCCAGGCCGTATTGCGTTGTGTGGTAATCCATTTGCGAAGCATCGCCACCTGGAGATGTCGCGGGTCGTGTTCGCCGATGTCTGTTGCCATCGTGTCGAGGTAGGCCTCGGCCTCGCGTGATGCCCGATCCTGGGCTGCCGCGTATGCGAGCCGGTCGGTGGCGGCGTCGTCGTCGTAGACGCCGAGTCGGCGGATCACCCACGGCAGGCTGACACCCTGGATCAGCAGGGTGCCGACGACCACCACGAAGGTCAGGAACAGGATCTCCGCGCGGGCGGGGAACGGTTCGCCCGACTCCGTTGTCAGGGGGATGGAGAACGCCGCGGCAAGCGAGACGACGCCGCGCATGCCCGACCACCCGACTACGAACAACCACGACGGTTTGGGCGGAGGTTCTCGTCGTCGAACTCCCGGCAGCAGGCGGGAGGCGTAGGTGAACAGGTACACCCACGCGAAGCGCACCAGGATCGTGGCGATCAGGACCATCGCGGCGTCGAATGCGATGTGGAGCCAGGACTGTCCGGCGAGGCCTCGGATGAGATCGGGCAACTGCAGGCCGATCAGTAAGAAGACGAACGCTTCGAGAAGCGCGTCGATCGATTTGCGGACGGCTTCGTCCTGAAGTCGTGTCGCGTAGCCGACACGGACCGACCGCTGCCCGATGAACAGTCCCGCGACGACGACGGCGATCACGCCGGAGGTGTGCAGTTCCTCGGCGACGAAGTAGGTCGCGAACGGCACCATGAGCCCGATGGCCGTCTCGATCGTCGGGTCGGTCAGCCAGTCGCGGACACGGAACACCAGGTAGCCGATCAGCAGGCCGATGACCACACCGCCGATCGCCGCGAGCAGGAACGTCTCGATGCCGTCCCATACCGACGTCGTCGCACCGACCGCGGCCGCGAGCGCCACCCGGAGTGCGGTGAGCGCGGTCGCGTCGTTGAGCAGGCTCTCGCCGCCGAGCAGGGTCATGATCCGACGCGGAAGCCCGACCCTGCGCCCGATCGCCTGGGCAGACACCGCATCGGGCGGCGCGACGATGGCACCGAGGACCAGCGCGGCGGCCAGCGGCAGGTGCGGCACCGATAGGTACGCCACGAGGCCGACGACCACCGCGGTGGCGAGCGGAAGACCGATGGCAAGCATGCCGATCGCACGACGATTCGCGCGGATCTCCTGGTACGAGCTGTCTTGCGCCGCGGAGTAGAGCAGTGGCGGCAGAATGACGAACAGCACGAACTCGGGGTCGAGTTCGGCCGCGGAGAGGCCGGGTATCCACCCGATCGCCAGCCCGGCGAGAACCAGAACCAGGGGCGCCGACAGGTTGTAGTGCCGTGACAGCGCTGCGATCACCACCGACAGCACTCCGACGAGCAGAAGAGAAGCGCTCACTGCGCAAACCTAGCCCTAGTTGGCGACTTTGACGCGACGCCATCGGGGATAGCGGGCCGTTGGGGATAATGGAGGGTATGCGTTTGTTCGGTCGATCCCGTACCCGCGCCGGTGACCCCCGTGGTGAATCCGGTGGTGTCGAGGCCAGATGTCCAGAGCTCGCGGAGATCGGGGTCGACCCGGCGGCCGACCCGGGTCCGTCCCGCGGCGACATCAGTGTGTGCGAGGACTGCATGCAACTCGGTGAGCAGCACTGGGCGCATTTGCGGATCTGCCTCGAGTGCGGCCACGTCGGCTGCTGTGATTCGAGTCCGCGCAAGCACGCGACAGCCCACTTCCACGACGTCGGCCATCCCGTCATGCGTTCGGCCGAGCCTGGCGAGGTCTGGCGCTGGTGCTACATCCACGAGGTCATGGGTTGACCACGGTCTGATGGGTTGAGGCGGCGGTCGGGTGCGCGGGGATGAGTTCGAGTGAATGAGTACCGGGGAGATGGGGCGCGTAGGCGCAAATCCGGCACGTAGGATTGCTCCTATGACCTCGATCAACGGGAGTAGCGCGGACGACCACGCCACCGGCGCGGCGACACCTGATGTGTCGCCCGCGCAGCCGACCGTGGGGCCGCCCGACATCATCGGCACGCCACTGTCGCCGAACGCCACCAGGGTGATGGTGCTCGGCGCCGGAGAACTCGGCAAAGAGCTGATCATCGCCTTCCAGCGATTGGGCGTCGAGGTGATCGCTGTCGACCGTTATGCGGGTGCGCCCGGGCAGCAGGTCGCGCATCACGCCGAGGTGATCGACATGACCGACGGCGATGCGCTGATCGGCCTCGTCGAGAAGTACTCGCCCGCGTACGTCGTTCCCGAGATCGAGGCCATCGCCACCGACGCGTTGGCGACCATCGAGCGCCGCGGCCTCGCGGAGGTCATCCCCACCGCTTCCGCGGTGATGGCGACGATGAACCGCGAGGGAATTCGACGCCTCGCCGACGAGGAGCTCGGCCTGCCGACGTCGCCGTACCTGTTCGCGGGCTCGCACGACGAGCTGACTGTCGCCGCCGAACAGGTCGGGTATCCGTGCGTGGTGAAGCCGGTGATGTCGTCGTCTGGCAAAGGCCAGACCGTGGTGCGCGGTCCGGAGGACGTCGACAAGGCATGGGAGACCGCGACGACCGGCGGACGTGTTGCCGGCGAGCGTGTCATCGTCGAGGGCTTCATCGATTTCGACTACGAGATCACCCTGCTCACGGTGCGAGCGATCGACCCGGCGACCGGCCGGTTGGTGACGCACTTCTGCGCGCCGATCGGGCATCGGCAGGTCAACGGCGACTACGTCGAGAGCTGGCAACCGCACGAGATGAGTGCCTTCGCGCTGGGCGCCGCGACCTCGATCGCCGCACGCATCGCGACAGCGATGGGCGATGGAAACCTCGGTGGCCGTGGCATTTTCGGCGTCGAACTGTTCGTCAAGGGTGACGACGTGTACTTCTCCGAGGTCTCACCGCGCCCGCACGACACCGGACTCGTGACCATGGCGACGCAGCGCCTCTCGGAGTTCGAGATGCACGCCAGGGCGATCCTGGGACTTCCGGTCGACGTGACGCTCGCTTCACCGGGTGCGTCGGCCGTCATCTACGGGCAGCTCGACGAGAAGGGAATCGGGTTCGAGTACGTCGCGCAGGCACTTGCTTTGCCCGAGACCGACATTCGACTTTTCGGCAAGCCCGAGAGTTTCCGCCGTCGCAGGATGGGCGTGGTCACCGCAACCGCGGACGACGTCACCACCGCCCGTGAACGCGCCGTTCGTGCCGCGTCGATCGTCACACCCGTTCCCGGCAGGCCTGCTCGACGTGGCGTCGTCGTGCCGCTTCGTGCTCCCGGTCCGCCCGCGCCGCCGAAACCGCCTGTGGGGCAACGTCCTCAGCCAGCCCCGCAACGCGCGCCGGCTGCGCAGCAGCGCCCGCAGGCAGCAGGGCAACGCCCACCGGCGGCACAGCAACGTCCCTCGGCAGAACAACGGCCGCCCGCGCCGGAACAGCGTCCCGCGGCGGGGGCGCAGCGTCCGCCGGTGGCCGGACAGCGACCGCAGCAGCCCGCGCCTCGCCCGGTGCGGCAACCCGCGCCGCACCCCGCCGCGCCGAATGGTCGCCCGGTGACGCCCGGTCGGTCGTCGAACTAGCTCGAAGGTTCAGTTCGAGAGCTCAGCTCGAGAGTTCTCCGGCGGACGAGCCGACTTCGGTTCGCGCACTGCGGGTTCCGATCGGAATGATCAGTGGGTCGCCGTACACGGGGTCGGTGATCACGCGCGCGTTCAGTCCGAACGCGTCGTCGAGTAGTTCTTCTGTGATGACCTCATTGGGAGTGCCCTGCGCAACGATCTTTCCCGCCGTCATCACGAACAGCGAATCGCTGTAGCGGGCAGCGAGATTCAGATCGTGTAGCACCATGACCACGGTTTTGTCGTGTTCGGTGCGCAGCGAGTACACGAGGTCGAGTACCTCGACGGAGTGCGCGAGGTCGAGGTAGGTGGTCGGCTCGTCGAGCAGGAGAAGGTCGGTGCCCTGCGCGAGCGTCATCGCGATCCACACGCGCTGGCGCTGACCGCCGGACAATGCGTCGATGTGCCGATCGGCCAGGTCCGTCGTCCCGGTCATTTCCAACGCCGACGCCACTGCGGCCTCGTCGTCGGGAGATGCCTGCTGGTACCACTTCTGGTGGGGGAACCGGCCACGGCCGACGAGGTCGGCGACGGTGAGTCCCTCTGGTGCGACGGGATTCTGGGGGAGTATCCCGAGCTTGCGTGCGACCTCTTTCGGTTTGGTGTGGTTGATGTCGGAACCGTCGAGAAGCACGACGCCTTCGCGCGGGTGGAGCAGGCGCGACATGGCACGCAGCAGCGTCGACTTGCCACATCCGTTGGGGCCGATGATCGTCGTGACCGCGGCGTCGGGGATCTCGACGTCGAGACCCTCGATGACGACGCGGTCGTCGTAGCCGACGGAGAGTCCTTGGCCGACGAGTCTGCTCATACTGTCGCCTTCCGTGACATCGAGATCATGAGATAGATGAGGAACGGTCCGCCCACTGCTGCGGTGACGATGCCGACCGGAAGTCCATTGGGAAGTATCGTGCGGCACAACAGATCACCGGCGAGGACGAGGATCGCTCCGATCACGCCCGCCAGCAGCGGCGTTGGGACCGGAGTCCTGGCCAACCGCATCCCGATCTGCGGTGCGAGCAGGGCGATGAACGCGATGGGGCCGGCTGCCGATACCGCCATCGCGGTCAATCCGACCGCGACGAGCAGCACCGTGGTCGACACCGCGGTGGTGCGCACTCCGAGCCCACGCGCCATGTCCTGGCCCAGCGACAGCGCGTCGATCTGGCGGGACATCATCGTGATCACGACGATGCCGAGTACGACTGCGATCGCGACGGGCCATACGCTCGACCAGGTCGATTGGGATACCGACCCGACGAGCCAGACCTGTGCGCGGGCAACGTCTTTGATGTCGGCGCGGGTGAGGAGGAAGGACGTCAGGGCCTGCAGCAACCAGGTCACGCCGACGCCGATCAGCACGAGTCGGAGCGGGTTGATGCCGTGGTTGGCCTTACGTCCGGGCCAGGCGAGCACGTACATGACGATCGCTGTCACGAGACCGCCGATGAGCGCAGCGGCGGGGACACCGACGCCGGCGAGCCATGCGCCCCAACTGTTTGCGAAGGCGATGGCGGCGACAGCGGCAGCGCTCGACCCTGCTGTGATACCCAGAATGTCTGGCGTGGCAAGGGGATTGCGCGCAATCAACTGGCTCAGTGCGCCTGCCGTACCCAACGCGAAACCGACCAACACCGAGACCAGTGCGCGGGGAAGGGAATCCGAGAGCACGACGACGTTCTCGATGCGGGTGCCGCCACCGAGAAGAATGCGCGCGACGTCGAGCGGTGTCAGCGGATAGTCGCTGACACCGACACTCAACAGGAACAGCAGCAGCATCAGTGCGAGTCCGGTGAGTGTCACCGCGACCATGCGGGGACGCACCACCCACGACGACGGACCGATGCGGACGACGAGGCGTCGGCGTTCGGGAGTCGGTGCGGCCGTGGTCTCGGGCTTGGTCTCGGTCGTCATACGTTTGTCAGCTTCTGTCGGCGGACCATGGCAATCAGGAACGGCGCCCCGACCATCGCGAGGACGACGCCGACCTGGACCTCGCCGGGGCGGGCGATGACTCGTCCGATGACGTCGCAGACCAGCATGAGTGTCGCGCCGATAAGTGCCGAGTAGGGGATGATCCAGCGGTAGTCGGGTCCGGTGAACGCGCGGGCGATATGCGGTACGACCAGTCCGAGGAACACGATGGGGCCACAGGCGGCGGTCGCCGCCCCGACGAGCAGGGTGATCGCAGCGATACCGACAGCACGGATCACCAGCACGCGTGAGCCGAGCGCCGTCGTCATCTCGTCGCCGAGACTCAGGATGTTGAGAAAGAACCCGCTCGCCAGCGCGAGGACCAGTCCGGCGACGATGAACGGCAGCGCCGCCCAGAAGATGTCGATGCCGCGCCCGGACGTCGAGCCGACACTCCAGAACCGCCAGGCGTCGAGCGAAGCCGTATCGGAGAGAACCACGGCCGACGTGATCGCCGTGAGCATCGCCGAGAGCCCGGTTCCCGCGAGGATCAGCGTGACCGGGCCGGTACCGGTGAGTGCCGAGACGCCGAAGACCGCGCACGACGCGACGATGGCGCCGAGTAGGCCGAATCCCATGAACGCCATCGGCGAGGAGATCCCGAGTACGTAGACCCCGCACACCACAGCGCACGCGGCGCCCGCGTTGACGCCGAGCATGCCGGGATCGGCGATGGGGTTGCGGGTGTGTCCCTGCGTGATCGCACCCGCTGCGCCGATCGCCAGACCGCAGAGCAGCCCGAGCACGGTTCGCGGGATGCGCAGATCCCAGACGATGCCCGCGACGTCGTCGGGCTTGCTGACCGATGGTGCGCGCAGGTGGATGATCGAGTTCCAGATCTGGCTGACACCTGAGGTGAACGCATCCCAGGTTTGCGCAGGTGGGACGTTGCGTGTGCCGATGATCACCGACGCGACGACCGCCGCGGCGAGGACCGCAACGATCACCAACAAACCGGATATTCGACGCACGAAGGGCAACCTTACCTGAGTCGCGATGTCCGTTATTCGGTCCAGGTCGGAGTCGCACAGTGAAGCCCAGGAGGGATGTCACAGAGTGATTGCTGAACGGGCAAGATGTTCAGCGCCGGTAACAAGTTCCTGTGAGTTTCCGATAAGCATGTTCAGACGGGACGAACCGTCGGGGTGAACGTCCACAGTCGCATCCCGGTGCGTCGACAGCTCGCAGGTCGGTACACGCACGACGAAACACGTGAATCAGGAAGGTCATACGACATGAAGAAGTCTGTGAAGCGCGCCATCGCCGCGGTTGCCGCCGCCAGCGGTATCGCCGCCGGCTCCATCGCTGCTGCTACACCCGCCCACGCTGCCGATCCCGCCGGCGATCTCGCGCTATACGGCGGAGTCAACTGCTACTTCAAGGGTTGGGGCCCCACCTGGGACAACCTACCGGGCTGGCGCATGCACCGCTGGATGGGCGTGAAGAACATCGGCGGATCGACCATGACCAACGTGAACGTCACCGAGTTCGGTGGCCCGACGAAGAAGACCGCGATCAAGGGTCAGCCTGCGGGTGTGCTGAAGCCGGGCCAGTTCTACATGGCATCGGAGACCACCTGGCGTAGCTGCTTCCCGTCGTCGATCTCCGGGTACACCATCGGAGCCCAGACCGAGAACATTCTCAACAACGCGGGCTTCTGGTGGAACATTGACCAGCAGAAGGGCGAGAACGGAACCGCCCCGAACACGCAGAAGGTTGCGCCGTCGAACAACAACGCGGGTAACCAGGCTCCTCCGGCCGCCGCAGTCACGGCCGCACAGAACTGATACACCCCGATCGCCCGGCGATCGGTCCCTCTCACATAAAGAACGCCGACCGGAAATCCGGTCGGCGTTCTTTATTGCTGTCTGTCAGGCCTTCTGAACCTTGTGCGGTTCCGATGCGGCGATCATGTCCTCGCGCTCGACGACCTTCACGCGCTCGCGGCCCTCAGCGGCGCCGAGGGCGCGCTCGTGCTCATCGAGGCGGTACCAGCCGTCCCACGTGGTGAACGGGATGTTCTTGGACTCCAGCAGCTCGATGATCGCGTCTTCCGACGGGTTGGCGGGGTCGAGCAGTTCGCCATTACCCATGTCTTCGATGATGCACTCGACGGTCTCGTTGGCGTCGCCCTTGGTGTGACCGATGAGGCCGACCGGTCCGCGCTTGATCCAACCGGTTGCGTAGAGGCCGGTGAGGTGGGAGCCGTCGTCGAAGATGCGGCCTGCCTCGTTGGGAATGACGCCCGCCTGCGAGTCGAACGGGATGTGGGGCAGGTTGTCCGAGAGGTAGCCGACGGCGCGGTACACCGCGGTGACGTCCCAGTCGGTGTGCTTGCCGGTCGGCTTGACGTTGCCGGTGCCGTCGAGCTGGGTGCGCTCGGTGCGCAGTCCGACGACCTCGCCGTTCTCGCCGAGGATCTCGATCGGGCTCTCGAAGAAGTGCAGGAAGAGCTTGTGGATCGCGCCTTCCTTCGGCTCACGCATCGCGTAGTTCTCGATGATCGTCGCGACCTGGTCGGTGATCTTGGAACCGCGACGGGCGACGGCCGAGCCCTCGTCGTAGTCGATGTCCTCGGGGCTCACGACGACCTCGATGTTGGGCGAGTGGTCGAGCTCCTTGAGCTCGAGCGGCGTGAACTTCGCCTGTGCGGGGCCGCGGCGTCCGAATACGTGGACCTCGACGGCCTTGTTGGACTTGAGGCCCTCGTAGACGTTGGCGGGGATCTCGGTGGGGAGCAGTTCGTCGCCGGTCTTGGCCAGCACGCGCGCGACGTCGAGTGCGACGTTGCCGACGCCGATGACCGCGACCTTCTCCTGCTCGAGCGGCCACTCGCGCGGGAAGTCGGGATGTCCGTCGTACCAGGCGACGAACTGTGCCGCGCCGTAGCTGCGATCGAGGTCGATACCGGGGATGTCGAGTGCGCGGTCGTCGGTGGCGCCGGTCGAGAAGATCACGGCGTCGTAGTGCGACTTGAGCTCGTCGAGTGTGATGTCGGTGCCGTAGTCGATGTTGCCGAGCAGGCGGACCTGCGGCTTGTCGAGGACCTTGTGCAGCGCGGTGATGATGCCCTTGATGCGCGGGTGGTCGGGCGCGACGCCGTAGCGAATCAGGCCGAACGGCGCGGGCATGCGCTCGTACAGATCGATGCTGACGCCGCGATCCTTGGCGGTGTCGGACTTCATCAAGGCATCGGCGGCGTAGATGCCGGCGGGGCCGGCTCCGACGATGGCAACCCGCAGCGGGCGGCTCTGATCAGTCATAGAGTGTCGTCTACCTCGTGCTCAGGGGTTTCTCGACGCGCCAGGTATGTCGCTGGAGTGCGGCGGAGCGTCGACGCTTATCCCCTCTACGGTAGGCGCTGGGCACCGCTAACCAAAATCATCTGTGAGGGTTACCTCAGTAGTCTCGCTAACTCGTCGGGCGCTTACCCGCTGCTTCGGCGATCGGTGTGACCGCCTGGTCGGCGACCCACGGAACCGTCAGCACCGTTGGCACCGACATCGCGCTGCCGACCTGCTGGTCGAGATAGACGGTTCGGCCCTGCGTGACGTACGCCTGGCGGTTCCACGTCGGATCGGCCTTGAGCTTGGCGTTCGCGCCTGACCAGTCCACGGTGACCACCACGTCCGCTGCGTTGAGCATGTCGAGCCTCTCGGCCGAGATCGAACCGTAGAAGCCGCTGGTGATCGTCGGTTTGAGCGACTCGGGGAAGCTGAGTCCGTAGTCGGCGAGCATCTGCGCACGCCCGTCACCCGGCCCGTAGATGGAGACACCACCGTCTGTCGACCCGGTGACCACGACACCTGTCTTGCCCTTGAGCTCCGGATGCTGGGCAACCAGATCGGCGACGTGCTTCTTTGACTCGGCGATCTTCTTCGACGCCGCGTCGGGAAGTCCGACGGCCTTACCGATCTCGGTGGTCTGGACGTCCCACGGCACCTGCCAGTCCTGGTACTGGGCGGGTCGCACGATGGTCGGCACGGCCTTGCTCAGGGTGTCGTACTGCTCGCGGGTGGGCGCCGCGCCGACCGCGGTGACCAGCTGCGGGTTGGTCGAGAGTGCCTTGGAGATCTGCGCACCGAACTCCGCCGACACGTTGGGCAGAATCTCGGGCTTTGCGTCGCCGAGGAGTTCGGCATTCCACGGGGCGCTGCGCTGTGTGGGATCGGCGAACGGAGCGATCGTCGTCGGGGTGATCCCGAGGGCGAGCAGCGTGTCCCCGTCGCCAACTCCCATTGCGGCGACGCGAGAAGGCTGGGTGGAGATGGTCGTCGAGCCGTACTTGTGCTCGATGGTGACCGGCAGTGCGCCAGGTTCGGCCGCGGGTGCCGACGAACCGGCAGAGTCTTCTTGTTCGTCGGGGGCCGAGCATCCGACGAGAACCAGAGTCGACGCCGCGATGGTCGCGAACACGGCGAGCAGTGGGCGGACGTGTCGTGAGTGGGGCACGGGGTGGTCCTCTCGTAGATGGCGCTCTTAGGGTCACCTTACGAGATGTGTTGCCGCAGATGTCCGGATCGGGGGTAGTGAAGGTCGGATTCGACGATGACTACACTGCCCGGCATGGCCAGCGGTGCACGTGACAGCAAAAACCCCGGTAGCGATCTCGATGCCGACGACGAGCGCCCACGCACCTGGAAAGACGCCTGGCCGTTCTGGGTTGCGTTGGTGATCGTGGTGCTGGCGATTCTCGGCGTCGTGTTGTCCAACGTGCTGCGTCCGGCGGAGGAGCGCGCAAGCGATTCCGGACAGGTCCAGTTCGCGATCAACGACAACTACACAGCCCGCAACAACGTCGACTACGGCAAGTACAAGCAGACGACGTGCGCTGTCGACACGTCGTCGTCGTCGTTCATCTCCGAGCAGGAATTCGTCAGGCAGAACCGGACGTTGGTGGAGTCCAAGGGGCGCATCGTGATTCCGGAGATCACCGACGTGGCGGTCAACGGCGACCGCGCGACGGCAAAGGTGAACTGGCACTACGACAAGACGCCCGACGACAAGCAGACCACCAGCGTCGTCGTGGTCAAGGACGACGGTACGTGGAAGCTCTGCACGAGCTGACGGTTGACTCGTGGATAGAAGTCACTCGTAGGTGTAGAAGCCCTCGCCGGTCTTGCGGCCGAGCTTGCCCTCGTCGACGTAGCGCTTGAGCAATTCACGCGGACCGGTCGGCAGGTTCGGATTCTCTGCGGCGTAGTGGTTTTCGATGTCGAGCACTACGTCGAGGCCCACGCTGTCCATCATCGCGAACGGGCCGGTTGGCATATGCCAGTTGATCTTGAACATCTCATCGACGTCGTGCGGCGTCGACACGCCCTCTGCGACGACTTCGAGCGACTCCCGCTTGATGGCTGCCCAGATGCGGTTGAAGATGAATCCCGTGCTCTCCCTGCGTGCTTCGAACGGGTGGATACCGAACTCGGGTAGCACGGTGAGCAGTGAGTCGAGGACGTCGCGGGCCGTGTCGCCGTCGGACATGAGGTCGACGGCGTTCGCCGTCGGCGGCATGTAGAAGTGCATGTTGCACAGACGTTCCGGGTTTCGCACGTTCTCGGTCATCGTCGACGACGCATACGACGACGAGTTGGTCGCGAAGATCGCGTCGCCGTCTGCGGCGGCGTCGATCTCGCCCCACAGTGGGATCTTGATGTCGAGGCGCTCGGGTACGGCCTCGACGACCAGCCACGCACCGGCAACCGCATCTGAGAGGGTTGATGCCGGGATGACCTTTCCCGCAGCGCCTTTGCCGATGATCTTCAGCGTTTCGTCGATGGTGTCATCGACGTACTGAACGGCTGCTTCGCGTTGGTCGGCGCTCTGGTCGAAGATCCGCACCTCGCCGCCCCGGGTGGAGAACATGAGAGCGATTCGACGTCCGAGGGTGCCTGCCCCGACGACGGCAACCGGCCGTGCGTCGATGTCGTCGAGGGATTTCGCGTAATTGCTCATCGCGTGTACTTCTTTCGAGAGATGTTGTGGTGGTGGATGTTCGGTGTCCCTCGGCCCCGCGTCTCAGATGCCGGCGATGCCCGTCAACGACGAGTCGGGCAGATGGATGATGTCGCGTACGGTGTGGTCGCCACCGATCTCGACAGACCGGATCGACCCGCCGAGGTCGCTGACGTAGACCAATCCGGCGTCGGAGTCGACGGCCAGGCCGATCGCCTCGTCGAAGCCGCGCGCGAGGATCTCCGGGGTGGCGCCTGCGTGACCCTTGTCGGGTATCGCCGCCTGGTTGAGCGTGTTGCCCGACGGCGCTGCTCCGCGATCGGTCCAGAAGACTGTGTTCGTGTCGAGGTCCAGGTGGAGGTCGATCGGCTCCGGTAGGTCATGCCACAGCACTTCGATATCCGTTCGGGTGGAAGCGGTTTCGCCCTCCGGGAGGTCGAGGCCTGCGCGCAAGATCTTTCCGCGTCCGCCCTTGCTCGGGCCCTTCTGCGTCCAGTACAGGAACCCGCCGACAGGGTCACTCGCGACACCGACGCATTCCTGTGTCCAGGTGTCGTCGCGGGTGTTGTGCACCAGCGGGGTGAGGCCGGTGCCGTCGGTGGCCACGCGATAGACCGTCGTGCCCTCGCGGTCGCAGAAGTAGAGCATACCCGCGTCGAAGTCGGCGGTGAGCTGCTTGCCGGTGGTGATGGCGCCGTCGGGAACCAGTTGGGTCTGTCCGGAACCGTCAAGGGCACAGGTGCGCACCGAGCCGTTCGGAGCGCTGAAATCCCAGGCCTCGTCTGACGAGGTGTCGGCTGTCACCGCGGCGCGGGTGGGCTTGCCCATCGTCGTCCAGTAGATGCGGTCGGGCGTGGTGACGATCCCGTCCGGCATGTAGCCCGTCTCATCGGTCACGGTCTCGACGGAGCCGTCACCGGGATCGACCCGCACGATGGAGTGGTTGCGGCCATCCAGAACGTACAGATGCTCGAACATGGTGCCTCCCGGTGTGCTCGCGAACAGAGCTCATTTACCTCCACGCTAGGAGCGTCGTGAACGGAAGGGAACGATCGGTTTGGACGCTCCTGTGTTGCCCAAACGGAAATACCAAGTTCGATGTGGAGCGTTGGATATTTCTATGGATGTCATGCACCTGCGGTACTTCCTCGCTGTGGCACGTGAGCTGAACTTCACCAGGGCGGCGGAATCACTCCACATGTCCGCGCCTCCGCTGAGTAAGCGGATCAAGGCGCTGGAGTCCGAGCTCGGCGTCCGCCTCTTCGACAGGTCGACACATCACACCGCACTCACCGATGCGGGTCGAGCATTGATTCCGCTCGCAGAACGGGTCGTCGCAGATCTCGACGCACTACCGTCCGCGGTGCGCGCGACCCAGCACACGGACCTACGGGTTGCCGTTCCGGACGAGCTCACACAGGCACAGCGTCGACGCATCTCGGCGGTTGCCGACCAGGTTGACGAAACGCATCGGGTGATCTTCTCCCAGATGCCGTCGCTGGAGATGCCGGAGCAGCTCCTCGGCGGCGAGATCGATCTCGCGATTTCGCATCTTCCCGAACACCATCCCGACCTTGTGGGCACGTTGCTCGCGTCGTCGAGAGTCGTGGCCGTCGTCGACGCGTCGCGATTCGCTGGGGCACCCACAATCACGACCGCTGACCTGCGGGGCATGACGTTGGTGTCCGGCCCGAGGCACTGGGACCTGCGGTACGGGCCGTACACGCGGCTCCTGCGCGATCTCGGTGTGCTGGTCGACGCCTCGCACCGCTACTCCACCATCTCAGGAATGGCATTGATGCTCCGCGGCGGCGACCGCTTCACCCTGGTTCCGGAGGAGACGGAGTCGATGCGCGCTATCGATCGCAGTGAGTTCACGCTTCTTCCCATCTCCGATCTCGCCATGCCCATGGACACGTGGGCGATCAGGCGCGCCGACAGCGACGATCTCGACGCCGTCGTCGCAGCACTTGCGGTGGACGCGTGACTGTCGGGGTCCGGGTGGGACAGTCTGCGTCGTGGTGGGCTCGGGTCGTGGCGGGCCGGGGTCATGGCGGGCTCGGGTCGAAATCACGCCATGACCGGCGCGCGAGTACATTGCTAGGCGACGAAACTCCCGGCCAGCAGTGCGTTCGGGATAGGCGACAACAGAGAGCGGAAGGTGTGCAGGGCATGACCTATGCAGGCGATCTGACTCCCCAGCAGGCCTGGGAGATGCTGGAGACCGACCCCAACACGGTTCTGGTCGACTGTCGCACCACGGCGGAATGGGCATTCGTCGGCGTTCCGGATCTGGAAGTCATCGAGAAGAACGCCGTCTTCGTCGAGTGGAACACCTTTCCCGACGGGTCGCCCAACCAAGCATTCATCGCGGAACTGCGCGATGCGGGTATTCGTGACGACAACGAAGTGATCTTCCTGTGCCGCTCGGGTCATCGCTCGATCGGAGCCGCCGAGGCCGCGACCGCAGCGGGAATCACCAAGGCGTACAACGTTCTCGACGGATTCGAGGGTGGGCTCGACGAGAACGACCACCGCGGTGCCGTCGGGTGGCGTGCGTCGAATCTTCCGTGGAGGCAGTCGTGAGTCACGAACTGCCAGAAGGCGTTTCCTTCGACACCCTCGCCGTCCGCGGTGGCCTGGCTCGCTCCGGCTTCTTCGAGACCTCCGAGGCGCTCTATCTCACCAGCGGCTACGTCTACGACTCCGCGGAAGCGGCCGAGCGCGCATTCACCGGTGAGGACGAGCGATTCGTCTACTCCCGCTACGGAAATCCGACGACAGCCATGTTCGAGGAGCGACTGCGCCTGCTCGACGGCGCTGAGGCATGCTTCGCGACGGCGAGCGGCATGGCCGCGGTGTTCGTGGCGCTCGGTGCGCTACTGAAGGCGGGCGATCGCCTCGTCGCGGCGCGCAGCCTGTTCGGTTCGTGCTTCGTGGTGTGCAACGAGATCCTGCCGCGCTGGGGCGTCGAAACGGTTTTCGTCGACGGCGAGGACCTCGACCAATGGGAGCAGGCGCTGTCGACGCCGACCGACGCAGTGTTCTTCGAGACGCCGTCGAATCCGATGCAGACTCTCGTCGACGTCGCGAAGGTTTCTGAGCTTGCTCACGCTGCGGGCGCAAAGGTGGTGTTGGACAACGTCTTCGCCACACCACTACTGCAACGTGGGTTCGACCTCGGCGCCGACGTGATCGTCTACTCGGGTACCAAGCACATCGACGGCCAGGGCCGCGTGATGGGCGGTGCGGTGTTGGGAACCAAGGAGTACATCGACGGTCCGGTGCAGACTCTGATGCGTCATACCGGTCCCGCGTTGAGTCCGTTCAACGCGTGGACGCTGCTCAAGGGGCTCGAGACCATGCGCCTGCGCGTCGACGCATCGGTGGCGTCGGCGTTGCGGATCGCCGAATTCCTCGAGGCCGACCCACGCGTGCGGTGGACCAAGTACCCGTTCATCACATCGCATCCGCAGTACGACCTCGCGACCAAGCAGATGTCGGGCGGCGGCACCGTCGTGACGTTCGAACTCAATGACCACGACGGCGTCGACGGCAAGAAGCGGGCATTCGAGGTGCTCAACGCGTTGCAGGTCATCGACATCTCGAACAATCTCGGCGACTCCAAGTCGCTCATCACCCACCCCGCCACGACGACGCACCGCGCGATGGGTCCGGATGGTCGGGCGGCGATCGGGCTCAGCGACTCGGTGGTGCGACTATCGGTCGGGCTCGAGGGCGTCGACGACCTGCTCGGCGATCTGGATCAGGCGCTGGGCTGACTCGTCGCCCGTAGGTCGCGCAGCACTTCTCGAACCATGCGCACCGATGCGTCGTCGAGGACGTTGCCGAACTCGATGACGCGTACCCGCTGCGAGAGCCGGTCGGCGAGTTCTGCTGTCTCGCTGGGGATCACGACGACGTCGAGTCCTGCGAGCTCGTCGTCGGAGGTCCCGTCGAGCATCGTGACGTCTGTGATGCCCGCGGCTGAGAGCGAATCCCGCACGCTCGCAGCCTGATCGGCGGTGTTGTACCAGAGCCCGACCTTCTGCTCGGGCGGGACGTCGGCGATCTGCATGAGCGTGCGGACGTGCGGCGCGACGACAATGGCCACCACCTCGGCGCGATCACTCATCAACCCGCGGACCTGCGCGAGGTGGAAGAACGTGGTGAGTACCAGGTCTGCTGGGACGGCGTCTGGGTCGAAGTGGTCGAGCACGAGCGGAGTGACCCGAATGCCGAGCTTCTCGGTGAGTTCGTCTGCGAAGTAGTCGGCGCGGTCGTCGTTGCACTCGACGAAGTACACGCGAGGTGAATCGGATTGTGTGACAGCGAGATTCAGCGCGAGATCGCCGATTTCGGTGGGGGAGAGCCCGAGCTGCAGGCACTCGTCGACCGCGAGTTGCAGTGTCTCGCGGGCGGTATCGCGTGCTTCGGACCGCGGCTGCGTCGACGTCGCGGCGAGCACGACCATCCCGCCGCGGCCCCGCGATTCGACAAGCCCGGCCGCGCGTAGGTCGCCGTAAGCCCTGGCGACGGTGTTCCGGTTGATGCCGAGATTGTCGGCGAGCATGCGGGAACCGGGTAGGCGGTCGCCGGCGCCGAGCTGGCCCATCTCGATCATGAAGGTCAACTGGGTGACGATCTGCCGATAAATGGGCATGTCAGAGTGCTCGCTGACGCTGATCGGCGGTTGAGGTCCCATCGGGGTCGTGTGCTCCTGAAAGATGAATGTCCTAACCGACTATGCCATAGTTGGATGATCCGCACGACCGATCTGAGGACGACCATGACAGACGACGCCTTCTGGGATGCCGCCCAGCGACACCTGATCCGCTACATCCCTGCGTTCACTCCGCGCATCATCGAACGCGCCTCGGGGTCGTACGTCTACGACTCCGACGGCAACGCGATCCTCGACTTCACGTCGGGTCAGATGAGCGCCGTGCTGGGCCATTCGCATCCCGCGATCGTCGAAGCGGTATCGAATTCGGTTGCCACGCTTGACCATTTGTTCAGCGGCATGCTCAGCAGGCCCGTCGTCGACTTTGCTTCGCGGCTATCTACGACGCTGCCCGACAACCTCACGCGCACAGTGTTGTTGACCACGGGAGCCGAATCGAATGAGGCGGCGATCAAGATGGCCAAGCTCGCTACGGGACGCTACGAGATCGTCTCGTTCGACCGGTCGTGGCACGGAATGACCTCTGGCGCAGCGGCTGCCACGTTCTCGGCGGGGCGGCGCGGCTACGGCCCGACGCTGCCGGGCAACTTCACGCTTCCCACCCCGAACGCCTACCGCTCGCCGTTCCGCAACGCCGACGGGTCCTACGACTGGGAAGCCGAACTGGAGTACGGGTTTGCGGCCGTCGACACGCAGTCGAACGGCTCGCTCGCCGCGTGCATCGTCGAACCGATCTTGTCGTCGGGTGGCATCATCGAACTGCCCGACGGATACCTCGCGCGGCTGCGGCAGATGTGCGACGACCGGGGCATGCTGTTGATCCTCGACGAGGCGCAGACCGGACTCGGCCGCACCGGCACGATGTACGCATTCGAGCGCGACGGAGTTGGGCCGCACATTCTTACGCTCTCGAAGACTCTCGGCGCGGGCCTACCCGTCGCGGCCGTCGTGACGAGCGCGGAGATCGAAGACCGTTGCGCAGAGCGAGGATTCCTGTTCTACACCACGCACGCGTCCGACCCCCTCGCCGCGACCGTTGCCCTCACGGTGCTCGACGTGATCGAACGAGAGGGACTCGTCGAGCGTGCAGCCAAGCTCGGAGATGTTCTGCGCGAGAGGCTGATCGGGCTGCGCGACGACGTCGAGGTTGTCGGCGACGTCCGCGGCCGCGGACTACTGCAGGGCGTCGAGCTCGTGACCGACAAGGCGTCGCGCACACCTGCGGATGCGTTGGGCGCCAAGGTGACTGCCGCCTGCCTTGAGCGCGGACTGCACATGAACATCGTCCAGCTACCCGGCATGGGCGGCATCTTCCGCATCGCTCCGCCGCTGACGACCAGCGACGACGAACTCCACCGGGGCCTCGACATCCTGACCGACTCCCTCGCCGCGTCGCTCTGAGTGCGGGTGGTTCGGCGCGGGGGTGTGGGCTCCACGACGCGGGCACGCACCCACTACCCCGACGTCAACCGAGCTCGTCGACGCCGAGCGCGCGCAGGACGGTCGCGAGCTTCGCCGACGTCTCGTCGAGCTCCGCCTGCGGCTCCGACCCGGCGACGATGCCGCCGCCGGCCCAGGTGCGGACATGGCGACGGTCGTCGGACAGTTCGAGCGAACGGATGGTCACCATCCACTCGCCGTCGCCCGCGGAGCCCGACCATCCGACGGCGCCCGCGTAGAATCCACGACGCTCCTCGTGATTCGAGATGAACTGTGCTGCAACATCTCCCGGTGTTCCGCACACCGCTGGTGTTGGGCTCAGCAGCAGTGCGAGGTCGAGGGCGGTGATCGTCGGATCGGTCAGTACCCCGCGAATCGGTGTTGTCAGGTGCCACATCTCGCCGGTCGAGACCAGCGACGGCTGGTCAGGCACGTCGAGTTCGCGACAGATCGGCTCGAGCGCGTCGCGGAGATGGTCGACGACGAATGCGTGCTCGGCCCGGTCCTTCGTCGAGGCCAGTAGTGCCCGGCCGGCAGCATGATCGACGTCGGGGTCTGCTGAGCGAGCCGCCGATCCCGCGTAGGGGCGGCACGTAACCTCGAGACCTTGCTTGCGCAGCAATACTTCTGGGCTCGCTCCGATGAGCCATCGAGCTCGCGGGTCGGTGTGCTCGTCGACGCTGAGGTCGACGAGAAACGCAGAGTGCTCGGCGTTTCCGTACGCCAGGGCTTCGAGAAGTCGGTCCGGGTCGACGGGAGGTTCGACGTCGAATTCGACGGCGCGCGCGAGCACGACCTTCGACAACGCCCCCGCGTCGATCTCGTCGATGGCACGTGCGACCCGGTCCCGATGCGTCGCGGCGTCGGGAATCAATGTGACGCACTCGGCGTGAGCAGGCTCCGGCGCTTGCCCCACGATCGCCGAACCGCTGTGCGTGATGGTTTCGGGAACCAGCAGCGCGGCGTCGTCGGCGGCTGTGAACCCGATCGCCCCGGTGACGGCGCCGATGCGCCCGGAACGCAACGCCTCGGCAGCCTCGGTGGCGTCGGTGAATCCCGCGGACGCGCCACGTGCTCGAACGGTGCCGTGCGGCCTGGACAGGACGAAGACCTCCGAAGCTGGCATGGATTCACGCTACCGGTTGCGTGGAAGCGCAACCGCGCACAGACCGGCGAGGCCGGCGTACAGAATCGGAGTCATTAGCGCGCTCGGTGATCGCGCCCTCGGCGGCCTTTCGTGCACGCTGAGTGAAAGTTGACAGCTCAGCGTCGCGTCGGTGATCCTTGGAACAGGTCATGAGTGCCAGCGACAAGCCCCGGCTAGCTGGTCGGCAACCCTCCTCCGCGGTGGGGTGCTCCGGGTGACGACCTGGCCGTGTCCAGGGTGGGTACGGCAAGCGTGGATTCCAAGGAGACTATTCGATGACTGCTGTCGTCACCCGTTCGCACACCGAGTTTTCGCAGGCCAAGGCTGTTTCGCCTGTGCAGACCCCAACTATCGCCCCACTTGCCGACGTCGTCGGAGCCGCCGAATGCGCGCCGCTTTCCGACGGTACGACGGTGCGCTACGCCAACTTCGACTACGCCGCCAGCGCCCCGGCGCTCACCGCGGTGGCGCAGGCCGTTGCCGACTCGCTGAGCACTTACGCCAGCGTGCACCGTGGTGCGGGGCATCTGTCGCAGGTCACGACGCGTCGCTACGAGGAGTGCCGCGAGACAGTTCGACGCTTCGTCCGTGGTCGCGCCGACGACGCCGTCGTGTTCACTCGCAACACCACCGACGCGATCAACCTCGCGGCGCATGTGACGCCCGGCGACGTTGTCGTTCTCGACATCGAGCACCACGCGAACCTGCTTCCATGGGTCGAACGCAAAGACAAGTGGACGCGCATCGTCGAAGTTGCATCGACCATCGACGAGACTCTCGCCGCCGTCGAGCGTGAACTCGCGGCCAAGCCCGCCGCGCTACTTGCGGTGACCGCGGCGTCGAACGTGACCGGCGAGGTCCTCCCGATCTCGCGACTCGCGTCGATTGCGCACCGGCACGGCGCCCGAATCCTCGTCGACGCCGCGCAACTCGTTGCTCACCGCCCGGTGTCGATCGTCAGTCACGGCATCGACTACCTCGTCTTCTCGGGCCATAAGCTCTACGCGCCGTTCGGCGCGGGTGTGCTGATCGGACGCACCGACTGGCTCGACGCCGCGCAGCCGTACCTGGCGGGCGGCGGTGCAACTGCAGACGTCGACGTCGAGGCCGGTTGCGCGTCGGTGTCGTGGCACACGGGTGCAGCGCGTCACGAAGCGGGATCTCCTAATGTGTTGGGCGCCATCGCGATCGCCGCCGCATGCGACGCGATCACCGACCTCGGACACGAGTGGATCGGCGCACACGAGGCGTACCTGTGCGCACAACTCGACGCCGGACTCGCCGAGATCGACGGAGTCACCCCCTTGCGTGTCTTCGACGACGACCTCGAGCGCGTCGGCATCGCAGGCTTCACCGTCGACGGCCATAGCCCGCGCGAGGTGGCGGAGTACCTGAGTTCGGAACACGGCATCGGTGTGCGCGACGGAAAGTTCTGCGCGCACCCGTTGCTCGACCGACTCGGTTATCCCGACGGCGCTGTACGCGCGAGCTTCGGACTCGGCAGCTCGTCCGACGACGTCGACCGCCTGCTCCACGCGCTGCGCTGCCTGAGCGATCGCGGCGCCGACGCCCCCGACATCCACCACCGAAAGGCACACTCGTGACGATCCAATCGAGTTCTCCGACAGACGTTCTCGCCGACCAGCTCCTTGCTGCCGACACCGGCGTCATCACCATCGGCCGCCCGGCACTGCGGGTTGCGATCGTCGGCGACGCCGGTGCCGCCGAACTGCCGATCGTCGTGCGACGTTCGACGCTGCGCGACGCCCAGCGCACTCGCTCGCTACTGCGGGCAGGCACCCGTGACACCGCGAACTTCTCGGTAGCACTGGCAGTCGAGGTTGCGATTGCACCGCATCCGGGGTCGGCGCGCGCGTCTGTCGCCTCGGTGTCGGTTGCGGGCTCGGCGGTGACGTCTGCCGGCGATCCCGCAGAAACCGTGCGTTACGTCGGCACCCCGCACGGCCTGGCCACACTGATCCGCGACATCTACGCGGCCGAGGTCGCCGACGCCGTGCTCATCGTTCCGATCGACGGCTCGGCCACCGAGCACCGCGTGCGCGCAGAGGTGCTGCCGCAGTTCGAGTCTCGCCGCGCTGCGTGATCTCGACAAGCTCGATCAGCGGGTAACAAGCTGATCAGCGGGTGGTGATCTCGACAAGCTCGATCAGCGGGTTGGGCTGGATCGGCGGGTTGGGCTCGGTCGGCGGTTGGTGATCTCGACAAGCTCGATCAGCGGGTGGGGCTCGGTCAGCGGGTTGGGCTCGATCAGCGGGCGGCGTAGGCGCGGGCCAGGTCGAGGCGCTGCCACGACTGTGCGCCGGGGTGCTGGTCGTCGAGTGGGTATCCGGCCGGGTAGGCGGTGCGGCTTAGTAGGTCGGTGGCCTGCGCGCGGGTGAGGCGAGG
The DNA here is from genome assembly GCF_965344965.1 of Gordonia jacobaea. Taxonomy (NCBI): domain Bacteria; kingdom Bacillati; phylum Actinomycetota; class Actinomycetes; order Mycobacteriales; family Gordoniaceae; genus Gordonia; species Gordonia jacobaea. The sequence goes on along the minus strand of NZ_CBDRLS010000002.1, from coordinate 622,671 downwards.
ATGTGCGCGCAGCACGAGGTCGACGGCTGCGGGCGGTACGACAAACGCTGCACTCGGCGAGCCGATGCGCGAGAGTCCGTAGGACATGCGCGCGTCGTAGTCGGCCAGGGCGCCGGGTGTGCTGCGATACGGTGTGTCGCGCGCGATGCACGTCGATAGTGCTGCGCGGCAACGCCATTCGAGTTCTGCGCGGAGTTCCTGCCCGGCGGCCACGATCAACGGTCGGAAGCGTGGGTCGGCGTATCGGTCGGCGACGGCGGCGTCGGCGACCATGCGTCCGGCGATCACGTCGAGCGGGTAGTGCACGCCGAGGACGACGCGGTTGTACCCGGCCTCGCTACCGCGCGCAAGAAACTGTGGTGCGAGTTCGGGAATCATCAGTGCGAGCAGCCCGGTGCGGATCATTGCCGAGGCGGTGTGCCCGGACGGGTACGACGAGCCGTCGGATTGCACGTCGCTCTTGGACCTGCCGGGCCGGTTGTACACCGTGATGCGGTCGGGTTCGGCCACATACGGACGGTCGTTGTCAGACAGGGCCTTCTCGACCGCCGTGGACGCAGCGATGCCTTGGCCCCGGGCGAATAGTGTGTCGAGCAGAGCCGAGACCTTGGGCAGTCGTTTGTCAGCAAGGGCCTGACGGAAATCGCTACCGAGGTTGGCGCCGAACGCATCCGACATTGTGTAGAGCTGTGTCTGCGACAAGCCGTCAATCGCGTAGCCGTCGTCGAGTGCCCGTTTCTGACGTGCCGGATCGTTCTTCGCCGACTGATTGATCGCTGCGGCCCTGTCCGAGTTCTCGGCGATCGTGTCAGGGTGATTTTTGCGAATGTCGGTGAAGCTCGAGATCACCGGCCAGTAGATGATGTCAGAGCCGTGGACGTCGGACTGGTACACCGTCGCGATCGCACCCGCGGGGAACGGCGTCGGGTTGGGTCGAGGCGGCGCCGCGACGGCCGTGGGTACCTGTGCGCCGAGGAGTGCGCAGGCGGTCAGAGCGGTGGCTGCGACGACGCGCCTGAGCGATCTGACGGGAATGTGGATCGATGACATCGAGTGTTTCCTCACTTGCCCAGGTAGACGGTCTTGTCGGCGCCCGGGTAGGGCTTACCTTCATCGGTGGTGCGGCACAACGCTTTTGTAGCACCCTGTGCGCTCGCAAGCGCCCATTCGGGTGTTGATTTGAAAGTTCGGAGGTCGTTGACGGCACGGCCCCCGTTGAACACCGCGTTGACCGAGACATCTGACAACGGGATGTAGTGGTTGAGTTCGCCGCCGGCCGTGAGGTTCTGCAGCACTCCGGCAGCATAGGTGAGGCCGGGACCGCCGATGACGGGCAGACCTGCGACCGTTTCGAACACGCCGATCAGCTCGTCCTTGTCCTTCGGGACGAAGGCGTTGCTGAGGTACACCTTGTGTAGGTTGGCTCGGACGCTCTTGACGCTCGCCGCAAACGACGCCTGTTGCGATTTCGGCAGCGTCGAACCATGCGTCGCGCCGACGTAGACGATGGCCTCGTCCAGGCTCAAGCCCGCCAGCGGGCGACAGTCGCCACTCGACGGACTCAACGACTTCGCGAAGGTGGTCAGCTCAGGGCTGACGTTCACGGCGAAGGCGTTCTTGACCCTCTCCCGTTGGACCGGTTTGGTGCCGTCTCCGGCCGCCAAACACGTGCTGTCTGCCTTGTCTCCGAGGGCGTTTCCGCCCTTCTCGGCTGCGGTCCCCGGCAGCTCGACGACCGTTTTCACGATCTTTCCCGCGATGGAGCCGATGATGCTGCTGACGATCGGCACACCGACGGCACCCGAGACGGCCTTCGATGCGACCTCGTCGAGGATGGTCGCGATGTTGTCGAGGACGATCGCGTCGTTTGCCTCGATCCCTACGAGAACGGTCTCGATCGCGTCGTTGAGCGTGATCGAGGAGAGTCGGTAACCGTCACGGTAGGTGCCGTTCTTGATCGACAACACCTGCTGGACCAGCGCATTGGCGCCGTGGGTGGCCTGGACGCCTTGACCGGGACTCACTTCCGACCCGCGCTGAGTTACCACGAGCGTGCTGACGGTGCTGTTGTGCAGTTGCGTGGAGAAGCGGCCGGCGGCGCTGTTGATCGTCGTTGCGGCTCCGGGCGCTCGGGCGTCGAGCGACTTGGCAACGATCGGCACGAGTTCACCGAGCGTCAGTGTGCTACCCGACCTGCATTCGGTGGGGAACGGCGCAGACGGTTGGCCGAGGGGTGCGGCATGCGCGGACGTCGCGCCGACGGTTACCGTCGCGGCCACGGCAACCGCCGTCAGCCCCGCAGCGAGGGCCAGTGTGCGCCGTGGAGTAACGGCGGAGTGCTCAGAATGCATGAGAGTCCAATCGTTGCGGAAAGTCGGCCGTCGTGAGTGTCGGTCGGGTTGTCAGAGATGGCGAATAGTTCAGGCGCGCCGTAGTTTTGGCTGTCCGACGCGCGTGTACCAACTGAAGGCGGGGTACACCGACGACGCCGGGTTCGTCACGTCCTTCACGTAGAACCAGTTCATCTGCGCGCGTGACCTGTCGATCTCCATGACTCCGAAACCGTGTGTGGTGAGCTCGACGTCCTTGATCCAGGGGTTCGCGGTCTTGATGGTCTCCTGGGCGACGTCCATGGTCGTCGTGACGGGCGCCGCGAGTGCCCTGTTGATGGCGATGGTGTCGTAGCCGCTGGCCGCGGTGATGCTCGGCGGGGTGAATTCGCACGCGACCACGCGCCCGCTCGCATCCTTGCCGTAGTGGGGCGCGTTGAGGGGAATCTCGCTGGCCCACGAGCTGTGGATGTCGCCGGTGACGAGCACGACACTCTTCTTGCCCGCCTTGTCGATCGCCTGCAGCAGCGCACGACGTTCGGCTTGATATCCGTCCCACTGGTCGTTGTTGATCGTGATCCCGTCGGCGGGCAGGCCGATCTGATTGTGCAGCCAGTCAGCGACGCGCGGGTCGGTGGTCTCGGGAATCACCAGCGGAGCCATCATCACCTCGTTGCCGATCACCTGCCAGCGCGCTGACGACGTCGTGATCGAGGTCTCGAGCCACTTGTATTGCGTCTTACCGGTGATGCTCTGGTTGGGATCGTCGACCTTGAGGTAGGACTGCTTGTCGCGGTAGGAGCGTAGATCGGGGATGATCAGCTCGGCGAGCTGACCGAAGCGGAACCGGCGGTAGAGGTGTTCGCCGTTGTCGATTGAATTGGGGCGCACCGGCATCCACTCGAAGTACGCCTTGTCCGACGCACGTTTGCGAGCGCTCCAGCTGCCCTGGGTGAGAGTCTTGTGGTTCTCGGCGCCGTCTCGGTAGGAGTTGTTGGCGGATTCGTGGTCATCCCACATGCAGATGAAGGGGTGAGCGGCATGTGCGCGGGCGAGATCGGGATCCTGGTGGTACTTGCCCTGCCGGATCCGGTAGTCGTCGACGGTGACGGTCGCGTGGACCGGAGCGGTGGTGCGGACGGTCTCGTTGTAAGCGCCGGGATATCCGCCGGTCTCGTATTCGTAGGTGTAGTCGCCGAGGTGAAGCACGAAGTCGAGGTCATCCCGCTGAGCCATGCCGCGGTAGGAGATGAAATGGCCCGCTTCGTAATTCGCGCACGAACAGACCGCGAACCGAAGCTTGTCGATGTCGGCCGACAGCGCTGGTGCGGTCTTGGTGCGCCCAGTCGGTGAAACAGTGCCTGCCAGTGGGCCGTCGGCCACGACGAAACGATAGAAGTACCGGGTCGACGGTGACAGGCCGGCCGCGTCGACCTTGACGGTGTGGTCGCGATCGACAGAGGTGGTGAAGACGCCTGACGACACGATGCGCGCGAAGCCCGGGTCTTGGGACACCTGCCACCGGACGTTCGTCGGTTCGCCGAATCCCGACCCGGGTGTTGCCCGCGGCTCAGGAGTGACCCGGGTCCACAGGATGACGCGGTCAGACAGCGGATCTCCGGATGCCACCGAGTGCAGGAAAGCCTGATGGCGCGGTGCGGCAACCGCTTCGGATACACCGGATGCGAGCGCGGCCGCTGTGCCGGCCGCGGCGGCAGCGGTCTGCATGAGCCGCCGACGCGACATCGACGGAACAGCAGAGGTCTTCGAATCGGGCAGGCTGTGAAGTTCGCGGGTCACGAGAAGTTAGCGAAGCGGTCTTTGTTGTCCAATAGGCGAACAGCAGGCAAAGAAGACCTCATGAGACGCGTATGTGAATCCCCACTCAGTTTGTGCCGCAGCGAGTTGCCGGACGGGCGCGCGACTATGTGCTTGCGACCACACGATCACGTGGCCGTGCCGATGAGCACCGCGTGGGCGCAGAGGCGTTGCCGCAGTTTGGGTCTCGGCGGGGTTGGTGATCTCGACAAGCTCGATCAGCGGAGTGGGCTCGATCAGCGGGTGGGGCTCGATCAGCGGGTGGGTGATCTCGACAAGCTCGATCAGCGGGTAACAAGCTCGATCAGCGGGTAACAGTCTCGATCAGCGGCTCGGGCTTAGCCAGCGGCTCTGGGTCTCAGCGGGCGGCGTAGGCGCGGGCGAGGTCGAGCCGCTGCCACGACTGTGCGCCGGGGCGTTGGTCGTCGAGCGGGTATCCGGCGGGATACGCGGTGCGTCGCAGCAGATCGGTGGCTTGCGCGCGGGTGAGGCGAGGATGTGCGCGCAGCACCAGGTCGACGGCCATCGGCGGTACGACAAACGCTGCACTCGGCGAGCCGATGCGTGAGAGTCCGTAAGACATGCGCGCGTTGTAGTCGGCCAGAGCGTCGGGCGTGCTGCGATACGGAGTATCGCGCGTAATGCACGTCGAAAGTACTGCGCGGCAACGCCATTCGAGTTCGGCGCGGAGTTCCTGGCCTGCCGCTACGATCAGTGGGCGGAAGCGTGGGTCGGCGTATCGGTCGGCGACGGCGGCGTCGGCGACCATGCGTCCGGCGATCACGTCGAGCGGGTAGTGCACGCCGAGGACGACGCGGTGATAGCCGGCCTCGCTACCGCGCGCGAGGAATTGTGGTGCGAGTTCGGGAATCATCAGTGCGAGCAGCCCGGTGCGGATCATTGCCGACGCGGTGTGCCCGGACGGGTACGACGAGCCCCCGGAGAGCACGTCCTCGTCGGTCTTGCCCGGCAGGTTGTAGACCTTGATCCGGTTCGGCGCCACCTTGTACGGCCTGGGGTTGTCGGAGATTTCCTTCTCGACGAGCGTCGACGACGCGATGCCTTGGCCGCGTGCGGCGAGTGTGTCGATGAGTGCGGTCACCTTCGGCAGGCGCTTCTCGGTGAGCGCTTGGCGCACATCAGCGCCGAGCTCGGTCCCGAACGCATCGGTCATGGCGTGTAATTGCTTCTGCGACAACCCGTCGATCGCGTACGCGTCGTCGAGTGCGCGCTTGCGCAATGCCGGATCATCCTGTGCCGCATTGTTGATCGCGACCGCCTTCTCCAGGTTCTCCGACATCGTGACGGGGTGGTGCGCACGAATGTCGGTGAAGCTCGAGATCACCGGCCAGTAGATGACGTCAGAGCCGTGGACATCCGACTGATAGAGGGTGGCCAACGCTCCGACCGGGAATGCGGTGGGTGTCGGTTTCGGCGGCGCTGCCTGCGCGGTCGCGGGGGCGCCGAACACCGCACACATCACCGCTGTTGTTGCGACGAGTCCGCTGGCGAGTTGTCGCGGGAGTCTCATGTCGTGGTTCCTGTCGATAGAAGGTCGGGGTCGGGTTCCGGCGAAACGAGTTATGTGCGAATCAGTTTCGGGGTACCCGCCCGCGTCGACCAACCGAATGCTCGCCGAGTCGTCGAACGCGGGTCGAATACATCCGCGACGTAGAACCATTCCATTGTGGCCCGCGCGGGCGTCACGGTCATCACCCCGAATCCGTGTGTCGTCAGTTCGACATCCTTGATCCACGGGTTGGCCAATTTGATGGCCTCCTGACCGGCGGACAGCACCGCGACCGTCGGGGCGTCGAGTGCGCGGCTGACCGCGATGCTGTCGTGCGCACTCGCGGCCGTGATGCTGGGGACGGTGAACTCACACGCGACGGCACGTCCCGAGCGGTCTTTTCCATAGTGAGAAACGTTGAGCGGCAACTCACTTGCCCACGAGCTGTGGATGTCTCCCGCGACCAGAACCACGTTTCGCTTGCCCGCCTTGTCGATCGCGGACAACAGTTGTCGACGCTGCGCCGCGTACCCGTCCCACTGATCGTTGTTGACCGGGAAGCCGTCTCGGGGGACTCCGACCGTGTCGTGTAACCACTCGGCGAGTCTTGGATCGGTCGACGCGGGAATCGTCAGCGGCACCATCATCACTTCGCTGCCGATCACCTGCCAGCGGGTCGACGACGTCGTGATCGAGGTCTCCAACCAGGTGTACTGCTGTGCTCCGGTGATCGACTGCTTCGGATCATCAACGCGCGCAGTCGATTGCTTGTCGCGATACGAGCGGAGATCGGGAATGATGAGCTCGGTCAGTGTGCCGAAACGGAGGCGTCGATACAGGTGCTCGCCGTTCTCGAGCGAGTTCGGACGTACCGGCATCCACTCGAAGTACGCCTGTGTTGCTGCACGTTTGCGAGCAGTCCAACTGCCCTGCGTCCGCGGGTCGTGGTTCTCCGCACCGTCGCGGTAGGAGTTGTCGGCCGATTCGTGGTCGTCCCATATGCAGACAAACGGATGCGCGGCATGGGCGCGGGCAAGGTCGGGGTCCTGGTGGTACTTTCCCTGCCGGATGCGGTAGTCGGTCAGGCTCACCGTCGCGTGTCTCGGTTCGACCTTGCGAACAATCTCGCCGAATGCTCCTGTGTAGCCGCCGGATTCGTACTCGTAGGTGTAGTCGCCGAGGTGCAGGATGAAGTCGATGTCGGTGCGCTCGGCCATGGCCCGGTACGAGATGAAGTGTCCTGCTTCGTAATTCGAGCACGAGCAGACTCCGAACCGCAGACGGTCGATGTCCGCCGAGGCCGCGGGGGCTGTCTTCGTTCTGCCCACTGGTGACACGGCGCCTGCCGCGGGACCGTCGAGCACGGTGAAGCGGTAGAAGTATCGCGTCGCGGGAGCAAGTCCCGCGGCGTCGACCTTGACCGTGTGGTCGCGCTGGGCCGTGGTCGTCACGCTTCCGGACGCGACGACACTGCCGAATGCGTTGTCGTGCGCGACTTCCCAGCGCACCGCGGTCGGGTCGCCAAGGCCGGAGCCGGGTGTCGCGCGTGCGTGGGGTGTGACGCGCGTCCACAGGATCACGCGGTCGGGGAGCGGATCACCCGAAGCCACCGAATGCGCAAAGACGCCGGAGCCTCCCGGGGCCGCCGCTGCCGACGGAATCGCCGCCGACGCGACGGCGGCGGTGCCCGCAGCCACCGTCGCCGACTTCAGGAACGTCCTGCGCGTCACATGTGACATCTGCGAAGACTGTGTCAACTGCGGAGTCTGTGACAACTGCGAAGGCAATGGTGTACTGACCGGTTTGGGAAGTCTGTGAGCCACGAGGAGTCAGTCAAAACCCGCCATGTGACCGGATTGGGTGTTTCAGGTGAACGGCGGGTGTCGACGCTCAGGCCTCGCCGCGCTCCCACTGCTCGATCAGGCCCGCCTGCGACTCCTCGGTCAGCAGTCCGTAGAGCTTGAACCGTGCCATGCCGCCGTCGGGGAAGATGTCCATCCGCGCTTCGGTCATCGGCCGGTCGAGATCGATGACGAAGCGGTGGCGAGTGTCGGGTTGCAGCTCGGTGCGCGGCAACACATCGAACCATTCACCGTCCTCGCCGTCTCTGCCACGCACCGTCGCTGCTCCCGGCGCGTTGCCGATGAAGTAGCTGGTGTCGAGTTCGACGAGACTGACCCTGCCCTGGCCCGCGAGGCGCACCTGCACCCAGTCGTTGCCGGAGTCACGACGGCGGCTGGTCTCCCATCCCTCGCCCATGTGCCGTGCGCGACCGGGCATCAGCAGGTTGTTCGGTGAGCTGTAAAACATGTTCGAGCATGCCGTGATCAGTCCGCCGTTCTCGAGGGCGGCGAGATCGAAGTGGCCGTAGCGGAAGAAGTGCGGATTCGGCACACCGCGGCCGTGAACACGGAAGCGTGCGACACCGCCGTCGGGATGCATGGTGAGTCGGACGTGCGTGAAGCGGCCCTTTGCGTCGACCTTGAACGGATTGCGGGTGTCGCCGTCGACCTGAGTCCTCTCGACGATCGTTGTCCACTCGGCGTCGTCGACGAGCTGTTGCGCCGACACGACGCCTTCGACCGCGGTGGCCTCCACCGAGATCTCGGGCGGATAGTTGCCCTTGAACCACGACGTGTCGACGACGACGCCGTAGATCACGCCGGGCGCCCCGAGTCGGATGATCGCCTGGTCGACGCCGTCGCGGCGTCGACGTCGTGTCTCCCAGCCGTCGTAGACCTGGCCCTTGTGCCCGAACGTCGCGGGGCGGTACTCGGCCGGACCGGTCTTGATCAGGTTCTGGACCTCAGCGAACAGATCGTCGTTGGTCCAGACCACCGCGCCGCCGAGATCGCGCAATGCGAGGTCGGGCATCGAGGTGAAATGGGGGCGGCTACCTGACGGTGGTGGAGGCTGAGGAGTCACGAATGTCCATGTTAGTGGGCTGTTTGCGTACCGCAGAACTCGAGCGCATACTTGCGCTCGGCATTTGCTTGCAACATGCAACTACTTGCAGTAGGCAACATCTGTCGGCTTTGTCCGTTAGGTAGCGAAAGGCGGTGACCCGTGCTCGAACCGGAGTCGATCGACCAGCTCTTCGATTCGCTCAGCCGATACATGCGTGTCCGGGATCGCGCGGTCCACACCACGTTCCGCACGAAGGATGGAGAGTTCGAGACCGCAGCATTCCGCGGGTTGTTCCACCTCGACCGTGCGCCCATGCGGTCCAGCGAACTCGCCGCAGCGCTCAACGCCGATCCGTCGACCGTGTCGCGGCACGTCGCGCAACTCGTCGACCTCGACCTGGTGCGCCGCGAAGCCGACCCGGCCGACGGACGCGCGACGCTTCTCGTGATCACCGACGCGGGACGTCGACGCGTCGAGGGCATGCGAGCGATGCGTCGTGAAGCGTTCGAGTCCGCGATGACGGACTGGAGCCAAGACGAACTGTCGACGCTGGTGGTGTTGTTCGACCGCTTCGTCGACGCCGCGGAGCAGTTAATTGCGCCCGCAGGCGAACATTCCGGGAAAGGAACGAGATGACAGACGAGACGCAGGTGTCCACGCCATCTGACGAGGTGGCGGGCGCCGGTCTGACCCACCGGCAGATCCTCACGATCCTGGCCGGCTTGATGCTGGGCATGTTCCTCGCGGCGCTCGACCAGACCATCGTGTCGACCGCGATCCGCACCATCGCCGACGACCTGCACGGCTACGACATGCAGGCATGGGTGACCACCGCCTACCTCGTCACGTCGACCATCGTCACTCCGCTCTACGGCAAGCTCTCCGACCTCTACGGCCGCAAACCCTTTTTCCTGCTTGCCATTTCGATCTTCATCGTCGGATCGCTGCTGTGCTCGCTCGCGACGTCGATGTACGAGCTCGCGGCGTTCCGCGCTCTGCAGGGGCTCGGCGCAGGCGGTCTGTTCACCCTGGCGCTGACGACGATCGGCGACATCGTCCCACCGCGTGAGCGCGCGAAGTATCAGGGCTACTTCCTCGCGGTGTTCGGCACGTCGAGTGTGCTCGGTCCGGTACTCGGTGGTTTCTTCGCCGGTCAGTCGACGATCCTCTGGGTGTCGGGGTGGCGCTGGGTCTTCTTGGTGAACGTTCCGATCGGCATCCTCGCGCTGATCGTCGTCGCCAAGGTGCTCAACTACGACCAACAGAAGGGTCGGGGCGGCCGTACCGACTACTGGGGTGCGTTCGCGCTCGCCGTCGGCATCGCGCCGCTGCTGATCGTGGCCGAGCAGGGCCGCGAATGGGGCTGGTTCTCGGGTTGGGCATGGCTCTGTTACGGCGTCGGAGCCTTCGGCATCGCGCTGTTCGTCTGGATCGAACACAAGATGGGCGACGACGCGCTGATCCCGTTGCGCGTCTTCAAGAATCGGGTGTTCGCGCAGGGCATCGTGATCTCGATGGTCGTCGGTGCGGTGATGTTCGGCGGGATCTCGATGTTGCCCCAGTACTTCCAGGTGCTGCGCGGCTCGAGCCCGATGGTCGCGGGCCTGCAGATGCTGCCGATGGTTGTCGGTCTGATGATGGGTTCGATCGCGTCGGGTCAGATGATCTCGCGCACAGGCAGATACAAGGTGTTCACGATCGTGGGTGCGGTGCTCATCACCGTCGCCACGTTCCTGTTGCACCTGGTGAGCACGTCGACACCGGTTTGGATCGTCATGCTCATGGCGTTCCTGCTCGGCTTCGGACTGGGCAACCTGATGCAGCCGATCACGCTCGCGATGCAGAACATCCTGCCGCCCAAGGACATGGGCCTGTCGACCGGCACCGCGACCTTCTTCCGCCAGATCGGCGCGACTCTCGGTGTGGCCGTGTTCTTCTCACTGCTGTTCAGCATGATGGGACCGAACATCAAGGACGAGATGGTGTCCGCGGCGCAGACTCCCGAGTATCGCGCCGCAGTCGTGCGGGCAGCGGGCAGTGATGATCCGCAGGTCAGCGAGTTCGCCAAGGGTCTCATTGCGGCGTCGCAGAATCCAGGGGGAGCGTCGGGGTCGTCGGACGCGGTGATGAGCGACACGTCGATCATCGAGGAGTTGCCCGCCGAACTGGGCGATCCGATCAAGGAGGGCTTCGCGAACTCGATGGACACGGTGTTCTTGACGGTGTCGATCGTCTCGCTGCTCGCGATCATCGGCACGGTCACGTGGAAGGAACTCCCACTGCGTCGCGGGAAGCCGGCCGCCGAAACTGTGGCTGCCGAGTAGGGCAGCGACTAGTACCAAAGAAAATCCACCTCATCTGTGCCGGTTCACCTTCGGCAGTGCCGAAGGTGACGCGCAACAGATGAGGTGGATTTTTCAGTATGTAGCGGCAGGGGCGTCGATCAGTGTCCCGGGAAGCGCTCGACGGCGGCCTGTGCCACCTTCTCCGCCTCGTCCTTGCCGACCCAACCGCCCGGTGTGACCGACTTGCCGGGCTCGAGATCCTTGTAGTGCTCGAAGAAGTGCGAGATCGCGTTCAGCTCGAACTCCGACACGTCGCCGACGTCCTGGATGTGGTCCCAGCGCACGTCCTTGGCGGGCACGCACAGCAGCTTGTCGTCGCCGCCTGCCTCGTCGGTCATCGTGTACATCGCGACCACACGAGCCTTGACCACGACGCCCGGGTACACCGACTCGGGCAGCAGGACCAGCGCGTCGAGCGGGTCGCCGTCTTCGCCGAGTGTGTTGTCGATGTAGCCGTAGTCGGCGGGGTAGCCGAATGCGGTGTAGAGATAGCGGTCGAGGAATACCTTTCCGCTCTCGTGATCGACCTCGTACTTGTTGCGACTTCCCTTGGGGATCTCGATGGTCACATCGAATTCCACGGTTCCTCCTTGATCGTGGCGCCTCGGACGGGATCGGTGCGCCGTCGGCAGGTGTCGACAGCCGCGGTCCGGCTGTGCGAATCGCCTCAACGATACTGTGGGGCGTCGGAAGAGATGGGTCGAGACCGGAGGTCGAGTGGGCGCGAGGAATCAGGACGGTCGGTTGCGCGGTCGACGTCGCGCGGTTGTGTGGACCCTGGTGTCGGTGATCGTGCTGGCATTGGTCGCATCGAGCGTGCTGTTCGTGGCGTTGCGCATGAACAAGTCCGACGACCTCCCGGCAGGTGTGCCGCCAAGGCCTGCGCCGATCGCCGCGACGCCTGAGATCAACGCGGTGTCGGCGACGGCGCCACAGCCGACGGCATCCGGCGTGACCAGGCAGATCGCCGCAGCGGCCCGCGCGCCGCAGCTCGGCGAGTTCACCGGCCAGGTCAGCGACTCGTTGACCGGCGCAATCCTGTGGTCGAAGAGCCCGAGCACCCCACGGGTGCCCGCATCGAACACCAAGATCCTGACCGCGGCTGCCGCGCTGCTCGGACTCCCGCACGATGCGCGCCTGACGACGACTGTCGTGGTCGGAACCGACGGCCAGGTGATCGTCAAGGGCGCAGGCGACCCGACGCTATCGGCCCAGTCGAAGCGGTCGCAGACGTTCTACACCGATCCCGGTCGGATCAGCGACCTTGCCGACCAGGTCCGTAGATCGGGGGTTCCGGTCACCTCCGTCGCCGTCGACACCAGCGCGTACACCGGTCCGACGATGGACAGCAGTTGGAGCCGCGACGACATCAAGGGCGGCGACATCGCTCCGATCGAGGCATTGATGACCGACGGCGCGCGCATAGATCCGCTCAACGAATACTCCCCGCGCGTCGACAACCCTGCGATAACCGCCGGAGAACAACTCGCCAAGGCGCTCGACGTCGACGCCCCGGTCACGAACGTCACCGCTCCCGCTGGCGCGCGGACCGTCGCGACGGTCCGCTCTGCACCGCTCGTCACCAGGGTCAACGACATGCTCCGCTACTCCGACAATGTGCTCGCCGAGGCGCTCGGCGTCGAACTGTCCGTCGCTCGTGGTGGACCCGCAACGCTTGCGGGCGGTACGTCGGCGGTGAAGCAGACGCTCGCCGACAACAAGTTCGACGTCTCGAACGTGACGCTGCGCGATACGTCGGGGCTGTCGTACCGCAACCTCGTGCCCGCAGCACTGCTCGACAAGCTGATGGCCGCTGCCAGCGGACCGACCGGAAGCGATCAGCCGATCGATTCCAAGATCCGCCCGATGCTCGACGGACTGCCGGTCGCAGGCGGCACCGGCACACTCGCCGACCGTTTCACCGTCGGCGAGAACCCCGGCGCGGGGTGGGTGCGCGCGAAGACCGGAACACTGACCGGCGTCAGTTCGTTGACCGGCATAGTTCAGACGGTCGACGGTCGGGTGCTGTCGTTCGCGTTGATCTCGGGAGGCACATCTCCCGCGGACGCGCGGCCGGCCCTCGACAACGTCGCGGGCAAGTTGAGGGAGTGCGGGTGCCGATGACCGAGCCGACCGACGTGGGAAGTGGTCTCGACAAGCTCGACCAGCGGGGTGGAGCTGACCAGCGGGGTGAGCTCGACCAGCGGGGTGAGCTCGACAAGCTCGACCAGCGAGACCAGCAGGAGGAGCGCGGCGAGTCGATCGGTGCGCGCATCGATTGGTCGCTTGCCGCGACGGTCGGCAAACGGCTGGTGCGCCCGGGACCCAAGGTCACCGAGTACACGCTCGGCGCCGCGCAGGCCGAACTGGCCGACGCCGCAGTGCGGGCTGAGGGACCGGTGCGCGAGGTCACCGGACTCGCGGACGGGCTGCGCGTACCGAGTGCACTCGTGGTCGATCGGCGCGGCTGGGTCGACGCCGCGTCGCAGTCGATGCGATCGATGCTCGACGGCGACGACGACGAGTCCGGTGGCGGCCTGTCGGGGAAGGTCGGCGGCCTCCAGGCAGGCGGTCTCCTCGCGTTCCTCGCGGGCGCCATCCTCGGGCAGTACGACCCGTTCACGCCGAGTGGTTCGGACGCGAGCGGGCCGAGTGACCCCGGCGTGCTCATGCTGGTGACGCCGAACATCATTGCGGTGGAGCGCAGTCTGCGCGTCGTGCCGTCGGATTTCCGTCTGTGGGTGTGTCTGCACGAGGTGACCCATCGCGTGCAGTTCTCCGCCAACCCCTGGCTGCGTCAGTACATGCTCGACAACATCGCGGTGCTGACCTCCGATGCCGGAGAGTCGGTGGCAGACGTTGTCGCACGGATCAATTCGGCTGTGCGCGGTGGTGCCAAGCGGGAGAAGGGCGTCATCGGTGTGATGCAGATGTTGCAGACGCCCGAGCAGTACGAGGCGTTCACCCGCATGATGATGCTCGGCACCCTTCTGGAGGGGCATGCCGACCACGTCATGGATGCCGTTGGCCCAGCACAGGTTCCGACCGTCGAGCAGATCCGCGCATCGTTCGACAAACGACGCACCGCACCGCGAAATCCCGTGCAGCGCATCATCAGAGCGTTGATCGGTATGGATGCCAAACTCGCGCAATACATTCGGGGCAAGGCTTTCGTCGACGAGGTCGTCGGGACCGTCGGAATGGAGCGTTTCAACACCATCTGGACCGATGCGGAGACGCTGCCCCGGCCAGACGAGATCGACGAGCCGTCGCGATGGATTGCACGCGTGTTGTGACCCGCGCGGTCGCAGATTTTGCGACCGCTCACCTGGCCGGACGCACCGAGGTGTGCGTCGGGTTGTCCGGAGGGCCGGACTCGTTGGCGCTCACCGCAGGAGCGCTTCGTGCGGGTCTGACGGTCCGCGCGCTCATCGTCGACCATGCGCTGCAGCCCGGCTCTGATGCTGTTGCGGCCGATGCGGCGCGGACCGCCGTGGGCCTCGGTGCGTCGGCGCAGGTGCTGCGCGTGAGCGTCGGTACCGCCGGCGGCATGGAAGCGGCGGCACGAGAGGCCCGGTATGCGGCACTCGACGCCGCCCGCGACGGGCTGCCGGTCCTGCTGGCCCACACCATGGACGATCAGGCCGAGACTGTCCTCCTCGGCCTCGGGAGGGGTTCGGGATCGCGTTCGCTGGCTGGTATGCGTGCGTGGCGTGAGCCGTGGGGTCGGCCGCTGCTGGCTGTACGTCGTTCGCAGACGGTCGGAACGTGCACAGAGCTGGCACTGCCAGCGCATGCCGATCCGCACAACCGCGACCCGAGATTCACTCGCGTGCGGCTACGAGCAGAGGTGATCCCGTTGCTCGACGATGTCCTGCACGGTGGGGTCGTCGAGGCGCTGGCGCGCACCGCGACTTCCCTGCAGGCTGACGTCGACGCTCTCGACGACGTCGCGGACGAGATCTACTCGACGTCGTCGCGGATCGGCGATCACGCCGAACTCGACGTTGCTTCGGTCGCCGACCTTCCCGCCGCGGTGCGAACCAGGGTCGTGCGGCGCTGGCTGCGGGAGGTCGGAGCGACAGAACCCACGACGCGGGTGATCGAGGCCGTCGACGAGCTACTTCGGGGTGTTCGGCCGGGCCAGGTGGCGATCGGCGGAGCGCCTGATCACCGGCTGGCGGTCGAACGGACAGCCGATGGGATGAGGGTGACGCGCCTTCCGCGGTGACCCGGTCACCAAAGCGTGGCCGGGTCACCGCGGAGGGATCGCTTTTAGCCGTCCTAAACGGGTGAGTTGATGGTCTGGAAGTACTGGATCGCGGAGAGGATCAGCGTCCCACCTCCGCCGAGGATGATTCCGACGATCGACCCCACTGCTGCACCAATCTCGATGCCGGGGAAGAAGCACCCGATTATCGCGCCAATGGCGCCCACCAAGCACCCGATCGTGCCCCCGATGATTGCGCCGATGGTGAGTCCGACCAGAGAAGAAATGGTCATTCCGGCCGACAGCTGACCGTTGAAGCGGGTGAGCGCCTCGTTGTCGCGTTGTTGCTTCGTCTGCTTCGGTGGGGCTTCCTTGGCGGCGACCGCGCGCGTCGCGTTCACCTGCGCCGGGTCGGCGAGATGTGCACGTAGTTTGTCGCGGGACGGCACCAAAGTCGCGGATGTCGGGGTCACTTGCGCGTCGATGGGCAATTCGAGAAATTCATCCCGATACCACAAAGCCATGCGGAAAAGGGGCTTTCCCGCGCCGTTCTTGATGACCAGGTCAGAGCCCTCACGAGCTATCGTGCCGTCGGTGACGGAGAGGCTCACCGACGACGGTCCAGCGGAAAGGCGGTAGTGAACCGATTCCGACGACGGCGCAGCGTGGGCAGTTGCCTGCAGCAGGGGGATCGCGAGCACAGCGGCGGCGAAGATTGCAATCGCACGTATCAAATACTTTGTCGGCAAATATGTTTCGCCAGGCAAATGTGCTAGTTGAGAGGGTGGCTTCGGGTTGTATCGCCGCTGTTGGTTCATTGTCGTCCTCGTCCTTGATCCGACGTTGAGTTTGCTTGTCATCGGCGATTACGCCGCTCCGTGATCCTCAAATAAAATCCGAGAATCGTTAGTGAGTGATACCGATCACTACGATGCCCGAAAATAGATAGTGGCTGCTTTTCTTGGGGCGTGGGCACAACCGCGCCCGCGGGTGACGCATGTTTCGATCCGTTATTCTCTTGTGATGGATTCGTCCTGTTTTCAGACGACATTTCCTTGGGTGGGTAATGGTGTTCAGACGCAGCGGACGGCACCGCGGGCATCGGCCGGTTCGGTGGACGTGTCAAGCTGGTATCCGTGCATTCCGAGATCGAGATCGAGCACCACTACGGCGACGACATCGAAGCTGTCCTCATAACGGAGGAACAGATCAAGGCGCGGACCGCGGAGCTGGCCCAGTCGGTGGCGCAGCGCTACACGGATCTGCAGGACGATCTGGTCCTGATCGGCGTCCTCAAGGGCGCGATCATGTTCATGACCGATTTCGCCCGCGCGCTGCCCATTCCCTCGCAGATGGAGTTCATGGCGGTGTCGAGCTACGGGTCGGCGACGTCGTCGTCGGGCGTGGTGCGCATCCTCAAGGACCTCGACCGCGACATCGCAGGTCGTGACGTCCTGATCGTCGAGGACATCATCGACTCGGGGCTGACGCTGTCGTGGCTGATGAAGAACCTCGCCACCCGTCAGCCACGGTCGTTGGCGGTGTGCACCCTGCTCCGTAAGCCGGAGGCGGTCCGCTCGCCCGTCGACGTCGCCGATGTCGGCTTCGATATCCCCAACGAGTTCGTCGTCGGCTATGGCCTCGACTATGCGGAGCGCTACCGCGACCTCCCCTTCATCGGCCGCCTGCGCGCGTCGGTCTACGAGAACTAGCCCGCACAGCGCGCGAGGGGAGCCCGCGCAGATAAACAGGGAACGGTTTCACCTGCGTGATCGTTGACCGGTAGCCTCAATGTGTACGACCGAACCCTTGGGTGGCGTTCACATCGTTCACGAACCGATGGGAAGGACAGTGGTAACGGCGCCGGGCGGCCCCACGTAGCCTGGACCTCCACCAATGCGCATGAACCGAAAGACAGTCTTCCGTAACCTCGCGATCCTCGCGGTGCTGGTGCTCGCCCTGTGGGGCTGGAGCGCGATGCGCGATGGTGATCGCGGCTATACCGGGGTCGACACCTCTGTCGCGTTGACGCAGCTCAACACAAAGAACACCAAGTTCATCCAGATCGACGATCGCGAACAGCAGTTGCGGATCGAGACCAAGGATGCAATCAAGGTCGACGGCCAGGACGTCACGAAGATCTCGACCAAATACCCGGCTTCGGCGGGTGAGCAGGTCTTCGACTCGGTCAAGTCGACCGGGGCCGGCTACCAGACCAACGTGACGCAGCAGTCGGTGTTCTGGCAGATCATGATCTTCCTGCTGCCGATGCTGCTGCTGTTCGGACTGTTCTTCTTCGTCATGAACCGCATGCAGGGTGGCGGCAAGGGCGGCGTGATGGGCTTCGGCAAGTCCAAAGCCAAGCAGTTGTCCAAGGACATGCCCAAGACCACCTTCGCCGACGTCGCGGGTGCCGACGAGGCCGTCGAAGAGCTCTACGAGATCAAGGACTTCCTGCAGAACCCCGCGCGCTACCAGGCTCTCGGCGCCAAGATCCCGAAGGGCGTGCTTCTCTACGGTCCGCCGGGAACGGGCAAAACGTTGCTCGCGCGGGCAGTCGCGGGCGAGGCGGGCGTGCCGTTCTTCACCATCTCGGGTTCCGATTTCGTCGAGATGTTCGTCGGTGTCGGTGCGTCGCGTGTGCGTGATTTGTTCGAGCAGGCCAAGAACAACAGTCCGTGCATCATCTTCGTCGACGAGATCGACGCCGTCGGCCGTCAGCGTGGTGCTGGTCTCGGCGGTGGTCACGACGAGCGTGAGCAGACGCTGAACCAGTTGCTCGTGGAGATGGACGGCTTCGGGGACCGCTCGGGTGTGATCCTGATCGCGGCGACCAACCGTCCCGACATCCTCGATCCGGCGCTCCTGCGTCCCGGACGTTTCGACCGGCAGATTCCCGTCGGCAACCCCGACATCGCTGGTCGTCGGGCCATCCTCAAGGTGCACGCCAAGGGCAAGCCCATCGCCGAGGATGCCGATCTCGACGGTTTGGCCAAGCGCACGCCAGGAATGTCGGGCGCCGACCTCGCCAACGTCGTCAACGAAGCCGCACTGCTCGCCGCGCGCGAGAACAAGACGCAGATCACGGCGGAAATGCTCGAGGAGGCGGTCGACCGCGTCATCGGCGGACCGCGTCGCAAGAGCCGGATCATCAGCGAACACGAGAAGAAGGTCGTCGCGTACCACGAGAGTGGACACACGCTCGCCGCGTGGGCGATGCCCGATCTCGACCCGATCTACAAGGTGACGATCCTCGCTCGTGGACGAACGGGTGGTCACGCGCTCGCCGTGCCCGAGCAGGACAAAGACCTGATGACGCGTTCGGAGATGATCGCTCGTCTGGTGATGGCCATGGGCGGTCGTGCATCGGAGGAGTTGGTCTTCCACGAGCCGACGACCGGCGCGTCGTCGGACATCGACCAGGCGACCAAGATCGCTCGCGCGATGGTCACCGAATACGGCATGAGCGCCAAGCTCGGCGCGGTGCGCTACGGGCAGGAGCAGGGCGATCCGTTCCTCGGCCGCAGCATGGGCGCGCAGAGCGACTACTCCGCCGAGGTCGCGAGCGAGATCGACGACGAGGTGCGCCGACTGATCGAGGCCGCACACACCGAGGCGTGGGCGATCCTGTCCGAGTACCGCGACACGCTCGACGTGCTTGCCAGCGAACTCCTCGAGAAGGAGACGCTGACCCGTAAGGATCTCGAGAACATCCTGTCCGACGTCGAGAAGCGTCCGCGGATCACGACGTTCAACGAGTTCGGCGAGCGCACCCCGAGCGACAAGCCCCCGGTGAAGACCCCGGGCGAGTTGGCCATCGAGCGCGGCGAGCCGTGGCCTCCGCCGCCGCCGGAGCCGGTGCGCGAGCCGGTCGGTGCAGGCAGTGCGCCCGCCGCCCCGGGTTACCCCGGTGGGCAGCAGCCCTACTACGGAACCCCTCATCAGGGTCAGGGTTCCTATCCGGGCCAGGGTTCGTACCCGGGTCAGGGTTACGGACAGCCCTATCCGCAGCAGGGCTACCCGCAGGGTTCGCAGGGTGGCGGCACTCGCCCCGACTACGGTGCTCCGCGTGACTGGTCGGCGCCGGGTTGGCCGCCCCAATCGCAGGGGAATCCACCGTCGCAGGGATATCCCCAGTCGCAGGGATATCCGCAGTCGCAGGGGTACCCGCAGAACGGAAACCCGAACGGCGCCAACGGAAATCAACCAAACGGAAACCAGCCCAACGGGTATGGCTATGGCAACGGTTCGTACGGCGGCCAGCACGGCGCGGGCAGCAACGGCGGGCAGCATCGCGATGATGCCGGCGACGGGTCGCAGCGCAACAGGTCGCACGGGGATACCGGCTCGCACGGAGACAACCGTTCACCCGGAGACGGAGCCTGAGGGCCGGATCGATGACAATCAGCGAGGGTCACGACATCGCGACTCACGACGACGCGTCGCGTGAATTGTCGACCGGTGGTGGGCGCTTCTTCGACCAGGAGCGAGCAGAGGCGGCTGTGCGGGAGTTGCTGATCGCGGTCGGTGAGGATCCCGACCGCGAGGGGTTACGGCGCACACCGACCCGCGTGGCGAACGCGTACCGCGAGATGTTCGCCGGTCTCTACACCGACCCGTCGGAGGTGCTCGCCACCATCTTCGACGAAGATCACGACGAGTTGGTGCTGGTCAAAGACATCCCGATGTACTCGACGTGCGAGCACCATCTCGTCTCGTTCCACGGTGTCGCCCACGTCGGCTACATTCCCGGCCCGACCGGCCAGGTGACCGGGCTGTCGAAGTTGGCGCGCGTCGTCGACCTGTATGCCAAGCGTCCGCAGGTGCAGGAGCGGTTGACCAGCCAGATCGCCGATGCCCTGGTTGAACGGCTCAATCCGCGCGGCGTGATCGTCGTGATCGAAGCAGAGCACCTGTGCATGGCGATGCGTGGTATCCGCAAGCCGGGCGCTCGCACGACGACGTCCGCGGTGCGCGGCATCTTCAAGACAAGCGCCGTTTCGCGCGGCGAGGCACTCGACCTCATCACCCGGTGACCGCTCACCCGGTCGCCGCCGACACGGTCGATGCCGCACGCACGAAGGTGATGGGCGTCGTCAACGTCACCGCCGACTCGTTCTCCGACGGTGGTCGCTACCTCGACCCCGACCGCGCCGTCGAACACGGTGTGCGTCTCCTCGCCGACGGCGCCGACATCATCGATGTCGGTGGTGAATCGACCCGCCCGGGTGCGGTGCGCGTCGATGAGTCCGTCGAGATCAAGCGCGTGGTTCCGGTGATCTCCGCACTCGCTGCCGAAGGCGTGCAGGTCTCGGTCGACACGATGCGCGCAGGCGTGGCGGCGGCCGCCATCGAGGCCGGGGCGACGATCGTCAACGACGTCTCGGGCGGTCGTGCAGATCCGGGCATGGCAGCGCTCCTCGCCGACGCCGGACTGCCCTGGATTCTGATGCACTGGCGTCCCGCGGCAGCCGAATCGGATGCCGGTCGACGATTCACCCACCGGGTCGACGACACTGGTGGATACCGCGACGTTGTCGCAGAGGTGAGTCGTGAACTGCTCGGCCAAGTCGACGCCGCCGTCGACGTCGGCGTCGATCCCGACAACATCATCCTCGATCCCGGTCTCGGATTCGCCAAGACCGCACAACACAATTGGGCGCTACTGAACGCGTTGCCGACGCTGGTCGATCTCGGTTTCCCGGTGCTCGTCGGGGCGTCGCGCAAGCGCTTCCTCGGCACGCTGCTCGCCGCGGACGGCCTAGATCGTGCGCCGGAGGGCCGCGAAATCGCCACGGCGTCGATCAGCGCGCTCGCCGCGGTGCACGGTGCGTGGGGGGTTCGGGTACACGACGTGGCAGCCAACCGTGATGCGGTGACGGTCGCTGCGGCGTGGCGCACAGGTGGGCGCGACCGGCACGCCGTCCGACGGGAGCATGGAGATGGCTGACCGCATCGAACTGCGCGGTCTGCGCGTGCGCGGCAACCACGGCGTCTTCGACCACGAGCGCCGTGACGGGCAGGACTTCATCATCGACGTGACGCTGTGGGCCGATCTGCGTGCTGCTGCGGCGTCGGACGATCTGGCCGACACCATCGACTACGGATCGCTCGCACAGCAGGTCCACGACGTCGTAGCCGGTGACCCCCGCAATCTGATCGAGGCCGTCGGTGGGGAGATCGCCGAGAAGGTCATGCTCGACGACCGCATCCACGCCTGCGAGGTGGTGGTGCACAAGCCGTCCGCGCCGATCCCGCTGGATTTCGCCGACGTCGCCGTCGTGACCCGACGCTCTCGCAAGTCGGCCGGTGGTGTGCGGTGACTCGCGCCGTGCTGTCCGCAGGTACCAATCTCGGCGACCGCGAGGCCCGGCTTCGCGAGGTCGTCGACGCCTTCGCCGATGACCTCGTCGCGGCGTCGAGCATCTATTCGACGGCCCCGTGGGGCGGCGTCGAACAACCCGACTTCTACAACATCACGCTGATCGTCGACGCCCCGATTTCGGCGCGCGACTGGTTGGAGCGGGGCTTCGAACTCGAACGTGCTGCCGATAGGACCCGTGACATTCGTTGGGGGCCAAGGACACTCGACGTCGACGTGATCTGTGCGACCGACGCAGACGGACAGCCGGTCATCAGCGACGACGAGGTGCTGACGCTGCCACATCCGCGTGCCGCGGACAGGGCCTTCGTACTCGTTCCGTGGCTGGAGATCGAACCCGACGCGACACTGTGGACGCCCGACGGTGTCCGGTCGGTCGTCGACCTGGTTGCGGCGCTACCCGCGAGTGAACGCGCGGGCGTGCATCGACTGTCCGCGCGTCCCGGGAACTCGCAGCCGGGCCGATCTGGGAGTGAGGTGTCGAGGTGACCGTCCCGCAGCCGTCGACGCCACCGGAGTCCGACGAACCCGGCCTGGGTCCGACGCGACCACGCGATCTGTTGATCATTGCGGTCTTCGTCGCCGTGGTCTCGTGGATTCTGGTGCGTTACAACTACTCGGCGCTGCCCCCGCTGCCGCTGCTTGCCGGAATCGTTCTCTACGTGCTCGCCGCGATCGAGACGGCGATGGCTTTCGTGGTGCGCGCACGTGTCGCCGACCGTCAGGTGGGTCGGGCTCGCGGGCAGTTGCACCCGCTGACGGCCGCGCGTGTGCTCGCCCTGGCGAAGGCGTCCGCGATCCTCGGCGCTGTTGCCGTCGGCGTGTGGGTGGGGATGCTGGTGTTCCTGTGGAGTCAGCACGGCGTGAATGCCGCCGAGCACGACAGGCCTGGCGCGATCGTGGGCGCCTTCGGCGGACTCGCGCTCGTCGGTGCGGCGCTGTGGCTCGAGTACTGCTGCCGGGCACCCGATGACCCGACCGACCAGCCGACGCAGCCGCGGGCCGACGGTCATCCCGGACCCGCGTGACTTGCGTGTGTGACGCGATCGGACGACTTCTTATGGGTCCAATCGTGACTCTCCGCACCAGCCTGGCGGTCGTGGCGGCTGTCAGAGGGTAAGTTCACGATCATGACGACCTCGACTGGCCGTGCCGCCGACACACGCCGTTCCGGTCGCGTCGGGCAGTGGTTGGTGGGTCTCCTGATCGTGCTGGCCGTTGTGGCCAGCGTGCTGATGCTCTTCACTGATCAAATCTCGGTGCTCGGATCGCTGGCGGTGATCGCTGCGCTGTGGGCGGCGGTGATCGCGGCGATTCTAGTCACGCGCTACCGCAGGCAGGCCGAAAGCGCCGAGAGCAAGAGCCGCGACCTGCGCCTGGTGTACGAACTGCAACTCGAGCGCGAGATCGCCGCGCGCAGGCAGTACGAGCTCGACGTCGAGTCGACGATCCGCAAGGAGATCAGCGACGAAGCGGGCGTCGAACTGGCCGAACTCAAGGCGCAGGTGCTCGCACTTCGATCGAGCCTCGAGATGCTGCTGGGTGAGTCGCTGCCCGATCAGCGCGCGGCTCTTCCCAACGAGAAGCTGCGTGAGCTGGCTTCGGGCCTCGGTGGTCTCGGCGCCGAGTCGGGTCAATCCCATACCGGGTACGGCAACGGGGGTTACGGCGACTCGGGCTATTCCGGCGGGTACGGCACGACCGACTACACCGCTCACGACGACGGCGCCGTTGCCGCGCGCGACTTCGAGCAGACCGCTCCCGGCGCTGAGCATCGTCGACGCGACTCCCGCCCGTTCGACGCTCCGCGACGCTTCGGGACCGACGTCGACCCCAACGAACTGACCGAAGTGCTCCCGGTGGTTCCGGGTGACGCCCCCATCTCCGGGCGGATCGCCGCCGAGGTTCCGCTCGACGACATCCACGCCGAAGACACAGCCGTTGAGTACGGGGCGGTTGAGTATGGCGCGGTTGAGTATGCGGCCGTCGAGGACGTACACGCCGACGAGGTCGAGACGGTCGCTGTCGACGAGGGGCTTGCGGCGCAAGCTGAGGCCGAGCAGCAGAACGTTGGCACAGAAGGATCGGGCACAGAAGCATCGGGCGCAGCGGGATCGGGCCCAGAATTCGGCCCGGAGGATTTCGGTGCAGAAGAGGTGAGGGCTGACGAGGTCGTCGTCGATGTGGTCGACGAACAGCCACGGGCGCCCTACACCTCGGGATACGACGAGGAACCCCCTGCAGGATCGACCTCGGCGTCACCGTTCTCCGGCGGGTTCTATGTCCCCACCGCGGAGACGACCCCTTCAGCCGCCGACACCGTCGCGGCGCCGGAGCAGGACGCCCAGGCTGAGACGGCAACGTCGGCGCCCGAGTCCGGTGACTCCGAAACGGTCGACACCCCGGACTCCACGGCGGGTCGTCACGAGACCGGCGACGGTGCGCCCGCAAGTACCTACAGCGGTGGCCGACGACGTCGTGAGGACGACGAGGACCACGACGCCGCGCACACCGCTGGACTGCCCGTCGCAGAGCTGCTCAATCAGCTTCGCCAGTCTCCCGGTGGCAGTGGCGGCGGACGTCGTCGTCGCGAGGACTGACTTTCCCCTTCGGCCCACCTGGTCAGAGCCGTCGAGCGTCTCACCCGTGTCGTCGACGATCCGCTTGGGTGACCCGCCTCACAGGCATTGGCCCGACGATGCGTCGAGCGCCTAGCATTGCGGTGCACGTCCGGTACCCACGCTGCAGTTGGGACTGGAACGATCTGGGAGGACACCGGTGACCTCACCGAACGGCGATCCCGCCGTGTCGAATCAGCCACCCCGCGACGCGGGGCGAGCAGGCCATTCCGGATCCTTCTCCGCCGAATTCGCAGGGGTCAGCAATCTGCCTACGCCCGCGCGCCTGACCATCGGCATCATTTCGGCGGGACGTGTCGGAACCGCACTCGGCGAGGCACTCGAACGTGCAGGCCACGTGGTCGGAGCGGTCGTGGCCAGGTCGCCGCAGTCTCGACGCCGCGCCGCGCAGCGCCTTCCCGAATCGCAGATCCTCGACCTTCCCGACGTGGTCGCCCGCTCGGAGCTCCTGATCATCGCCGTACCCGACGACCGCATCTCCGACGTGGTCGCCGAGATCGTGGACAGCGGACGGCTACGTCCTCGGACGCTCGTCGTACACACGGCGGGCGCGCACGGCGTCGACATCTTGACGCGCCTCACCGCGCTCGGGGCGCTTCCGCTCGCCATTCATCCCGCGATGACGTTCGTCGGAACCGACGACGACACCGCCCGGCTGCCGCAGGCTTGCTTCGGCGTCACCGCTTCCGACGAGGTCGGTCTCGCGATAGCGTCGGCCCTCGTGCTCGAGATGGGCGGTGAGCCTGTCCGGATCGCCGAGGCCGATCGCACGCTTTACCACGCCGCACTCGCGCACGGTGCCAATCATCTCGTCGCACTCGTCAGTGATGCGGTCGTGGCGATGAACGCGGCCATCGAGGGTGGTGCGGGGGAGTCCGGTCGGGACGCGGCAACAGTCGACGGATCTTCGGAACGGTTGGCCGAACGCATTCTCGCGCCGCTTCTGACGGCAGCTCTGCACAATGTGCTCGACCTCGGTCCCTCCGCGCTGACCGGCCCCGTGGCGAGGGGCGACGCGCAGGCCGTCGCAGACCACCTCGACGCTCTCCGAGCACTACCCGGCGGTCATCGACCGGACGCGATCGCCGAGGCGTATCGCATCCTTGCGCGTCGGGCAGCCGCATACACCGACGCACCCGCACCACTCCTCGACGTATTGGAGCAGTGAGTGAACACCGAACAGATGTCGACAGATGTTGTGATGCACGGCCTTTCGCGCCGTATCGGAGGAGAACGATGACCGCGCCGCTGAGTCCAGACGCCTACGCCCGAGGTGAACTGACGGTGCATCGCGACCCTGCGACGCTGCACCGGGTGAGCCAGGCGTTGCGTCGCGCGGGTAAGCGCGTGGCGTTGGTACCGACGATGGGTGCGCTCCACGCGGGCCACTTGCAGTTGATCGACGCCGCCAAGAGCGTCGGCAACGTGGTGGTCATCGTGTCGATCTTCGTCAACCCGCTGCAGTTCGGCGAGAGCGAAGACCTCGACGCATACCCGCGGACCTTCGACGACGACGTCGAGCTGTTGCGTTCCGCCGGTGTGGAATTGGTGTTCGCGCCGACCGTCGACGACATGTACCCACTCGGTCCGCGCACCACGATCGTGCCGGGACCGGCGGGCGACATCCTCGACGGCGCCGTGCGCCCGGGACATTTCGCGGGGATGCTGACCGTGGTGTGCAAACTCCTCAACATCGCGGCACCGCACGCCGCGTTCTTCGGGGAGAAGGACTACCAGCAGTTGGTGTTGATCGCGCAGATGGTCGCCGACCTCAACCTCGACGTCGACATCGTCGGGGTGCCGACGGTGCGCGAGGCTGACGGCCTGGCGCTATCGTCGCGCAACCGCTACCTGACACCGGAGCAGCGTGAGATCGCCACCACGCTGTCCGCGGCGCTCACCGCAGGCGCGCACGCCGCTCCCGGCGGCAAGGATGCGATTCTCGCTGCCGCACAAGCAGTTTTGGCGACATCGCCGGACATCGAACTCGACTATCTCGCGCTACGCGGCCGCGCCCTCGGCGAAGCGCCCGACAAGGGCGACGGACGCCTGCTTGTCGCCGCCCGCCTCGGCGCCGCGCGGCTGATCGACAACGTCGGCGTATCGATCGGCATCGAGCCCGAGGACATCGGGAATCCCGATGCGTACTGACCCACACCGGCTCTCGTTGGTCGAGCGTCGTTCCCCGCTGATCGAGCTTGTCGAGATCACGCCCCCACAGACTCTGCAGCCCGCCCGCAATGCACGCCAACACAGAGGAATGACAGCATGTTTCGCACCATGATGACGTCGAAGATCCACCGGGCGACCGTCACTCAGGCCGATCTGCACTACGTCGGATCGGTGACCATCGACGCCGACCTGCTCGACGCCGCGGACCTTCTCGAAGGCGAACAGGTCACCATCGTCGACATCACCAACGGCGCCCGTCTCGAGACGTATGCAATCGCGGGCGACCGCGGTACCGGCGTCATCGGGATCAACGGCGCGGCAGCACATCTCGTTCATCCCGGTGATCTGGTGATCATCATCGCCTACGGGATCCTCGACGAAGCGGAAGTGCGTGCCTACAGCCCGCACGTGGTCTTCGTCGACGAGGCCAACCGCGTCGTCGAGAACGGTACAGATCCCGCGCACGCACCAGAAGGATCAGGACTACTCGACCCCCGCCACCCCGAAACTGACTCGGCGCGAACCGACTTCGCAGATTCAACGGTGTAGGTCGTCGATGCTGCTCGCCGTCGAGGTCGGGAACACGAACATCCATCTCGGGGTGTTCGCGGGGTCGGGTGAGCACGCCACCCTGGTGCGGGACTGGCGGATTCACACCGACCCACACCTGACCGCCGACGAACTCGCGATGGCTATTCGCGGGCTACTCGGCAGCGACATCGAGCAGATCACCGGCGTGGCCGCGTTGTCGACGGTGCCGGCGTTGTTGCGCGAGCTCCGCGTCATGGTCTCGCGCTACTACGACGGCGTCCATCACGTGCTCCTCGAACCGGGTGTGCGCACCGGGGTTCCGCTGCTCGTCGACAATCCCAAAGAGGTCGGCACTGATCGTGTTGCCAATTGTCTTGCCGCGCACCATATCTACGGCGGACCGTGCATCGTCGTCGCATTCGGCACGGCCACAGTTGTCGACGCGGTGTCTGCGAAGGGCGAGTTCCTCGGCGGTGCCATCGCACCCGGAGTGAACCTCGGCGTCGAGGCCCTCGCCGAGCACACGGTGACCGTTCGCCGCGTCGAGCTCATGCCTCCGCGCAGCGTATTGGGCAAGAACAGCGTCGAAGCGTTGCAGTCGGGAATCCTGTACGGATTCGCCGGGCAGGTCGACGGACTCGTCGACCGGGTGCGCGGCACCGTCGACGGCTTCGACGGCCGGGATCTGACTGTCGTAGCCACCGGGTCGCTGGCGCCGCTGATCTTCCCGGAGAGCCGTACGCTCACCACGCACCACTCGTATCTGACTCTCGTGGGGCTCCGGTTGGTGTCCGAGCGGGCCAAACAGCAGGGCCGTGGGCGCGGGACCCGCTGACCTGGCACTCCCAGCGCGGCGTCGAACTTCTTCTTTTTGCGCGCCGGAAGCACAAAACTCCCGCAGGCCTGGCCCGCGGCGGTGCACTGTGGCAAACTTGTCGCCGTGATCAAGAGCTGTCAGGAGTGTTGTCAGGGCTGAGTCCGCATCATGCGGCCGCCCTTCGTCGACGCCCCCGCTCGTTTCGATCACTCTCGAGGTTTCTCTCATGACCGCATCACCGCTGGTTAACGCACTGGTCCAGGTTCACGCATTCGCACAGGCGCCGGTCACACAGCCCGTCTCCGACGTTCCGCTCTCGCTTCAGCCCACGGCCTACCGCGCCGCGATCGCTGCAGGAGCAGTGCCGGTCGACATCCGTAGTCACCGCAAGCGCAGGCTCGACGGCGCGCTGCTCGGTGCGCTGGCGGTCGACGCCGCGGAAGCGCTCGACCTGCTGACCCCTGGCTCACCGACCTCGCTGCGCACGGCAACCGCCGATCGGCGCTGGGTCGTCGTGAGCGACGACGGCCACGAGGCCGAGTGGCTGGCCTGGCACCTGCAGGCACGCGGTGTCAGTGGTGCTGTGTTCGTCGTCGGCGGGTTCCGCGGCCTGCGTCGCGACGGCATCAACGGCCAGATCAGCGCGGGCGAACTGGCGGTCTTCTCCGCGCACTGAGGGCGCAGGCCCGGCGATTTTCCCCTATCCCACCCCGGCCGATAGTCTTCGAGGTGTGAGCGAACCCCTGACCACGGCGAATACGGCTGCAACGACCACGGCTGGCGACAACGACGACCAGACGCCCGAGCAACTGCGTATCCGTCGGGAGAAGCGCGACCGCATCCTCGACGAGGGACGCGAGGCTTACCCGGTGTCGATCGGCCGTACGCACAGCCTCGCCGAGATCCGCGAGGCACACCCCGACCTCGAGGCGGGCACCGAGACGGGCACGATCGTCGGCGTCGCCGGGCGTGTGATCTTCCTCCGCAACAAGGGCAAGCTGTGCTTCGCCACGCTGCAGGAGGGCGACGGTACGCAGCTCCAGGCGATGATCAGTTTCAACGGGGTCGGCGAGGAGTCGCTCGCGCGATGGAAGTCCGACGTCGACCTCGGCGACATCGTCTACGTCCACGGTGAGGTCATCAGCTCGCGCACCGGCGAACTCTCCGTGATGGCCGACGACTGGGCGATGGCGTCGAAGTCGTTGCGCCCGTTGCCGGTTGCGCACAAGGAGATGAACGAGGAGACGCGCGTCCGTCAGCGCTACGTCGACCTCATCATGCGTCCGGAAGCACGTGAGACTGCGCGGACCCGGATCTCGGTGATCGCCGAGCTGCGCAAGGCACTCGTGACCCGAGGATTCCTCGAGGTCGAGACCCCGATGCTGCAGACGCTGCACGGCGGCGCGGCGGCACGGCCGTTCGTGACGCACTCCAACGCCTTCGACATCGACCTCTACCTGCGTATCGCGCCGGAACTGTTCCTCAAGCGGGCCGTAGTCGGCGGAATCGAGCGCGTCTTCGAGATCAACCGCAACTTCCGCAACGAGGGCGCCGACTCCACCCATTCGCCCGAATTCGCGATGCTCGAGACCTACCAGGCCTACGGCACCTACGACGACGCCGCGACGATGACCCGCGAGATCATCCAGGAGGTGGCACTCGGCGCGATCGGCACGCTCACGCCGGAAATGCCCGACGGCACCACCTACGACCTCTCCGGCGAGTGGACCTCGTTGGAGATGTACCCGTCGCTCTCGGAGGCGCTCGGCCAGGAGATCGTTCCCGACGGCGGCCCGGAGCATCCCGGGACCAGCGTCGACGAGCTGCTCGCCATCGCAGCCCGCGTCGGCCTCGAGGTGCCCAAGGACAAGGGTTACGGTCACGGGAAGCTCGTCGAGGAACTGTGGGAGCACATGGTCGGCGAGAAGCTCTCGCAACCCGTGTTCGTGCGGGACTTTCCCGTCGAGACGTCGCCGCTCGTTCGCGCGCACCGCAGCGTGCCGGGCGTCGTGGAGAAGTGGGACCTCTACGTCCGCGGCTTCGAGCTGGCCACCGGCTACTCCGAACTCGTCGACCCGGTCATCCAGCGTGAGCGCTTCGTCGACCAGGCACGCCTCGCTGCCGCCGGCGACGACGAGGCCATGCGACTCGACGAGGAGTTCCTCGCCGCGATGGAGTACGGCATGCCCCCGACGGCGGGCACCGGCATGGGCATCGACCGTCTGCTGATGGCGCTGACTGGCCTGGGCATCCGCGAGACGATCCTGTTCCCACTGGTCAAGCCGCTGCGCGACTGAGGCTTGGTCGGGCCGCTGCGCGGCGGGGCTGCCGGTCGGGCCGCTGTGCAGCGTGGCCAGACGCCGTCCTCAGCCGCGATCAGCACCCAGCCCGCTCGCAGCGACCACGGATTCGACGCCGCCAGACGCCTCGACGCGCCGCCAGCGCTCGCCGGGCAGTTCGAGCGTCTCACTCTGCCTGCGCGCGACGGTGGCGTCGGCGTCGGATGCGTCGAGTCCGCGATGTTCGATACGTGAAATGCGCTCGGCCTCAGGTAGTTCCAGCCAGATTCCGGTGAAGTCGACGCCCGCGCGCTCGGCTGCGTCGGCTATTGTCGAGGACTGACTTCTTCGGCCGAACACGGCGTCGGCGATGACGCTCATTCCGCCGCGCAGGTCTGCTTCGGCGAGCCGGAACAGCTCGGTGTACACCGCTGCCCGAGCGGCGTCGGTGTAGGCCGACCGCGGGAGCCTGTCCCCGATGCCCACTCCCGCAAGACGTTTGCGCAGCACGTCGGTGCGCAGGATGCGGG
Source organism: Gordonia jacobaea (assembly GCF_965344965.1). Taxonomy (NCBI): domain Bacteria; kingdom Bacillati; phylum Actinomycetota; class Actinomycetes; order Mycobacteriales; family Gordoniaceae; genus Gordonia; species Gordonia jacobaea. The sequence goes on along the minus strand of NZ_CBDRLS010000002.1, from coordinate 592,201 downwards.
CGCCCGGAGCGGGGTCGAGACTGCCTCCGACCGCCCGCGCTATCGTCGACTTCCCGGTACCGGAACCGCCCCCAATCGCGACAAGTTGCGGCAGCGAAGAATCGGTGAAACCCAGTGCAAGCGCGAGGTATTCGTGTGCGCGTTCGACGTCGTGCTCGGCTGCCGCGACGTGTGCGCGCACGGTGGCACGTACCGCGAGCAGTACCGGCAGCAGGCGGAACGCCTCCTCGTCGTCGATAGAACCCTCGAACGTCGCATGATCGAAGTAGGTGTTGACGACGACGTTGGCTTCGTGTCGTAGCCCGCGCGCCCACAGGTCCATCACGAGGAACGCGAGATCGTAGAGGACGTCGGTCGTGGCAAGCTCCGCGTCGAACTCCAAGCAGTCGAACGGAATCGGCTCGCCGTCGATGATCGCGACGTTCCCGAGATGCAGGTCGCCGTGACAGTGGCGAACGCGTCCGCCGCGTGCCCGATCGTCGAGAAGGTCGCGATGCTCGGTGATGAGTGCAGTGATTCGGTCGGTGAGTTCCTGTGCCACAACGGGTTCGATGATCTCCGGGAACGCCGCCATGCTCGCGAGGTTTCCGTCGACGACCTCCTGCAATCGTTGCGCCCCATGGGAATCCGCACTGATTTCAGATCCCTGATGTAGTTCGACGACGCGCATCGCGAGTCGCTGCAGCAGGTCGTCGTCGAGGCCACCTGGATGTGCGTAGTTGACCATCAGTGCGTCGTCGTCGAAGCGCGTCATCTCCAAGACGTGGTCGACGATCTCGCCCGCGCCGTCGAACGAGAGCGAACCGTCCGCGGTGCGTCGGATCGCGTGTACCGCGATGTAGAGATCGGGAGCGAAGCGCCGATTGAGTCGGAGTTCGGCGTCGAGGGCTGCTCGACGCAGCTGTGGCGTACTGAAGTCGAAGTAGCGCAACCGAACCGGCCGTTTGAACTTCCAGGCGCGGTCACCGTTGAGGACGATCACCGCGCCGTGCGTGACGATGCTTCTCGTTGAGGCATCAGGGTCGAGGGCGCCGACCTGTGCCAGCAGGTCCTCGGCTCGTGCCGTGTCGTTCATGAGTCCGTACCGGATTCGGCCACGGCGCGGCGGTATTCGCCTGGAGGCATGCCGAGGGTCTGCCGGAAGTCGGCGGAGAAGTGCGCCTGATCGGTGTACGCGAGGTCGGCGGCGACGTCGGCGAGGGTGATCGTCGGGTCGTCGCGCAGTCGTTCCGCGGCCTCCTGCAATCGATATCGGCGGATGACCGCCAACGGGGCGAGACCGATGTGGCGGTCGGCGATGCGCTGCAGTGTGCGTACAGACATCGACATCTCGCGTGCGAGGTCGTCGACGCGGACGATGCCGCGATCCGCTGCGATCAGGTCCTGCATCTCGTTCGCGAGCAGCGCCGACTCCTGGGGTGGCGTCGCGTGTTCACGCAGCCACGACGCGAAGCGTGATGCTGCGTCGGAGACGTCGGGTTCCTCGACAGCCATTGCCGCAGAGATCGATTCGAACAGATCGGGCGCGCGGAACGGTTGCGCGGCGTCGCGCAGAGATCGTGGCGAAACATCTAGCGCGACAGCGCCTGCCGGTCGCAGCAACGCCCCGACGGCCCACCCCGAGCCGGTCAGATCGCGGTGTGTGCGCTGAGTCGACGGCCCGACAATCAGCACCGCATCAGGTTCGACGACGAGGTTGCATGCGGGAAACGGCAGAATGTTCTGCCGCGACGTCCGTCCGGGCGCAAGGCTCCACTGGGGTATCCAGAACCACGAGACCATCGACGCGAGGTCGTCGGGCGCGACAACGCGGTCGAAGGTGGGCAGGCGAGCGGGGTAGAGCACCCCGCGGGTGTCTGCGGTGTCCGTGACTGGGGTGTCTGGGGCGCGGGTGTCTGGGGCGCGGGTGTCTGGGGCGCCGGAGTGGTCGGCTCCGCTGACGGGCATGCGTCCACGATAGTCGTCGCAAATCTACAAGCCGCGCACCGCACACGATCCCTAGCGTGAAACGCATGACAACACAGCAGAACACCACCACCGAGCCGACGACTGGCGTCACCGGCGACCACACCACCGACGGCATCCCGCACGGCCTGACGAGTCTCACCCCGTTCATCGCCGTGTCGAATGCCAAGCAGGCAATCGAGTTCTACACCAGCGTCTTCGGGGCGAGACTGGTCGATGCCACGGAGTTCAGCGGCGTGGTCGTGCACGCCGACCTCGACTTCGGCACCGGCCACCTGCAACTCGGCGAGCCCAACGAGGAGTACGGCCTGATCGCCGCGCCCGACGGGCCTGCCGCGTGCTACTCGTTGGGCCTTTACTGCCCCAGCGCCGACGAGGTGGTGGCCAAGGCCGAATCCGCCGGCGCCACGGTCCGTGAGCCCCTCTCGACCTTCGTCTCGGGCGACCGGTTCGCGTCGATCCTCGATCCGTTCGGGGTGCGCTGGTCGGTGATGACTCGCGTCGAGGATCTTTCCGAAGAGCAGAGCGCCCAACGCGTCGCCGAATGGGCTGCATCGCAGTCCGATTCGTGAGCGGGTTGGAGTTCAGCGCAGTTCGCGTTTGAGTATCTTGCCCGACGCGTTGCGGGGAAACGCGTCGACGAACACCACGGATCGGGGAACCTTGAAGTTCGCGAGATGTGTGCGCGCATAGGAGAGTACGTCGTCCTCGGAGAGGCGGGCGTCGTCGTGGATGGTCACGTAGGCCCGCCCCACCTCGCCGAGTCGGTCGTCGGGAACTCCGATCACAGCGGTTTCGGTGACTCCGTCGAGGCGTGCGAGCGTCTGTTCGACCTCGGCGGGGTACACGTTGAACCCTCCACAGATGAACATGTCCTTGAGCCGGTCGGTGATCCGGAGATTCCCCCGCTCGTCGATCACACCGACGTCGCCGGTGTGTAACCACCCGTCGGCGTCGATGGTCGCTTCGGTCGCCGCGGGATCGTCGAGGTAGCCGCGCATGACCATCGCGCCACGGGTGAGCACCTCACCCTGGTCCGACAGCGCGATCTCCATGCCGTCGAAGGCTCTGCCGCACGTTGTCGCGACCGTGACGTCGTCGTCATCGGGGGTGCACGTGGTGATGAAGCCGCTGGATTCGGTTTGGCCGTAGGCGGTGATCACCGTGTCGACGCCGAGGTCGCGCTGGATACGCTCGATCAGCACCACCGGCACGATGGCCGCGCCGGTCACCACCAGGCGAAGCGACGACAGGTCGTGGGCTGCGCGCGCGGGGTCGTCGAGGATGGTTTGGAAGATGGTCGGCGCACCGGGAAAGACTGTTGCACGCTCTGATTCGACGACCCGCATGGCTTCGGTGGGGGAGTAGACCGCGAGTGGAATCATCGTCGTTCCGAAGAGAATCGACGGCAGAATGCCCGCCTTGTATCCGAACGTGTGGAAGTACGGGTTCACCATCAGGTAGCGGTCTGATGGACTCAGGAGTCCGTTGGCTCCCCACGCCCGCGCGCCCGCGATGGTCTGCTGGTGCTCGGCCAGAACGCCTTTCGACTTCCCGGTGGTTCCCGAGGTGAACAGAATGTCGGAGATGTCCTCTGGCGCAACAGCATCTGCTCGACGATCCGCTTCGGCACGCGTCTCGTCGGTGGCACGCGCGACGAAGTCCGACCAGTCGACGCTGCCCTCGGGTGCTGGCGCCGACCCGTTGAGCGGTACCCGCACCACGAGATCGGGCAGCGAGCTGCGATGCTCGGCAAGCAGTTCCGCCGCGTGGTCGACGCCGAGGAACTCACCCGACACCACCACCGCCGACACCTGAGCTCTCTCGATCACGTCGACGGCCTCGGTTGCCGTGTAGCGGGTGTTGAGGGGGACGAGCACCCCGCCCGCGTACTGGATGCCCAATGCGGCGATCGGCCAGTGATAGCTGTTGGGCGACCAGATGGCCACCCTGTCGCCGGCCTCGAATCCCGACGCGACCAGCGCTGCGGCGAACTCACGGACGCACTCGAGCAGCTCCGCGTATGTCAGCTCGACGCTGTCGTCCCCCTCGCTCCACTGGCGGTCGAGGATCGCCTGCTGCGCCGGCCAGGTCTGCGCCGCCCGGATCAGCGCCGCGGGCGTCGACTGGGCGCTCTGTCCCGTCGACTGGGCGCTCCCTCCGGCCGACTGGGCGCTCTGTTCCGACGACTGTGCGCTCTGTCCCGTCGACTGGGCGTTCTGTCGCGCCGACTGTGCGTCGCCGTTGGTGACTATCGACTCCATGGCCATAACCTAACAAATGCTTGGTAGGTTATGCTAGCGATCATGACGTCGATCAACCTTGCCGATCGTGCCGTCGACCTGGGCGAATGGGCGCGAAGCACGCCCGACGCGACCGAAGAGTTCACGCGAGCGGTGCGCGAGTGGCTGGCGCAGAATCTCGTCGGCGACTTCGCCTCGCTCAAGGGTCGGGGTGGGCCGGGGAGTGAGCATGAGTTCTTCGCCGAGCGGCTGGCGTGGGATCGCCACCTCGCGGCGTCCGGCTGGACATGCCTCGGTTGGCCCACGCGGTATGGGGGCCGTGGCGCGACACTCGAGCAGCGAATCATCTTCCATCAGGAGTATGCGCGCGCGAACGCGCCTGCGAGGGTGAATCACCTCGGTGAGGAGCTGCTCGGCCCGACGCTGATCGAATTCGGCACCGAAGAGCAGAAGCAGCGCTTCCTTCCTGGCATCGTCGACGTCGTCGAGCTGTGGGCCCAGGGCTATTCCGAACCCGGGGCGGGCTCCGATCTCGCGGGCGTCTCCACGACGGCCCGACTTTCCGACGACGGCGCCCGCTGGCATGTCAACGGGCAGAAGATCTGGACGTCGCTGGCGCACGTGGCGCAGTGGGTGTTCGTGCTGGCGCGTACCGAAGCTGGTTCGTCGCGTCATAAGGGGCTCGGCTTTCTGTTGGTTCCGATCGACCAGTCCGGCGTCACGGTGCGGCCGATCCAACAACTGACCGGAACATCGGAGTTCAACGAGGTCTTCTTCGACGACGCGACCACCGACGCCGACCTCATCGTCGGAGAGTCCGGCGACGGTTGGCGGGTCGCGATGGGGCTGCTGCAATTCGAGCGTGGCGTCTCGACGCTGGGGCAGCAGGTGGGCTTCGCGCGTGAACTCGACGCGATCACCGAGATGGCAAGAGCCAACGGCTCTCTCGAGAATGCGGAGATAGCCGCACGCCTCGTTCGCGCCCGCATCCGGCTGAGCGCGATGCGTGCCAATGCGCAACGGACACTCGACGACGACGCGACAGTTTCCGGGGGGACCTGGGGTGCGGCCGCCGCTGCGGGGACAGCCTCGGTGGCAAAGCTGTTGTGGGCCAACTGGCATCGAGACCTCGGCGAGCTCGCGATGGCGGTGGCGGGTCCTGCGTCGTTGATCGGGCCCAGCGAGACAGTCGAGGGCCACCTCAACGACATTCACGATCCGGAGAACGTCGAACTCGGCGAGTGGCAACGACTGTTCCTCTTCACCCGCGCCGACACCATCTACGGCGGCTCGAACGAGGTGCAGCGCAACATCATTGCCGAGCGCGTACTCGGCCTGCCCCGCGAGGCACGAGCATGACAAAAGCGCAGCCAGGCTCAACCGCGAAACCACTACGAGAGGTGTGGACACGATGACGCAAACGACGTCGAGTCAGGTCGATGGTGCGAGGTCGCCGTTGGCAACACCTCCGGAGGAGACGCCTGGCCACGGATTGTTGTTGGGACGCAAGGTGATCGTGACCGCGGCGGCAGGTACGGGTATCGGATTCGCGACGGCGCGGCGTGCACTGCTCGAGGGCGCCGACGTCGTGCTCAGTGACTGGCATGAGCGACGACTGGGCGAGGCCGCCGACCAACTCGCTGCCGAGTTCGACGGTCAGACTGTCGGCAAGGTGGTGTGCAATGTGCAGTCCACTGCCGATGTGGATGCGCTGATCGCAAGTGCCGCAGACTTACTCGGCCGCATCGACGTGTTGGTGAACAACGCCGGCCTCGGTGGTGAGACACCCGTCGCCGACATGTCGGACGAGGAGTGGGACCGCGTCGTCGACATCACGCTCACCGGGACGTTCCGGGCCACGCGGGCCGCGCTCCGCTACTTCCGTGCCGTCGAGCATGGTGGCGTGATCGTCAACAACGCGTCGGTCCTCGGGTGGAGAGCCCAACGCGGACAGGCACATTACGCCGCCGCCAAGGCGGGAGTGATGGCACTGACGCGCTGTTCGGCCGTCGAGGCTGCCGATTTCGGGGTGCGTATCAACGCTGTTGCTCCGTCGATTGCCAAGCATCCCTTCCTTGCGAAGGTGACCAGCGACGAACTGCTCGACGACCTTGCGCAGCGCGAGGCCTACGGCCGCGCGGCCGAGGTATGGGAGGTCGCGGCCACCATCGCGATGCTCGCCAGCGACTACACCACCTATCTCACTGGCGAAGTGGTGTCCATCTCCAGTCAGCGCGCCTGAGCGTGAAGACCGTTATCTATCAGGAGTTCTCATGAGCACACCACAGGCGTACATCGTCGACGCCATTCGCACGCCCGTCGGCAAACGCAACGGCTCCCTGGCCAAGACGCATCCGGCCGACATGGGTGCGCATGTCATCTCTGCACTCGTCAGTCGGACAGGAATCGATCCCGCAGTCGTCGACGACGTCGTCTTCGGATGTGTCGACGCGATCGGTCCGCAGGCGGGAAATATCGCCCGAACCGCTTGGCTGGCTGCTGGAATGCCGCTGGAGGTACCCGGGACCACCGTCGACCGTCAATGCGGTTCGAGCCAACAGGCCATCCACTTCGCAGCGCAGGGTGTGATGAGTGGGACGCAGGACGTCGTGGTGGTCGGTGGCGTGCAGAACATGAGCGCAATCCCCATCTCGCAGGCCATGATTGCCGGTCAGGAGTTCGGATTCACCACGCCGACAGCCGAATCCGTCGGCTGGCGCGAACGATTCGGCGACGCCGAGATCTCGCAGTTCGTCGGCGCCGACCTGATGGCGCACAAGTGGGACATCAGCCGCGAGGATATGGAGGCCTGGGCGCTGCAGTCACATCAGCGGGCCAAAGCCGCGATTGCACAGGGACGGTTCGACGGCGAGACCGTCGCACTGGCCGACTGCGTCGTCGACGAATGCCCACGTGAGACGTCGTTGGAGAAGATGGCCGGGCTGGCTCCGCTCGCCGACGGTTCGCGGCTGACCGCGGCAGTGGCGTCGCAGATCTCCGACGGGGCGTCGGCCGCGTTGGTGGTCAGCGAGAAGGCGCTCGTCGAGTACGGCCTGACCCCGCGCGCTCGCATCCATCACATCTCGGTCCGCGGCGACGACCCCGTGATGATGCTGTCCGCGCCCATCCCCGCGACCAAGTACGCGCTGGCCAAGTCGGGGCTGAGCATCGACGACATCGACGTCGTCGAGATCAACGAAGCGTTCGCTTCGGTGGTCCTCGCCTGGTTGAAGGAGACCGGCGCCGACCCGGCGCGCGTCAACCCGAACGGCGGGGCAATCGCGCTCGGGCATCCTCTCGGAGCCACGGGGGCCAAGCTCTTCGCGACGATGTTGGCTGAACTGGAGCGCACCGGCGGCCGCTACGGCCTACAGACCATGTGCGAGGGCGGCGGCACGGCCAACGTCACGATCATCGAGCGCCTCGGCTGACCCAGTCGGCACGCTCGAGCGCCCAGTCGACGGTTTCGTGCGCCCAGTCGATAGTTTTGACCGCCCAGTCGGCGGTCTCGGGCGCCCAGTCGGCAGTACGGAGCGCCCAGTCGACGGTCTCGAGCGCACAGTCGACGGTCTCGAGCGCCCAGTCGACGGTTCGCCCGCGCCGACTGTGCGCTTCCTCGCGCCGACTGTGCGTCGGCGGGGTGTGCGCCGTCGACCCGCGCTCGCATTCGTGTGATCTACGGCATAGCATGTGATACACAATCGGGGCGGCGTCTCACCGACGATGCCTCTGAGTACCCGCAAATCCTCAAGGAGCCACCATGACCAAGCCTGCGGACGTGACGACCGGAGCGGGACGCCGCATCGAGAAGGGGGTCTCGTCGGAGGCTCACTCGATGGCCGAACTGCTCGAGATCCAGCAGGCCGCGTTCCTGCGTGACGGCATTCCGGATGCCAACACGCGCATCGACCGCATCGCGCGGCTCGGGTCGCTCCTGCTCGACAACTCCGACGAGATCTGCGCGGCGCTGACCGCCGACTTCGGCACGCGCCCAGCCGAATTGAGCATCACGGCCGACGTCGCCGGATGCCTCATCGACATCACCCACCAGCGCCGTGGTGTCAAGGAATGGATGAAGGAGACGCCGTCGGCGCGGGTGCAGGGGTTGATCGGATTCAAGCAGCGCGTGCGGCACGATCCGCTCGGCGTGGTCGGGATCATGGGTCCGTGGAACTTCCCGCTGCAGTTGACGTTCGTTCCCGCGGCCTCGGCGTTCGCGGCCGGTAACCGCGTGCTGATGCGGCCGTCGTCGATCACCGCGCGCACCACCGAGGTCATCGCGCGGCACGCGCCCGACTACTTCTCCATCGAAGAACTCGCGGTCATCACGCCCAAGCACGGTTCGGGCTCCGACTTCGCGAAGCTCGCCGTCGACCATCTGTTCTTCACCGGTTCGCCCGAGGTGGGGTCGTCGGTGGCGCAGGAGGCTGCCAAGAACCTCGTGCCGGTGACGCTCGAGTTGGGTGGCAAGAACCCGGCCGTCGTCGACGTCTCGGCAGACATCGGCAAGGCCGCGAAAATGTTGGCCGAGGCCCGCATGGCCAACGGTGGACAGGTGTGTCTGTGTCCCGACTATGTGTTCGTTCCCGAGGCCAAGCTCGGTGAGTTCACCGACAAGGTCATCGCCCACTGGACCAAGAGCTTCCTGACGATCTACGACAACTCCGACTACACGTCGACGATCAACCAGAAGAACTACGACCGCATCGTCGGACTGATCGACGACGCCGTCGAACTCGGTGCTACCAAGCGGCAGGTGATCCCCGGCGGCGAGCAGCTTCCGTCAGCCGAGCGCCGCAAGATCCCGCCGACGCTGCTCACCGGCGTCAAGGCAGGCATGAAGATCGCCGACGACGAGGTGTTCGGCCCGGTCCTGAGTGTCTACCCGTACCGCGATCTGACCGAGGCGATCACCCACATCGCAGCGAATCCCCATCCGCTGACCATGTACTGGTGCGGCGACGACAACGCCAACTTCAAGCGGCTTGCCGACAACACGCGCAGTGGATCGATCAACGGCAACGACTTCGCACTGCACATGTTCGGTGCGGAACTGCCCTTCGGCGGCATCGGCCGCAGCGGCATGGGCGCCTACCACGGCAAGACCGGCTTCGAGACGTTCAGCCATGCACGCGCAGTGGCATTTTCGACGATGCCGTTCACCGTCGCCGAGATGATCGCGCCGCCGTTCACCAAGCGCGACACGCGAATGGCCAACGGGCAGATCAAGTTCTGGAGCAAACTCAACAAGCGCGCCGCGAAGAAGGCGCGTAAGCGCTGAGCCACTAAGGCTCAGCGACGTCACACCCCGTCATGGGTGGGTAGATCCTTCAGGGGCTTTACCCACCCATGAACCATCTGTGCCCCTCTTGTGACTGGTGTGGCCAGTGGCTCTGCTGTTAAGTGGACGGCGTGGACCGTCGCCATTTCCTCGCAGCACTGGCGGCAGGCACCGTCGTTGCGATATCCGGTTTGTCTGAATCGAAAGCAGCTGCGGCGCCGGGACTTCCACCGAACCTCCGGTTGCCGGGCTTGCCCGAGCAGTTGCTCACGCCGCCCCTCGTTGCACCCCCACCCGTTGTTCCCAGCAAGGCGCCGCTTCCCAAGGGGCCGATCACCGCGCTACCCGGGCACGGCAACTACCTCGCGCTGACCATCGACGACGGGGTGCGGTCGGACGTCGTCGGCGCGTACATCAAGTTCGCGCAGGACACCGGTGCGCGCTTCACGTTCTTTGTGACCGGCGTCTACAAGAGTTGGACCGACCATCGGAGTTCGCTTGCGCCGCTGGTGGAATCGGGTCAGATCCAGTTGGGTAACCACACCTGGACGCATCCCTCGTTGACCTCATTGTCGGAGAGTGCGATCGCCGACCAGCTCAACCGCAACAAGCGCTTCTTGCAGAACACCTTCGGAGTCGACGGCACCCCGTTCTATCGTCCGCCCTACGGACACCGCAATGCGGCGGTCGACCGCGTCGCCGCCGACCAGGGCTACACGGCGTCGACCATGTGGTACGGGACGTTGGGGGACGAGCGGGTACTCCGCGAGCAAGACATCATCGCCAACGCGCGCACCTACTTCCACCAGCAAGCCGTGGTGATCGGGCACGCCAATCACCCTGCGGTGACGCACATTTACCCACAACTGGCGGAGATCATCAGAGAACGAAAGCTGACCATGGTCACCCTCGACGACTACTTCGTCACCGGATGAGTCCGCGCTCGAACGCAACTCGCACGGCCGCGGCACGGTCGGCGACACCGAGCTTCGGGTAGAGCCGCAGCAGGTGCGTCTTCACCGTCGCCTCGCTGATCATCAGTTCGGCGGCGACCTGACGGTTGGTGCCGCCACCGGCGATGGCGTGCAACACTTCTCGCTCTCGTTCGGTGAGGGTGTCGGCTCGGTTGCGGCTCATCAGGCTTCCCGCCACGCTCGGGTCGAGAACGCTGTGACCCGCTGCCGCACGACGCACCGCTGAGATCAGATCCTCGCGCGGGGTTGCCTTGAGAAGGTAGCCGTCGGCTCCCGCGTCGACGGCCGCGTGAATGTCGGTGTCGGTGTCGTACGTCGTCAGCACCAGGATGCGCGGCCAGTCGCGGTCGGCTGCGCGCAGAGCGCGAATCGCCCCGACACCATCGGATCCCGGCATGCGCAGATCCATCAACACGACGTCGGGTGTCAGCGCGGCCACCTGGGTGAGTGCCTCGTCGCCACTGGTCGCCTCGCCGACGACGGTGAGGTCTGCTTCGCGCTCGAGCATCCCGCGAATCCCGTCGCGCACCACCGGATGATCGTCGACGACGAGGATGCTGATCTGGTCCGACCGCGAGCTCATTGCGGTACTCCTTTCGGCACATCGCTTCGCTCGGTGGGAATCGACCGCTCGGTGGGAATCGACCGCTCGGTGGGAATCGACACGGAGACAACGCAACCCGCACCGGGATCGGATTCGACGACGACGGTGCCGCTGAGCAACTGCGCGCGTTCGGACATGCCGGTCAGCCCGAAGCCGCTGTGAGCGGATCGTCGTACCGCGTCGACGTCGAAACCGTCTCCGTCATCACGGATGTCGAGCAGCAGTTCGTCGTCGAGGTAGGTCAGCGTCACCACGACCTGCTGCGCACCCGCGTGTTTGGCGATGTTCGCCAGTGATTCCTGCAGGATGCGCAGTACGGTGTCGTCGCTGCCGCCGAGGTCTTGGGCGTCGCCGTCGACCCGCAGTACCGCGGTGATGTGATTGCGCTTGGAGAAGGCGGTGAGCTGATCCTGTACAGCGGTGGGTAGCGGTTGTGCGTCCAGTGTGAGCGGTCGGAGTGCGTTCACCGCGCGTCGTGCTTCGCCGAGTCCTTCGCGCGCAAGCATTTTCGCGTTGTCCACACGGTCGCGGGTGGCGTCGGACAGTTCAGTCTCGTCGACGGATTCCAACTGCGTGACCACCGCGACGAATCCCTGTGCGACGGTGTCGTGCAATTCGCGGGCGAGGCGGGAACGCTCGTCGCGGATGCCTACGAGTCGTGCTTGCTCGAGGAGTTCGGACTGCAGTCGGGCGGTGCGGGAACGTTCTGCGAGGAGGTCTTCGGTGAGCTGGTTGCGCCGTATCACGGATGTCTCGCGTGCGTCGGTCACGACTACGACGGCGACGCCGATCACGAAGTTCAGAATCCACGCGAGCACCGACGCCCACCAGGGATTGGCGAGGTTCTCCCAGCCATAGCGTTGCGTCGCCGTCATCAGCACGCACGACACACTGATGGTCAGCACCATCGGGAGCCCGGTGAACAATGACGCGTAGAGCATGTAACCCGCCCACGACGCGATGCCTGCGATCGGTGTCGCGGCGATCGCGACGGCAATCAGCGTGGTGGTGACAGCGAAGATCCCCACACGCCGCCACATGGGCCCGATGTTGACGCGAGTCCAGATCTCGGTGAAGACCATCAGCGCGATCAACGCCGAGGCACTCACCAGATGCTGCGTCGACGACGCGGGCACGAGTTGGGCGACGACAAGCGCGACGAGATAGAGAACCCGAAGCGTCCACACCTCGGCACTGGGGGGCACGATGATGTCCGGCCAGGTCAGCTCGTGCCGACAGTCGCGCCAGCGTCCCTGCGGTTCACGCTCGAGGTTGCGTCGGAACAGGCCGTGCGCCAGCGCAGTGGTGGTGAATGGGCTGTTCACTCCCACTTGAAGGTCCGGACCGCGATCGCGGTGGTCACTGCGCCCCACACCAGTAGTGTGCCGAAGTACCCGATCGCTGGCCAGCCCGTCGTCGCGGTATCTACGAGTGCTTGTGTGCCCGCTCCGGAGGGAGTGAGGTTCGACGTGACGTGCAACCACTCGGGCATCGTCGCCCGGGGTACCCACAATCCGGCGAAGAACATCAACACGAAGAACACCAGTGAGCCGAATCCCGCAGCGACCTTCGCGTTCCGGAACAGCGACGCGATCACCATGCCCAGGCCGAGAAACGCCCAACCCGTCAGCACATAACTGACGATGAACCCGACGGGATGTTGCGGCCACTGCCCCGCGATGATCCCCGGTACGACGACGATCAGCGCGAGACACATGATCGAGACGGCGGAGGTCAACACGAACTGCGCGACCAGCAGGAGACTCGGAGATGCCGGAGTAGTGCGTAATCGCTTGAGAATGCCCATCTCTCGGTATCTCGTAAGTACGTCCGGTAGCGCCTGGACGGCGAGCAACGCCACGACGAACAGCACCAGAATCGGCTGGTACACCTGAAACACGCTCAGGCCGCCGAATTCGTCGAGCGGTTGGCGCGCGGCGGGGATCGACGCGATGATGATCGACGCCGCGACGGGCAGGATCACCGTCCAGATCACAACCCCCGGGTTACGGGCCAACAGCTTCGCTTCGGAACCGATCATCGCGGTGGTGGCGCTCATCGTCGTACTCCTTCGGAATCGTTTTCGGTTGTGGCGGCAACATGAAGGTCTGGCGCGTGCGTCAGCGCGAGAAACGCGTCGTCGAGGCTCGGTTGGTCGACGCGGAGCTTGCCGCACGCGATGCCGTGCTCGTGCAGCGCGATGATGACGGCGGAGGCCACGTTGTCGGTCCCGGTGACGAGAACCCGCTCTCCTGTGCGCTCGACGCGGTGAACGTCGGGAAGCGCTGCGAGCGCGTGGAGGTCGACGGCGGCCGTCGGGATGAACGACATCCGTTGGTCGGCCTGCACCGCGGTCGCGAGATCTGCCGGGGTGTCGAGGGCGACGACGCGCCCGTCGTCGATGACGGCGACGCGGTCGCACAGCCGTTCAGCTTCCTCCATGAAGTGGCTGACCAGCAGGAGCGTGACGCCGGTGTCCTTGAGGTCTTCGAGCAGACCCCACACCTCGCGGCGCGCGCTCGGATCGAGTCCGGTGGTCAACTCATCGAGAATGGCCACCTTCGGATTGCCGATGAGTGCCAAAGCCACCGACAGACGCTGCTTCTGCCCGCCCGAGAGCTTGCCGAAGTAGGTCGCTTCGTGGCCGCTCATACCGAGTCGGTCGAGTAGTTCACGCCAGTCACGCGGTGCCGAGTAGAAGCTGGAGTACAGCCGCATCGCCTCGCCGACGGTCTGCTTCTCGGGCAGGCGCGACTCCTGCAGTTGGATGCCGAGGGCCTCGCGGAGTCCGCGTCCCTCGTCGGCCGGATCGAACCCGGCGACACGCACATGGCCGCCGTCGCGTCGGCGAAGTCCACCGATGCACTCGACGGTCGTCGTCTTACCTGCCCCGTTGGGGCCGAGGATGCCGAAGATCTCGCCTTCGGCGATCTCGAGGTCGACGCCACGGACCACCTGCTTGTCGCCGTAGCTCTTGGTCAGTCCTGCCACTTCGATCATTGCCATGCGTACAACGATCCGCCGCGCACGCCGCGTGCGGATCCACCGCTCGACTACATTCGACTCAGCCGATCGGTGGACCCACGTCGACGCCCAAGCAGTTGCTAGGGTTGGCGAGTGGCGACGCGCAACGGGTCAACCAGGCGAGACGAACTGCTGGCGACGGCAGGTCGGATGTTCGCTGAGCAGGGACTGCGGTCGACGACGGTGCGCGACATCGCCGATTCCGCCGGCATCCTGTCGGGAAGCCTGTACCACCATTTCGATTCCAAGGAGTCGATGGTCGACGAGATCCTGCGGAGCTTCCTCGACTCCCTCTTCGCGCGATACCAGGAGATCGCCGCCGCAGACCTCTCCGCGACGGAGACGCTGCGCGAGTTGGTCGTCGCCTCGTTCGAATCGATAGGCGCACAACGCCATGCGGTCGCCATCTACCAGGACGAAGCCAAACGCCTTGCAGGACAAGAGCGTTTCGCGTACATCAACGAGCGCAACGTCGAGTTCCGTGAACTGTGGCACTCGGTGCTCGCGCGCGGCGTCGCCGACGGTGAGTTCCGTGCCGACCTCGACATCGAGTTGGCGTACCGCTTCTTACGCGACACCGTCTGGGTCGCGGTCCGCTGGTACCGGCCGGGCGGCTCGCTGTCGGTCGACGACATCGCCAAGCAGTACCTGTCCATCGTGCTCGACGGGATACTGCCGCGCTAAATCCTTACCCACCCAGTCCTCGAGCTGACTTCAAGCTGCCGATTCGCGTCCATATACTTGGATGACCTAGTAATTTGGGTGTCGTTCGGCAGGGACGAAGGAGCGCGCGGTGAGTACAGGTAACGGTGAGTCGACCTTGAAGGAATTGATCTCGAGGGAATCGTCCTTCACTGAATCAACACAGGCGGCGGTGGCGACGGCACGCGGCAACACGATCAGCGACATGTTGCATCGCACGGCTGCACGCACGCCCGACAAGGTGGCGATCATCGACGGCGATGTGCGCCTCACCTACGTCGAGTTCGACGCTGCGGTCAACCGCTGCGCCAGCGCGCTCACCGCGCGCGGACTCGATCGTGGCGACCGGTTGGCGCTGATCAGTCACAACTCGTGGCAGTTCGCCGTGCTGAACTTCGCATGCGCGCGCATCGGCGCAATCCTCGTACCGATCAACTTCGGGCTCGGCGTCTCCGAGATCGCCTTCATCCTCGACCACAGCCAGGCGTCGGGCGTCGTCGTCGAGGATGCGCTCGGGCCGACGGTCATCGAAGCGATCGCGACCGCGGGTACGCCCATCGACATCCGCGGGTGGATTCCCCTGGCGGGAGTACAGGCACCGCAGGGGTTCGAGCCGGTCGCAGAATGGATGACGACCGGCGACGCGTCTGCCCCCGGCATTGTCATCGACGACGACGAGCCGGTCCGCATGATGTACACATCGGGCACCGAGTCACGGCCGAAAGGTGTTCTGCTGTCGAGCAAATCGCTGATGACGCAGTACGTCTCCTGCATCGTCGACGGTGGGATGGAGGGCTCCGACGTCGAGATCCATGCACTCCCGATGTACCACTGCGCCCAGTTGGACTGCTTCTTCTCGGTCGACGTCTACCTCGGTGCGACCAGCATCATCCTGCACGCGCCGGACGCCGCAACGATGTTGGCCACGATCGAGGCCGAGCGCGTTACCAAACTGTTCTGCCCACCCACCGTGTGGATTTCGCTGCTGCGCCACCCCGACTTCGACACCCGCGACCTCTCGTCGTTGCGCAAGGGCTACTACGGCGCCGCGGCGATGCCCGTCGAGGTCCTACGTGAGCTGGCACGTCGGCTTCCCGACGTTCGCCTCTGGAACTTCTACGGACAGACCGAGATGTCGCCGCTGGC
Source organism: Gordonia jacobaea (assembly GCF_965344965.1). Classification (NCBI taxonomy): domain Bacteria; kingdom Bacillati; phylum Actinomycetota; class Actinomycetes; order Mycobacteriales; family Gordoniaceae; genus Gordonia; species Gordonia jacobaea. Next base: position 576,262 of record NZ_CBDRLS010000002.1, on the reverse strand, counting down.
AACCATTCTGCAGCCGCACGAGCAACTCGACCGGGCGGGATCGGCGGGGCGCGCGGCACTCAACGTCGAGACCCGCGTCGTCGACGACGAGGACAATCCGGTGCCCGTCGGCGAGGTCGGGGAGATCGTGCATCGCAGTCCGCATGCGGCACTGGGCTATTACGCCGACGAGGACAAGACCGCCGAGGCTTTCCGCAACGGCTGGTTCCACTCCGGCGACCTGGGCGTGATCGACAAGGACGGGTACCTGTCGGTCGTCGACCGCAAGAAGGACATGATCAAGACCGGCGGCGAGAACGTCGCGTCCCGCGAGGTCGAGGAGGCGATCTACCTTCACGACGGCGTCGCGGAGGTGGCCGTCTTCGGTGTGCCGCACCCGAAGTGGATCGAGGCCGTCACGGCTGTCGTCGTTCCCAAGGACGGTGTGGTCCTGTCAGAGTACGAAGTGGTGGAACATCTTTCGTCGATCCTCGCTCCGTACAAGCGACCCAAGTTCGTCGTGTTCGCCGAGGCGTTGCCGAAGAACCCGTCGGGCAAGATCCTCAAGAAGAACCTGCGCGTCGAGCACGCCGAGATCGCGGGATCGAGCTAGTTCACTTCAGCACGAAGGGATTCCCGGAAGGTGAGCCGGTGTTGATCCACACGCTCTTGGTCTCCAGATAGTCGTCCACCGCCGAGATGCCGTTCTCGCGACCGAGGCCGGACTCCTTGACGCCGCCGAACGGCATCATGTAGCTCACCGCACGATACGTGTTGACCCACACCGTGCCCGACTCGATCGCCGCAGTCATCCGGAATGCGCGCGCCATGTCGGAGGTCCAGACGCCTGCGCCGAGACCATATCGGGAGTCGTTCGCAATGGCGATCGCCTCGGCCTCGTCGTCGAATCGGATCACCGAAAGCACAGGACCGAAGACCTCTTCCTGCGCGATGCGCGAGGAGTTGTCGACACCGGTGAAGATCGTGGGTTCGACGAACCAGCCGTCGCCGCACTCGGGTCGGGTTGCGGCCGATCCGCCCAGACTCAGTTGTGCGCCTTCTGATCTCGCGATCTCGATGTAGGAGAGGACCTTCTCGTACTGGTCGCGTGTTGTCACCGGTCCCACCTGTGTGTCCGGATCGGCCGGATCTCCCATGCGCGCGGTCTTCGACAGTTCGACGACGTGTCTGACCACCTCGTCGTGGACAGACGACTGCACCAGCAGTCGTGATCCGGCGATACAGGTCTGACCGGTTGCGGCGAAGATCCCCGACACCGCCCCGTTGACCGCGGCATCGAGGTCGGCGTCGTCGAAGATGATGTTGGGCGATTTGCCACCCAGTTCGAGGCCGACATGTTTGATGCCGCCCGCGGCCTGCGCGCCGATCCTGCTGCCGGTCGCGTCCGAGCCGGTGAAACTGACCCTGCGCACCAGCGGGTGATCGACCAGGGGGCTGCCGACTTCCTGTCCGAACCCGGTGACCACATTGACCACGCCGGCCGGTAGGTCCGCTTCCTCGAGCAGCGCAACGAATTCCAGCGTCGAGGCGCTCGTATGTTCGGAAGGTTTGATGACAACGGTGCAGCCCGCAGCGAGAGCTGCCGCCAGCTTCCAGGTGAGCAGCAGCAGCGGTGAGTTCCACGGTGTGATGATGCCGACGACCCCGACCGGAGCCGACGTCGTGTAGGCGAAGTATCCCTTCTTGTCCAGTGGCACAACCGATCCCTCGATCTTGTCTGCCAGACCGCCGTAGTAGTAGAACCACTCCGGAATGTAGGCGGTCTGTGCAGACATCTCGGCGAACAGTTTTCCGTTGTCGCGCACCTCGGTTCGGGCGAGCTCGGCACTGTTGGCGGCGATTGCGTCGCCGAGTCGATGCAAGAGCTTGCCCCGTGCGCTCGCCGTCATCTCCGACCACGCACTGTCGGTGAGAGCGTCGTGCGCCGCGTGGACGGCATCGTCGACGTCGGCGGCACTACCGCGGGCCACGCTTGCCCACGGTTTCCCGGTGAAAGGGTCGAACGAGTCGAAGAACTCACCGGTGCTGCTGTCGCGCCAGCAGCCGTCGATCCGGAGCTGATAGGTCTGCATGGTGCCGTCCTTCCTCAGAATGTGGTCAGGCCGAGTGCTGCGCGAAACTTGTTCTTCACGGCGACTCCGTCGCGTGGCGGAAGAGCGCGCGGCGGCTCGCCGGTGTCGATGTGCACCTGCACGAACGAGAGTCCGTTGCGCGCGTTGATGTTCGACGCGACGTCGGCTACCTGGCCGAGCGAATCGACCTCGCGGCAGTGACGGATCCCGAAGCCGTGCGCGACGTCGAGAAGGCGTGCGCAGAGCCCGGAGTGGCTGCGCTGCATCCCCGTTTCGCCGAAGTGTCCGTTGTCGAGCACGACGACCGTCAGATTGTCGGGCGCGCGCACCGCGGCGGAGCCGAGCGATCCGATCCCCATCAGCATCTCGCCGTCGCCGGTCACGACGACGACGGATTTGTCGGGCCGCGCCAGTGCCAGCCCGAGGCCGACGGGAACAGCGCCGCCCATCGCACCCCAGAGGTAGAAGTTCTCGTCGCGCTCACCGTGGGCGAAGACGTCGTACGACGCCGAGCCGAGCCCGGTGACTATGAGAGCGTCGGGAACACGATCGATCAATGCAGACACGAACTCGCGGCGGTCGATCGGAGCGGTCTCTCGTACGGCGGTGAAATCAGTTGCGGTCATGTCAGTTTCGCTCCCACTTCTTGCGGCCGATGAGGCTTTGTCCGAGTAGTACCGCGGTGCGCTCGCCCGCGAGGAAGGTCGATTCCAGGGCTGCCTGCGCGACCTCACGAACCTCGTCGGGTTTGTCGGCACGCAGCACGGTGATGCCGCCGAGTTCGAGTGCGCGCTGGGTGGTCGAACCCATCGGGATCTGCCATGGATTGAATTCCGCGTACTCGCCGCGCATTGTCACGAGGGTCAGGAACGGAAATCGGCACATCTCCAGCAACGAAAACATGTTCACGCAGTTGCCGACGCCGCTGCTCTGCATCAGCAACGCTGAGCGCACACCACCGAGCCAGGCTCCGGCCGTGACTCCGACGCCCTCCTCCTCCGTCGTCAGCACGACGTCGGTGATGTCGGGGTCGGCGATCGCTGCACGAATCGCGTAGGAGTGACCGGCGTCGGGGACGTAGGCGATCTGCGACACCCCGCCTTGCTTGAGCACCTCGAAGACATCGCGTTGCCAGCCGGGGCCGACAATCTCGACCGGTGCCCCGTCGGTTGATGCCCCGTCGTTGGTCAATTCACCGTGGTTGGTTAATTCACCGTCGGTAAGCGCGCTGGTCATGGGCAGAACCTTTCGTTGTTGAGCTGCCAACGATTCTCTATCGTTATGGGAATGAGTGGGTAATAGAATTTCGGCATGGCTCCGCATTCCGTGCCGGAATGCCGGCGGACAGCGCTGACCGACAATCGACGACCTCGTGCGACGGCGGGGCGAGTGGAGATGACGTGGAGATCAGACAACTACGGGCGTTGCTGGCAGTGGCCGATACCGGAAGCGTGACCGCGGCCGCGAAGACACTGCACATGGTGCAGCCGGCTGTCACGAAGCAGATCCACGCGTTGGAATCGGAACTGGGCGTCGAGTTGTTCGAACGAAGCCGGTCGGGGATGTCGTTGAACGCCAGCGGCAAGCTGGTCCTCGAACGTGCTCGACGGGCGCTCGAGGAACTCGACCGGGCACGGGCGGAAGTGCTCTCGGGTACCGGTGAGGATGTCCGCGGGCGGGTCAGTATCGGGTTGTTGCCCTCGACCGTCGGGCTGCTCGCTGCCGAACTCATCTCGGTTGTGTCGCAACGTTATCCAGGCATCGCGTTGCGCGTCGACATCGGATACGCGGGGCACCTGGCACAGTGGCTCGAACTCGGCGACGTAGACGTCGCATTGCTCTTCGAGCAGCCGAGTACCTCTGCGTTTCGCATCCGTCCGCTGCTGCGCGAAGACCTGTGGGCGGTGGCGCCGAGTTCGGCTGGTCTACACGCCGACGAACCTGTCGCGCTGGAGGAGTTGCTGCAGCATCCCCTCGTGCTGCCCGCCCCTCCGCACGGGTTGCGCAGCATCGTCGACGCCGCGTCCGCGGGCGTCGACATCTCCGTCGCGGTGGAGACCAACGATGCCGGCGTACAACGTCGGCTCGTCGCCGATGGTCACGGGTGGACGGTGCTTCCGGCCGCGATGGCGATCGACGCGGCGGAGGCGGTGAGCTGTGCGCCGATCGTCGGCGCGGCTCTGTCACGGACGATCGGCACCGCGGTAGCGCGCAACCGGGCGCAATCGACGGCTTGTGACCTCGTCGTCGAGTTGCTCGGAGAGGTCGTCGCCACCTCTGTCGCGAGTGGACGGTGGCCGTCGGCCCGGCTGGTCTGAGGATGGTCTGACCGCGCTTTCGGTAGGGGGCATCGGCAAACGGCACGAGCTTTCCAAAGGGACTGTTAGGAAACGCCGCGAGGCATTGGCTGCGCTTGTGACCGCTGCCACAGTGATGGGGAAAGCAAGTCCCACCTCACAAAAGTCCCATTTCACAAAGGAGCGTGTGATGACTCAACAGTCCTCCACATCCAACCGGCGCGTCGTCGCCAACGTCTTCCGAGGGTGCATCGGCAACCTGATCGAGTGGTACGACTGGTTCGTCTACGCAGCGTTCAGCGTGTTCTTCGCCCCGGTGTTCTTCCCCAGCGAAAGCCAAACGGCCCAATTGCTCTCCGCGGCAGTGGTGTTCGCCGTCGGCTTCCTGATGCGACCGCTCGGCGGCTACGTCCTCGGTCGATTCGCCGACCGATATGGACGGCGTAACGCACTGACACTATCGGTGTTGCTGATGGCGGCCGGATCGCTACTCATCGCGGTCACACCGGGTTTCGCCACCATCGGGATTCTCGCTCCGGTGATCCTGGTGCTCGCCCGGCTCCTGCAGGGCCTTTCGGTTGGAGGTGAATTCGGTTCGAGCGCAACCTATCTCTCGGAGGTCGCGACGCCGGGCCGACGTGGCTTCTTCTCCAGCTTCCAGTACGTGTCGATCGTGCTCGGCCAACTCTGCGCACTCGGCATCCAGATCATCCTGCTGCAGATCCTCACACCGGCGCAGATGGATTCGTGGGGCTGGCGTGTGCCGTTCGTGATCGGTGCGGTCGCAGCGGTGACAGTGATGATCATCCGGCGCGGAATGGATGAGTCGCCGCAGTACCTCGCGGAGAAGCAGCGGGTCGCCGCACTGGGTGCGGGTGCCGCCAAGCAGGAGGGAACACTCCGCACCCTCATGCAGTACCGCAAGTCGTTCGCGCTGGTCTTCGCACTGGCCATCGGTGGAACCGTTTGCTACTACACGTACACCACCTACCTGCAGAAATACATGATCAACACCGCGGGAATGGATAAGGAGACCGTCGCCTGGATCAGCTTCTGCGCGCTGTTCGTCTACATGTGCATGCAGCCGTTGGCCGGCGCTTTGTCGGACAAGATCGGACGCCGCAAGGTGATGCTCTTCTTCGGTGCGGGCGCCACGCTGCTCACGGTTCCGATCATGACAACCCTCGGCCACGTGTCCAACGCGTTCGTCGCCTTCTGCCTGATGATGGCGGGACTGACCATCGTCACCGCATACTCGGCATTGAGCCCCATCGTGAAGGCGGAGCTCTTCCCGACCAAGGTGCGTGCGCTCGGCGTCGGACTGCCTCACGCCCTGGTCACCGCTGTGTTCGGTGGAACGGCTGAGCCGATCGCGTTGGGACTCAAGCAGGCCGGTCACGAGGGAGCCTTCTTCTACTACGTCTCCGCCTGCGCCCTACTGACCTGGATCGCCGCGTACTTCATGAAGGAAACGCGGGGCGACTCGATGCTCGACCCGGCCGACGCCGGCGCGAAGGAGTCGACTTCCGCACAGGCTGCCTCGCCGGACTCGCTGGTCGGTTCGTCGAACCCATCGACCGTCGACTTTCCCTCGGCGACAGTGCAGTACGCCGAAACAGGAACGAAGTCGCTCATCGATGAGGGTCCCTCTTCATCTCGATGAATTGGACTGAATGCCACCATTATCCGCATTCCGCGACCGCGGGATGCGGATAATGGGCGTCGTGCGTATTGCGGTAGTGGAGGATGACGACGGCGTCGCAGGCGCGATCGTCTCGGGCCTGCGACGCTTCGGGCACGAACCGACCAGATACGCCGTCGGGGCCGATCTGTTGCTCCATCACGCCGGGTTCGATTTCGTGCTGCTCGATCTCGGCCTGCCTGATCAGGATGGCCTCGAGGTACTTCGGCAACTGAGACAGGTGAGTTCGGTACCGGTCATTGTGCTCACCGCGCGCGGCGACGAGCGGTCGGTCGTGCGCGGTCTACGTCTCGGAGCCGACGACTATCTGGTGAAGCCGGCCCGATTCGTCGAGTTGGTTGCGCGCATCGACAGCGTGAGTCGACGAGCCGCCCGCTCGGAACCCGCTGGGGCGCAACACCTCGTGGTGTCCGGCGACCTGGCCATCGACCTCGACGCCCGTACAGCTACCGTCGACGGACGCGATATCGAGCTCACCGCAAAGGAATTCGACATCTTGGCGGTTCTGGTCAGAAACGCGGGCTTGGCAGTCAGTCGTGCTGCGCTGATGGATCAGGTGTGGGGCGATGCCTTTGTGGCCGTATCGCGCTCGCTCGATGTCCATATGACCGGATTGCGCGCCAAGCTCGGTCGTCGGGGGCTCATCGCAACGATCCGCGGATTCGGCTACCGCTGGGACGGGGCCGTCGACGATGCGTAGGCGACTGCTGATTGTGCTCGCGATCATCGGGGCTGTCAGTATTGCCGGCTTTGCAGTGCCACTGATCGAGGTGTCGTCGCAGGCGCGCACGCGGCAGTTCGTGCAGCAGCGCGAGAGCGATGTGAATCGATTCGCTGCGATGTCGAATGAGTATGTGACGACGGGTAACTCGGCCCGTATCGCCGATGAGATCCGCGCCTATCACGACGTGTACGGCGACTCGGTGCTGATCGTCTCCACCCGTGGCGTCGCTGATCTGTCGGTGGGGCCGACGGATCAGGAGATGCGGGCCGCCGTGACACGCGGACTACGCAATGAGAAGTCGTCGGAGCTTCGACATGTAGCGCCGTGGGGTCCCGACTCGGCGGTGTTCGTCGCCCCGGTCGGCAGCGGCGCCCAGGTGAACGGCACTGTGGTCATGCGATCCTCGACAGCGGCGACGAGGTCCGACGTCACCCGCTGGTGGCTGCTCATCGTCGGTGGCGCCGCTGCGGTGATCCTCGCATTCGCCGCGCTCGCAGTGGTGTTGAGCCGCTGGGTGCTGCGTCCGCTCGCAGACCTGTCGGACGCGATGACCGATCTCGCAGCAGAACTGCCGTCCATTCCGACTTCGGCGGCCGACGATCCGATACACGCGGCGTCGGACGCCAAAACCGGTGGGCCGCCTGAGGTGCGTCAACTCACCGACACTTTCGACGGCTTGGTGACGACTGTGTTGAGGTCGGTCGAAATGCAGCGCCGCCTGGTGGCAGATGCCTCACACCAACTGCGTAACCCGTTGGCGGCGCTGCAGTTCCGGATCGACATCGTGGAGTCGGAGGTTCCCGATGCGTTGTCAGAAGACTTCGCGATGATCGGTGCCGAGGCGCAACGCCTGCAGCTGATCCTGGACAAGCTCCTGACCCTCGCCAGTGCGGAGACGCCGAGGCTCGAGAGTGGCCGACGTGACGAATGGAGCACGGCCGCAACGGTCCTCGCCGACCGCGTCGAGTTCTGGTCGGTGCCGGTGCGTGAACGAGGTGCGCGGCTGACCTTCCGCGACGAACTCGACGATCCGGCGACGCAGGCACGGATCAGCGAGGATGCGCTCGCGCAGGTGATCGACGTCCTCGTCGACAACGCGTCACGGCACGCCGGGCCACATCCGGAGATCGCGCTGTCGATCGTGATACCCGAGGACTCGCCCGACTCGGTGGTGATCGAGGTCGCCGACGATGGGCCCGGCGTGGCAGACGAGGACGTGCCGAGGCTGACGGAGCGATTCTTCACGCGCGACAAGGCGCACGGAACGGGCCTCGGACTCGCGATCGTCGACATCCTCGTCCGCGCAGTCGGGGGAGATGTGCACTTCGGCAGATCGACGGAAGGTGGGCTGAGCGTTCGTGTGCTGTTGGTGAGACGCACGGACACTACGACAGGCTTCGACACCGCAGTAGATGTCAACGCTGGGGGAGATGCCCTATGAAGCGTCGGACACTGCTCAAGGGCCTGGTGGTGATTCCGCTGCTTGCCGCCGGCTGCGCGAACGGTGACGTGCGCGAGTATCGGATCGCTACCGGTGAGCCGGGAGGGTTCCAGTCCGAGTTCGCCAAGCTGCTGTCGTCGGCGATGGCCGACGGTTCCACCCGTCTCGTACCGATGAACACCACCGGCTCGGTGCGCAATATCGAACTTCTCGAACAGGGGCGCGTCGACTTCGGCCTCTCACTCGGCGATGTTGCCGCGGCGCGGGGCGGGCCGCTGCGCGCCGTGGGACGTGTCTATGAGAACTACGTCCAATTCGCGGTGCCCGCGACGAGCGACATCCAGACGTTTGCCGATCTGCGCGGGAAGCGCATCAGTCTCGGTGCGCGTGGCTCGGGTACCGAATGGACGGGACGTCGCGTCCTCGCCGCGGCCTCGATGACGCCCGACGATGTCGAGATCACACCGGTATCGCTGACCAATGTGCTCGAATCACTGGCTTCGGGCACGGTTGCCGCGGCGATGTGGGCGGGTGGCGTTCCCACCCCGTCGGCCATCCCCCGACCGGGCTACGGTCCGGCGGGCGGGATCAGGTTGCTCGACCTGTCAGCCGAACTCGCCGTACTGCGCGAGAGGTACGGCCCGCTCTACGAGCCGGTTGCGGTGCCCGCGGGGATGTACGGCACGCGCACCGAGACGGCGACGATCGGCGTGCCAAGCGTGCTGCTCACCACTGCGAGCACACCGGACTCGGCGGTCACAGCGGTTGTCGACGCGTTGGTCGACAAGGCGTCGCAGCTGATCCCCAAAGGTACGGTCGGAGTGCAGTTCTTGGATACTCAGACCCTCATTCAGGTCTACGGACTGCAACTTCATCCGGCCGCGATCGCGGCCTATCGTCGCCACCACGGGTGACGGTCTTGCCGCACCGGCCACAGGGTCACCCCAGCGCGCTCAGTGCTTTCAGCCGCTCGTGTGCCTGATCCATGATCGACTGGATGAGGGCATCGCAACTGGGGAGGTCGTCGATCATCCCGACCACCTGGCCGGACGCGAGAACCCCTGCGCGCGTATCACCTTCGACGAGCCCCGCGCGCAACAGCATCGGGGTGTTGCCCGCCATGATGACCTGCTGCCAACTGCGCTCGCCCGACTTGCGCATCGCACGCCCGTCGCGCAGCATCGTCGTCCACTTCATGCCGGTCAACTGCTTGAACTCGTTGGCATTTCGTGCCGCCGCGAACAGCGCGCGGATCGGGCTGCCACTTTCGAGCGCCTCGACGAGTGGGGTGCGCAGCACCCGATGCGGCATACCGTCGACCTTCACCGAAACGACGGTGTCGTTGAGAGTGCGCGTCAGATACTCCTGCTTCACCGCGTCGGGAACTGCGGAGTCGGCGGTGAGCAGGAACCTGGTACCCATCGCGACACCCTCAGCCCCGTATGCCAGCGCCGCAGCGAGCCCCCGACCGTCGAAGAAGCCTCCCGCCGCGACGACCGGCATGTCGGAACCGCTGTCGCGCAATGCATCCAGCACGGAGGGAAGCAGTAGTGTCGTCGCGACCGGTCCGGTGTGGCCGCCGCCCTCACCGCCCTGCACGATCACCGCATCCGCACCCCACGACGCGACCTTCACGGCGTGCTTGGCCGCACCGATCGACGGGATCACGACGACACCGTTGTCCTTGAGCTTCGCGATCAGGTCCTTCTTCGGTGCCAGCGCAAACGACGCGACGCGCACCCCCTCGCGAATCAGCAGGTCGATCCGTTCGGTGGCATCGGTGGCGTCGGCGCGGATATTGACCCCAAAGGGCTTGTCGGTCAACGACTTCGTCTTCGCAATTGCCGATTCCAGCTCGGCATAGGTCATCGTCGCCGACGCCAGGATGCCGAGACCGCCCGCATTCGATGTCGCAGAGGTCAACGACGGGCCTGACACCCACCCCATCCCGGTCTGCACGATCGGATATTCGACGCCGACCAACTCGGTGAACCGGGTCGGTAGCGCGGCCGCGCGTGCCGTCGAACTCATTTCACCTCCCGGTCGCGAACACCCTTGGGGTCCAGAATGTCTCGGATGATGGCGAGCTCGTTCTCCGACGGCGCCCTGGTCGACGGGGCCTCCGTGAGACCCGCGATCTCGAACGAGGTGTTCTCGACGACCTCTGCCGCCTCGACGCCGGGGTGTAGCGACAGTGCCCGCATCGTGTGGCCGGGTCCGCCGAAGTCGAAGACGCCGAGATTGGTGACGACGCGATGAATGTCGAGGTCGTCGAATGCAGGATTGTCGGGATCGACCTTGTCGTAACCGATTCCGCTGACGACGTCGACCTTGTCGCCGAAGACACGCGCGGAATGTCGGGGGACCCAGTAACTCGTCGGATGGTTGATGGTGTTGCCCGGCGCTCCGCGCACACCGAACATCTGACGCGTGGGGTGTTGGAGTGGACCGAACGCCGACAGGTTCTGGTTACCGTGTCGGTCGATCTGGTTGGCGCCCATGACCACGTGTCGCCTACCGGACGCCACGACGTCGAAGACTTTTGAGAACGGCATCCATCCCTCGATGGGACCCGACTTCCCGATCGGCGGTGTGTCGGCGAGGATCAACGCCTCGCCGTCGGTGATGAGCAGGTCGGGTGAGAAGGTCAGGCGCGCCAACCGGGCACCGAGCAGCGGCACCGGCGCCATGGGCGACGCCATGATCTCGCCGGCATCGCGGAAGATCTCGGCGCACGCGACGACGCACACCTCTGCACGGGTGACATCGGTTTCCGTTGCCGCAGCTTCTGTTGCCGCAGTTGTCACTTCGACTCCTCCTGCTCACGGCGCCAGGCGTCGACCTCGCGCTGATATGTCGCCTCGTCGACGTCGAGAAAGCGACGACGGAACGTCGACCACTTCTCGGGATCCTTGGCGCATTCGACGTAGAACCGTTGAAACGCCTCGTCGCGGCCGTACTCGCCCGCAAACGTGAAGTGGGCGCCGTTGGGAGCGTGCACAACCTTGTCGACGTGCATCCGGTTGAGTAGAAGCCGTTGCGTCGGAACGGACTTGGCGAGTACCTCGGTCGAGACCAGTTGATCGGTCTCGAGGTAGCGACGCTGCGCCGCGGCGCAGAACAGATCGTCCATGTACGGGTCGACGCCGGTGTAGGCGGCGTTGCCGCGCGAGTCGGCGATGTCGAGGTGGACGAATGCGGCGTCGAGTTGCAGTGCAGGCATGGCGATCAGGGTCTGGGTTCGGCCGTCGCGATCGGGATACGGCGACGCGACGGTCTTCAGTTCGCCCTCCCAGAAGTCGGGCACCGACGATCCGAGACCGGCGCGTGTCGGTAGGAACGGCAGGCGAGCGGCAGCCGCTTGGAGCCCGCTCTTGACCATGCCCTCGTCCATCTCGCGGGATTCGATGGCGCCACTGGTGCGCGCCGCCGAGAACCACGGGTCGTAGAAGGGTGCCGAGTCGAGCGAGACGAAACCGTAGTACGCTCGGCGGACTTTGCTTGCGGCGCAGAGCAATCCGAGGTCGGGCCCACCGTAGGTGACGACGGTCAGATCCTTGACGTCGGAGCGCGCGAGAGCCCGGACGAGTGCCATCGGCTTGCGACGCGAACCCCACCCGCCGATTCCGATGGTCATGCCGTCGCGGAGTTCTCCGATGACGTCGTCGAGCGTGCTGGTCTTGTCGGCTGGTGTCGAGGTCTGGGGTGTCGAGGCCTGCAGCGTCGCGGTCTGGGGTGTTGAGGTGTCGGCCATGTCAGCGGCTCCCCTGTGTGGTCTTCGGCTTTCCCGTCGCGACGAATGCGTCGCGGTGCTCGTCGGCAACGCCTGCCAGATTGAGTTCGAACGTGTACCCCTGCTCCAGGCGATAGCTGGCCTTCACGTCGACGGGGTCGATGTGGTTGATCGCCGATTTCGCAGCACGGATGACCCGCGTGTCCTTGGCGGCGATCTGCTCGGCGACGTCGAGCGCCGTTGCGTCGAGCTCGTCGGCCGGCACCACCTTGTAGACGGACCCGAAGTGCAGGAGCTGTTCTGCGGTGACGTTGCTCGCCGTGTAGTACAGCGTGCGCATCATGTGCTGCGGGACGAGCCGGGCGAGGTGCGTTGCCGCGCCGAGCGCGCCGCGATCGACCTCCGGCAACCCGAAGACCGCGCCCTCCGACGCGACGATCACGTCGGCGTTGCCGACAAGACCGATTCCGCCCCCGACGCAGAACCCGTTGACCGCGACGATGACCGGCACCTTGCAGTCGTAGACCGCGGAGAACGCGGCGGCACAGCCGTGGTTGGCGGCGATCAGTGCGTCGAACCCCTCGGTTGCCTGCATCTCCTTGATGTCGACGCCCGCGTTGAATCCCCGACCTTCCGCCCGCAATACCACCGCGTGGGTGTCTAGATCGTCGCCCGCCGCGAGAATCGCGTCGGCCAACTCGAACCACGCTGCGGACGGCAGCGCGTTGACCGGCGGATAGTCGACGGTGATGGTCGTGACACCACTCGCCGAGCGCGTACTGGTGATCGGCACGCCATGCCCTCCTCCCGGGACGCATCCCGTGTGTGAACCCCGTGACCAAGGCAGTGAACTCGGATGACCACTGACTCTGAAAAACATACCAAGCAAATGCTTGGTTGTTTGGTAGGGTAGCACCCATGGGTCCGCGGTCACAGGTCACACGTCTCGACCCGCCACGGGAGACGAATCTCGGTGTGGAGAAGAAGGTCGTCCTCGTCACCGGTGGTGCGCGCGGCGTCGGCCTGGGTATCGCCAACGTGTTGGCCGATCTTGGTGCGGTTCCGGTGATCTGCGCGCGCAACCCGACCGACGATGCGTTGGCGCTCGGTGAGTTCATCGCGTGCGACGTGCGCGACGAAGCTGCGGTGGCCGCGATGGTTGCGCAGATCGTCGAGACCTACGGATCGCTCGACGGCGTGGTGAACAATGCCGGCGGATCGCCGTTCGCGCTTGCGGCCGACGCGTCGTCGTCGTTTGCGGGCAAGATCGTCGAGTTGAATCTTCTTGCACCGCTACTCGTCGCTCGCGCCGCGAATGCGGTGATGCAGCAACAGGAATCAGGTGGAGTGATCGTCAACGTGTCGAGTGTCAGCGGTCACCGACCGTCGCCGGGCACGTCCGCGTACGGCGCGGCAAAAGCCGGTCTCGACAACGCGGCAACGTCGCTTGCCGTCGAGTGGGCGCCCCGCGTTCGGGTCAACTCGGTGGTGGCCGGTCCGGTGGAAACCGAACTGGCACAGATGCATTACGGTGATGCAGATGGCATCGCGGCGGTGGGGCGCACCATCCCGATGGGGCGGATGGCAACGCCGCGCGACGTCGGCAATGCCGTCGCCTTCCTGCTTTCGCCGCTGGCCGGCTACATCACCGGCTCGACGCTCACCGTCCACGGCGGTGGCGAGAAGCCTGCATTCCTCGACGCCGCCAATGCGGGTAACGCCGTGTGAGTGACTCGGAGTCAAGGACATTGCATGGGTCGACGCTAGTGAAGGGATTGTGTTGAGCGACAACGGACATGGGTCGAACGCAGGTCGCGTGGCCATCGTAACGGGCGCGGGTCAGGGGATCGGACGTGCCCACGCGCTGGCGTTCGCGGCAGACGGTGCGTCCGTCGTGGTGAACGACTACGCCGAGGATGCCGCCGCGGCGGTCGTCGACGAGATCACCGCGAGCGGCGGTCAGGCCGTCGCTTCGGTCGGCGACGTCGCCGACTGGGACGCCGGTGCCGCGATGGTGGCGACCGCACTCGACGAGTTCGGGGGCCTCGACATCGTGGTCAACAACGCGGGATTCGTGCGCGACAGGATGCTCGTCGCGATGTCGGAGGACGAGTGGGATGCAGTCGTCCGCGTCCACCTGAAGGGGCACTTCGTCGGGCTACGCCACGCTGCAGCGTATTGGCGGGCGGAATCCAAAGCGGGGTCGACGCGGCAGGCCCGGGTGATCAACACCTCGTCGGGCGCAGGGTTGTTCGGATCGGTCGGCCAGGGCAACTATTCGGCGGCGAAAGCAGGCATAGCCGAACTGACCATCCAGGCGGCGGCCGAGCTGGGTGCCTACGGCGTGACGGTCAACGCGATCGCACCGTCGGCACGCACGCAGATGACGCTTGGCGCCGGTGAGGCGATGGCGGCGCAGATGGCTGCTCCCGATGACGGTTCGTTCGACGCGATGGACCCCGCGAACATCTCCGCGCTGGTCGTGTGGCTCGGATCGGTCGAATCGGCGAACGTCACCGGGAGGGTCTTCGAGGTCGAGGGCGGCAAGATCACCGTGGTCGACGGTTGGCAGCGCGCGGCGTCGATCGACAAGGGCGCCCGCTGGGAACCGGCCGAACTCACGCCTGTCGTCGACGATCTGTTGGCCAAGACGCCCGCCCCGGTGCCCGTGTACGGGGCACGATGACCGACAGTGCTCCTGCCGACGACGACGGCGATTCCGTTGGCGGACAACGGATCGCTGCCGCGCGGGCATACGTCGACGCGCTGGTCAGCCACGATTCCTCTGGCGTTCGCCTTCATCCGGATTGCACGAGGGTGGAGATGGGGATCAAGACCGGACGAAGCGGCGACCACATCGCCCGCAGCCTCGCGCGCGGCCCGCAATTTCGTCTGATTCATCGGGTCAGTGGGTTCGAGGCGGTGGTCGAAGGGCACACGGTGTCGACCAAGTATCGAGTCCACTTGGCCCCCAAGGCATTCGGCCTGTGGGCGCCGGTGAGCGAATCGTTTCTGATCGACGACGAGGTCCGGATTCGCACCATCGTCGCGCGTTTCGGGTTTCCGCGTCGACGCTGAGTGGGCCACTCAGCGCCGACGCGGTGATGCCAGACCCGGTTACGTCAGACGAGCTGTCCGTCAGACGCCCGGTGCGCGCACCACCATGGGAACCCCGGGGAAGTAGCCGGCCATCTCCGAGCGTGCCTTGCGCATGGCGGCGGTGGCGTAACCCTGCTTGCGGAAGTCGGGGTGGACCCAGACGCGGACGTCGACCTCGCCATCGGTGAGTTCGCCGAATACGAAACCCACCTTGTCGGTGCCGTCGGTCACGACCAGCCAGGCCGCCTCTTCTTCGTCGACGCGTCCGGCAGCCTGTGCGATCTCCTGGTCGATCTCGCGCGCGGGCTGTCCCGAGCCGTCTCCGGCGACCCCGAGTTCGCGGGTGCGCTCGGCGAACAGTTCGGCGTCGTCACTGGGGGAGAAAGCGCGCAGCACGACGGTGTCTCCGCTGCTCGCGGGCCGTTCGGCGAGCGTGAAGGTCAGTTGGTGGTTCAGGTCGTCGAGCTCGCTCTGGTTTCTGCGGCGCTCATCCTTGGTCAACTGGTCGAGCTTCATGTCGAGGATTGCCGATGCGCCGAGCTGTGATTTGCCGAGGAGTTCCGCGATCGCGGAGACGGCTTGGGTGTGATCGTCGGCGTCGACGATGGCGTCGAGCACCTCGTGTCGTCGGTCGAGGGCGGTGAGGAGAGCGTCGGCGATGTCGCGACGTTCGGTTGCCAGATCCACATCAGTCATGCTGTCGATCCTAATGAGCTACTGGCCGGTAGGACATGGAACAGGTTCTAGTTGATCTGATTGGGTTGTGAAGGCTGATAGGTGCACGTAGAGATATGAGTTCGACCTTGGAGCTTCCCTGAATCTAGAACACGTCCTACTCTGAAACTCATGGCATCTGAGATCTCTGAGTCCGGAATCGACCACTTGCGCGGATCGACCCATATGGGCGACCTTCTTGTCGCGGCACTGGCCAAGAACGCGTCGGGCAACGTGCTCGAACTCGGCGACACCACGCTCACCGGCGCCCAGATGGCCGACGAGATCAGCCGCTACGTCCAGGCTTTCGAAGGGTTGGGTTCGGGCACGGGATCGTCGGTAGGGCTTCTCGCGCTCAATCGCCCCGAGGTGCTGTTCGTGATCGGTGCCGGCCAGACGCAAGGTTGGCGACGCACCGCGCTGCATCCGTTGGGCTCGCTCGACGATCACGCCTACGTGCTGTCCGACGCGGGGGTGACAACGCTCGTCATCGATCCGGTGCCGATGTTCGTCGAGCGCGCTGTCGCGCTCATGGAGCGAGTCGACGGTCTCAAGCAGATCTTCACGCTCGGCCCCGTGCCCGAGGCGTTGTCGGAGGTGGGTCGAGACGTCGTCGCCGAGGCGGCGGGTTACGACGCTACGACGCTCACCGCGGCAGAGCTCTCGCCGGACCACATCATGTCGATCACCTACACCGGTGGCACCACGGGAAAACCCAAGGGCGTCATCGGCACGGTTCGCGCGATGACGACGATGACGCAGATCCAGTTGTCGGAGTGGGAATGGCCAACGCGGCCGCGCTTTCTGATGTGCACGCCGCTGTCGCACGCAGGCGCGGCGTTCTTCCTCCCGACGCTGATGAAGAACGGGTCGATGGTGGTGCTGAGCAAGTTCGATCCCGCGGAGGTGCTGCGGACCATCGAGGAGGAGAGAATAAGCGCGACCATGCTCGTGCCGTCGATGCTCTACGCCCTGATGGATCATCCGGACTCGCGCACCCGCGATCTCTCGTCACTGGAAACCGTATATTACGGTGCCTCGCCGATCAATCCGGTGCGGCTGGCCGAGGCCATCGAGCGATTCGGGCCGATCTTCGCGCAGTACTACGGGCAGTCAGAGGCGCCGATGGTCATCAGCTACCTCGCAAAGGACGAGCACCCCAAGCCGGGCGAAGACACGCACAAGCTGTCGAGTTGTGGGCGGCCGTCGTCGTTTCTGCGTACTGCGCTCCTCGGGCCAGACGACAAGCCGGTGGCGCCGGGCGAGCCGGGCGAAATCTGTGTCGCCGGACCACTTCTCGCCGCTGGGTACTGGGGGTTGCCGGAGCAGACAGCGGAGACGTTCCGCGACGGATGGCTGCGCACCGGCGACGTCGCGCGTGAAGACGCCGACGGATACTGGTACATCGTCGATCGCACAAAGGACATGATCGTCACCGGTGGCTTCAACGTGTTTCCGCGAGAAGTGGAAGACGTTGTCGCAGAACATCCGTCGGTCGGTCAGGTCGGTGTAATCGGTGTGCCGCACGAGAAGTGGGGTGAGGCGGTGACCGCCGTCGTCGTATTACGTGGCGACGTCGAGGCCGATGACGATGACCGGCAGCGGATCACGGCAGAGATCCAGGATGCGGTGAAGCAGCGGAAGGGCGCCGTGCAATCGCCGAAGGACGTGATCTTCGCCGAGTCGCTGCCACTCACCGGTCTCGGTAAGCCCGACAAGAAGGCGTTGCGCGCTAAGTTCTGGGCGTCGTCGGAGCGTGGCGTCGGCTAGCGCCGTCAGGCGGCACGCCTGCATATCTGGAGCCGTCAGGCGGCACGCCTGCATATAGAGTCGGGCCTGCCGCCGCTGCCTGCAGGATTACGTCACATGCGGCGTCGACTGCCTCTTCCGGATCGACGATGCGACTCGCCAACGCCTGCGCCGCGCGATAGGGCTCGCTGGCAGTGAGCAATTCGAGGTCGGTGTCCGCGAGCCGCGACAGCGGCGCGCCGGTCCCGGCTCCTCGATCGCGAAGAGCGGCCGCCCAGAGTGGTTGGTCGGCACTGAGCCAACCGATCACTGATGGGATTCCAGCTCGCAGAGCGGCGGCGGTGGTGCCGGCTCCACCGTGGTGGACGGCTGCTCGGCAAGCAGGGAAGAGGATCTCGTGGTCGACAGGGTCGGTGATGTGCAGCAGGCCATCGCGTTCTGGCAGTGCGTGAGGCGTATGGGCGATCACACGAAGGCGTAGCGACAGGATCGCATCAACGATCGAAGAGATGCGATCGGGTGGGATGTGCATACTCCCGAAGCCGACGTAGACGGGGGATGGCCCCGATCGAATCCAGTCGAGAATGCCGGTGGTCTGGCTATTGTCGTTGTGTCCGTTGAGTTTTGCTCGGGTCTGACTGTCAGGGAGCAGGAAGCCCGTGAACGGGCGCTGTTTTCCCCACTCGTCCTCGAGGAGTGGGAACAGTTCGGCGTCGTACGCCTGGATCTCCGGTGTTCCCTGCCGCCGAAGCCTCGCGCCTATCGTTCCCGATACCGACGGGAGACCCAGGCGACGGCGCAGAGCGCGGTCGTTCGGGCGCTGGGTGAGTGAGAAGAGGAAGTCGGCTGTGCGCCATACGGCGGCGCTGATCGCAGTGGGCAATGGCCGGTACAGCGGCGACAGCTGGTGGTTGGGACGTATCGGACAGTAATGCAGTGGCACGAAAGCGATGCGTCGACTCTCTGCGACTGTCGCGGCCCGCTCTTGCGCCAGTGGTCCGCCGACGAGGACATCCGCCGTATCGGCGAGTTCGCCCATGACTCTCTCCGACATCGCCGATCCGTGCGATCCGACCTTGCGGAGTGCGGTCAACCGCTTATACGGATTCCACGACTTGAGGTCTCGCTTCACGAGCGGACTCGAGAGCAATTCCGAAGTCGACGGACATAGGCTGCGCGTCGGCAATCCAGAACGTGACACCGCAGCGACCAGGTCGTCGGGAACAGCCAACTCGACGCTGTGTCCGCGTCGGCTGAGTTCGGCTCCGAGCGCGACCGCAGGTTGAACGTCACCTCGACTGCCGTGCATGACGAATGCTATTCGCATATGCCCCAATCTGTTTCGGTCAATTTCCACGAAGCGAACTCGGTGGCGATCAGTGCGCGGAGCGAATCCCGATCGTTGATCCGGGACGGGTTCAGCGAGCTCACCGCCAGCGTCAGCACCTCATCTCCGGTACACAACCAGCCACTGATACCGCCGGCGTGTCCGGCCAATCCGGCGGTATCCGTGGTGACCGCACGCATCGCGGTGACTCCGGGGCGGTCGGTACCGAATGACGCAAACAACGGATTCACCCGCCCGACGTTCGACGCGACACACAAGGGCGTCGACATCCCACCAGCGAGTCGACGCACGGCTCTGTCGCCCAAAGCCTGTGCAACAGTGGACATCGCGGCGATGGGACCGGGCTGCGAGTCGAGTGAGCGGTATGCGGCCTTGCATGCGTCGCGAATCTCGCTGAGGTCTGTGTAACGGTTGTCATCGAGACGAATGTGGGCGGTGACGCCTGTCGTGGCGTTGGCGCGTCGATCGTCCTCGCGATGCTGTGACACCGGAATCGACACCGGGACGACGTCTCCGGGCGATGCGATGCCGGCTTTGTCGAGGATCCCGACCATCAGTCCGACAAAGAGCGAGTTCAGTGTGCCATTGCGTTCTGCGGCAACCCGAAGTGCTTCCTCGCGATTCACGGTCACGATCACCGAGGGAGGTAGGCCTGGTTCAGTTCCTCTGGCCGCTCCCGCGCTCGTCGTCGCTACTGCACTGGTCGGGGTCGCGCTCTCAGAAGGTGCGTGCACCGGTTGTGGGCGCGCGGATCCTCGTGGTGATGCGTCGCGCATACTCGCGACGACACTGGAAACCGCCGCGCGAGCTGCCCGTGCCGCAGTGCCTGCTCCATCGGATACGTCGGATACGAGGGCAGGCATGTCTACGTCGGTGTCGTAGGCGGTCCCCGACAATGCTTCGACGATCGCCGTTATCAGCGTCGCACCGTCGCCGATCGCGTGGGCCGCCGTGAATGAGACGTACGTACCAATGCCATCGGAGTGAGCGGCGCTCAGTCGCCAGGAGGGTCCCGACACACTGTTCAGAGCGAACTGTGCCTGAGTGTCCATCCATGCGGCGGCGTGGTCGGCACTGACTGTCTCAGTGAAGAATTCGACCGAACCGGCGGTCGGCGTGTACCGCCACGCGTCGCGAGCCGGTGGTGGCCGTCGCGCGACGAGTCTCGATGCGCGACCCGCGCAGAGTCGCTCGCCGAGTCGGGAGAATGCGTCCTCGTCGAGGCGAGTGGGTAGCTGCCACACGCATTGATTCACAACCCCGAGTCCCAGGGCGTGTTCCATCCGTACGAACAGATCGTCGTCGGTGGTCAGACGCTCAACCGGCAGGGCCGAGTGTATCGACCCGGTCGTGCGCGTCGAAGTGATTGTCATGACCGCGAAAGGTAGGCACGCAACGTAAGGGGGACAAAGACAATCAAGATCGCGGTGGTTCCCACCAGCGTCCATCCGACGTCGCTTGTGATCTGTCCCTCGTTTGCCAGCCCGCGAAACGCGGAGATCAGGTGTGAGACCGGATTGACGTCAGCGATCGCCTGCATCCAACCGGGCATTGTCGTGGTCGGCACGAACGCATTGGACGTGAACGTCATCGGCATCAGCACGAGCATCGAGATGCCTTGTATCGCTGATACTTTGCGGAGCAGGACACCCAGCAACGCGAAGATCCAGCTCAGCGAGAACGCTGCGTAGACGACAAGTGTGACGCCTGCGATGACCCCGATCACGCTTTCCGGCCGGTAGCCCATGCAGAGGCCGACGACGAGAGACATCACGCTCGCGATGACGTATCGCAGGGTATCCGCAGTCAGCAAGCCTGCGAGTGGTGCGATGCGCGCTATCGGCATCGAGATCAGCCGATCGAACACACCGCTGTCGATGTCTTCACGCAACTGTGTTCCGGTGACCACCGACGTGGTCACCGCCACCGAGACCAGGACACCGGGGACAAGCAGTACGAGGTAGTTGTCGACGCCTCCCGCAACGGCTCCGCCGAAGATATTGGCAAACATCACTGTGAAGACGATGGGCACGATGATCACGTCGAACAGTTGCTGCGGGGAGTGCTTCATCCGGAGAAGCCCGCGACGAGCCAGTGCGAACGTCTGCCGCAGCCCCTGGCTGAAGGGAATCCTGTCGACAGGAGTGATCGGCCATTCGATTCCGCTACTGGTGGCGTCGGCCGTCGCCGCTGCTCCCGAATCGGCGACGCCGGACTCCGTCTGATCGATGGTGCTGCTCATGTCCGGGCCGACTCTCGGGTTGTCATGGCGAAGAAGACATCGTCCAGTGTGGGGCGCTGGAACGAGAAGTCGGCGACCTCGATGCCCGCGGACTCCAGTTGGGACACCGCGTATGCGGCCCGCCCCGGCTCCGAGGTGATCACCGAGAGAGCGCCCTCGGCAGGAATCTGAACGACATCCGCGGACAACGTTGCCCCCATGATCTCTGCGGCCTCCCGCATTCTGGATCGGTCTTCGAGTTGAACGTGCAGTGTGCGCGTTCCGATGCGCTCCTTGAGCGACTTGGCCGTACCTTCGGCCACCACCCGCCCGCCGTCGATCAGGACGATTGAGTCGGAGAGTTTGTCTGCCTCGTCGAGGTATTGGGTGGTGAGTAGCACCGTCGTACCGTTATCGACGAGGTCGCGGACGACGGCCCACATCTGAGTCCGTGTGGTGGGATCGAGACCTGTCGTCGGTTCGTCGAGGAAGAGTAGCGGCGGAGCGGAGATCAGTGAGGTGGCGATGTCGAGTCGTCGTCGCATGCCGCCGGAGAAGCCCGACACGGGGCGCGAGGCGGCGTGACTCAGTCCGAACTGTTCGATCAACTCGTGCGCACGAGAACGAGCCGCACGTCGGCCGAATCCGCGCAGGGTGGCGAACAGCTCGAGGTTTTGCTCTGCCGTCAGATCCTCGTCGAGTGAGGCGTACTGACCGGTCACCGCGATCATCGAACGCACGGCGGTCGCCTGCCTCACGACGTCACGGCCGAAGATTCGTGCTGAGCCGGAATCCGGCCGGATGAGCGTCGCCAGCATACGCACGGTCGTGGTCTTGCCTGCGCCGTTCGCGCCCAACAGTCCACACACCGATCCCGTCGGTATCGACAAGGAAATGTCTGAAACTGCATTGACATTTCCGAACTTCTTACCGAGCGAGTCGGCCTCGATTGCAATCGTCGGCAACATCACCATCGAGTGCCCTCCATCCTCGTCGGATCATCCGTCAGATCTTCAACAGGCTATTTGCTCGTCGAGAAAGTGTCGAGGCGAGTTGAACCCTGCGAGATTCCTGACAATTCACATCGAGTGGTATATGTCTCTATCCCCTTAAATTGCCGATCAGCGCACGCTACGGTCACACGGTCCGTGTGCGAGGGTATCGCTTAGTCGCTATTCTTTGGCGACTCCCCGTCGCGATCTGGAGGTAATCGTCATAGCTCAAAACCGCAGACCGCGCCTTGCGTGGCAATGTGCCGTATCAGTTCTGATCACTGTGATTGCAGCGGCGTCGCTGGGGGCTGGGGTTGCACGAGCAGAACCCCTACGTCCGACGATACAGCGAACGGTCGCAGAGGGGCAGGGCGTAACGGCGGTGTACGTGTACTCGGTTGCCATGCGCAAGACGATCAAGGTGCAGGTGATCACGCCCCGTAACCCTTCGGGAACCAGGCCATCGCTGTACCTGCTGAGTGGTCTCGGTGAAGAGGATCCGACCAACAGTATGTGGCTACGCAAGACCGACGCCCGAAACTTCTACGCGAACAAGAATGTGAACGTTGTCATGCCGTTGGCGGGCAACGGAAGCTTCTACACCGATTGGCAGCGCGACGACCCGAAACTAGGCCGCTACCAGTGGGAAACCTTCCTTGTGAAGGAGCTGCCGCCCCTTATCGACGCCGCGTTCGACGGCAACGGGCGACGAGGGATCGCGGGGATCTCGATGGGCGCGGGAGCGGGGTTAGTGCTCGCGGCGAGGAACCCGGGTTTCTACAGGGCGGTAGGTGCCTACAGCGGTTGCTACAGCACCACAGGCGTCGCGGGCGAGGCTTACCCACGGGCGATCGTCGCAGCATTCGGGGGTGACGCAAATAACATGTGGGGACCTCCGGGTAGTCCGGGCTGGGTGGCCCACGACGTACTGTCGCTCTCGCATAACCTCCGCGGCACCACGCTCTATATATCCACTGGAACAGGGCGCGCGGGCACGTACGACCAACCCGGATATCCGGACAATTCCGACCCCATTGATCGGCAGGTCATTGGTGGAGCAATCGAAACGGGTTCCCTCTGGTGCACCCGACAATTGGAGTCCCGATTGACGGCGCAGCATATAGGGGCGACAATTCGTTACGTTGATCCTGGAACTCACGCATGGCCTTACTGGCGAGACCAACAGCGTGAGAGCTGGCCCATTCTTGAGCATGGGATGAACAGCTGAATTCCATTCTGTTAACAATGGCTGCAAACCCTCCTCGATACCCGGGGTATTCACGTGTACCCGTGCACGGGTGACTGAAAAGGATGCCGATGGAATACACAGAGCTCGCTGACTATCAGGTTCCCACCGGTGCGATCACTGCGTGGGAAGCCACTGCCGACCCGGATTCATGGTGTGCCGATTCTCGTCGGCTCTCATACATGCACCTCGAGCACGCTCGACGCGCTGCCGAACTCGGTGACGAATGGCACGGACACTGGATCGGAACGGCCTTCACCATCGAGGAGCGGTTCGACCGCGATGCGTTCGCCGCGACTATCAGGCAGTGGTTCGCCCGCCACGAGGCGCTCCGTTCCGCAGTCCAGCTCGGCGGGACTCCTGAGGACGATCTGGTGCGGATGACCATCGAGCCGGAGGCCGTCGGGGTTTCCGGGCTTTCGATGGGTGTGGCGGCGTCGCCCGACTCGGCCCGCCAGAGGATTCAGGACTTTTTCGATACCACGGTCAACCCGTTGACCTGGCCGCACTGCGTCGTCGTGACTCTGGAACCTGATGACCGTGACGACGGATTCCTCGTCGTCTTCGGTGCTGACCACACCGTGATGGACGCCTACACACAGGTTTTCGCGATCAATGAGCTCAGCGCCCTCTATCGCGCGGAGATCAACGATGAGCACCATGGGCTCGCCGAGTACGGCAGCTACCTGGACTTCAGCGATGCGGAGCGGCATCTGGGTGAACAGATCGATGCGAACAACTCTGCCGTCGTCGCCTGGCGGCAGTTCTTCAACGAGTCGCCCACGTCCGTCCAGCCACATGCGATGCCCCGCTTCCCTCGATGTGTCACCGGTGGCCTCGACGCCGTAGTGCCTCCCCGCGAGCCGGATTCCGGTATGCAAGTGAGTCTTTCGCAGGACCTTCTCGACAGCGCGGAGGCCGCTCGATTCAACGACATCTGCAAGGCAGCAGGTGGCTCGGTGACCACGGGTATCTACACTGCGATGTCGATCGCGAGTGCGGCGCTCGCCGGAACCGGCGAAGTGCGATTCGTCAGCCCTGTACACACGCGCACGGGATCCGAGTGGGGCGAGGCTGTCGGGTGGTTCGTCGGTCTCGTTCCCGTGCACCTCGATCCATCTGATGCGCAGACCTTCTCTCAGGCTCTGCCGCGTGTCGCCGAGTCGGTGTCGCGGTACAAGAACGTGGGTACCGCACCGTTCGCCCCGATCGCTGATCTGATCGGAGGCGACGTGACGCCCCCGGGATTCGTCGTGTCCTATATCGATCTGCGGCGGGCGCAGGGAGCTGCGGAATGGGATCGTCGAAACGCGCGAGTGTTGCGCAGTGCCACCCGGGAAGTCGACGAGGTGTACCTGTGGATCAACCGGATTCCCGACGGGATCAACATCTCGACGCGCTATCCGTCGGGGGAGCGTAGGCGCGAGGTCGAAGCTTTCCTCTCGGTGTTCGCGGAGGTTCTGCGCACGATCGTCGACGCTGGTGACCACGACTACATGTTTGCGCGCGAGATGACGTCGCAAGCGTCGGCGGACATCACGGCATGACGGTGGTATTCGGCGCGGCTGCGACGCCAGAACCGCTGCTGCGTAGGCAGTTTCCTGGTGGTACGCCCATCGAGTGGTCGCTGTGTTCACCTGATGCGGCGTTGCAGGCCGCACGTGTGACCGGTGGTGCAACGTTTCTGCAGACCGAGCACGTGGTCACTTCGACCGCGGCGCGAGCCCGCGGCGACGAGCACCGTTCCGTCGTGGGCGCTGTTGCCAGATTCGATACCCCGCTGGACCCGGCTGCGATGGCCGCAGCGCTGACGGCCTTCGTACGACGGCACGACGAACTGCGGAGCTACTACACGCTGGGCGAGGTGGGTGTCGAACGGTACGTCATTCCGCAGACCCACATCGAGATGGTGGCGCAGTGGCCGCTGGGCCGGAGTCGGAGAGTCGACGCGGAGGACGCGGGTGACTACCTCGCGAATCGCATCTCCGTTGCGACCGCGTTCGATTCCCCGCAGTCGATGCACTTCGGAGCGTTCGACGGCGATGGTGGATTCACGTTCTACCTCGGCGCCGATCACGTGCACGGGGACGGCTATTCGTTATGGCTGGCGATGGACGAGATCAACGCACTGTATCGGGCGGAGACCTCGGGAACGTCGGTCAAGCTGACCGATGTGGCATCATTCGACAGCTACGTCGCCGATGAGCATCGTCGCGCTGCGCGTGTGCGCGCCGATGACATCGGCGTCAAGGCGTGGCGAGAAGCGCTGGCCATCAAGGGATCCCTTCCTGATTCGCCGGTTCCACTCGGACTTCACGACGACGCTCCCGCGCCTGCTGTGCGCTGCCGTCGGGATCTGCTCACAGCGGACGAAGCGGATGCGCTCGACATCGTCAGTGCTTCGTCGAGCTGGGTCACCATTGCCGGATGCCTGTTCTCCGCGTTGGCATCTGCGCAGTACCTGTGCACAGGGGAGAAGCGCTTCTTCACGACGACTGCGCTGGCAACTCGCGGGCCTGAGTTCGAGTTCACTCAGGGCTGGGCATGCAACTTCGCACCGGTGTACTTCGACGTTGAACCCGGAGCTGACCCGATTGAGTTGGCGCGCACGGCATCCGTCGCGGTGAAGCGGGCCAAGAACGCTGCGGCCGCTCCGATCGGAGCGGTTCTGCAGGTCCTTGCGCGGTCCGGCGAGCTTCCACAGATGGCCGGTTCTCCTCAGATGGTGACCTACATCGATCACCGTCGGCTGCCGGGAATCGACGACCCCACTGTCGGAACCACTGTGGGGTTCCCTGGTATCGGCAAAACCAAGAACTCCAACTTGTGGCTGAGTCGGATGGTTGACGGATTGGTCGTCGAATCTCAAATTCCCGACAACGATGTCGCACGCGCGAACATCAATCGCTATCTCGACACAGTTGCGGCACAGCTCAGAGCGCTCCTGGAATCTGCAGACTCCGCGGTCACCGCGATCGCGGGTACCCGGGTGAGGCAATGAAACTAACTGGTACACAAGATTATTCACTGAGCTCAGGTCAACTCTCCGTCTTTCATGCCGATCTCATCGGAGACGATCTGCCTTCTGATACCGGACTGTCGGAGAACGAACGATTTCACGTTGATTCACATCGAGCGGGGCATCCGGGTTCGCTGACACTGGTTCTCGACTTTCCCTATCCGGTTGAGCGCGGGCTGCTGGCACGGCTTCCCGAGGTGTTGCTGTCGCGGCATGATGTCCTGCGAACCTATGTTGTAGCGGATGGCCATGACCTCAGTCGGCGCGAAGTCCCCTTGTCGTCGATCGGCGTCGGTGTCGACTCCCAGGCTCCGACCGACGCCTCAGACGCGGGCATGACGAAGCTGGTGCTCGACCGAATCGCGCTGGCATGCAACCCAACCGAGCCGCTTTCGCACTTTTTCGGGGCGGTGCTCCGCCCTGATACCACCACGGTGATCTGCGCGTTCGATCACTTCTACGTCGACGCGCGATCATTGACGGTGCTCGCAGCCGACATCTCTGACGTGGTTGCCGGCCGTGCATTGTCGAGTGCCGGCTCGGGGTTGGCCGCCGTGCGCGCGCACACGTTCAGCGGCGACGTGGCTCCCGACGATCCACGACTTGCCGGTTGGTTCCGATTCCTCGACGAATCAGACTGGGAGATACCAGCTTTCCCCCTCGACCTGGGGCTGGAACCCGGACGGCGAGCGCCGATGAGAACACGGGTGAGCACCCTCCTCGGTAGGTCTGAGGCGCAGCACTTCAGCTCGGCTGTACACACGCGTGGCGCGAGAACGTTCTCGGCGCTGTTGACGTGCATCGGGCGCGCGATCCGGCTGGCTGGTGGTCCGGCCGATACCGCGCTGATCGTGCCGTCGGGGCTCCAGACATCCGAGTCGATCGTTGCCTGGGTGGTTGCCAACATCCCGCTGCGTGTCCGCGGCGAGGGGGACCTCGTCGAACTGTTGCCGCTCAACGCAGATCGACTCGCCGAAGCTCTACCTCTCGCGAGCGTCGGACTGACGGCGGTTTATCAGACATTCGGCAGCAGGCTGCGCAGCACACGCGGCGATGTCTTCATGGTTTCGTACGTCGATTACACCCGTCAACGTCGGCCGTCGAAAGATATTGCAGTGCAGCAGTTATCGGGCGACCACGCGACTGACAACGTGCAGTGGTGGCTGTGGCGCGACGACGATGGCATCCATGTCAGGGTTCGGTACCCCGCTACAGCGGCGGCGGAGTCCGTGGTCGGCGATGTACTGGAGCTCACCGGTGCTGCGGTCAGGGAGATCAGCGAGCGCCTCGTTGATCAGCGAACATCTGTGGGCACGTCGCCGTCGCCCGCGTTCTTGGATTGATACCAATCGAGGTAACCCCGAGTGCCGTAGGCCTGCAGTCGGCGAAGAGATGTGTAGACAACGGCATGCGGTGCGAGCGCTACGGAATCGGCTCCCGCCTGTGCGGTGACGCGCTGCTGTAGGACCGCGTCCTCATCGACATCGTCGATCTTCGTCCGCGGGAATCCACCTGCCGCACAGTAGGTATCAGCGGTGACCGCCAGATTGTTGCCGACAACCAGGAAACTCTTTCGTAGGTGCGCCGGCTGAGATCGTGTGCGCAACCAGGTGATGAGGTGTCCGAGGCGCCACGTCGTGCCGATCAGGTTGAACGCGATGGCACGCGCTCCGTCGGAACTGCGGGCACGCACTCGACCTCCCGCGAGGCTCTTGCCATCGAGCAGTGGGGCGACGATCTGTGTCAGCCAGTCCGGCGCGGGGAGCGTGTCGGCGTCGGTGCGAGCGATGAACTCGGCTCCGGCGTCGATGGCGTAACGAAAGCCCGAGTCTGCGGCACTACCCGTGCCCTTCTCGACTTCGGTGAGCACATCGATGGGGACAGCCGAGTGGGACGCGAGCTCGCGAACGAGATCACCGGTCCCGTCGGTACTGTTGTTGTCCACCACGATGATGCGGAATGGCGCGCGCGCATCGTGGGCGGCAGTATCGCGAAAAGTTTGCTGTTGCAGCGCGCGGATCGTGTCTTCGATGTAGTCGACCTCGTTGTAGGCGGGGACCACGACAGCGACTCGCGGGGCCGCCAACTCAGTGCTTTCGTTCGCCATGCTGCCATTCAACCGGGATGGTGACTGTCTTGCACGTGAATGTGATGTGAGTAAAGCGACGTCGGGGTAGTGGGCAATCCAGAGACGCAGAGACTGCTCAGTGCGCGACCGGGCAGCCCCCAGTTGCGCCGTAGCGAACGGGCAGGTCTTTGACGCCGTTGAGCCAGCCTGATC
Organism: Gordonia jacobaea; assembly: GCF_965344965.1. Lineage (NCBI taxonomy): Bacteria > Bacillati > Actinomycetota > Actinomycetes > Mycobacteriales > Gordoniaceae > Gordonia > Gordonia jacobaea. Next base: position 547,624 of record NZ_CBDRLS010000002.1, on the reverse strand, counting down.
GCACACGACGCAGCTCGCCGATCCGCTCGATGTCGGGAAGTACGTCTGCGACAGCGTTGAGGATCAGGGAGAGTTCGAGGCGCGCGAGGTTGGCGCCGATGCAGAAGTGGGCGCCGCTACCGCCGAAAGCAAGATGTGGGTTGGGATCTCGGAGGATGTTGAACGTGAACGGGTCGTCGAAGACGTCCTCATCGTAGTTTGCCGAACCGTAGAAGATGCCGACCCGTTGTCCCGCAGCGATGTCGACGCCCTCAATGCTGGTGTCCACCTTGGCCGTCCGCTGGAAGGCATTGACCGGGGTCGACCAGCGCAGCACCTCGTCGATCGCGGTCTTCGGGCGCTGCGACTTGAACAGCTCCCACTGCTCGGGGTGAGACATGAAGGCGTTCATGCCGTGGCTGGTCGCATTGCGGGTCGTCTCATTCCCTGCGGTGATCAGCAGGATGACGAAGAACCCGAACTCGATGTCGGACAACGACTCTCCGTCGATGTCGGCCTCTATCAGAGTGGTGACGATGTCGTCGGTGGGGTTACGCCGACGCTCCTCGGCCATCGAATAGGCGTAGCCGAGCAATTCGGCATTGGCCATCGCAGGGTCGATCGTGTGGTCGGGATCGTCGCTGTTGATGATCGCGTCGACGAGCTCGTGAATACGTGGACGGTCGGCTGTCGGGACACCGATGAGATCTAGAATCGCCTGCAGGGGAAGGTGGATGGCCACGTCGTCGACGAAGTTTCCCGATTCCTTGGCTGCGGCCGATTCGACGATCCGGCGCGCCGACGTTGCGAGATTCTCCTCCAGTGACCCAACAGCCTTCGGCGTGAACAGTCGCGACACGATCTTGCGCAGACGAGTGTGCTCCGGTGGATCGTGGTTGACGAGGAGCGCCTTGGTGAACTCGATCTGGTCGGGGGTGACGTAGTCAGGGAGTCGGATGATGGCGCCGTTGGCATTCGTCGACCACACCTGGTTGTTCTTCGAGATCTCGCGCACGTCTCTGTGTCGCGAGATCACCCAGTAGCCGCCGTCCGTGAAACCCGAGGTGCCGAGTGGCTGTTCGTTCCACCAGACGGGCGCGGTCTGGCGCAGGTGAGCGAATTCGGTTTTCGGTAGCCCGGATTCGAGCACATCGGGATCGGTGAAATCGAAGCCCTTGCCGAATGGGCAGGCCGCATCGGTGGTGATGGCTGTCATGGCTTCACCATACAGTCTGATCGCATGTGTATGGTCGTTTTCCCGTGATACGGTCTGCGCTGGTAGAGGTCGGTACTGGGAAGTCGGTGCCGCGAAATGATGCTTGAGTGTTGCGGGAGGTGATCGCGAGCAATGCGTACACACGGCTGGGCCGGTAGTGTCCCGGTCGACGACGCCGAAGCGACGGCGCGCATCCTTGCGGCCGCACGGTCGGCGATCGACGAACACGGCGTAGCGACGACGATCAGCGACGTCGCGCGCACTCTCGGGGTCACTCGCCAGACGGTGTATCGATACTTCCCCAGCACCGAGGCGCTGCTCCGGGCAACCGCTCTCGACGCCGTCGGTGCATTCCTCGAGCGAATCGCGCTGCTTATCAGTGGTATTCGTGAGCCCGACGTCGCGGTCGTCGAGGGGATCGACGTCGTACTTCAAGAGCTGCCAGACGACCGCTACGTCGGCCTTCTGTTCGCGGCAGACAATGTGAGTCTGTTCGCGGTGGAGGGGGTGACGTCGGAGGCCGGTCAGGCATTCGCACGTTCGATGGTCGAGCGCATGGATGTCGACTGGGCTGCACGCGGATACGGGCCGGCCGAGATGGACATCATCGTCGAAATCGTCTTGCGCACACTGCAGTCCATGATGATCGACCACAGCACGGCACGTTCGGGTGCGCAGCGTCGCGCATTCCTCGATGCGTGGGCGGGTGCGGCGATCCGCGCGTTGCCGACGGGCGCAGCCGTGCCGGGTGATCGCAGCTGACTCAGCGTGGTGTGCAGATCACCACCGGGATGGTGCGCTCGGTCCACGCCTTGTAGGTGTCGAAGTCGGCGTACAGCTCCACCAGGCGAGGCCAGAGTCGTTCGCGCTCCTGTTCGTTCGCCGTATGTGCCGTGTATTCTCCTGTCTGCGAACCGATCTGGATCGACACGTCGGGGTTGCTGCGCAGGTTGAGGTACCACGCCGGGTTCGACGGTAAGCCGCCCTGCGAGGCGACGACGACGATCGTGTCGCCGTCGCGCAGATAGAGGAGCGGCACGGTGCGGGGTTGGCCGGACTTGCGGCCGATCGTGGTCAGCAGACATACGTCGACGGGGTTGCGCATCGCCGAGCCGACCCGCCAGGTGCGGCCGAGCCGACCTCCGCTGCGTTTGTACAGTGCGGTGTTGAGGCGTGAGCCGAGTTTGATCACTTTCGACACGATCGGTGAATCGAGTTGTGTGGGACGGTTTTCGGCCTTCATGCGCTCTCCCGTGGCTCTCAGATGCGCTCGAGGACGGTGCCGGTTGCCAGTGCGCCGCCCGCGCACATGGTGACCAGAGCGGTCTGCGCGTCGCGCCGTTCGAGTTCGTGGAGTGCGGTGGTGAGCAACCGCGAACCCGTACTGCCGACCGGATGTCCGAGGGCGATAGCGCCGCCGTTGACGTTCACCTTGTCCATGTCGGCGCCGTGCACGCGAGCCCAACTGAGGACAACCGACGCGAATGCCTCGTTGATCTCGACGATGTCGATGTCGGACAACGACATTCCCGCCTTGGCCAACACCCGTTCGGTGGCTTGGACCGGGCCGTCGAGGTGGTAGTACGGTTCTGAACCGACGAGGGCGGCCGCCCGCAGTCGTGCTCGCGGGCGGAGTCCGAGCTCGCGCGCTCTGGTCTCGTCCATCAGCAGGACGGCGGCAGCGCCGTCGGAGATCTGCGACGACGTCCCCGCGGTGTGGATGCCGCCGTCGATGACCGGCTTGAGTGCCGCAAGCGATTCGGGTGTGGTGTCGCGAAGTCCCTGATCGCGTGTGACGTCGATGATGTTGCCGGTCACCACGCCCTCTTTGGTGCGCTCAGGAGCCTTGAGGCTCAACACTTCACGGTCGAACCGGTGCTCGTCCCACGCCTGACGTGCGCGTTGCTGGCTGCGCACACCGAGTTCGTCGACGTCGGCGCGGGTGATACCGCGGCGTGCCGCGATACGCTCCGCCGCTTCGAACTGGTTGGGCATCTCGACGTTCCAGGATTCCGCGTGGTACGGACCGGCGTCGACTCCGACGTTGGACCCGAGGGGTGTGTGCGTCATGAGCTCGACGCCGCACGCGATGCCGACGTCGATCACGTCTGCGGCGATCAGCCCGGCGATCAGGTTGTTTGCCTGTTGCGCCGAGCCGCACTGGCAGTCGATGGTCGTCGCGCCGGTTTGCTCGGGAAGTCCGGCCGACAGCCATGCCTTGCGCGTGATGTTGCCGGCCTGCGCCCCTGCCTGGGTGACACATCCGCCGATGGCCTGCTCGACCAGCGATGCGTCGATACCCGCCTTCTCGATCAAGCCGCGCTGCGTGAGGCCGAGTAGTTCTTCCGCGTGTAGACCGGAGAGCCAGCCCGCCCGCTTGCCGATGGGGGTTCGCACTGCTTCGACGATTACCGGCACACCCATGTCCGTCACCTTTCGGGCTTCTACTTTTCTGCTACTTCTCCGCGCAGCCCCGTTGCGCGCGGACTGCACTGGCACAGATCTACTGCTCTGGCACGAAAGTAGAACATGTTCCTGTTCCTGTCCATTGCGGCCGCAGAAAAGTAGAACGAGTTCCTGTTTTGGTGCGATACTGTGTGTACAGTGAGCGTCAGTGAGACGTGAACACGTTCGCGTCTCGGTTGCAAACATTGAGAACAGGGTGGTATTTCACGTGATCCAGACCGACGGCGTGGGGGCCGACCAGACGTCATCCTCACCAGCATCATCATGCCCGTTCATGCATCAGGAGGGATGGGATTTCACCAGTCCCGACCTGCTCGAGAAGGGTATCCCGGTCGCCGAGTTCGCGGCTCTGCGCAAGACCGCTCCCGTCTGGTGGAATGCCCAGCTCCCGGGTAAGGGTGGCGGTTTCCACGACGGTGGGTACTGGGTTGTCTCAAAGCACGCGCACGTTCGCGAGATCTCGAAGAACAACGAGGACTGGGCAACGTCGACCAATGGCGTCATCATGCGCTTCGACGATGAGATGCCTCAAGACCAGCTCGACGTCACCAAGGCACTGCTGATCAATCACGACCCGCCGGAGCACACCCGCCTGCGCAAGGTGATCTCGAAGGCGTTCACGCCCCGTGCCGTACAGGCGCTCGAGGAGAAGCTCGACGACGCCGCACGCACCATCGTGCGCCAGGCGGCCGACCGGGGAACCGGCGACTTCGTCCACGACGTGGCCGTCGACCTCCCGCTGCTGGCGATCGCCGATCTGCTCGGTGTCCCGGAGTCGGATCGCAAGAAGCTGTTCGACTGGTCGAACGGCATGATGAACTACGACGATCCCGAGTTCGCAGGCGTCGATCCGCAGATGGCGTCGGCAGAGATCCTCGGCTATGGCTACAACATGGCGGAGGAGCGTCGAAAGTGTCCCGTCGACGACATCGTCAGCACGCTGGTCAATGCCGATATCGACGGGCAGCACCTCGATGAGGCCGAGTTCGGATTCTTCTTCATCCTGCTCACCGTCGCGGGCAACGAGACCACGCGCAACGCGATCAGCCACGGCATGAACGCCTTCCTGGAGCATCCCGACCAGTGGGAGTTGTTCAAGAAGGAACGTCCCGCAACGGCGGTCGATGAGATCGTGCGCTGGGCGACGCCCGTGAACTGCTTCCAGCGCACCGCCAAGCGCGACACGCAGGTCGGCGGCGTCGACATCAAGCAGGGGCAGCGCGTCGGATTGTTCTACGGCTCAGCCAATTACGACGAGGACGTGTTCGACGATCCGTTCTCGTTCAACATCCTGCGCGACCCCAACCCGCACGTCGGATTCGGCGGCAACGGAGCGCACTTCTGCGTCGGCGCGAACCTCGCCCGCATGGAGATCAACCTGATGTTCAACGCGATCGCCGACCTCGTGCCCGACATCTCGCGGCTGGACGAGCCGCGTCGACTCCGGCACGGCTGGATCAACGGCGTGAAGGAACTCCAGGTCGACTACGGGACTCGGTGACCGATGACCAGTGCAGCCCAACAGGATTCGAGTCAACCCGCATATCTGGGCATCGATAGGGAGAACAATCCCGCAGTGGTGGCGGGCCGTCGATCGCGGGAGGCGGTCGCGGCTCGTGACAAGGAGGCCTGGCTCGACAATTTCGCGGCCGACGCGAAGGTCGAGGACCCGGTCGGGCCGTCGATGTTCGATGAACGAGGGGTCGGATTCCAAGGGCGAGAGCGTATCTCGCAGTTCTGGGATCTGTCGATTGCGACAACCGAGAGTATCGACTTCGTCTTCGACGACGAGATCATCTGCGGCAACGAGGTCGCGTACGTCGGGAAGATCGTGACCCACATCGCGGGCCACGTGTCGGAGGCGCACGGCGTGTTCACCTATCGGGCCGACGACGAGGGGAAGCTGTCGGCGTTGCGCGCGTTCTGGGAGGTCGAGAAGACGATCAACTCGGTCCGGCCGGCCTGATTCTGGCCTTTCTTGGTCTGACGTCGAAATCCGCACCTCGTCTGTGGCACTTCACCTTCGGCACTGCCGAAGGTGAGGCGTGACAGATGAGGTGCGGACTTTTCATGGAACCGATTCGACGCTGCGTGCGTCACAACGTGCATGGTCCACTTCCATGGCGTCACGGGCGCGGTCAATCGCGCCGAGCTCCTCGCGGCGGGTTACGTCGACCGTGAGATACGGCTGGCGCTCGACGTCGGAACCCTCGTGTCGCTGGCGCCGGGAGTGGTGATTCCCCGCGATCTGCTGGCAGAAGACACTCCTGAGGAGAGGCACCGCCAGCGAGCGCTTGCCGCGATACGACGCGACGCCCGCACGCCGGAGGCGCGGGCTGCCAAACACACTCGTGCGCTGGCACTTTCGTCGGCCGCCGCGGTGCTCGGCTTACCTGTTTGGGGGTTGGACACCTCGCGGGTGTCGATCGCAGACAGCGGGCGCACGCCCGGCACGCGCACCACATCGCGCACGAGGTTGATCACCGACACCCGACCACCAGCCCTCGTCGAGGTCGACGGTGTGCTGGTGGTGTCGCCTGCCCGTACGGTGGTCGACATCGCGCGCACCGGCGCACGGATACCAGCGATCGCGGTGGGCGACGCCGCGCTGCACGCGGGACTGTGCACCGTCGACGATCTGCAGAATGAGCTGGACCTGCTTGCGGGGATGCGGGGGCGTGCCGCGGCGATCCGCGCGATTGGTCGGTGCGACAGTAGGACGGAGTCGGTGCTCGAGACGCGCAGCCGCGTCGAACTGGTCGACGCAGGCGTCCCGGAACCGGAGCTGCAGGTGAACATCTATGACGCGCACGGGAACTTCCTCGCGCGCGTCGATCTGTACTGGCGCGATGCGCGGCTGTGCGGCGAGGCTGACGGCAACAAGAAGTACGGCGACGATCCCGACGAGACCCGACGTGCACTACTCGCCGAGAAGTCGCGCGGTGACGGGATCGTCGAGACCGGACACGCCTTGTTGCGGTGGGGCTGGCGCGACGTCGACGAGCCTGCGGTCCTGGCGCGTCGGGTGCTGGGCATGCTCGGGCGGCGCGCGGCGTGAGGGCGACTCTCGATGCAACTCTCGGCACAGCTACCTGATCTACCTGCAGCCACCTTGGGCGGTGCAGAAGGTAGCTGTGCACAGATGAGGTAGCTGTGGGCTGAGTCTCTTGGACCAGCTGGTGTGCGGCCCGACTAGTTCGACGGCTTGTCGGCCAGTGGTCGGGTGTTGGGCATGCTCGGGCGGCGTGCGGCGTAAGGGCGGCGCCGGGTCGTTCTCCGTTCAGCTCTCAGCACAGCCACCTGATCTGTGTGCAGCTACCTTCGGCGGTGCAGAAGGTAGCTGTGCACAGATGAGGTAGCTGCGCGCCAGGCTGGTGCGGCCCAGCTAGTTCGACGGCTTGTCGGCGCCGACGAGCCACATCGAGTAGTACTGCGCCCCGCCGCCGTAGGCGTGGCCGAGGGCTTTGCGGGCGTCGGCAACCTGGTGGTCGCCCGCCTTGCCCATCACCTGGATCGCGGCCTCGGCGAAGCGGATCATGCCCGACGCCCCGATCGGGTTCGACGACAGCACGCCGCCCGACGGGTTGAACGGGATGCGGCCGCCGATCTCGGTCTCGCCGGCTTCGGTGAGCTTCCAGCCCTCGCCCTCGGGGGCGAAGCCGAGGCTCTCGAGCCACATGGGCTCGAACCACGAGAACGGGACGTAGACCTCGGCGACGTCGACCTCGTCGATGGGATTGTCGATGCCCGCGGACTTCCACAGTGCTGCTGCGGCGTCGCGGCTGGCCTGGGGGTTGACGGTGTTGCGGTGCGCGAAGAACAGCGGTTCGGTCCGCATCGCGGTGGCGTGGACCCAGGCGACCGGGCGGCCGTCGGTGACCGCGGCGTCGGCGACCTGCTCGTCGCCGATGACAACTGCGCACGCGCCGTCGGACGATGGGCATGTCTCGTCGTAGCGGATCGGGTCCCAGAGCATCTGCGACGCCATCACACTCTCGACAGTGATGTCGGGTTGGTGTAGGTGGGCCAACGGGTTTCGCGCGCCGTTGCGTCGATCCTTGGTGGCGACCATCGCGCCGATGTGCTCGGGCGCGCCCGACTGCCGGATGTAGGAGCGCACGTGCGGGGCGAAGAATCCGCCCGCTCCCGCGCCGACCGGCTTGGTGAAGGGAACCGGAAGCGACAACGCCCACATGGCATTCGACTCCGACTGCTTCTCCCACGCGATCGCGAGCACACGCTTGTGGACGCCCGCGAACACCAACGACGCCGCGACGTTGGCCGTCGAGCCGCCGACGGAGCCTGCGGTGTGCACGCGGATCAGTCGTTTGCCGACGGCGCCAAGGGCATCGGCCATGGCCAGCTCGGGCATCATCGAACCCTCGAAGAGATCCGGTGCCTTACCGATGACGATCGCGTCGATCTCGTCGATGCTCACCCCGGCGTCGGCGAGGGCCGCGTCCATCGCCTCACGGCACATACCTGCCATCGTGACGTCGTGCCGCTTGGCGACGTACTTGGTCTGCCCGGTGCCCAGGACCGCCGCACGGTTGTTGTGTGCCATCAGTTGTCGTCTCCCACAATCGAGTCGCCGCTCGTCGAATCACCGCTGTTCGAGTCACCCTGCAGCGTGACCACCATGTTCTGTTGCAGCAGAGGGCCGCTCGTCGCGTGCGCCACCGCGGTCTGTGCCTCGCCGGTCAGAATGGCGTGCGACGCGTAGCCGATGCGCTGCAGTCCGCCGCTGAACAACGAATTGCCCGTGAGCAGGCCGCCGGACGGATTGATCCGCACGGAGTCGGGCAGGCCGAGCGCGTTGCGGACGATGATCTCCTGGTGTGTGTACGGGGCGGCGATCTCGGCGACGTCGACGGCGCGGGTGCGATCGCCGAACGCGGTGTCGGCGGCCAGTGTCGTCGACGGCGAGACCGTCAGATCACGTGCACCGAAGTTGGCGCTGTCGATCCGGTGGTCCCATCCGGTGACGAATGCGGGATTGGCGACGAGCTCGCGGGCGCGGCGCTCACTGGCGATGATCACGGCCGCGGCGGCGTCGGTGAACGGCGCTATGTCATGTGCACGAAGGGGATTGGCGACGTAATCGGTCGCGAGCAGGTCGTCGGTCGACGCCCCGGTCGTGCGTGCTGCCACTGCGGCCATGTCGGTTTCGGTCCACGTACCCCCGTCGAGACCCGCGCGGGCCTGCAGTCCGGCGAGAGCGCGGTCGCCCGGCCAGAGTGGGGCCACCGTGTAGGGGTCGGTCTGCATCGACAGCGTGCGATTGCTATCTCCCGCAGAGGATTTGCCGAAGCCGTAGGCAAGGGCGAGGTCGACCTCGCCGCTCGCGATCTTCACCCACGCCTCGTACAGCGCCCACGCGCCGTCCATCTCGACGTGGGATTCGTTGATCGGCGGCATCGCTCCGATCGAGTCGATCGCCGAGATGAACGAGAAGGCCCGTCCGGCAAGATAGTCCGACGATCCGCTGCACCAGAACTCGATGTCGGTGCGGGAGATGCCGAGTTCGGCGTAGAGCTTGTCAAAGCAGGGGATCAGCATTTCGACACCGTTGGTGGTGCCGTGTGTGCCGACGATGTTGGGGCTGTGGGCGAACCCGACGATCGCGATGCGGGGGAGTGTCACGTGCTTCTCCTAGAGATGGGGATCGCGGGTCAGAGGAACTCGCGGTAAGTGTCGTACTCGGCGTCGGGTTCGCCGGTGGGGCGGAAATGGCTGATCGATCCCATCGACAGCTCGCGCTCGTCGTCGGGAACCCAGACCGCCTGCACCCGCATGCCCATGCGGACCTCGTCGGCGGCAGCGTCGAGGATGAGGTGCAGGAATGGGATGTCGGAGCCGTCGAGCAGCACGTACGCCGCGACGTAGGGGGGCTTGATCCGCTGCCCCTGGAAGGGCACGTTGACGATGCAGAACGTCGTGACGGTTCCGGTGTCGGGGAGTTCGACGTGTTCGACGGCGGGCGCACCGTCGGCGGGACTCACCGAGCGTGGCGGGAAGTAGACGCGCCCGGCGTCGACTCCTGAGCCGATACGCGTCCCGATCAGCTTGCCCGCCTTGAGGCCTTCGAGATAGCGCGATTCCTCTTCGGTCGCGGAGTGAATGATGCTCGTCGTGATCGGGGTGGTGATGATGACGTTCTCGTCGTCGGGGTTCTCGGCGGTGTTCGGCTCGGCCTGCTCAGCGGAGTCGCCGGGTGCGAAGTAGGCGATGTCGTCGATGCGTCCGCTGCGTGCCGCGCGCCAGACCGCATGTACCCGCATACCCGTTTCCATGTCTGCCGGCCCGTCGACCTTGACCGCGTGCAGCAACGCGGTGTCAGCGCCGTCGAGTCGGATCAGCGCCCATGCGAACGGTGCGTCGAACGGCTGGCCGTCGATGTGGTCGGGATTCCACGACCACGTGACGACCGTGCCGACGGAGGCGACATCGACGATGTCGGTGATCGGTGCGCCCGACGCGGCGTCGTATTCGATCGGCGGTACCGACACGGTTCCGTCGGCCGACCGCGATCCGACGATGTGGCCGTCGCGTAGCCCGAATGCGAACCGGCTCAACACCGGTCCGAGCGAACGCGTGTAGCTGAACGTGTTGCTCAGCTCAGCGGTCAGGATGGCGGTCTCGGGATCGGGCACCACGGCGACGGGGCTGGCGGTCGTCGCGGCCGGAGATGTGTCGATGCTGCTCACACTTCGAGTAGAACACGTTCTAGTATTGGGGCACAAGGCCGTGATGACGGTTGTCTTCGTGGTGCCGACGTGGAGAGGTCGAGGTCGTGAAACTTGCGCTGCAACTGGGATATTGGGGAGCGGATCCCATCGTCGACGCCCCGGAGCTCATCGCCGCGGCCGAGGAGTCGGGATTCGACGCCGTGTTCACCGCTGAGTCGTGGGGGTCGGACGCCTACACCCCGCTGGCCTGGTGGGGCGCGGCGACGTCGAGGATTCGGCTCGGCACCGCGGTTGCGCAGTTGTCGGCACGACCGCCGACGTCGCTCGCGATGCATGCGCTGACCCTCGACCACCTCTCGGGCGGCAGACACATCATCGGGCTGGGGGTGTCTGGACCTCAGGTCGTCGAAGGGTGGTACGGGCAGCCGTTCGGCAAACCACTGGCTCGCACAAGGGAATACGTGCAGATCGTGCGCGACGTTCTGTCTCGCGCCGACCGAGTGCGCAGCGCGGGACCGCACTACCCGCTGCCGTATCCGGCCGACGCACCCGGTGCGACGGGACTGGGCAAATCGCTCAAGCCGATCACCCATCCGCTACGCGCCGACATACCGATCTGGTTGGGCGCGGAGGGACCGAAGAACGTCGCACAGACCGCGGAGATCGCCGACGGCTGGCTTGCGATCTTCTACAGCCTGTCGCTCGCGGATCAGTACGAAGCGTGGCTCGCCGAGGGATTCGCGCGCCCGGGTGCGCGTCGGACACGCGACGACTTCGAGGTCGCAGCGACCGTGCAGGTGGTGATCACCGACGACGTCGCCGCCGCCGTCGACGCGTATCGGCCCGCCACCGCGCTGTACGTGGGCGGGATGGGCGCCAAGGAGAAGAACTTTCACGCCGAGCTGTACCGCAGGATGGGGTACGGCGACGTGGTCGACGAGATCGGCAGGTTGTTCCTCGCGGGTCGCAAGGAGGAGGCGCTCGCAGCGGTGCCCGACGAGATGGTGCGCGAGACGATGATCGTCGGTACCGCCGACGAGGTGCGCGAGCAGATCAAGCAGTGGGAGTCGGCGGGTGTCTCGATGCTGATGGTGACCACGCGCGACGTCGCAACGATCCGCGAGCTCGCGACGCTGGTGTGAGCGGCCGTCAGCCGACCGGCTGTTCCGACAACCGGGCGGGCACTCTGCGCGGTGTCAGCGAGACGTAGAAGTCTTTGGGCACCATGGTGAGTCGCTCGTCGACGCGAAGTTCATAGTCGGGATCGGGTGCGACGTCGTATCGATGGAGCAGGCTCGCGAGGACGAGTACCGACTCGTGGAGCGCGAATTGTCTTCCGATGCAGGCGCGTACGCCGTTGCCGAACGGTTTGTAGGTGTGCGCCGGACGCTTCTTGATGTTCTCGGGGAGGAAGCGGTCTGGGTCATAGGAATCGGGATCGTCCCAGACCGCGGGATCGCGGTGGACCTGGGCGAGGATGATGACCGCCCAGTCTTCGGGTGTCATGCGGTACCGCCCGCCGAGCATCGTCGTCGATCGTGGGCTGCGTGCGAATGCGGGCACCGTCGGCCAGATGCGTAATGCCTCGTCGAGTGCGCGCCGGATGTAGCGCATGCGTGGCACCTGCTCGAAAGTCGGCATCGCCGTCGGCTCGTCGCCGAGTGCGTCGTCGGCCTCGCGTTGCGCCTGTTCCAGGCACTCTGGGTGCTGTGACAGGTAGTACAGCGCGAACGACAAAGCGCCCGAGGTGGTTTCGTGTCCCGCGACGAGGAAGGTGAGGATCTGGTGTCGGATGTTCAACGGTGACAGGCGTTCTCCGGTCTCGGGATGTGCGACGTTGAGCATGATCCCGAGCAGGTCGTGCTGGTCGGTGGTGTGTTCGCGTTCGGCGATGAGGTCGTCGAGCAGGTCGTCGACGTAGTTCTGTGCCTGCGCGTTGCGGCGGTCGAGCAGGGCGGTGAGGTAGCGTCCGCCGGGCGCGGTGCGCAGTGCTCCCTTGCGTCGACCGGTTTCGAGCGCGCGGATCATGGCGCTGACGAACGGGTGCTGCTCTGCGGAGGTGAAGGACCCGAAGTCGTGGCTGAATGCGGTGCGGCTCAACGTTTCCATGGTCAGCTTCGTCATGTCACGCGTGACGTCGACGGTGGTGGTGCCGGCGGGGTCGGTCGGTAGTGCGTCCCAGTAGTCGAACAATTCGTTGGCCGTCTGCAGCATGATCGGGTGATAGGAGCGCATGGCCGACTTGGTGAACGCGGGCATGAGAAGGTCATGTGCCAGTTGCCAATTGGACTCGTCGTTGCGGGCCGTGAACAGGCCGTCGCCCGCGTAGTCGCGTAGCGCCTCGATCGCGGGCGGAAGTGCCTTGCAGAACTGCGATTCGTCGCAGAGTTCGGCGGTGAGTTCGGCCGAGGCGATGAAGACGAACTTCTGGCGGAAGACCTGCATCTCGTAGATCGGGCCGAGGTTGGCGCCGAGGGTCAGCATGCTCAGCAACGGATGGCGGGGATCGGCGACGCCGAGATCGCCGATCAGTGGCTTTCGACGCCCGGGACTCGGAAATCGTTGACCTGACCAGTCGTTGTTGATGTGCAGCCGCGCCATGCTCCGACCCTGCCGCCTTCCGGTTGGCCTGTCAACGAGTGGTCACTCGGGGGCGGGTGGTCACTCGGTGGTGTTCACCAGTGGTCACTCGCCGGTGAAGACGGGCTTCTCCTTGTTGGTGAATGCCCGTGGGCCGACTTTGGCGTCTTTGCTCATGAAGACGCGCATCCCGAGGTCGGCGTCGATCTTGAACGCGTCCTCCTCGTGCATCCCCTCGGTGTCGCGGATGGTCTTGAGGATCGCCTGTACCGCGAGGGGGCCGTTGGCGGCGATGACGTCGGCGATCTCCAACGCTTTGTCGAGCGCCGAACCGTCCGGTACGACGTGGCCGATCAGGCCGTACTCCTTGGCTTCGGATGCGGTGATGTGGCGGCCGGTGAGCAGGATGTCGGCGGCGATCGTGTACGGGATCTGACGAACGAGCCGTACGGCGCTGCCGCCGAGGGGGAACAGACCCCATTTGGCCTCGGACACACCGAACTTCGCGCTCTCGCCCGCGACTCGGATGTCGGTGCCCTGCAGGATCTCGGTGCCCCCGGCGATCGCGGGTCCCTCCACGGCTGCGATGAGCGGTTTGGTGAGTCGACGGCCCTTGAGGAGTGCGGGCATCCGGGTGAGGTCCCAGTCGCCTGCGGCGAACTTGTCGCCCGCAGGCTTGGCGTTCATCGACTTGAGGTCGGCGCCCGCGCAGAAGTATCCGCCTGCGCCGGTCAGGATGGCGACACGGATGTCGGGATCGGCGTCGACCTGATCCCAGGCCTCCTCCATGATCGCCATCATCTCCGTCGACAGCGCGTTACGCGCCTCCGGTCGGTTCATGGTGACGATGAGAACGTGGCCGCGCTTCTCGACGAGGCACTCCGGCATCGGTACTCCTTGGTGGCTGGTGATCGGTAGCCGAACAGGCCTTGCCGAAAACAGTAACACGTTCTAATTTTGTCGTCATGGCCTTCCATATCGCTGACCTGATCGAGCACGCCGTCGACCTGATGCCCGACCGGACCGCGCTGGAAACAGACGACCGGTCGATGACGTATGCCGAGCTGGAGCGAGAGGCTAACGCGCTCGCGCACGAACTGATCGTGCTCGGCGTCCGGCCGACCGATTCGGTCGGTCTGTACAGCAGGAACACACTCGAGTGCGTCGTCGCGATGCTGGCGATCTTCAAGGTCCGCGCGGTGATGATCAACGTCAACTATCGGTACGTCGCGGCAGAACTCGAGCACATCGTCACCGACTCCGACATGAAAGTGTTGATCTACGAGCGGCAATACGGCGACCGCGTGCGGAACGTGTTACCAAAAGCGCCTGAACTGGCGCACGTGATCGTCGTCGAAGACGGCAGCGATGAACCTGCTCCCGACGACGCGATTGCGTATGCGGACGCCATTGCCAGGGGGAGCGTCGACCGTGACTTCGAGCCGCGCAGCGACGACGACCTGTACATGCTCTACACCGGCGGCACGACGGGGTTCCCGAAGGGCGTCGTCTGGCGCCAGGAGGATATCTGGCGTGTTCTCGGCGGGGGAATCAGCTTCTACACCGGTGAGCGTGTGTCCGACGAGTGGCAGCAGGCTCGCGACGGTGCAGCGGGCGGTCAATTGGTGCGTTTCCCGATCCCGCCATTCATCCACGGCGGGTCGCAGTGGGCCGTGTTCCAGGAGCTATTCGTCGGCGGCAAGGCCGTGATCTACCCGGAGTTCGGCGCGCACCGCACCTGGCAGATCATCGAGCGGCACAAGGTCAACGTCGTGATGATCACCGGAGATGCGATGGCGCGCCCGATGGTCGACGCGTTGCGTGCGGGACATCCCGATGGGCGGACATACGACACCAGTTCGGTTGTGTCACTTGCATCGTCGGCCGCGCTCTTCTCTGCGAGTGTCAAGGACGAGTACCTCGATCTGTTGCCGAACCTGCTCGTGATCGACGCGATCGGGTCGTCGGAAACGGGTTTCAGCGGGATGTCGGCGGCGCAGAAGGGGCAGTCGCACACGGGTGCTCCGCGGGTGACCGCCGACAAGGCTGCTGTGGTGCTGCGGGAGGACGGAACGCCCGTGGAACCGGGTTCGGGCGAGGTGGGAATCCTGGCTCGTTCCGGCAACATTCCGCTGCGCTACTACAACGACCCGGCAAAGACCGAACGAACCTTCAAGGAGTTCAACGGGATTCGCTACTCGATCCCTGGTGATCTGGCGACTGTCGAAGCCGACGGGTCGATCACGATGATGGGTCGTGGATCGCAGTCGATCAACACCGGTGGCGAGAAGGTCTTTCCCGAAGAGGTCGAAGCGGCACTCAAGGCGCATCCGGATGTGTTCGACACCGTCGTCGTCGGCATTCCCGACGAACGGTACGGCGAGCGCGTCGCGGCAGTCATCGCTACACGTGACGGTGCGAGGCCGACGCTAGAAGACCTGAACACCGTTGTGCGCGAACAGGTTGCGGGATACAAGTGTCCTCGCAGTGTGTGGTATGTCGACGAGATCAAGCGGTCGCCTGCGGGTAAGCCGAATTACCGATGGGGCAGGGAAATCACCGAGACACGACCGGCCGACGCGACGGTGCAGGCCGTCAGTGGAAGGGCATAAAGATATGGGCGAGAGAGTGATTCGCACGGAACTGACCGAGAGGTTTGGTATCGACTATCCGATCTTCGGCTTCACGCCGAGTCAGGAGGTCGCGGCCGCCATTAGTCGCGCCGGCGGAATGGGTGTTCTCGGATGCGTTCGCTTCAACGAGGCGTCGGAGCTCGACGAGGTGTTGGAGTGGATGCACGAGAACACCGACGGCAAGCCGTTCGGTGTCGACGTCGTGATGCCTGCCAAGATCCCCACGGAGGGAAGCAAGGTCGACCTGGAGTCGATGATTCCGCCCGAGCATCGGGCATTCGTGGAACGTACCCTCGACGACCTCGGGGTGCCGCCGCTGCCGGACGGCAACCGGGTGGATGCCGGGGTGCTCGGCTGGCTGCACTCGGTGGCGCGTTCGCACGTCGACGTCGCGATGGCGCACGCCCGAAAGTACGGACAGATCAAGCTGATCGCGAACGCGCTGGGTTCACCGCCGCCGGATGTGATCGGCGTCGCGCACGACAATGGTGTGCAGGTCGCAGCGCTTGCGGGCGCGAAAGACCATGCGCTGCATCATATCGAGGCCGGCGTCGACATCGTGATCGCACAGGGCTACGAGGGTGGCGGGCACACCGGCGAGGTGACGTCGATGGTGCTCTGGCCCGAACTCGTCGACGCCGTCGGCGATCGCGCACCTGTGTTGGCAGCGGGCGGCGTCGGCAGTGGTCGGCAGATGGCGGCGGCGATAGCCCTTGGCGCACAGGGTGTGTGGATGGGCACGTACTGGCTGACCGCTGCCGAGTACCGACTCGGTGCCACCGGCGACGGGCCGTCGACGGTGCAGAAGGCGCTGCTCGCGGCGTCGTCGAGAGACACGGTGCGTCGTCGGATCTACTCGGGCAAGCCCGCCCGGCTGTTGAAGACGAAGTGGACCGACGCGTGGGATGCTCCCGGCGCTCCGGAGCCGCTACCGATGCCGCTGCAGAATCTGCTCGTGGGGGAGGCGCACGCGCGGATCTCGCAGGCGGACGACGCCGGCGTCGTCGCGATGCCCGCGGGCCAGATCGTCGGCCGGCTGAACTCGATCACCCCCGTCGCCGAACTGATCGCCGACCTGGTCAGCGAGTACCAGGAATCCGCCGCTCGGCTCGGGAAGACGCTGGAGTAGGTGGGTCGGGGTCTGGTGTCGGGCGGGCGGCGATCGGGGTTGGTCGGCAGCGGGGTGGGTGGTCAGGCGTACGTGCGGCCGTGGCGGGTCCAGGTTGCAGGTGAGTCGGATTGGCGGAGAGTGCGTTTAAGCGTCTTGAATGTTGCCGTCTCGGGTAGTTCGTCGACGATGCGCACGCGGTGGGGCCACTGTTTGGGGCCCAGGTCGCTCTGGGCAGCGAGGAAGTCGCTGAACTCTGATGGTTCGAGGGTTGGAGCAACCAGGACTGCTTCGATCTCGTCGCCGATCTCGACGGGCACTCCGTACACGGCGACCTGTTCGATTCGGTGGTGGCGCAGTAGGATTCGCTCGATCGGGCCGGCGCCGAGGTTCTCGCCGTCGACGCGCATCCACTCGCCGAGGCGACCGGCGAAGTGTATGTAGCCTGCGTCGTCGACCCAGCCGAGGTCGCCGGTGTGATAGATCCCGCCACGCATGCGCTCCGCAGTCGCGGCGTCGTCGCCGTAGTAGCCGCTGAAAAGTCCTGGGCCAGAGGTGTTCACGATCTCACCGACTTCACCCGGCGGTGCCGGGTCCCCGGTTTCCGGTTCGACGACGGCTGTTGGCGAGCGCAGGGGTCCGAGTGCGTCGTCGGGAGTATCGGGAGTTCGGGTGATGGCGACACCTCCCTCGGTGGAACCGAAACCGTCGACGACGCTGCAGCCGAATCGGGTGGTGAAGCGTCGTCGATCGCGTGCCGACGCCTCGTTGCCGTAGACGATCCGCAGTGGGTTCTCGGCGTCGTCAGGTTTCTCGGGTGTCGTCAGGATGTAGTTGAGTGGCTTGCCGACGTAGTTGGCGTAGGTGATGCCGTAGCGGCGAACGTCGGGCAGGAAGGCACTCGCAGAGAACCTGCGCCGCAACGTGATCGACGCTGCGCCCGCCACCGCGACCGACCAGCCGGCGATGGTGGCGTTGGAGTGGAACATCGGCATCGAGAGGTAGATGTTGTCGGTGGGGCCGATGCCGAAACGTTCGGCGAGCATCGTGCCGCTTGCGGCGAAGGTGCGATGTGTGCAGCGAACCGCCTTCGGCTCGCCGGTGGTACCGGAGGTGAAGATGAGCATCAGGAGATCGTCGTCGGCGCAATCGGGGAACTCGACGAGTGTATCGACATGGGGTGCAAGTAGTTTCGGCCACTCGTCTGAGTCGACGTCGATTGTTCGCGCGCCGACGTCGACGTCGCCGAGGAGGTGGCGGGTGTCGGAGTTGGTGAGTACCAGATCGCAGTCGGCTGTAGCGATGTCGGCGGCGAGGGCGGCGCCGCGTCGAGTGGTGTTGAGTCCGACGACGACGAACTCGCCGAGCGCCGCCGCAGCGATCAGGTAGCTGAACTCCGCGACGTTGCTCATCAGCACGCCGACGTGGGGCGGTCGGCCGTCGGTCAGCAGATCGGTGACCGTAGCTGCGCGTTGCGCCGAGCGGCGCAGATGCTCACTCCACGTGACGAATTCGTCGTCGACGTGGAGTCCGCGGTCGGTGACGTCTGCCAGTTTCGACAGGAGATCGGTGACGGTCACGACGGTGTGATCGTCATGCAGGCTCGGCCGCGAGCGCGTCGCCGAGCCGTCGGAGCGCCGTGCTTGCAGATCCGAGGGTGAACTCGTTCTGCTTGGCGCGCAGGAAGTATCGATGCGTGGGATGGCTCGTGTCCAAGCCGACGCCGCCGTGGACGTGGACGGCCGTGTGCGCAACTCGATGCCCGGACTCCGCTGCCCAGAACTTTGCGGTTGCGATTGCGGCGGAAGTGTCTGCGCTGCCGGTGGTTTCAGGGTGTTCGGGGTCGTTGGATGAACCGACGTCGGACCGCGCGAGGAGCCACGAGGCCTGGGTGGTGGTCAGCGACAGCGCCGAGACGTCGATGTAGCCGTCCGCGAGGCGCTGCGCGACGGCCTGGAAGGAGCCGATCGGTCGCCCGAATTGCTCACGCTCGCGGGCGTAGCGTGCGGTGGCGTCCAGCGCGGCGGCGAGCACACCGGACTGCTCGGCACAGACCGCAAGGGTGAGGCGATCGACGAGATCGGATACGACCTCGACGCCGTGCAGGACATGGGCGTCCTCGAGTGCGACGTCGGAGAATTCGACGTGATAGGTCGGGGTGAGTCCGGTTGTGCGGGTTTCGGTGATCGTGATGCCGGTGGCGGAGGCGTCGACGACCGCGACGGCGAGCGAGTCGGCATCGCTGGCGGTGACCAACAGCACTCCGGCTGCCGCGGCGTAGCCGACGTTGATCTTGCTGCCGCGCAACACGTATCCGGCGTCGGTTTTGGTCAGAGTCGTTGTGGGCGAGAGCGCGTCGTCGCCGAGATCTTCTTCGACTGCGGCTGTTGCGATGAGTGTGCCGTCGGCGAGGCGGGGTAGTAGGTCTTTTGCGAGGGTCGTGGTGGCGTGTCGGGCGAGGATCGGGCCGGCCGCGATGGCGTGCTGTCCGAAGGGGACGCGGGCTAGGTGCGTGCCGAGTTGCTCTGCGACGGCGGTGTTCTCCACGGTCGAGAGTTCGCCTGCGACGTCGCCCGCGAGGGTTTCGGGGAGTTCGAGGGCGAGCAGGCCTGCGGCCGCGAGCTCACGCCAGAGCTGGTCGTCGAGCGGCGCCGACGAGGCTTCGAGCGCCGCGACGCGTTCGTCGGTGCTGATCTTGGTCGCGATATCGGCGGCGAGATCGCGCACCGCCGTTGCGGTCTCGGGGAGAGTGAAGTCCATGGCGGGTGCTCCTCGGTGGGTGGGTGATCTCGACAAGCTCGATCAGCGGGATTGAAGTTCGATCAGCGGGCGGTGATCTCGACAAGCTCGGTCGGCGGGGTGATCTCGACAAGCTCGATCATCGGACGGAAGCTCGGTCGGCGGGTCGATTAGCGGCGGGCGGGCGGCAGGCCGAGGGCCAGCATGCCGATGATGTCGCGCTGGATCTCGTTGGTGCCGCCGCCGAAGGTAAGGATTAGCGACGTCCGCTGGTAGCGCTCGAGTCGGCCGTGGAGTTGGGCGCCGGGTGAGTCCTGCCTCAGCGTCGCGGCAGGGCCGACGACCTCCATCAGCAAACGGTAAGCCTCGGTGGAGAATTCGGTGCCGAAGACCTTGGTGGCCGAGGCGTCGGCAGGACTCGGTGATCCGCCGGAGGCCGCCGCGGAGGCGATCTTCCAGTTGATCAGCTTCAGGTACTCGACCTTCGCGTGTACCCGCGCGAGGTTTGTGCGCACCCACGGTGCGTCGATGACGCGCTGGCCGTCGCCGGTCTTGTGTTGCTGTGCCCAGGCGACGGTTTCGCGAAGCGCGGTCTGTACGGGGGCGGCGCTGCAGAGCGCGACCCGCTCGTGGTTGAGCTGATTGGTCACCAGCGGCCAGCCGCCGCCCTCTTCGCCGACTCGCGCGCTCACCGGTACCCGGACGTCGGAGTAGTAGGTGGCCGACGTGTCGACGCCCGACATCGTGTGGACCGGCGTGTAGTCGAATCCGGCGCTGTCGGTCGGGACGATGAGCATCGAGATGCCCTTGTGTTTCTTTCCGCCGGGCTCGAGGGTCGACGGGTCGGTGCGGCACGCGAGCCAGATGTAGTCGGCGTATGCGACCAGCGACGTCCACATCTTCTGTCCGTTGATCACGTACTCATCGCCGTCGCGCACGGCGGTCGTGCGTAGGGCCGCGAGATCGGTGCCAGCCTCCGGCTCGGAGTATCCGATCGAGAAGTGCAGTTCGCCTGCCGCGATCTTGGGCAGGAAGAAGGCCTTCTGCTCGTCGGTGCCGTAGTTCATGATCGTCGGCGCAACCGAGTTGATGGTCAGGAACGGGACGGGCGCGCCCGCGATCGCGGCCTCGTCGGTGAAGATCAACTGGTCCATCATCGAACGGTTCTGGCCGCCGAACTCGGTCGGCCAGCCGAGCGCGAGCCAGCCGTCGGAGCCCATCTGCGCCACGACGTCGCGGTACGCGTCGCCCTCACCGAGTTCGCCGTCACCGCCCGTGAGTGCGGCGCGTCGTTCGTCGGTCATCAGTCCCGCGAAATACGACCGCAGCTCGCGACGGAGATCGGCCTGTTGCTCTGTGTACGCGATGCGCATGTTCGACCCCTGTGCTTTCGGTGGGTACTCGCCAACTTCTGAAACACGTTCTAACCTGTATCCACCCAGCCGTCAACCAGCGGACCTGACAACGAAGAGGGGTACTGATGCGAATCAAGGCGGATTTCGACCTATGTGAGGCCAACGGTGTGTGCGTCGGATTCGCACCCGAGTTCTTCGACCTCGATGACGACGACTACCTGGTGATTCTGTCTGATGAGGTGCCCGATGAGAAGGTCGACGAGGTGCGTCGGGCAGTGGCCGGATGCCCTAAGTCGGCACTGCGGCTCGAGTGAATTCGACGAGTGGTTTCGGGGGTTCTGTTCCGGCGCGCAGGGCGCGCATGTTAGAACAGGTTCTAGTAATCGAGAGGGGTTCGTGATGGTGCAGTCTCTTGACGATCGGGTCGCCGTGGTCACTGGCGCCGGTGCTGGTCTCGGCAGGGCCGAGGCGATCGGTCTCGCCAAGGCGGGTGCGACGGTGATCGTCAACGACCTCGCGAACGCGCTCGACGCCAGCGACACGATCGAGGCCATCACCGGCGCTGGTGGCCGAGCGGTGCCCGTCGCAGGCGACATCTCCGACTCCGGCGTCGCGGCCGAGATCATGCGTGTTGCCACCGAAGACCTCGGCCGACTCGACGTCGTGGTCAGCAACGCGGGCGTCGTCCGCGACAAGATGCTGTTCAACATGACCGACGACGAGTGGGATCTGGTGATCCGGGTCCATCTCCGGGGACACTTCCTGCTCAACCGCAATGCGGGCGCCTACTGGCGTAACGAGTCGAAGAAGGCGGGCGGACCCGTCTACGGGCGCCTGATCAACACCTCGTCGGAAGCCGGTCTGCTCGGCCCCGAGGGGCAGGCGAACTACGCCGCGGCCAAGGCCGGGATCACCGCGCTCACCCTCTCCTCGTCGCGCGCGCTCAAGCGCTACGGCGTGCGTGCGAACGCGATCTGCCCGCGCGCACGGACTGCGATGACCGCCGCGGTATTCGGTGATGCACCCGCCGATGGCGTCGACCCGCTGTCGCCCGAGCACGTCGTGCGGCTCGTGAATTTTCTGGCGTCGCCCGACTCCGACGACGTGACCGGACAGGTCTTCGTCGTCTATGGTCCGCGCGTTACCCTGATGGCCGCGCCGACCGTCGACGAGGTCTTCGAGGCCGAGAGTGGCACCTGGGATTCCGACGATCTCGCTAAGACGCTCACGTCGTATTTTGCCGAGCGCGATCCGTCGAAAACCTTCACGGCGCGTGGGCTGGTCAACTGACCCACTTCTGTGTGTTTTGCGTGCTAGGTTGCTTGGAAACCGGGGAAGAGGAGCAGACGTTTGTCGCGCAGGCTTGACGCGCCGCTGGAACAGGTCGGCGACTTCGTTGCCCTAGGTGTCGATTCATTCCGCGAGCTGTTTCATCGTCCTTTTCAGTGGCGGGAGACGGTCGAGCAATCGTGGGCGATCGCGCGTGTTTCGATGATGCCGACGCTGCTCGTGGCGATCCCCTTCACCGTGCTCGTCAGCTTCACGCTCAACATCCTGCTTCGCGAGATCGGTGCGCAAGACCTGTCGGGAGCAGGCGCAGCTCTCGGCACGATCACTCAGATCGGTCCCATCGTCACGGTGCTCATCGTCGCCGGAGCGGGCGCCACGGCAATCTGCGCCGACCTCGGCGCACGGACGATCCGCGAGGAAATCGACGCGATGGAGGTGCTCGGGATCAACCCGGTGCACCGACTGGTGGTTCCCCGCGTGATCGCCTCGACCGGCGTGGCGCTGTTGCTCAACAGCCTTGTGTGCACGATCGGTATCGGCGGCGGATTCTTGTTCTCGGTCTATCTGCAGGACGTCAATCCGGGTGCGTTCCTCGCCAGCCTCACGCTGCTCACCGGCTTCGGCGAACTGATGATCTCGATGGTCAAAGCGGCGCTGTTCGGGCTGTTCGCGGGATTGGTCGGCTGCTATCAGGGACTCAACGTCAAGGGTGGGGCCAAAGGCGTCGGCGACGCGGTGAACGAGACCGTCGTCTACTCCTTCATGGCGCTGTTCGTCGTCAACGTCGTGGTGACCGCGGTCGGCGTGAAGGCGACGGCGGGCTGAGAAATGGTCCTTCCCTTCACGACGCGGCTCCAGACCGCCAGAGTCGCGATCAAACGCGCGGGCGACGACTGGAACCAGATCGGCGATCAGGCGCTCTTCTATTGGGACAGCCTGATTGCGATCCCGCGAGCGGTACGCCAGTACAAGAAGGAGACGCTCCGGCTGATCGCGGAGATCTCCATGGGCTCTGGTGCGCTGGCGATGATCGGCGGCACCGTCGTCGTGGTCGGATTCCTGACGTTGTTCACGGGCGGCACCATCGCGGTTCAGGGCTATAGCTCGCTGGCGAACATCGGTGTCGAGGCGCTGACAGGATTCTTCTCGGCGTTCATCAACGTCCGCATCGCGGTTCCGGTGATCGCGGGTATCGCGCTTGCCGCGACGATCGGCGCGGGAGCGACAGCACAGTTGGGTGCCATGCGCGTCAGCGAGGAGATCGACGCACTGGAGACCATGGCGATCTCGTCGATTCCCTACCTGGTCAGCACTCGCATCGTGGCGGGCATGATCGCGATCATCCCGCTCTACTCGCTGGCCTCCCTCGCCGCCTTCGTCGCCAGCCGATTCGCAACGGTCGTGCTCTACGGGCAGTCGTCGGGTGTGTACGACCACTACTTCAATACGTTCCTGATCCCGTCGGACATCCTCTGGTCGTTCGTGCAAGCCATCTGTATGGCCATCGCGGTGATGCTGATCCACACCTACTACGGCTACAACGCCGACGGCGGTCCGGTCGGCGTGGGCGTCGCGGTCGGCAACGCGGTGCGCGCGTCGCTGGTCGTGGTCGTCGTCATCACTCTGCTCACCTCGCTCGCCATCTACGGCGCCGACGGCAAGTTCAACCTGGCGGGCTGATCAGATGGCGCGCAGACAAGAGCGGAGCCCGCTGGTCCGCAAGACGGCAGCGGTGATCATGGTGGGTGGTCTCGTCGCGGTTGTCGTCGGTGCCGGCGCACAGTTCCTCGGCTGGTTCGCCGACACCCAATCGGTCACGCTCAACACGCCGCGAGCCGGTCTGGTGATGAGCCCCGACGCCAAGGTGAAACTGCGCGGTGTGCAGGTCGGCAGGGTCGCGACGATCAGGCAGGCCGACGGTCACGCGGTGCTCGACCTCGACATCGACAGCGACAAAATGTCGCAGATCCCCGCGAACGTGACCGCAGACATCAAATCCAACACGGTTTTCGGGGCGAAAGCCGTCAACCTGGTGATCCCAGAGACCGGACCGCAGGGCCACCTCTACGCCGGGCAGGTCATCGCGGCCGACCGGGTCGTCGTCGAACTCAACACCGTTTTCCAACAGTTGGTCAACGTGCTCGCCGACCTCCAGCCCGACAAGCTCAACGCCGTGATGGGCGCCGTCGACACCGCACTGTCGGGGCAGGGCAAGCAGATCGGCGCGTCGCTCGACCAACTTTCGGGGTTGCTCGCGAAGACCAACCCGCATCTGCCGGAGCTCAACGAGGCCATCGAACAGGCCGCGGGAGCGACCAATGTGTACGCCGACGCCATGCCGGATCTGATGCGGACCGTCGACAACGCGACGTTCCTCGGCAACACGTTGCTCGACAACTCGGCCAACCTCGACGCGCTGCTGATCAACGCGACCGGGATGGCCAATACGATCAACGGCGTGCTCTCGCCGCCCAAGCAGACACTGATCAACACCCTGTCGAACCTGAACCCCGTCGCGCGGCTTCTCGGCTACCAGTCGCCGGGACTCACGTGCTTCTTGACGGCGAGCGCGCAGGCCGCTGATCTCGCCAAGCCGATGCTCGGCGGAAAGAACAACAATCTGCTCCTGTACGCGGGATTGCAGCCGGGCACCGACCCGTACACGTATCCACAGAGCCTCCCGATTGTCGGCGCCGACGGCCCGCCGACCTGCGATGGAGCCCTGAGTGATCCCACAACCGACGTCAACTCGGGTTTCTACGTGACCGATAACGCTCCGGTGCCCTACCAGCCACGCACCACTGCCAAGGCCTCACGCGAGAAGCTCTTCCAGGTGCTCTTCGGGGAGCCCGCCCGTGGTTGACAATCGCACCCGCGCGTTTCGCGCCACCGTCATCAAGCTGGGCGCGTTCGCGACGGTCATGATCTTGGTTTTCGTCGGCCTCGTCGCGGTGTTCAGCAACTATCGACCAGGGTCGTCGTCGGACTACTCCGCCATCTTCGTGAGTGCGTCGGAGATGAAGTCGGGGTCGAAGGTGAAGATCGCCGGTGTGCAGGTCGGCACCGTGGACAAGGTCGCGTTGACGCGGAACAACGACGCCGAGGTGTCGTTCAGCGTCGACGAGAAGTACCGGCTGCCGAAGTCGGTGCGCGCGTTGATACGCTACGAGAACCTGACCGGCGACCGCTATCTCGACATCGAGCAGGGCGGTGGCGATCCCGACGACACACTGCCCTCGGGTGCGACGATCCCGATCGGGCAGACCGAGCCCGCGATGGACCTCGACAAGTTGCTCGGCGGGTTCAAGCCGCTGTTCCGCACGCTCAATCCCGACGAGGTGAACCAGCTGTCGGCGTCGTTGATCGAGGTCTTCCAGGGCCGAGCCCAGCGGGAGGCGCTGACGAACCTGCTCGCGCAGACGTCGTCGTTCACGGGTGCGCTCGCCGATCGAGATCAGTTGATCGGCGACGTCATCGACAACCTCAACCAGACGCTCGGCATTCTCGACGGGGACAAAAAGGGTCTCGACACGAGCCTCGATCAGATGCAGCAGTTGATCACCGGACTGTCGGCGCAGCGCGGAACCATCGGCAATGCGCTGACGCAGACGGCCGCGGTGACCAACGGACTGTCGGGGTTGCTCGGTGCGACCCGCCCCGATCTCAAGCAGATCGTCGCCGAGACGGGCACGGTGTCGGGCAACCTGCTGAAGTCGGAGCCATACCTGCGGCAACTCGCGGGACGACTCCCCAACGACTTCAAGAAGCTCTCCAATCTCGGCAGCTATGGCGCATGGCTGCAGATCTACTTCTGTCGAATCCGATTGCTGCTCAGCGGACCTGACGGCAAGCAATATTTCTTCACCTCCAACGACGTGATGGGCGATACCACGAAGGCAGGCGGGAGGTGCGCGGCGACATGAGTGAGAAGCGGGCGCTCCTCAACGGGCGCAGCCGAGTTCAGATCGGCCTCATCGGCGTTGTCGTCACCGCGATGGTCGTGATCGTCGCGATGCAGATGGACAAGCTGCCGTATCTGTCGCCGATCAGCAGGTACACCGCGTATTTCGACGACGCGGGTGGGCTGGTGAACGGCGACATCGTGACGGTCTCCGGTGTGAAGGTCGGTACGGTCGAGAACATCGTGCTCGCACCGACCGACCAGGGCACGAAGGCCGCGGTCACCTTCCGCATGAACGACACCGTGGTGATGGGTAGGGATACGCAGGCAGCGATCAAGACCGAAACAGTGCTCGGCAGAAGGAATCTGACGATCCTGCCGCACGGTGGTGGACGTATCCGGCCGGGCGAGTCGATCGCCAACCGCAACACCATCGCACCGTATTCACTCTCCGACGCTCTCGACGAGTCGACCAATTCGCTCGCACAGACCGACACCGATCAGCTCAACAAGGCCCTCGACACCCTGTCGGTGACGTTCTCGTCGACCCCCGACGAAGTACAGGGCGCGGTCGACGGCGTGTCACGGCTGTCCAAGGCCATCGCCGACCGCGACAACAACCTTCGTGCACTGCTGGCCAAGGCCAACGGTGTCACCGACGTCATCGGCGACCGGAGCAAGCAGATCAATCAGCTTCTCGTGGATGCCAATTCGCTCGTCGGCGAACTGCAGTTCCGACGCACCGCCATCGCGCAGCTCATCAGTGGTACCCGTGACGTCGCCGACCAGATCTCCGGATTCATCAAGGAGAACAACGAACAACTGCGGCCTGCACTGACGAAACTCGACGGTGTACTCGACATCCTCAACGACAACGAGGAGAACCTCAAACAGACCCTCGACCGGCTGGGGCCGTACGCCAACGCGCTCGGCGAGGCCGTCGCGTCCGGGCCACGGTTCGAATCGCTGGTCGGTGTCAGTACTTTCGGCGATTACACCGCGACGTTCATGAAGATCCTTCAGCAGAAGTATCCCGAGGCATGGAAGGCGTTCGGCT
This sequence comes from Gordonia jacobaea, assembly GCF_965344965.1. Taxonomy (NCBI): domain Bacteria; kingdom Bacillati; phylum Actinomycetota; class Actinomycetes; order Mycobacteriales; family Gordoniaceae; genus Gordonia; species Gordonia jacobaea. The sequence goes on along the minus strand of NZ_CBDRLS010000002.1, from coordinate 520,611 downwards.
ACAGCGGGTTCCCGCTGCTGCCGCAGGCATGGAGCCAAGCGCCGCCCTTCCCGCAGAAGAACACCGCACCGGCTCCGCCGCCGACCTACCCGACCCCGACGGCAGGTGGCTGACATGGCATTCCGTCGCTCCCTCCCGGGGAGTCGAAAGGCATGGGGCGCAGCGGGTCTGGTGGCGCTGCTGGTTCTGGCGGGCATCATCGGATACGCCGTGTACGACAGGGCGACCACCAAGACGATCACCGCCTACTTCCCGTCGGTCAACGGTCTCTACACCGGCGACACCGTGCGCGTGCTCGGTGTCCGCGTCGGAAAGGTCAGCTCCATCACGCCTCGTGCGGGCGATGTGAAGGTGACGCTCGACGTCGACCGTTCGACGCCGATCCCGGCCGACGCGCGGGCGGTCGTGGTGGCTCAGAGCCTCGTTTCCGGCCGGTTCGTGCAACTGACTCCGGTCTACGCGGGCGGAAAGCAGCTCGACGACGGCAGTGCGATTCCCATGGAGCGCACCGCCGTTCCGATGGAGTGGGACGACGTCAAGAAGCAACTCTCGAGCCTGACCAAGGCGATCGGACCCGATGGCGCCGACAAGGGATCGGCCGCCAAGTTGATGGACGTCGCCGACAAGAACCTGCAGGGCAACGGTGAGGCGATCAATTCGTCGATCACCAACCTCTCCGACGTGATGTCGACGCTGTCGTCGGGTCGCGACGATCTGTTCTCGACGATCCGCAATTTGCAGAAGCTGACCGACGCGCTCTCGACGAGTCACGAGGAGCTGGTGCAGTTCAACGGCCGGATCGCCTCTGTGACAGATGTTCTCGCCGACAACACGACGCAACTCGACGGCGCGATGCACAATCTGGATTCGGCGATGAGCGATATCAACGCGTTCATCGACCAGAACAAGCAATCGTTGACCACCTCGGTGGCGAAGCTGTCGGACACGACGCGAATCCTCGCGGAGAAGGACAGCCAGATCCGCGGGTTGCTGCACTCTGCGCCCAATCAGCTCGCCAACTTCTACAACATCTACAACCCGCTGACCGGTTCGCTGTCCGGAGTTTTCGGCCTCGGCATGGGCAACAACCTCATCACGCTGCTCTGCGGAACGATGGAGGCCAACAACAGGCCGGGGCAGAGCCGGGCAGACGTCGAAAAGTGTGTCGATGTGCTTGCGCCCGTTCTCGGTTCGCTCTCGGTGGCATATCCGCCGTTCATGTCCGACCCCGTCGTCGGCAAGAGTGCGCTCCCCAGCCAGGTCACCTACCAGAACGCCGACGTGAAGGCCCGCGCCCAGCAGGGCATTCGCGATCAGGACGCTGCGACGCGTCGCGGCAACGGCGGCGGGCTCGGCGACCTGCTGGTGCCGTGGGGAGGTGAGGGCTGATGCTGCGCCCCAACCGAACTCGCGGGCCGCGCAGGAGCCTGCGCGCCGCACTCATGATCGCGGTGGTCACGGCCATCGCGACGGCCTGTGGATTCGACGGCGCCGACAGCCTGCCCGTGCCGGGCGCGCAGGGCACCGGCAACGGATCGTACGAGATCTCGGCGGTGATCCCGACCGCGGCGGGCCTTACCAACAACTCCCCGGTGATGTTGAACGACGTGACGGTCGGAAGCGTCGGGGATATCGATGTCGACGCGAATTGGCATGCGGCGGTTCCGATCAAACTCAATCCGGGAGTGCAGGTTCCACGCGGTTCATATGTGAAGGTCGGGATGACGAGCGTGCTCGGGTCGACACATCTGGCGATCGTGCCGCCGGAGAAGACGACGGCCGGCTATCTGCACGCAGGCGATGAGATTCCGCTGCCCGCGTGTCCAGAGCAGAAGAACATCGCGCAGCCATCGGGTCAGCGGGTCGCAGACATCAATTCCGCGCAGCAGGTGCCCCAGTGCGCATTCCCGACCACGGAACAGGTGCTTAGCGCACTATCGGTGGTGCTCAATGGCGGTGGACTCTCGCAGCTCGGCGACATCACCCATGAGCTCAGTCAGGTCCTCGGCGGCAACGCCGAATCGATCCGCGCGCTCGTGCCGCGCCTGAACACGCTCATCTCCGACCTCTCGAGCCAGTCGGGCGACATCATCGACGCGATGGACGGCCTCGACCGGTTGAGTACGACGATCAACCAGCAGAAGCCGACCGTCGAAAAGGCTCTCGCCGACGGGCCGGCCATCTTGGCGATGCTCAACGACGAACGCGACAAGTTCACCGGCGCATTGTCGGCGCTCAGTGGCCTCTCGAAGACCGTCAACGATGTGCTGCGCGCCAACACCGACGACATCAAGACCATCGTCGCGAACCTGAATCCGACGCTCGGCGCGCTCGCCGCGGCGGGTCCGGCGCTGCCGGGGGCGACCAGAATCCTGTTCACCTTCCCCTTCTTGGAGGAGACGATTCCGCAGATCGTCAAGGGCGACTACGTGAACTCCGACCTCGTGCTCGACCTGACGGTCGACAGACTCAAGCAGACAATTCTGATGACCTCGGGTCTCGTCGGGCCGGAAGGGGTGACCGGCCAACCTGCCGGAGCGGCCAAGCGCGGGCTGGATCCGTTCACGGCGCCGCTGGTACCCGGCGGTGAGAAGCGGCTCGACAGTGCGGACCCTGTCCCCGCCGGAACGCAGGAGTCGACCGCGACGGGAACGTCCACCGCTCCCCGGACACCCGTTCCCGCGAACGGTGGTGGCCGATGAAGATCACCAGGTTCGTCCGGATGCAGCTCACGATCTTCGCGATCGTCACCGTCGTCGCACTTGTCGCGATGGCCGTGTACTACGTGCGCTTGCCCGCGATGGCTGGTGTCGGTCGCTACGACGTGACGCTCGAACTGCCGAGCACGGGCGGCATCTACACCAACGCGAACGTCAGCTACCGCGGAGTGAACGTCGGCAAGGTCAAGGAGGTCCGCCTCACGTCGAACGGTGTCGCGGCGACGCTGTCGATCGACAGCTCGGCGAAGATCCCCGCCGACTCCACTGCGTCGATCCGCAGCGTGTCGGCGGTCGGCGAGCAGTTCGTCGAGTTCACACCCAAGTCAGGGTCGGGTGGCGACTACCTCGGCGACGGTGCGGTGGTGCACAGCACCGACGTGCCGGTCGAGATCTCGTCGGTGCTCGAGCAGGCCAATGCCCTGCTCGCCAAGGTAGGCGACACCCGATTGCGCAACGTGATGGACGAGGCGTTCACCGCATTCAACGGAACCGGTGAGGATCTTCGGCGCCTGCTCGACTCGATGACGCTCCTCGTCGCCGACGCCGACAAGAACGTCGACGTGACGATCGATCTGATCAAGCAGACCGGCCCGCTGCTGGAGACGCAGAACAGGACTGCGGACTCGGTCCGCGCGTGGACGGCGAACGCCGTCAAGGTGACCGATCAGTTGCGCGCCAACAAGCCGGAGATCACCGACATCCTGACCAAGGGGCCGTCGACGGCGTCGAAGTCGCAGCAGTTGTTCGCGGACATGGATCAGACACTTCCGATGCTGATCAACAACCTCGGCGTCGCGTCGAAGACGCTTGCGCTCTACCTGCCGAATCTCCAGCAGGTGGTGGTGATCTATCCGCGATTGATCAGCTCGCTGCTGACCGCGGTTCATCAGGGCTCGGCCGAGTACGGGCCGAGCGTGCTGTTCTCGCTCGGCTTCCAGGATCCCGCGCCGTGCACCGTCGGATTCATGCCGTCCAACGAGTGGCGCAGTCCCGCGGTGCAAACCGCCCGCGACCTGCCTCCCGGTCTGCTGTGCCGGTTGCCGCAGGATGCGCAGATCGCGGTTCGTGGTGCCAGGAACTTCCCGTGCGCCGAGTTCCCCGGCCGACGCGCCCCGACGCCTGAGGAATGCCGGACGGGCTTCAAGGCGAGTACGGAGAAGAACGTCGCTCTGCCCAACGGGATCCCGGGCCTCGTGCCAGCCCCCGCCGGCTATACGACGCCTGGTACCCCCGGGTCGTATGAGGCTGGTCCGGCCGTTTACGGCACCACGTACGATCCGGATACGGGTGACTTCATCGGCCCGGACGGCAAGACGTACAACGCCGGAACCGGCAGGGACGCTCCTGCAAGCAGCGACAGTCAAGGACAAAGCAGCACGTGGCAGGGATTGATCACCAGCGGGATGGCAGGGTGAATCGGCAGGTGGGCGCTCAACCGGTCCGCTCGGCGCCGTTGCGGCGGGGCCGTAAGGACAAACGCGAACCGATCAAGCCCGCCGAGAGCGCGCCGGCAACTGATCAACTCGACGAGAACACTGCCGAAGCCGAAGCCGAAGCCGTTGAGAGCGCGGTGGAGCCCGCTGAGTCCGTCGAGGAAACTGCCGAGAGCACCGTCGAACCTGCGGGGGGCACCGCCGAACCCGCCGGGGAGTCCGCGGTCAGCTACCGCGAACGCCGCGCCAAAAGGCAGGGTTCGACGCCGAGCCGGCCGGTGGAGCGTCGAGCAAGGGTCGGTCGCGGAAGAGGTGGCAAGTGGGTCGTCGCCGGTGCGGTGTGCGCTCTTTTCATCGTCGCGTGCGTGGTCGCGTCGACCTTCTTCGCCGTCGGCACCAGTCGGCTCGATCACCGAAACGAACTCCGGGCGTCGTATTCGACGTTTGCGCGACAGATGACCATCGACCTGACATCGCTCAACCCGGGCAACGTCGACAAGGCATTGCAGACCGTGCAGGACAAGACGAGTGGCCCTGCGCAGCAACGGATCAAGCAGTCGATGGCGCAGGTGACCGACCTGATCCGTACCCAGAATCAGACCGTCACGTCATCGGTGATCACCGACGCGGTCACCAAGGCGACCGACGACGAGGGGTCGGTGATCGTCGTGTACGGGTGGGAGATGAAGTCGCAGGATCCCAAGCAGGAGACCGTTATTCAGACGTTCCGCTGGCGGGTGGACATCACACGGATCAACGGTGATCTCAAGATGACCAACTTCGAGTGGGTGGTCTGATGTCGACCGCAATCACCACACGACGGCTCGTGGTAGTGGGTCTCGCCGTCATCGCTGTGGCGTGTGTGGTGGCGACCGGATTTCTCGGGTTCCGATACTTCGACGCTCGTGCGACGGAGGATTCGCGTGAGTCATCGCTTTCTGCGGCAAGGGATTACGCGACGACGATGTTCGGCTACGACCCGGTGAACGTCGCCGACCACGTGCAGCGGTCCAAGAACGTCGTCATCGGATCGGCGAAGACCGAGTACGACAGGCTGATCGCGCAGCCGCTGCCCGACGACAAGGACGACTTTGTCGAGGGAGTGCGCAAGCAGCGCGTCGTCTCTCAGGCCGTCATCCAGGACGCGGGCGTCGTGACCAACACGCGCGACACCTCGACGGTGCTGCTCTTCATGAATCAGTCGGTCAGCCGCAATGGCAAGGACCTCGTGCGCGTGGACCCGAGCCGACTGACGTTCGCGATGGTCCGCCACGACGACACCTGGATGATCGAAAAGATCGAGATCATCACCGACGACTCGTTCCGCAGCCGTATCGAGCAGACATCGACTCCGCCGGCAGGTGCGGTCCCGCTCCCGGGCCCGTCATCGGAGAGCCCGTCACCTGCAAGTCCGTCGCCGGCGAGTCCGTCGGCCGTCCCCACCGAGTCCTCGGCACCTCCTGCCGGTTAGCGGCGTCGGCGTGTTTGTGCGCACGAACCAAATCCGCCGACCGACTTCATGTCCGGAGGACATGGCCTAGGTCACTATTGCTGGATAGTGTCGTGTGGCACACAGCGCAGGCGACGTCTCGGTACTTTGCGCGAGTTAGTCTCCGCCGCAATGACTTTCGTGATGGTTCACGCCGTGGTCCTCGGGTTCGGTGTCTTCCGGCCCGATCGATGACGGTCGTCTCGTCTGTTGTGCAGTGCCAACAGATTCGAGAGAGGTCCGTGTAAATGTCGGAAGTATCCAATTCGGAATTGCAGGGTAAGCGCGTCTTCATCACCGGTTCTGCGCGCGGTGTCGGGCGGGGAATCGCCGAGCTGGCAATCAGCCGCGGCGCTCAGGTGGTGATCAGTGACTTCGACGAGGATGCGGCGCATAAGACGGCAGCGGACCTCGGCGCCGCGGGCGTGGCCAATTGCGATGTGACCGATGAGGCGAGCGTCATCGACGCGATCGCGCGGGTGCAGGAACTGCTCGGTGGGCTGGATGTGCTGGTCAACAATGCGGGCATCGAGATCGCGGCCCCGCTCGCAATGCAGTCGACGGACAGCTTCGACAAGATCTTCGCGGTGAACGTCCGTGGACCGTTCGTCGTCACCAAGGCCGCCGTGCCCGCGCTCGCCGAAAGCAAGGGCAACGTCGTCAACATCGCATCGGTCGCCGGAGTCGGCGGAAGTCCGTTGCTCGGCTCGTACTGCGCCACCAAGGCGGCGCTCATCCAGCTCACCCGGGTGTTCGCGATCGAACTTCGCCAGACCGGAATCCGCGTCAACGCCGTCTGTCCCGGATTTGCGGATACCTCCATGGTCGACCGGCTCGCCCCCGAGTTCGAAGCGGCGACCGACGCCCCCTTCGGTGACCTTGTCGCGGCAAAGCAGGGACGGCTCGGAACCGTGGAAGACATCGCGGAGGTCGCCTGCTTCCTCGCATCCGACCGCGCCAGTTGGGTAACCGGAAGCCACTACGTGCTCGACGGCGGACTGACCGCATCCCTTGTCTGACTTCGTATTTCGATCCACTCCAATCCACTTGTAGAGAAGAGGACCAACTCATGGCACAGAAACTGGACGGTCGCGTTGCCGTCGTCACCGGTGCGGGCGCCGGACTGGGCGCCGCGATCGCACGGCGGCTCGGACAGGAGGGTGCGCGCGTCGTGGTCTCCGATATCAACGCCGACGCCGCCAAGTCGGTCGCGTACTCGATCGACGGCGCTATCGCGTGCACAACGGATGTCACCGACGAAGAACAGGTGCAGCAACTGATCGCCGACACGCAGGAGCACTTCGGCGCGCTGCACATCATGGTTCCCAACGCGGGAGTCGGCTCCGTGCAGCCCATCGCGGAGATGTCCTACGCGGATTGGCGCAAGACCACCTCGGTCAACCTCGACGGGGTGTTCCTCTCGATCCGCTACGCCGCACCGGCGATCATCGCCTCCGGTGGAGGGTCGATCGTGACGATCAGCTCGATCACCGCGACCGCCGGCTCTGCACTGATCGCTCCGTATGCCGCGGCCAAGGCTGCCGTACGAAACCTCACGGAGACCGCCGCCGCGGAGTTCCGCGCGCACGGCATCCGCGTCAACGCCGTACTGCCGGGCTTCATCGATACGGAACTGGTCACCACCGCGGCGCCACTGTTCGAAGCCGCCCTCGGACTGCCGGAAGGCGGCTTCGACGCTGTCATGGCTCAGAAGCAGGGACGCTACGGAACGCCGGAAGAAGTTGCTGCAGCGGTGACGTTCTTCGCCTCGGATGAGTCGTCGTGGTGCAACGGCAGCAGCCTGGTGCTCGACGGCGGATTCGTGAGTTCGCTGCTCTGAGGCCGGTCAGGGGACTCGAGTCAGGAGACCTGATAGCCCATCGGCATCATCGTCGACTTGTGTTCGACGAACGACTCGAGTCCCTCGGGCCCGCATTCACGGCCGATGCCCGAGCTCTTGAAACCGCCGAACGGTGAGCCGGGGTCGATGGCGTAGAAGTTGATCCCGAAGGTGCCGGTGCGGATCTTCTCGGAGATCTCGATACCGCGGTCGACGTCGGCGGTCCACACGGTGCCCGCGAGTCCGTAGTCGGAGTCGTTGGCGATGGCGATCGCGTCGTCGACGTCGTCGTAGGTGATGACCGACAGCACCGGGCCGAAGATCTCTTCCTGAGCGATGGTCATGTCGTTGGTGACGTCGGTGAAGATCGTCGGGGTGAGGAAGAAGCCGGCGTCGAGGCCTTCGGGGCGGCCGCCTTCGAGGGTCGCGGTGGCTCCCTCTTGCTTGCCCTTGGCGATGTAGCCCTCGATCTTCTCCAGCTGCCGCTTGTTGATGACGGGTCCGAGCTGGCTGTCGGGTTCGCTCGGCAGGCCCACCTTCATGGCGTTGGCTGCCTCGACCATTGCCGCGACGATCTCGTCCTTGCGGCTCGCGGGTACCAACACCCTGGTCTGCGCGACGCACGCCTGGCCGGTGTTGAACAGGCCGAGGAAGACCATCATGCCGATGTTGTTGATGTCGACGTCGTCGAGGACGATCGCGGCGGACTTGCCGCCGAGCTCCAGCGAGCAGCGCTTGAGCGATTCGGCGCACGCGGCACCGATCTGCCGACCAGCGGCCGTCGACCCGGTGAACGTGATCTTGTCGACGTCGGGATGTGCGACGAGTGCTTTACCGGTGTCCGGTCCGCCGGGGAGTATCGAGATGACTCCTTCGGGAACGCCTGCCTCGGTGAAGATCTCGGCGACGGCGTTGGCCGTCCGCGGTGTCTCCGGTGCAGGTTTGAGCACCACCGAGCAGCCGGCCGCGAGTGCCGCGCCGAGCTTGTTGCAGACCAGGAACAGCGGGACGTTCCATGCGGTGATCGCGCCGACGACTCCGACCGGTTCGCGCGTGATGCGCGTGGTGCCGAACAGGCCGTTGCGGTACTCGATCCAGTCGTAGTTGCGTGCGGCCTCGGCGTACGAGCGCAGCACGCCGGTACCGGGCAGCTTCTGCAGCATGTCGACGGCACTCGGCGGGGCACCCATCTCCGACGACACCAGAGCCGAGATCGCTTCTGCGCGTTCGTCGATGATGTCAGCGACGCGATCGAGCACGGCTGCACGTTCTTCCGGCGACTTCTGCGACCACACGCCCGAATCGAAGGCGGCGCGAGCGGTACGGACTGCCGTGTCGACGTCGACCTCGTCGGCGAGCGGAACGGACGCGACTCGCTCACCGGTCGCGGGCGAGAACACCTCGAGAGTCTCGGTCGAATGGGGCTTCACCCACGTGCCGCCGATGTAGAGCTCGGTCCGGTCGTCGGATGTGCCTGCCTCGTTCGAGGAACGAGGTTCGACGGTCTGAGTCATGCGTGCTCCTGAAGTTGGTACCCGATGTTTCCCTCGACCCGTTGTGCTCTGAAGACTGCTGAACACTCCTCGGGGAGGGGCGCGGACAGGTGTGAACCACCGCACATCCAATACTAGAACACGTTCTAACTCTGGTGTCGAGATCAGGCGTCAAAGGCGATGCGGGCGGCAAATCCCTCGACGGCATCGTCGAGTATCGCGACCCGCGCGGGCATGTCCTGTGCTTCGAGGAGCGACTGTCGGTCGGCGGCGCCGATCGGTAGGCGGGCTGCCCAGCCGAAGAGTCCGGCGTCGTCGAAGTCGGCGTCGTCGAATGAAGGCAGGTCGTCGGGCAGGGGTGTGCCTCTGCGGGCGTAGGCGTCGACGACGATCTCGCGGATGCGGGTTCCGAGCGCGATCGAGTCGGCACGGGCCGCCGCGCTGGTCTTCGGTTCGTTGAGGACGGCCACCTCGGCGCGCGGGTACGGATCGTCGGGCAGCCATTCGGTTACCCGGAAGCGTCTGGTGCCGACGCAATGGACAAACGACAGTCCGCTGGGGTCGCGGCTCACGCGGTCGATTGCCGCGAAGGTCCCGACGTCGTGTCGAACATCGCCGCCGCCGACCTCCGAACCGCGCGCGATGAGGACGACGCCGAAGCCCGGCGGTCCGTCGGCGGCGGCGAGACAGTCGTCGAGCATCGTTCGATAGCGCGGTTCGAAGATCCGCAGCGGAAGCACCTCACCCGGCAGCAGTGCTGTGCCGAGCGGGAACATGGGTTGTGCGCTCATGTTCACACACTCCGGTGGGCTGGTCGGCCCACGTTGAATTGGGTTGTCAGGCAGACGGTTTGGCGTCGAGCACGACCTCGAACTCGAGAAGGTCTGCGCCGCTGGCGACAGGTTTTGCGCGCTCACCCGAATGGGCCTCGCGTGCGGGGCCGGCAGCCCATGCCTGGAAATCCTCTTCGGTCTCCCACTGCGTGACGACGAAGTACCGGTCGTCGCCCTTGACCGGACGCAGCAACTGGAATCCGAGGAAACCCTTCGAGCCGTCGACCGAGTGTGCGCGGTGTGCGAAGCGCTTCTCGAGTTCGGGCCCAGCGCCCTCGGGGACATGGATCGCGTTGATCTTCACAACAGTCATGTCCTCAGCCTAGTTCGGAATGTCTGTGCGTCGGATTAATCTCATTTACTGTGAGTGCGTACGCGATGTCTGAGGCGGGGTATGTGACGGCCGAGACGGGCCTGCTCGACCACGGTGGTCCAGACCGGGGCCTCGACGCGCAGCAGTCGACGGAGGCGGTCGGCGTGGGGCCGATCGTGCTACTCCACGGGCTCATGGGGCGTGGCCGCACCTGGCGGCGACAGATCCCCTGGTTGCGAAGGTATGGCCGGGTCTTCACGTTCGACGCCGCGTTCCACACCGGAGCCGACGCCGCGCTCATCTCCGACCCCGCGGAGGTCTCGACCGAGCGGTTCGTCGCCGACCTCGCCGAGATTCTCACCTGGATCGACCTCGGACCCGCTGTGCTGGTTGGACATTCGATGGGCGCGCTGCATGCGTGGTGCGCCGCCGCGGAGTATCCGGAACTCGTCAGTGCGCTCGTCGTCGAAGACATGGCGCCGGACTTCCGTGGCCGCACAACCGCCGAGTGGACGCCCTGGTTCGACTCGTGGCCGGACCGGTTCAGCTCACTCGGACATGCCAGGCAGATGTTCGGCGACGTCGCGGGACGGTACTTCTACGAGGCATTCGACGACGGCGCATTGCACGGTCAACTGGCGACCTGGGCGGCGATCGCACAGGAGTGGGGCGAGCGCGACTTCTGGGATCAGTGGCGCAGAGTGCCGGTGCCGAGTCTGCTGATCGAGGCCGGACACACCGTGACGCCCGAGGGGCAGATGCGGAAGATGGCGTCTGTCAACGACCACGCCGCACACCTGAAGGTCAGCGGAGCAGGCCACCTGATACACGACGACGCCCCGGAGGTCTTCCGGGGCGCCGTCGAAGCGTTTCTCTCTGGTTTGCCGTACCGCTGAGTACTCAGGCGGCGGGCGGTGCCACCGGCTCGCCGACGATGCGGCGGAACGCGTGCACCTGGAACAGCGCCGCGAGCGGTGCCGAAATGATCAGTCCGATGCCGCACAGCAGTGCGCCGACGACGTTGGTGAACCACACGATGATCAGTGTGAGGATCGAGTCGCCGATGTTGTCGCTGGTGACGCGGAACGATCGACCGATGGCATCGCCGGGTGAACGGGATTCGCTGATCGTCGAGAGCACGGCGAACTGTAGGAAGAACGCCGCGATGATTCCGCCGATGACACAGAAGCTGAGCACGAAGGCGATCAGCGCAACGAGGATTGCCGTGCCGACGACCGGCCAGAAGCGGAGCGGGACCAGGAACGACTTCGCGTCGATCGGTTCGCCGTTCGCGACGCGGACCGCGCCGGACAGGATGGAGACCTGGAAATACAGCAGGAGCAGAAGCCCGACGATGTAGACGGCGATCAGACCTGCGAGAGCTCCGCCGTTGACCGTCGTCGTCTCGTAGCTGTAGGTCGTGTCGCCGTAACTGCCGACGGTATTGGTAGTGGTGGTCTCGACCCACGACGATCCCCAGAAGACGAGCGCCCAGAACAGCAGTCCAACGGCGGCCATGATCACGCCGGGCAGGACCATCGGGCCGGGGTTGGCCTTGAACTGGCTCCACGCCCAACTGAAGCTCTCGCCGACACTGAACGGGGTACCCGGAGCGCCGGGGGCCGGTGCGGCGGGATAACCGGGTGCGGCACCGAACTGGCCGGGAGGCGGCGTGCCGCCGGGGGGAACCGAACCCGGCTGTGGTTGCCCGTACTGAGGCGTGCCGTATTGGGGTTGCCCGTACTCGGGTTGCCCGTACTGGGGCTGGCCGTACTCGGGTTGCCCGTACTGGGGCTGGCCGGGAGCAGGTTGCCCGTACTGTGGCTCACCAGGAGATGGTTGGCCGTACTGGGGCTGACCAGGAGCGGGCTGCCCGTATTGCGGTTGGCCGGGGGCCGGTTGCCCGTACTGGGGTTGGCCGGGAGATGGTTGGCCGTACTGGGGTTGGCCCGGGGTGGGATTCGTCCCATACGGCTCGTTCGGGTTGGGTCCGGAAGAAGGCGTCGATTCGTTCGGCGGCTCGGTCATCAGGCAAAGCTAGCAACCCGCGCCGCTCAGATGAAGAGTTCGAACGACATACCGTTCAACGTGTCGCGAAGTCGGCTCACCTGACGAGGGTCGCGCGGGCCATCAACCCGCCTCACCTGCCAGGCAGAAGCGGCCGTCGGAGGTGATCTCGACGAGGCCGTCGACAAGTAGTGAGTCGAGCGCACGGTCACGTTGGGCTGTGTCGGTCGGCCAAACGATGTCGAGTCGGTCGCGGACGACCGGCCCCTCGGTGCCGCGCAGAACGTCGAGTAACAGTCCACGAACCTGGCGATCGGTGCCCGCGAACTTCTGCACCCGCTTGGGCGGGCCCGTGTGGGCGGGTTTGCCCGCGTTGACCCACGCGCATGAGAGCGGGCATCGCGCACAGTCGGGGTTTCGCGCTGTGCACACCAGGGCGCCGAGCTCCATCAGTGCTGCGCTGAAACGAGGAGTCGACGACGCGTAGGTGCCGTCTGGGTCACGGGGCAGCACGGCCTCGGCGTCGGCGAGATCTTTCTTCGACGGATTGCCGGGCTCGGCGCGACCGTGGACGGCGCGCGCGAGAACGCGTCGGACGTTGGTGTCGACGACGGGAACCGACTGGCCGTAGGCGAAGCAGGCGACTGCTCGCGCTGTGTAGTCGCCGATGCCCGGCAGAGTGAGCATCGTCGCGACGTCGTCCGGGACCTTGTCGTCGTGATCGGCGGCGAGCACCCGTGCGCATTCGTGGAGGCGCAGCGCACGACGCGGATAGCCGAGTTTTCCCCAGGCCCGCAGGACGTCGCCGGGCGACGCGGCGGCCATCGCGGATGGCACCGGCCAGCGCCGGACCCATTCCCGCCACGGTTCGACGACCCGGGCGACGGGTGTCTGCTGGAGCATGATCTCGCTGATGAGAATCTGCCAGCCCGAAAGCCCTGGCTCGCGCCATGGCAGGTCGCGCTCGTTGGCGTCGAACCAGCCCAATAGCACCTGAGGTGGCAGACTAAACGACATGATCGGATTGACCCCGAAACAGGCATGGGACGTTCTGCGCGAAGGTAACAAGCGCTTCATCAACGGAGAGTCTGAGCATCCCAGCCAGGGTATCGAGGACCGCGCACGTCTCGTCGCAGGCCAGCACCCCCACGTGGTGCTGTTCGGCTGCGCCGACTCACGACTGGCGGCAGAGATCATCTTCGACCAGGGTCTCGGCGACATGTTCGTGGTCCGCACCGCGGGCCACGTCGTCGACTCGGCGGTGATGGGCTCGCTGGAGTATGCCGCGGAGGTGCTCGAGGTGCCGCTCGTCGTGATCCTCGGCCACGACAGCTGTGGAGCGGTCAAGGCGACGCTCGACGCTCTCGACGACCTGCAGATCCCCGGTGGCTACATCCGCGACGTCGTCGAACGTGTCACGCCGAGCATCCTCGCCGGCCGCAGCGAGGGGCTGACCAGGGTCGACGAGTTCGAGGCGCGGCACGTCGTCGAAACCGGCCGCTTGCTGATGCAGCGCAGTCGGATCATCGCCGACCGGGTGGCCAACGGAAAGCTGGCCATCGTCGGACTGACGTATGCGCTCAACGAGGGTGCCGTCCAGTTGCAGGGCGCCTACGGAGATATCGGCCAGAGTTACGTCGAGATCGATACCGCTGGAAATGGCCACAAGGGCGCACACGAAGCGTCCGCCGCGGTCGACGAAGCCCAGTCGGCGTGAGGCTCACGCGGCTGAGGGATTGCGCAGCTTAAGTCAACCTTTAGACTTTGCGCCGGTCAGGCGCGGTTTTCTCAGCGACACGCCGTTGCGGGTCAGCCGTCGCATAGAAGGTGGCCGTTAGCGTGGATGCGTGATCGAACCGCAGGGCCCGTTGCCATCCGAGATCTATTGGCGTCGTCGTATTGTCGCTGGTGGCGTCGGGGTGGCTGTGCTTGCTCTGGTCATCGGTTTGATCGTGTGGACGACTTCCGGAGGCGACAAGTCGCCGTCGAACGCAGCATCGTCGTCGTCGATCTCGACCACGACCTCGCCCGCGTACGGATCGTCGGCATCGTCGGAGGCCCCGTCCGGTCAAGCCGGTACCGGTGGCGGCGGCAATGGCGGAAACAACCCCGCCGGTGTGTCCGGTCAGCCGGGCGCGTCGCAGGCTTCCGGGGACGCCCCCGCTCCCGCGGCCGGAGTGAACGGGACCCCGCTGTGCCCCGACCAGAACATCGCAGTGGTGCTCTACACCGACAAGCCGACCTACACGGTCGGGGATCAGCCGGTGTTCACGATCGTCACCACCAACGCCGGTTTGACCGCGTGCACCCGCGACGTCGGGAAGGCCGCGCAGAACGTTGTCGTGCGGACACTCGACGGCACGCGCACGCTGTGGTCGGCGCAGGATTGCTCGCCGCTGAAGGACGTGAACAACGTCGTACTGCAGCCGAAGCAGCAGGCCACCGACACCATCACCTGGTCGGGTACGACGAGCAACCCCGGCTGCGACAAGCCGCGCGTCCAGGTGCCGGTCGGGTCGTATCAGGCGATCGGCAAGATGGGCGAGAAGGAATCGGCGCCGATCACGTTCAACGTCGTGGCGCCCGCGCAGCAGTAGCGTCCCACCGGGTCAGCCGGCGGCGCCCGGTGCCGAGGCTCGGGCAGCGGTATCCCTGTTCTCGATGGCCGCACCGACCTCAGTGATGGCCGTGCGGATGATGTCGCCGTAGGCATCGTCGGACAGTGCTGATGCATGCCGGTCTGCGGCGCGAATGTGCTCGGCCGCGGCGTCGAATGCGCTCAGGCGGCGGAGGTCGTCGGCGATGTTGAGGTGCAGGCTCGGGTAGAAACCTGCGACACGAAGTCCGTCGTGGTGCTGCCCGGTGCGCTCATCGGTGAGTGCCGCAGCGGCGTCGAGCGCGCGGACATCCCAGACCAGCGCCTGTGCGGGATCGTCGTAGAGGTCGGCGAGATAGTGAGCCAGGGTGCAGCGGTGGAATGGATCGCCCGCGACGCCGATACGGTCCCAGATGTCGAGCAGATCGCGCCGCGCCGACGCCGCGTCACCCGTATGCCCGAGTGTCACGGCTTTGCTGATCGCCTCCATCGTCGGGTCGGGTGTAGTGGTTGCGTCCATGGTGTCTGTGCGCTCCTTCGGTTCGAGGTCAGTGGGGCCTGCAGGGCATGACGAGCGTCGTGAGGTCGCCGTCGTCGGCCGAGCGCACGGTGGCCGGCTGATCGGTCGAGCGAAGGTCGAGGATCACGTCGCTGCCGAGTGCGTTGCTCAGCGCGGGATACAGCGTGGTGAGCTCGAACCAAACTGTGATGTCGTGGCCAGTCGACGTGCCGTCGAGTTCGACGGATTCGTCGGGTAGGAGCAGGGTGGTTCGGCCGTCGGCGACACGTAGACCGACCTTCTCCGGTGCTCGCTCCAGGGCCTTCAGGAACTGTCGGGTCCCTACGGTGACGCGATGGGTGGGCGCGGCGAGAGAGGCGAGCAATACGGAGCGATCGGGGAAGTCTGCGGTGAGCAGGCGGCAGTGTGTCTCGAATTTCTCGGGTGTCTCGGTGCTGTCGGGTGTCTTGGTGCTGTCGGGTGTCTTGGTGCTGTCGGCCATGCGCAGGTCGAGGGTCGTGGCGCGGGCCGCAAGCGTCACCGACGGACTGCGGCGCAGCAGCGATGTCGACGCCGCGAGGTCTTTTCCGGAGACGGTCGCCGCCCAGGGTTGGTCCGCTGTCGGCAGTCGGCTCGCGACCAACGTCCTGGTGGCCAGGCGATAGCGATCGGTTGCGGTCAGGGTGATGCCGTCGGCGTCGACCTCGACGCGTACCCCACCCAGCACCGGGAAGTCGGGGTCGTCAGCGGTGGAGGCCAGGACCTGATGGACTGCCGCGGCGAGGACCGGACCGGCGACGGCGCAGAGTGGGCGGCAGTCCGCATCGTCGAGTGACGCTTTGAGAGCCGTTGCGGCATGGGCGATCTCGTCGGCCTGTGTGGTGGCTCTGGCGACCTGCTCGTCGATGAGCGTTGTGGCCTCGGCCGCGCTCGCAGTGAAGAACCGGTCGATGGTGGGCAGTGGCATCCCGATCGCGCGGAGTTGGCGCAATCGCGTTGCGCGCGTCAACTGCGACCTGCTGTAGAACCGGTAGCCCGACGAAGGGTCGACGTGGTGGGGGCGAAGCACGCCGGCGTCGTCGTAGAACCGCAGGGCGCTAGTCGTGAGTCCGGCGAGCTCGGCGAAGGCGCCGATCGACATCAGTTCCGAGTCGGTCACAAGTTCCGTGTCAGTCACTCGAACATCATCGGGTCTCGACCCACTCGAAGGTCAAGGCGGTTCGAGGGTGGAGGCAGGTGGGCTAGTCGAATCGTTCGATGCTGGTCTCCGCCAGCCGCGAGAGACCCTCACGGATATGGCGGGCCCAGATGCCGCCGATGCCCTCGATGGCTTGCAGGTCGGCCGCCGACGACGCGAGAAGCGCTTGCAACGTGCCGAAGCTGCGCACGAGGCGGTCGATGTGCGCGAACTGCAGCCGCGAGATGCCCGCGAGGAGGCGGTAGCCGCGTGGACTCATCGCGGTGTCCTGGGCCTCGATCGTCGTCGGATAACCGAAGGCGCCCGCAAGGAGAGAGAGGTCGAGGAGGTCGGCGTCGGAGAGCGCTTCGATCGCCTCGAGCGATCCCCGCACCTCCTCGGTGGTCGCGGGCTCCGGGCTTGCGTAGTAGTCGCGGACCAGCAGTTCACGCATCGTGTCGTTCTCGGCGATGAGCTCTTCGAGCTGCAGGCTGACCTGTCGGCCGTTGACGCCGAGTTCCAGGACGTAGTCGTCGATTTCGGCCGAGACCCGACGCACCATCTCCATGCGCTGGGCTGTCGACATCGCGTCGCGGAGTAGTACGTAGTCTTCGATCTCCGCGCGCGACAGTGCGGCGCTGACGTCGTCGAGGCGCGCCTTGTAGCGTTCGAGCGTCGAGAGCGCGACGTTGGCGCGCGAGAGGATCGGGTCGGGACTCTCGACCACCTTGCGGAGTCCGTCGACGTAGACGCTGACGATCGACATCGACGCACTCACCGAGATCACCGGATGCCCGGTCTGGATGGCCGTGCGCTCGGCGGACCGGTGCCGCGTGCCCGATTCCTCGGTCGGGATCGACGGGTCGGGCACGAGTTGGACGTTGGCGCGCACGATGCGCTTGCCGTCGGTGGACAGCACCACGGCGCCATCCATCTTGGCCAGTTCGCGTAGACGCGTCGGCGCGAATTCGACGTCGAGGTGGAAGCCGCCGTCGCAGATCTTCTCGACGTCGGAGTCGTGTCCGATGACGATCAGCGCGCCGGTGCCGCCGCGCAGGATGCGCTCGAGCCCGTCGCGAAGTCCTGTTCCCGGCGCGACGCGAGCGAGCGTCTCGCGCATCAGTTCCGAGCGTGTTCCAGGCTCGGTTCGCGCGATGTCGCTCATGGCTTGCGTTCCCTTCTCGCGGCCGCGAGAAGCTCACGGTCCGTCGCAGACTAGGGTAACGGCACGTGAAACGTGACTTCGTGGTGCCCACCGACCTCGACCCGCTGCAACGCCACCCCAAAGCGGCCGCGCCGGGGGAGGCGATCCGCATGCATAATCCGCTGTGCTTCGGCTGTGGCGCCGAGTCGGCACAGGGACTGCACCTGGAGGTACGCGCGGCAGACGGGTTCGCCGTCGAGACGTCGATGCTGGTGGAGTCCCGATTCGAGGGTGGTCCCGGCGTGATTCACGGAGGCATCCTGTCGACCGCGATGGACGAGGTGATGGGGACCGTTCCGCTGCTGGTCGGACCGTCGGCCGTCACGGTGCACCTCGAGGTCGACTTCGTCGCCCCGGTCCCGATCGGCTCGACGCTGCACCTGCGGGCCGACATCCTCGGCAGGCAGCGTCGCAAGGTCTACGTCGAGGCCGTCGGCCATCTCGGCGACCCCTCGCAGCCGGTCGTCGTCGGCCACAGCATCTTCGTGACCATCGACGCGCGGCAGCACTTCGCCGAGCACGTCGAGAACAGCGCGATGGCCGACGAGTACAAGCAGCGCATGTCGCGTCCGTGAGCGTCAGAACGGTGCGCGCGACACGTCTCTGATCGTGACCGCGCGGATGGCGTCGGAGATACCCGACACACGAGTGACCCGGATGCCCTTGGGGAGCGGATCGTCGGAGCCCGCGGGGATGATCGCGTGCGTGAAGCCCAACCGCTTGGCTTCGGCGACCCGACGTCCGACAGCCGACACCCGACGCACCTCTCCGGCCAGGCCGACCTCGCCGATCGCGACGGTGGTGCGCGGCGTCGGCTTGTTCGTGACGAACGAGTTCACCGCGAGCGCGATGCCGAGATCGGCGGCGGGCTCGGTGACCTTCATCCCGCCGACCGTCGACAGATAGATCTCCTTCTCGCCGAGCGGCAACCCTGCCCGACCCTGCAGCACCGCGAGGACCATCGCGGAGCGTGCCGAGTCCAGACCCGACACCGCACGACGCGGGTTGGCCATCTTGGACTCTGCGAGCAGCGCCTGGATCTCGCCGACAAGCGCGCGCTTGCCGTCCATGGCGACGATCGACGACGATCCGCTCACGTCCGAATCATGTTGGTGGACAAAGATTCCCGACGGGTCGGTGACCTGATGGATGCCGTCGGAGCGCTGCTCGAAGCAGCCGACCTCGTCTGCGGAGCCGAACCGGTTCTTGATGCCGCGCACCATGCGCAACGACGTGTGGCGGTCGCCCTCGAACGACAGCACGACGTCGACGAGATGCTCGAGTGAGCGCGGTCCGGCGACGTTGCCGTCCTTGGTGACGTGACCGACGAGGATGACCGCGATCCCGCGGTTCTTGGCGAGCGAGACGAGCGCCGTGGTGACAGCCCTGATCTGGGTGACGCCACCAGTCACGCCGTCGGTTCCGGTGGCGACCATGGTCTGCACCGAGTCGATCACGAGGAGCGTCGGGCGCACGGCGTCGACGTGGCCGAGGACCGTGGCGAGGTCGGTTTCGGCTGCGAGATAGACGTTCTCGTGGACGGCGTCGGTACGTTCGGCGCGTAACCGGACCTGTCCTGCCGACTCCTCGCCGGTGAGGTAGAGCGCGACGCGCCCGCCGCGTGCCCAATGTTTGACCGTCTCGAGGAGCAGCGTCGACTTTCCGACGCCCGGCTCGCCCGCCAGCAGGATCACCGAACCCGGCACGACGCCACGTCCGAGGACACGGTCGAATTCGGCTATGCCAGTGGGGATTGCGTTCGACGACGCGGCGTCGACCTGGGTGATCGGAACGGCTGGACTCGACGGCGCGACAGCGCTGTGTGCGGCGGTCGCTGCGGGGAGCGAGGCCACCTCGTCGACGGTGCCCCACTCGCCGCACTCGGGACAGCGCCCCACCCACTTCGCGACGGTATGGCCGCACGCGGAACAGCGGAACGTCGACTTGGGTTTTGCCACGAATCCGAGCCTAGGTCAGGCCACCGACACTTCTCGGCATGGCTACCGGGACGTGTCGGGAGGGGCGGTTAGGCTCACCCATTTCCTTCCGGCTCATTGAATTCAATAAGCGGGAAGGAAGCGAGTGAGCGTAAACCTGGGTCACGCCGCGAGAGGCTGCGCGAGAAGTCAGTTGGGCAGGACGTTCGGCGCTTCTTCGCCGTGCTCGTCGGCAGGCGCCTCGGCCTCGCGGACCTTGTCCTGGCGGGTGAGCAGTGTGCCGGAGTCGACGGGGGTGTCGACGGTGACCGAGCCGACCGGAGAGGTGGCGCCGTTGGGGCCGACCTTCTCGAAGCTGAAGGTCAGCTTGGTGGTCAGCCCTACAGCGACGGACTTCCCAGTGCCGTCGAGGGTCGCCGACATGCGCTTCTCGTCGGTGATGCTCGAATCCTTGATGAGGGCGGCGGGCTCGCCTGCGCGCAGGGCTTTGCCGGGTTCGAGGTCGTAACGGTCCTTGAGGGTGACCGTGCCCTTCTCGGCTGTCACGCCCGTGAGGCGATAGGTGTCGATCTCGCTCTGGTTGGCGATCACCCAGGACAGCTGGAACGGGCCGCCGTTGTCGAAGACCGACGCCGCGTTCTGCGTGGGGTAGATGATCTGCACGTCGCGCAGCTCGATGCTGCCGAGGTTGGCATTGTTGCCGTTGACTGCGGGCAGCTGGTTCGCGGTCTGCGAGATCTGCCCGGCACCGCAGCCGGTCGTCCCGAACGCGATCGCGATTCCGACTGCTGCGATGGCTGTGGCTTCGGCGAACCGACGCACACGACGAGTCGGATGGCTCGACCCACTCCGAGTTGTCCCACTCCGAGTTGCCTCATTCTGCGATGACACAGACACCCGTTCCTCCCAGGTAATCGAAAGGCCGAAATCGCTTGGCGCGAACCCTGCACTACGCAGCGTAGTGGGCGGGCGTGCCAAAAGCCCGACGGGGTACCGGATTGGTATCTGCGAGCCGGATCTCGCGCGTCTCGAACGCGGGTGGGCGGGCCGTCGAAATCGGTCTCGCAAAGGGCTGTGGAGCGAGCTCTTGCGCGTAGTCGCCGAGGCTGTTATGGCCTTACCCGCTCACCTGCTGCAACGGTGAAACTCGAGGGTCTGCGACCACGCAGTAGTGCCTTGACCTGCACCGTTGGATGTGACCCAAATGACCCCCGTGCTAGACTGGGCCTACTCGAAAGGGGCACGGAACATTGAATTTCAAAGTTGGCGACACCGTTGTCTACCCCCATCACGGTGCTGCCCGGGTCGAAGACATCGTTACCCGGACCATCAAAGGTGAGCAGATCGAATACCTCGTTCTGAAGGTTGCCGATGGTGATATGACAGTCCAGATTCCCTCGACAAAGCTCGAGTATGTCGGCGTCCGAGACGTCGTCGGTCAAGAGGGACTCGACCAGGTGTTCCAGGTGCTGCGGGCACCCCACACCGAGGAGCCCACCAACTGGGCCCGACGTTTCAAGGCCAACCAGGAGAAGCTGATCTCCGGCGACATCATCAAGGTCGCCGAGATCGTGCGCGACCTGTGGCGCCGCGAGCAGGATCGTGGCTTGTCCGCAGGCGAGAAGCGCATGCTGACCCGCGCTCGTCGCGTACTGGTCGACGAGCTCTCGCTCGCACAGAACACCAACGACGAGAGGGCCACCAGCATCCTCGACGAGGTGCTGGCCGCGGCGTCTTGACGCTGACCGGCTACTGATAGACGTGGCCCAAGGGACCAAGCCGACACCCGGCGGACCGTTGACCAGCGTCATCATCCCTGCGGCTGGATCGGGTACCCGACTCGGACTCGACCAGCCCAAGGCATTCGTCGACCTCGGCGGATCGACGATCCTCGAGCGTTGTGTCCATGGCGTCCTCGACGCTGACATCAACGCCGAGGTCGTCGTCGTCGTTCCCGCTGATCTCGTCGAGCATGCTGCTGCACTCGTTCCGTCGGCCGTCGTTGTGGCCGGTGGTGCTCACCGTTCTGAATCGGTGCGTGCCGGTATCGCGGTGAGTGGCAACGCCGACATCGTGCTCGTGCACGACGCCGCGCGCCCGTTCACACCTCCCCGCGTCTTCCGCGCAGTCGTCGACGCCGTGCTCGCCGGACATCGCGCTGTGGTGCCCGGACTGCCGGTGGCCGACACACTCAAACGCGTCGACGGTTCTGGCCGGGTGCTCGACACCGTCGATCGCGAACCACTCCGCGCAATCCAGACGCCGCAGGGTTTCACCCGCGACGCCCTGATCGCAGCGCATGCAGACGACTCCGGCCTTGCCACAGACGATGCCGGACTCGCCGAGCGCATCGGTATCGACGTCCACGTCGTCGCGGGCGACCCTCTGGCCTTCAAGATCACCACGCCGTGGGACCTCCGCATCGCCCGTGATCTGGTGCAAGAAGTCGCGCGATGACGCAGCGCACGGTGACAAGACGGTGCCCGATGAAACGACGCCCGAAGACTTCAGGAGCAACTCGATGAGAGTCGGCATCGGTACCGACGCACATGCACTCGACCCGACCGCTCCGTGTTGGATGGTCGGGCTCTTCTTTCCCGACACGCCCGGATGTGCGGGGCATTCCGACGGCGACGTCGGTGCGCACGCACTGTGCGACGCCGTGCTGTCGGCTGCAGGTCTCGGCGACCTCGGCTCGGTGTTCGGCACCGGACGGCCCGAATGGGACGGGGTATCGGGCGTGACGATGCTCGCGCACGTGTCGCAGCTTCTCGCCGACGACGGGTTGGTCGTGGTCAACGCCGCGGTTCAGGTGATCGGGAACACACCCAAGATCGGTCCGCGCCGTGGGGAGGCGCAGCAGGTTCTCGGTGACGCGCTCGGTGCTCCGGTCTCGGTCTCGGCGACGACAACGGACGGCCTCGGTATGACCGGCCGCGGCGAGGGTGTGGCCGCAGTGGCGACGGCGCTGGTGACCGAGGCGGATCCGACGCCGGGCGACCGGTAGAATCGCACGTCGTGACCTTGCGCCTACATGACACCGCTGCTCGAGAGGTGCGCGACTTCGTGCCGCTGCACCCCGGCCGAGTGACGATCTATCTGTGTGGCGCAACCGTGCAGGGCGTTCCCCACATCGGTCACGTGCGCAGCGGCATCGCGTTCGACGTACTGCGCCGCTGGCTGGAGTACAAGGGCGACGACGTCCTGTTCGTCCGCAACGTCACCGACATCGACGACAAGATCCTGCGCAAGGCCGCCGAAGCGGAGCGACCCTGGTGGGAGTGGGCCGCGACGCATGAGCGCGAGTTCTCGAAGGCGTATGACGCGCTGGGCGTGCAACCACCGTCGGCCGAACCGCGCGCGACCGGCTTCGTGACGCAGATGGTCGAGTACATGGAGCGACTCATCGCGCGCGGACATGCCTACGCCTCGGACGGCAACGTCTACTTCGACGTCCGCAGCCTCCCCGATTACGGTGCGCTGTCGGGGCAGAAGCTCGACGACATGCATCAGGGCGAGAGTGCCGGCACCGGCAAACGCAACCCGCAGGACTTCACCCTATGGAAGGCCGCGAAACCGGGCGAGCCGTCGTGGCCGACGCCGTGGGGTCCTGGCCGGCCCGGCTGGCATCTCGAATGCTCGGCGATGGCGACGTCGTTGCTCGGTCCCGAGTTCGATATCCATTGCGGTGGAATGGATTTGATCTTCCCGCACCATGAGAACGAGATCGCGCAGGCGCACGGCGCAGGCGATCCGTTCGCTCGGTACTGGCTGCACAACGGCTGGGTCACCATGGGTGGCGAGAAGATGAGCAAGTCGCTCGGCAACGTCGTGGCGATCCCGGCGATGCTGCAGCGGGTGCGGGCCGTCGAACTGCGCTATTACCTCGGTAGTGCGCACTACCGGTCGATGCTCGAGTACTCCGACGGCGCGCTCACCGAGGCTGCCGCGGGATATCGGCGTATCGAATCGTTTGTGGGACGGGTTGTTTCGCGCGTGGGCCAGGTCGCCGTGGGGCAGGTGCATCCCGACTTCGCCGCGGCGCTCGACGACGACCTCGGCGTGCCCGCCGCGTTGGCGACGATCCACAACGTCGTGCGTGAGGGCAATACCGCTCTCGAGGCGGGCGACGGCGCGGCAGCGGTTGCCGCCGCCGAGTCCGTTCGCGCGATGATGGATGTGCTCGGCGTCGACCCTCTCGACGAGCATTGGTTGGAAGGTTCCGACGAGACCGATGCGATGTCGGCGCTCGATGTACTGGTGCATGCGGAACTCGGTCGGCGCGCACAGGCGCGTGCCGACAAGGACTGGGCGACGGCCGACGCTGTGCGAGATCGCATGTCGGAGGCCGGTATCGAGGTCACCGACACTCCCGACGGCCCCACCTGGGCGCTCAAGGGCAAGTAAGCAATTCAAGCGGACGGGACGACAACGATGGCCGGAAACTCCAAACGCCGTGGCGCAGTGCGCAAATCGGGCAGCAAGAAGGGGCAGACCGTCGGCTCCGGTGGGCAGCGTCGACGCGGACTCGAAGGCCGTGGCGCGACACCCAAGGCCGTCGACCGTCCGTACCATGCCGCGCACAAGAAGGCGAAGGCCGCCGGGAAAAGCGTTGCGGGAAGGCCGAATCCGCGTCGCAAAGACGACGGTCCGGAGTACGTGCTCGGCCGCAACCCGGTGCTGGAGTGTCTGCGCGCGGGAGTTCCCGCGACTGCCCTCTACATCGCGGTGAACAGCGAACCGGACGACCGCGTCGCCGAATCGGTGAAACTCGCGGCGGACAAGGGCATCGCGATCCTCGAGGTCGGCAAGCCGGAACTCGACCGCATGTCGGCCAACGGACTTCATCAGGGTGTCGCACTGCAGGTGCCCGAGTACCAGTACGCGCACCCCGACGACCTCATGCGCGACGCCATGGAGTCTGGCACCCCGCCGCTTCTCGTCGCGCTCGACAACATCACCGACCCGCGCAATCTCGGCGCGGTGATCCGTTCGGTCGCCGCCTTCGGTGGGCACGGCGTGGTGATCCCGGCGCGCCGCAGCGCGAGTGTCACCGCGGTGGCGTGGCGGACCAGTGCCGGCGCAGCCGCGCGCCTACCGGTCGCGCAGGCACCGAACCTGACCCGCACGCTCAAGGAGTGGGCGGAGACCGGCGCGCAGATCGTCGGCCTCGACACCGCGGGCGACGTGACGCTCGACGACTACGACGGCACCGGGCCGACCGTGATCGTCGTCGGATCGGAGGGCAAGGGGTTGTCGCGGCTCGTGCGCGAGACGTGCGATTCGATCCTCTCGATCCCGATGGCAGGTGACGTCGAAAGCCTCAACGCGTCGGTCGCCGCGGGCGTGGTGCTCGCCGAGTTCGCGCGCCAGCGTCGTCAGCAGTAGCCCTGCCGGCAGGCGTCCCATCGGACCTGTGTGACCGTGGTCGCCCGACGTTCGTTAGGTTGAGGCAATGACGCTGATCGACACCATCGTGACCACGACCGACGGACTTGTCGGGGGTCTCAGGGGAAGACGCGCCCGACGCGGCACCATCAGCTGGAAGGGCATTCCGTTCGCGGCTCCGCCCGTCGGTGAGGGCCGTTTTCGCGACGCACAGCCGGTGGCGCCGTGGCCAGGTGTTCGCGACTGCACGGCATTCGGCAACGCCGCCATCCAGGAGCGTCGATTCACGGCGACGGGTCCTGGGCGCTACGTACCGACCAGCGAAGACTGCCTGACGCTCAACGTCTTCTCTCCCGAGGAGCAGTCGTCGACGCCGCGCCCGGTGATGGTCTTCATCCACGGCGGCGCATACATCCTCGGTACCGCGGCGACGCCGCTGTACGACGGCGCGGCGCTCGCACGCGCGCAGGACGTCGTCGTTGTGACTGTGCAGTACCGCTTCGGGGCATTCGGAATGCTCGATTTCAGTGACTATTCGACGCCGGAACGCACCTTCGACGAGAACCCGGGACTGTCGGACATGCTCGCCGCGCTTCGCTGGGTACAGCGCAACATCGCGGCATTCGGCGGCGACCCGGACAACACGACGGTGTTCGGCGAGAGTGCGGGCGGATCGGCGGTCTTGACGCTGCTCGCGACGCCGGAAGCCAAGGGTTTGTTCGCGCGCGCGATCGCCGAGAGTCCCGCGCCGGAACTCGTCGTGAGCAAGCCGAGCGCGACAACGTTCGCCGACGAGTTCCTGCGCCTGCTGCGTGACCCGGAGCGTCGCACCGGAGACCTCGACGATCGCGAAGAGCCGATCGATCCCGTCACCGCGCGTGAACTCCTCGACGGCGCGAGCCCCGAGCAGATCTTCCGGGCGAGCAATCGGCTGATGCGCTTCGCCGCCAGGGCGCAGACCCCGGAGCCGGTACCGTTCGCGCCCGTCGCGGGCAGCGCGCTGCTGCCGAAACTACCGGTCGACGCGGCGCGAGCAGGCGAAACACACCCGGTTCCGCTGATCGTCGGCGGTAACCGGGACGAGGGCAAACTCTTCGAGAAGCTGTGGAACATGCTTCCCGACGCCGAGCGCATGCTCCTGCGCGTCGAGGACGAGGGTGCCCGCGAGCAGATCTCCGCGCTCTATGCGGGTCCGGGCGAACGGCTGCGACTGTCGGCCGACGCGACCTTCTGGGCGCCAGCGGTGGCCTTCGCCGACGGGCACAGTCGCGTCGCGCCTACCTACACCTACCGCTACGACTTCTTCACCAAGGTGCTCGGCAAGCTCGGCGTCGGAGCGACGCACGCGACCGAACTGTTCGCGGTGTTCGGTGCCTACCGCTCGGCTCTCGGTGCACCGCTGAGCGTCGGGGACTGGCGTGCCGTGGCGCGTGTGACCGCCGACGTGCAGTCGAGGTGGGGAGCCTTCGCGCGCACCGGCGTCCCCGGCGACGACTGGCCGCGCTACTTCGAGGACGACCGCGAGATCCTGGTCATCGACAGGACCGATCGCGTCGAAGCCGATCCCGACGGCGAACGCAGACTCGCCTGGCATCGGGGGACCGGCCTGATCGTCGACGATGGCCCGATCGAGTCAGAGTTCGACGCTGCTCGGGGGATCTGACGCCAGGTAGGTCAGCACCAGTGGGTTGAACAGGTGCGGTGACTCCAACGGGAGGATATGGGTGCCGGGGAGAACGGCGAGCCGACCGTTGGGCAGGGTCGCCGCGAGGTCGACGGAGTGCTCGATCCGAACGATTCCGCAGTCGGCCGCGATGACGAGAGTCGGGGCAGCCACCGCCGCGAAGTCGGTGCTCTCGAATTCCGGCTCGAAGCGCAGCATGGTGACCGTCTTGTCGAAGACGACGTCGGATTCCCTGCCGTGGTGTTCTCCGTCGTCGTGCAGAAAGCAGTCCCGAAGGCACGCGACGACCTTCTCGTCGCTCTCGTCGAGGCGGTCGGTCAGTGCGGAGACCGTGAGTCCGTGCCGGTTGACATAGCTACCCGTTGTCACGATCCGGGCCACGAGTTCGGGACGGCGTTGCGCGATCATCAGGGCGATGACGCCACCGTCGCTCCAGCCGACGATGTTCGCGGGGCCGCGCACGACATTCTCGAGGTAGGCGATGACCTGGTCGGCCATCGACGCGAAACTGTAGGGGCCGGGGCAGTCGGGGCTGTGGCCGTGACCGCTGCGCTCGGGTACGAACAGGCGAAGGCCCGCGTCGGTGAAGTCGCCGAACTGCGCACCCCAACTCGACGCCGACGAAAACGAGCCGTGCAGTAGGACGGTGGGCGGACCCATCGGGTCGCCACCTTGAAAATGCCACAGCAAATCCCCGTTGATGTCGATGTAGCTTCCACCGTCGGCGCGGTCGCCGACACTCGGTGATGCACTGCGGAAATGTGCGTCGATCATCCGCTCGATTCTCCGGCCAACCCTCCCAGGCGGCGACAACTGCCGTTGGACATGCGGCCCATGCTTCCAGAAGCCGTGGAGCCTGTGGACACGGAATGGACTCGAAACTGCAACGGCAGCACACATGCGGCAGGTCACCCGTCCCAACGCTGACACGCTGATGTGTGTTCGCTGACAGTCGCATCTGCACAGCATTAACCTCAAACGTGCAAGTGCTTCCGGCCAGACGCATTGAGGCGAGATCGGTGGAGTTCCCGTCACGGGGGATTGGGTGTGCAGAGTGGGCATGTGCCGTCGGATTGTTGTGATCGCCGCGGCACTGTGTGCAGTGCTGGCGTTATCCGGAGTCGGCGACGCGTTGGCAGCGCAGGGCGACACACCACCTCCGCTGGGATTGCGATCGATCGGGGCGGCTCCCGACATCACCTTTGCGGGCCAGCAGGCCCAGGTCAGCGTCTCGATTCCAGCGCCACAGAACCTGACGCCGGACAAATTGAGCGGATTTACCGACGTCCCGCCGTTCGTCACCGGCGGGACGGTCGACGTTCTGCAGGGTGACCGGGTGATCTCGCGGACGCCGATCAATCCGGCGCCGAACTCGCCGATCGAGTTGCCGCTGGCGGGTGTTCGTGTGACCCGCAACGCCGCCGACATCACGTTGCGGGCCTACCTGACCGTGAGCGGAATCTGCCAGTTCGACCCGGACAACGCGTTCCACATCCGCGACACGACGCTCTCCTTCACCGGGCGCGAGGCGATCCCCCGAAATGTCGCCGAATTCCTTCCCCCGATCCTGCGCAAGCTCACGATCTTCGTCCCGCAGAACCCGACGAGTGCCGAGGCGTCGGCGGCCGTCGGTCTGGCGACGTCCGTCGCGTCGAACTACGGCACCGCCGACTTCGACATCGACGTCGCGTCACTGGGTGCGGGCTCGCTCGTGCCCAGCGGTCAACCGGATTCGCTCGAACGGCAGATCGTGATCAGCAGCGCGGCGCCCGCCGGGCTGAGCGTCGAGAATCAGAACGGCGCGGCCTATCTGGTGATCGGCGGTCAGGCCAACGAGCTGACCAACCAGGCGCGGGCTCTGACGTCGAATCTGTCGCCGATCGCGCAGAGTTCCTCCGCGGTCGCCGGTCCGCTGCACGACGCGCCGCAGCTGACTCCCGAGGTGCAGACGCTGGCCGATCTGGGCATCAACGATCAGATCGTTACGTCGTCGGCATGGCCGTCGATCACGCTCGGGATCGACCAGACCCGCCTTGGCAGGCCGTCGCAGGACATCCGTGTGCAACTCATCGGATCGGCGACACCGGCGGCGAACGGGTCGTCGCCGGTGGTATCGGTACGGCTGGGCGATCGCGTCATCGCGACGATCAAGACCGATGACTCGGGTGCGTTCAACCAGTGGGTCGACCTGCCAAACGATGCGTTGAGCAGGTACAACGGGCTGGTCGTCACGCTCGAACGTGGCGACGTCAAAGAGGGCTGCGGCAACGGGACCCGTGGGTCGCTGAGCGTCTCTGCGGCAGGCGAGATACGTAGCTCGCCCGCAGATCCGCCGATCCCCGCGGGGCTCGGCTCGATGCCACAGTCACTGATGCCGCGCACGCAACTGGCATGGACCAAGGGCGACGTCCCCGACGTGGCGCGCGCGGTCTCGATCATGACGACGATGCAGCGGTTGTCCGCGGTGCCGCTCGGCGTCGACGTGGTCTCGATGTCCGACGCCGCGTCGTCGACACAGCCTGCGGTGCTGATCGCCGCTGACGGGCAGGGACTACCCGACGGCGTCGCGCTGCCGGTGACGCAGAAGTCGGGGACGGTCACCGTGCGCTCGTCGTCCGGCGCGGAATCGAAGGTGACGCTGAATCCGCAGGTGCAGTTCGGGTCGCTGCAGGTGACGCGGTCCGACGACCGCAGCATGCTGGTCGCGACCTCGACCAACGACGTCGGTGACCTCGACGATCTGGTGCGCTGGTTCTCCGACAACGCCTCGAACGCGACGGGCGACGCCGCGCTGAAGATCTCTGGCCGCGATCCGATCACGGTCGACGCCGACGCGGGTGCCCACGACGAGACGTCGAACAGTCATCCGCTGGGGTGGCTCGTCGTCGTGGCGGTGATCCTGGGAGCGGTGATCCTGTTCCTGATCGTTGCCGCAGGACTCAAGCTGCTGCGGCGTCGACACACCGGTGACGACAGCGCGCAATGACCGTCACCGAGGCACCCGCTGACTCCTCCGGCGCGTCGTCGGAGGAATCGCGGAGTGCGGGTAGGTCGATTGTCTCGCGGCTGCTCCTCAGGTGGCTGCTGCTGGTCGCGGCGACGGTTGTCGCCTACTGGCACAACATCGGGCAGTGGTACCGCGAGATCTTCGTATACGAGTCGGATCTCAGCTACATCCTCGTGGTGCTGGTCCTTGTCGCCATGGCCGCGTACGGGGTCACATTGCGCCGCCACGAGGAGCGGGCGATCCGCGATCGTCAGACCGACATCATCGTCGGTGTCATCGTGATGCTGCTGTCGTTCTGCTTCGACGGCGCGCTGACCAACCGGTTCACCGGTTCGCTGTATCTGCTGACGCACCTCGACATCCTCGGCCTGCTGACGTTCTTCTTCGGCGGTTCGATCCTGATGTTTGGGCTGCGGCCGACGATGCGCTACCACTGGGTGTGGCTGTTCGGACTGGTGACGTTTCCGATCGTGTACCGGGTCGCGTTGCTGAGTATCGGTGGCAACGAGTTGTCCGCGGGTCTGGTGATGACGGTGTTCGGGGCGGTGGCCGCCGCAATCGCGATCGGTCGTGATCGACGGTCGGCCCTGATCGGCTTCATCGCGGCGGTCGTGCTCGGGGTCGTGATCGTCGTGGTTGTCCACATCCTGCATCCCGACGCCCCGCTCTTCGCGTTTCAGGCACTCCCCGCGGTCGGCAGCGTCTTCGTCGTCGGATTGATCGCGTACCTGCATCGCCGTCGGCACACGACATCGCGTCCGTTCGACCGCCCGTTGTACGAG
This sequence comes from Gordonia jacobaea, assembly GCF_965344965.1. Lineage (NCBI taxonomy): Bacteria > Bacillati > Actinomycetota > Actinomycetes > Mycobacteriales > Gordoniaceae > Gordonia > Gordonia jacobaea. The sequence goes on along the minus strand of NZ_CBDRLS010000002.1, from coordinate 490,209 downwards.
CCGGGCGTCGAGACGGTCAAAGCGGGTGCCATCTGCGTGCTCGTGGTCAGTGCTGTGATCACGCTGCTCCTGCCGTTTCAGCGAGTGGTGGCTACGCCGGTGACGACGATCGCGGGATTGTCGACCCAGGCACCGTTGGCGGTGCCACCCGAGTGGCGCCAGGATGGGCCGACGCTGCGCTACGACTTCGCCCACAACCTCTACGGGCGCGGTGCGCAGTTGGCGCGACAGAATCTGATCCAGCGATCCGGGGATATCGCATTCGACAAGGAGTCCCGTCCGCGCAAGGTGGTCGTCGACACGATCGAAACGCTGTACCCGCTGCAGTTCGACCTCTACCCGCAGACCTTCACCTACGACCTGTTCGGTGACCGCTTCTCCGACTCTGTCAATGTAGTACTGCCGCACGGCATCCCAGCAGTTCTCGAGGTGATCCTCGATGACAGGAGGTACCTCACCTACACCCTGCTCACCTGGCTATGGGGCAACGGTACGCACGCGCAGCAGGTGTCGGTGTGGTCGGTCGACAACCACGAGCCGAACGCCTACTTCCCGCAACCCGACCTGACGATCGCGACGAATCTGCGTGCGCTGGTCGACATCACGCTGCGGGGCAACGCGGTGACCCGCGACGACCGCCCTGATTTCAAGGACCGGCAGCTGGTACTCGACGCCGGGCGCGACATCGTCAACGAACAACTGTCCGGCGTACGGCGGGAGGATCAGCCATGACCGAATCCGCATCGGAGCAACCGACATTCGCCTCGCCTACCACCAAAGAAGAAGTCGACGAACTGCTTTCGGACGAGAAGTACCGCACTGCAGCGCTCGACGACGCGATCAACCGGCTGCGTCGCGAAGATCCGATGATGACCGCGTCGGTCGCGTTCAGTCGGACGCAGAAGATCATCGGTGCCGTCGTGGTCGCCGTCATCGTCGTCGGATTCGTGTTCTGGCCGGTCGGTACCGCGGCGACGCTGGTGTCGATCGCGACGGTGATCTACATCGTCTCGCTCATCGAGCGGCTCAACACATTTCGGCTGGGCCTGGTCAACGGTGCGATCCGGATCTCCGACGAGGCGGCGCGAGCGATCGCCGACGACGACCTGCCGAAGTACACCGTGCTGGTTCCCGCATACGGTGAACCGGAGGTCGTCGGACAGTTGATCGAGGCGATGGAGTCGTTCGAATACCCGCAGGAGAAGCTGCAGGTGTTGCTGCTGCTGGAGGAGGACGACGCCCCGACTATCGAGGCCGCTCACGCGGTCGACTCGTCGCCCATCATCACCTCGGTGCTCACACCGCCCGGCGATCCGCGGACCAAACCGAAAGCCTGCAACTACGGATTGCATTTCGCCACAGGCGATATCGTCACAATCTTCGACGCGGAGGATCACCCCGACCCGCTCCAGTTGCGCAGGGTGGTGGCTACGTTTCGTGAACTCGACGACGATTCCGTCATCTGCGTGCAGGGCAAGCTGAGCTTCTACAACGTCACCGACAACGTTCTCACGCAATGGTTCACGGCCGACTACGGCATCTGGTTCGGCTACCTGTTGCCGGGACTGATGGTCAGCAAGGCGACGATTCCGTTGGGCGGGACGTCGAATCACTTCCGCAAGGACATGCTCATCGAGCTCGGTGCGTGGGATCCGTTCAACGTCACCGAGGACGCCGATCTCGGGGTGCGCATCGCAGGCGAGGGTTACCGCACCGCGGTGCTCGACTCGGTCACGCTCGAAGAAGCAAATGTGGACGGCATCAACTGGATTCGTCAACGGTCGCGTTGGTACAAGGGCTACATGCAGACGTGGCTCGTGCACATGCGCAGGCCGCGGCGCCTCTTCCACTTCATGGGTCTGCTCGGGATGACTCGGTTCACCCTGCTGATCGCGGGCACTCCCTTCATCGCGTGTATGAACATGATCTTCTGGCTCATCCTGATCGTGTGGATCGCCGGGCAGCCGGCGTTCGTCGCGCAGCTCTTCCCCGGGCCGATCTACTACCTGTCGCTGATCTCGTTCGTCATCGGTAACAGCGCGGCGATCTACATGACGCTCGTCGCGAATCGGGAAGACGACCGTGGCGAACTGCTCTGGTCGGGGCTCATCGTCCCGTTCTACTGGGTGATGATGAGTATCGCGGCGATCAAGGGCATGTGGCAGTTGCTGTTTCGGCCGTCGTACTGGGAGAAGACGGCACACGGGCTCACGTCCGACGCCAGTCCGTCTGACACGTCTGACGCTTCCGGTGCTTCTGACGCGTCGGCTTCGTCGGGTACGGGTTCGTCGGGTACGGCTTCGTCGACGCAGGCGGCTCAATGACCCGTCGATCCGTCGCGCTGTGGCTCGTCGTGTGGCTGGCCTACCTGTCTTTCGGCGTATATCTGGCAGTCGGCGTGCACGCCTACTTCGGCGACTCGTTGGCGCGCGTGCAAGCAGCGCAGAGCGTGCTGTTCAGTCGGGATCCCCACTTGGCCGCAATAGGATTCATCTTCACACCCCTGACCGCGCTGGTGCAGCTACCGCTCACCGCGCTGTCGGTGTGGTGGCCGCAGATGACGACCGACGCGTTGTCGGCCGCGATCATGTCGTCGGCGTTCATGGCAGGCGCCGTGGTGCAGGTGTCGGGGGTGGCGCGCGACCGCGCACTGCCCCCGGCGATGACCGTCATCGTGACGCTCGTGTTCGCGATCAACCCAATGATCGTCCTGTACGGGGCCAATGGGATGAGCGAAGCGCCGTACATTTTCTTTCTCGCGTGGGCCGTCCGACGGTTGATCCGGTGGGTCGACACCGATGACGTACACGAATTGATAGTCGCCGGAATCGCTCTCGGCCTCGCCTACCTCACGAGATACGACGGCGCGGTCGCAGCATTTGTCGCAGGGTGCTTTGTGGCATTCGTGACCTATCGACGTTCCGACAAGGCAGTCGGGCGCAGGCTGCGCGCGCAGCGGGCGCTGCTCGACGTCGTGCTCGTCGCGTCGCCGAGCCTGCTGGCGTTCATCGTCTGGGCAATCACGAGTTGGCTGATCACAGGCCAGGCGTTCGCGCAGTTCACCTCGCAGTACGGAAACACCGCGATCATCGATCAGTCGGGTGGCACGGGCAGTGCGACCGGCATTGAGGCGCTGCGTTTCTCGATTACCGAACTACTTATCCTTGCGCCGCTTTACCTTGTGCTGTTCGTTCTCGTCGCGTGGGTGCGTATTCGCCGGCACCGGCTGTATCCGCTCGCGGTACCGGTCCTGATCATCGGTGCTGTTGTTGCGTTTCAGGTACTGAGCTACGTCCGCGGAACCACTTTCGGATTCTTGCGCTTCTACATGACGATCATCCTGTTGGCCGCGGTGACCGCGCTGCTCGCCACCCCGGCGCGTCGCACCGAACCGTATCGTCGACTCGGACCGCGAGCGTCACTGCCGCAAGCGAATCCGCGCGCAGGACGAGGGTGGCGCTACGGCGTGATCGGCACTGTCGCGGTCCTCGCATTCGTGGTGGGACTCCCCGTCACCGCTGCAGGCATGACGTCGCCGAAGTATGCGCCGCAGGAGTTCGCATACCGCTCTGTCGTTGCGCCCAAACCCGATTCGACGGAGAAGCGCTACCTCGACGAAGCGCGAGTGCTGCGGTCGTTCTCCACAGAGCGGGCGCTCGCAGAGTACCTCGACTCGCTGCATCTGCCGGAGGGCAGCGTGCTCACCGACACCGTCTACGGTTTCGCCGTCGTCGTGCAGTCCCGACATCCGAAGCAGTTCGTGATTCCGTCGGATCAGGACTTCGACCAGATCTTGAACGAACCCGCTCGGTTCGGAGTGCGGTTTCTGCTCGCGGTGCCGCGAGCCGGCCGCGGGTCGTCGGACGCATTGAACATTCGATACCCCACGCTGTATGACAACGGCGATCAGATCTCAACACTCGTCCTCGAGGCCCGCAACCAGGGCGCCAACATGCCGAACTGGCGTGTGTACGAGGTGAATCCGCGGACTTCGTGAGAGCTGTCAGGAGATTTCGCGTGCAACGACCTGCCAGGCGGGGTCGTCGTAGCCGATGTCGAACGTGCAGTCGTCGAGCCGCGGGTCGGGGACGAATGCCCACAGCAGGGCACCCGCGACCCCGACGGAGCGTAGCGACTCGTACTTGCTGGTGAACTGGCGTGCGCGAGTGTCGAGTGGTAGACACGACCCGGCCTCGATCCCAATCTCGTTGACCACCAACGGTTTACCGAGATTCCTTGCCTGGGTAAGGCGCGCAGGGAGATTGCTGCCACCTGGTGCGATCGCGCCGCCCGCGCTGTAGTCGTGGTAGTCGAGAACGTCGAGGCCGTGGGATGCGGCGACGCGCGCGTAATCGCCTCCCGTGAGCCCACATTGGTCGCCCCCGACGAAGCCTGCGAAGATCGGGTGCTTGGAGTCGATGGCCCTGATGCGTTGGCCGATTTCGTCGAAGAACGTACGCAGAACCGCCGCGCCGTTGGCTGGACAGGTACGTGTCTGCCAGGCGCATCCCGTGGCTCCGCAGTTGCTCGCCTCGGGCTCTCCGACCGGCTCCCAGCCCGCGAGCGTCGGTTCGTCGTGCCAGCGTTTGATCGCAGTGGACAGCCAGTCGTCGAAGGTCATTTCCGCGGCGATTTCAGTTGTGCGCCAACCGCTCTGGTACCAGGAACGCTCTTTGAACTTCTCGTTCTCACACGCGCCGGAGCTTCCGGTCAGCACCGGCAGGATCATCTGGTTGTGCCGCTTGGCTGCGGCGAAGACGGCGTCGAGTCGTGAAAAGTTGTCTCTGCCGGTCTTCTTGTCGACGATGAACGCCGAGTAGAGGTTGAACCGCGTCAGCGCACGCGGAGGGAGCTTGCCGAAGTACTCGTCGAGATCGACCTGGGCGCCGCATCCGACATTGATCGCCCAATCGGTGCCGAGTTGGTAGCTGTTGAAACCTGCGGGAAACCAGGTGCGTCCGTCGAGTGTGAGCCCGGTTTCTGTCGTCGCCACCCTGCCCGCGAAGTCGTGGTGCGCCGAGGGTGCCGCCGACTCGTCGTCGAGCGTTCTGGGAGCAGGTTGGCCGCACGCGGCGGCGAAGACCATGACCAGCGCAGCGATCACGCAGAATCGGAGCGCGTGCCGGAAGGTCACGCCTCGAACCCTACTCCGCCGACTACCGTCGAAGCGGTGAGAACATTCCGGACGACGCGCGCCGCGGCGGTGCTCTCGTTGATGGTGGCGCTCGTCTTCGCGCTGACTGGCTGCGGCGCGGACTCGACGTCGAGCGCGCCGACGTCTGCGTCGGCATCGAGTGTGTCGGGGTCTGGGGCCGAGTCGAGTGTGTCGGATGCTGCGTCTGGCTCCGGGGCGCCGTCGGGTGCTGTGTCTGGGGCCCCGTCGGTGTCTGCAGTCCTCGATCCGGCGCACCCGCCGCCATACGTCGACCATGTCACGTGGGTGAGCACGGCCGTCGGACCGAGCCTGCAGATCTATCCAACGCCCAACGGCCGCGCGAGCATCGCCGACGACGGCGCGCAGGTCGCCTGGCGCGAGGTGCTCGCGCTGGCCCCCGACGCCGACACCCCCGGCATGAACGCGCAGTTCGTGTGCCACTGGAACTTCGCCCGCGCGGTCGACCCGAACAAACCGAGCTGGAACATCGAACCGCAGCGACCCGTCGTCGACGACTCGACGATGATCGCCACCCGCTGCAACCCCGGCGCGCCGGAGGAGTGAGGCGCGGCGCGTTCTGGCTCGGCGGGCGTCTCGGCGGTGCGCGGGAAGTGGGGGAAGGGTCGTCGAGCGGCGCAGAAAGTAGGGGAAGGAACCCTTCCTCGGGTTGTGTACGTTTCCTCGAGTTGTTGCTAGAGGAAGGGTGAACATCCCGCGGAAAGAACTCTTCCCCTACTTTCTGCCAGCGCCGCGGGCCGCAAGACCCGCTCCGATCACAGCCCCGCCCAAACCCCTACCCCGCGGCGGCGATGGCGCGGCGGGTCGTGTGTTCGCGGCGCGCGCCGATCTGGCGGCAGATCACGTAGATCACGAACGAGATCGTCGTGACGAACACCGAGACCGGCAGCTTGGGGGCCAACGAGAGGATCAGCCCGCCGACGGCGGCGACCTCGGCGAAGATCACCGACAGCACCATCATCAGGGTGGGGTTGGCGGTCAGGCGGGCCGCGGCGGCGCCGGGGGTGATCATCAGCGACATCACCAGCAGCGCGCCGATGATCTGCACGCCCTGCGCGCAGGCGAGTCCCATCAGGATCGCGAAGATGACCGACAGCGTGCGCATCGGAACGCCGTTCGCCTCGGCGACCCTCGGGTCCATCGACGCGAAGAGCAGCGGCCGGTAGATCACCGCGAGCACTGCGAGCACGACGACGGTGGTGACCGCGATCGCGGTCAGGCCTTGTACGCCGACGCTGACCACCTGCCCGGTCAGCAGCGCGAAGCCCGTGCCGATCCGACCGTAGAGCGCGAGAAACAGCACGCCGAGACCAAGCCCGAACGCCATCACCACGCCGATGACCGAATCACGTTCTCGCGCTTTGTTTCCCAGATAGCCGAACACTCCGGCGGCCACGACGGCGCCGATGATCCCGCCGATGTTCACGCTGATGCCCGCCAGCAGTGCGGCGGCGGCGCCGGTCACCGACAGTTCGCTCGCGCCGTGCACCGCGAACGACATCTGTCGCACGACGATCAGCGGCGCCAGTACGCCGCCGAGCAGTCCGAGCAGCGCCAGCGCGAGCATGGCCTGCAGCACGAAGTCGTAGTGCAGCAGATCCGCTGTCACCGAGAAGTCCCAGAAGTCGCTCCAGTGCACGTCGGCGGCAAGCACCGTCTGCCCGGCGGCGAGGTCGGTTGGGGTCGAGCTGATCGTCATGTCGCGGGAAGCCCCTCGGGAGCGGTGCAGTGGTGTGCGTCCTCTTCACCGCCGACGACGAGCAACCGACCGTTGACCCGCAACACCTCGACGTCGCTGCCGTACAACTCCGACAGCGTCGCGGTGTTCATCACTTCCTCGGTGGTGCCGATGCGGAATCGGCCGCCGACGAGGTACAGCACGCGATCGACGTACGGCAGCACGGGGTTGATCTCGTGCGTGACGAACACGACGGCTGTGCCCGCGTCGCGGCGTCGTTTGTCGATGAGTTCGACGACCCGCTCCTGGTTGGCCGGGTCGAGGCTGGCCAGCGGTTCGTCGCAGAGCAGCAGTTCGGGATTGGTGGTGAGCGCTTGGGCCACGCGCAGCCGCTGCTGCTCGCCGCCGGACAGCAGGCCGACGGGTGCGTCCGCGAACTCGGTCGCGTCGACCTCGGCGAGCGCGGCGTCGACCTTCGCTCTGCGCGCACGACGCCCGCGGATGCCGAGACCCCAGCGCGCGCCGTCGACTCCGAATCCGACGAGGTCGCGACCGCGGATCGCCATCGAGTCGGCGTCGTCCGCGTGCTGCTGCGGTATGTATCCGACCTGGTCGGTGACGGTCAGCTCACCCGCCGACAACGGGTACTGATGCAGCAGCGTGCGTAGAAACGACGTCTTGCCCGAGCCGTTGGGGCCGAGGACCGCGACGAACTCGCCGGGCATGATGTCGAGATCGAGATCATCCCAGAGCACCCGCTCACCGAAGGCGAGTCGGGCGTGCCGGAACGAGGCGACGGGTTCGCGACCGTCGGAATCGGACCCGCTCACGCCGGCAGTGCCGAGGCGAGCGCAGCGATCTGTTCCTGCTGCCAGTCGATGTAGCTGTTCTGGCCCGCTGGCAGTGTCTCGGTGAACTCCACAACAGGAACGTTGGCAGACTTCGCGATCGACAGCAACGCTTCGGTGACCGCGTCGACGGCCTGGGTGTTGTAGATGAACACCTGCACCTCACGCTTGCGGAGCAGATCCTCCATCGCGGCGCGGTCGGCGGCCGACGGCGACTGTCCCTCTTCGACGGCCGCGGTGAAGCCTTCCGGGGCAACATCGCGCAGGCCCGCCTCGGTGAGGAGGTACGCCGCGAGCGGCTCGGTCTGCGCGACCTTCGTGCCGTCGTGGGCCTTCTTGATATCGGCGAGCGATCCGCGCAGACCGTCGATCTTCTCGTTGAACGCCTTGGCGTTGTCGCGGTACGTGGCGGCGTTGGCCTCGTCCTTCGCGGCGAGGTCGTCGGCGAGTTCGGTGGCCACCTGGCCGACGACGGGCAGGTTGTAGAAGACGTGCTCGTTGGTCTCACCGTGCGCGGAGTGGTCGGTGTCCTCGTGGTGGCCGGTCATCGTGTCGAAGGCGTTGATCACGGAGCCCTTGGTGTTCTGCGACGCCTTCTCCATGTACTCGTCGTAGTGTCCGCCGTTCATCAGCACCACGTCGGCGTCGACGACCTTGGCCGAGTCGGCCGCGGACGGCTCGAACTCGTGCGGATCGCCGGTCGGATCGTTGAACAACACCGTCACCGACGCCTTGTCTCCCGCGACGGCCGACGCGACGGCACCCCATACGTTTGTCGAGGTCACGACGGTCGGCTTGCCGTCGGAACTGCCCGAGTCGTCGCCAGAACAACCGGCAAGTGTCAGTGCCCCGCCGACGGCGAGGGCCGTGGTCAGTGCCAGGACTGCGCGTTTCATCGTTCGCCTACCCGTTTCGCTAATGACAATCGTTACCGAAAGAAGTGTAGGTGATGATCGACGACGCCGCGCTGCGGGGTCGGTTCGCACGCAACGATCAGCGCGGCAGCGCCCGTCTACCTGCGTTGTTCGGGTGTGCTGAGGATCGTCGGCCGCCGGACCTTCTCTACAGTGGAGTAATGAGTTTCAGGGGGCCGCGGCGAGTCGCGCTCGTCTCGGTACACACCTCTCCGTTGGCGCAGCCCGGCACGGGCGACGCCGGCGGCATGAACGTGTACGTGTGGCAGACCGCGCAGCGCCTCGCCCGACGCGGCGTCGAGGTGGAGATCTTCACCAGAGCGACGTCGTCGTCGGATGCGCCCATCGTCGAGGCCGCGCCCGGCGTCACCGTGCGCAACGTGGTCGCCGGACCATTTGAAGGACTCGACAAACGCGATCTGCCGACGCAGTTGTGCGCGTTCACCGCCAGCGTGCTGCGGGCCGAGGCGCAGCAGCGCCCCGGCTATTACGACCTGATCCACTCGCACTACTGGTTGTCGGGGCAGGTCGGCTGGCTCGCGCGGGATCGCTGGGGAGTTCCGCTGGTGCACACCGCGCACACCCTTGCCGCTGTCAAGAATGCGTCACTTGCCGCGGGCGACACCGCGGAACCGATGCTGCGCGTGATCGGTGAACAGCAGGTTGTCGACGAGGCTGATCGTCTCGTCGCGAACACCGCGACCGAGGCGCATGAACTGGTCTCGATGTATCACGCCGACCCGGCGCGAATCGACATCGTCACGCCGGGAGCCGATCTCGATTGCTACACCCCCGGCTCGATGGAGCAGGCGCGCGCCGAACTCGGATTGCCTTCTGACGCAACGCTGTTGACGTTCGTCGGGCGTATCCAGCCGCTGAAGGCTCCCGACGTCTTGCTGCGCGCCGCGGCTCCGCTGATCGAGAGGTCGCGGGGTGGGGATCGCCCCGTGCGGGTGCTCATCGTCGGCGGTCCGTCGGGTTCCGGTCTGGAAACGCCTTCTGCGCTGGTTGATCTCGCCACGCAACTGGGTATCTCCGACGAGGTGATCTTCCTGTCGCCGCAGCCGTCCGCGAAGCTCGCGCAGGTGTATCGGGCGTCGGATGTGGTTGCGGTGCCCAGCTATTCGGAGTCGTTCGGTCTCGTCGCGATCGAAGCGCAGGCCTGCGGTACACCCGTGATCGCGGCCGATGTCGGTGGGCTGTCGGTCGCGGTCTCATCGGGACGCAGCGGTGTTCTGGTCAACGGCCACGCCATCGGCGACTGGACCAACGCGCTGGAGAAGATGATCGGTTCTCCGGACGAACTGGCCGCGATGCGTCGACACGCACGTGCGCACGCCGAGAACTTCTCCTGGGAACACACCGCAGATGCGTTGCAGGAGAGCTACTCCCGCGCGATGGCCTCGTTTGCCGCGGCCCCCGGCGCACGGGTGAGCCCGACAGGCGCCGCGCGGCGCGCGTCGAGACGGTGGCGGCGTCGTCATCGTGCGAATGTCTGATCCGAACATCCAACCGACCCAGCGTCGTCAGGAGTGATAGCGATGAGCCACATCGAGAATCTCGAACTGTTGGAGAAGTCGCTGACCGAGCGCGACATCCCCTACAGCCGAAAGAGCTCCGGCGGAGCACAATCCGAACACGTCATCCTCGATCTGCCCGGAGAGAAGAAGCTCAAGACGACGGTCCTGCTGACCGCGGGTCCGTACGGGGTGCGCGTCGAGGCGTTCGTCTGTCGTCACGCCGACGAGAACCACGAGGCAGTCTACCGCTATCTGCTCAAGCGCAATCGTCGGCTCTACGGTGTCGCCTACACCATCGACAACATCGGCGACATCTATCTGGTGGGTCGGATCTCGGTGGACGCGTTGACATCTGACGAGATCGACCGCGTGCTCGGCCAGGTTCTCGAAGCCGCCGACGGCGACTTCAACACGCTCCTCGAGCTCGGGTTTGCGACGTCGATCCGCCGCGAATGGGCATGGCGTGTCTCGCGTGGAGAGTCGCTCCGCAATCTGCTCGCCTTCGAGCACCTCATCGACAAGGAATCGCTACCCGAGCCGGGGGAGCCGCTCGAAGGTCGCTACGAGCCCTCCTCGGTGGTCGACGCCGCGCAGGACGGTCCTGCGGGAGGCGCGCAGCTCGACGAGTGACGGTGCGCGAGCAGGCGGGATGCAGAGAGGGCCGTCACATCGTGGCAACAGCCGTTGGTAAGATCCTATTTGACTGATTTACCAACGGAGGTGCCATGAGCGTCAAGAGTCCCTACCCCGATGTCGAGATCCCGAATGTCAGCGTCTACGACTACCTGTTCGGCAGTATCGCCGATGACGACCTAGACCGCGTCGCGCTCGTCGACCCCAAGACCGACACGAAGACCACGTACCGCCAACTGATCGGCCAGATCAACGCCGCCGCAGGCGCTCTCGCGGCGCGCGGCATCGGCGTCGGCGACGTCGTCGGAATCCTGTCACCGAACATTCCCGCGTTCGCCACCGTCTTCCACGGGGTGCTGCGCGCGGGTGCGACGGCCACGACTATCAACGCGCTGTTCACCGCGCGTGAGATCGCCAAGCAGCTCACCGACTCCGGTGCCAAGATGCTCGTCACCATCTCGCCGATGGCCGCGCAGGCTCTCGAGGCCGCCAAAGAGGTCGGGATCGCCGACGACGCCGTCGTCATCCTCGACGGTGAGGGCGTCGAGGCGTCGGGCCATCCCAACGCCGCCGACCTGCTCGGCCCCAATCTGCCGGCGCCGGATGTCTCATTCGACCCGGCGACGCACGTCGCCGTCCTGCCCTACAGCTCGGGTACCACCGGAAACCCCAAGGGCGTCAAGCTTTCTCACACCAATCTCGTGGCCAACGTCGCGCAGATCGCCCCACTGCAGGGGATGGCGCGCGACGACGTGATCGTCGCTGTCCTCCCGTTCTTCCACATCTACGGCATGACCGTTCTACTCAACGCCGCACTGCGCGCCCGCGCGAGCCTCGTCGTGATGGCCAAGTTCGATCTCGTCGAATTCCTGGAGAACATCCAGAATTACAAGGTCACCTACGCGTTCATCGCGCCGCCCGTCGCGGTGGCTCTCGCGAAGCATCCGATCATCGACAACTACGACCTCTCGTCGCTGCACACCATGCTCTCCGGTGCGGCGCCGCTCGACGACGAGCTCGGCAAGGCGGTCGCCAAGCGGCTGAATCTGCACATGCTGCAGGGTTACGGCATGAGCGAGCTCTCGCCCGTCAGCCACCTCATCCCGGTTGACTCGCAGGCCGTGCTGGGGCTCGACGAACCGCCGCTCTCGTCCGTCGGCTGGCCAATTCCGAACTCGGAGAACAAGATCGTCGACCCGGCAACGGGTGAAGAGTTCACGGTGCCGAGCGAGGGCTTGTCCGAGCCCGGCGAACTGTGGGTCCGCGGACCCAACGTGATGCTCGGATACCTCAACAACGAGCAGGCCACCAACGACACCATCGACGCCGACGGCTTCCTTCACACCGGCGACATGGCCCAGCTCGACGCCGGCGGATCGGTCTACATCGTCGATCGCCTCAAGGAGCTCATCAAGTACAAGGGCTACCAGGTGCCGCCGGCCGAGCTGGAGGCGCTGCTGCTCACGCACCCGAAGATCGCCGACACGGCAGTCATCGGTGTCATCGAGGAGGAGTCCGGCGAGGAGATCCCGAAGGCTTTCGTCGTCAAGCAGTCCGATGTGGAGCTGACCGAAGCCGAGGTCATCGACTTCGTCGCCGCGAAGGTTGCGCCGCACAAGAAGGTGCGCGCCGTCGAGTTCATCGAGGTCATCCCGAAGTCGGCTTCCGGCAAGATCCTGCGCAAGGATCTGCGCAAGTAGCCACCCAGATCGCAAGGCAGCGGGCCGCTTTCGGATACTTCCGAGGGCGGCCCGCTCTTGTCGGTGACCCGTCGACCCCGTGTGGAGGCTCGGGTGAAGCCCCCGTGCAAAGCCTCTGTATGGAAAACTGACCCCTATGAGCAACGGCACCCTGATTCTCATGCGGCACGGCGAGAGCGAATGGAACGCGTCCAACCAGTTCACCGGTTGGGTCGACGTCGCGCTGACCGACAAGGGTCGAGCGGAGGCGACGCGCGCGGGCGAGCTGCTCGTCGAGCACGATCTGTTGCCGGACGTCCTCTACACCTCGCTCCTGCGACGCGCGATCACCACCGCGAACATCGCGCTCGACGCCGCCGACCGGATCTGGATTCCGGTCGTCCGCGACTGGCGTCTCAATGAGCGTCACTACGGCGCCCTGCAGGGTCTGAACAAGGCCGACACCCTCGCGAAGTTCGGCGAGGAGCAGTTCATGCTGTGGCGCCGCTCCTACGACACCCCGCCGCCGCCGATCGAACCCGACTCGGAGTACAGCCAGACGAATGATCCCAGGTACGCCGACCTCCCCGAGGTTCCGCTGACCGAGTGCCTCAAGGACGTCGTCGAGCGACTCATCCCGTACTTCGAATCCGACATCGCCGCCGACCTCAAAGCCGGCAAGACGGTGCTCATCGCCGCGCACGGCAACTCGCTGCGCGCGCTGGTCAAGTACCTCGACGGCATCTCCGACGCCGACATCGCCGCGCTCAACATCCCGACGGGTAACCCGCTGCGCTACGACCTCGACGACAACCTCAAACCGCTCAACCCCGGCGGCACCTACCTCGATCCCGAGGCTGCTGCCGCAGGTGCTGCAGCCGTCGCGGCGCAGGGTAAGAAGTAGTCCGTAACCCAATTGTCACGGGCAGGTTGCTGTGACCGCGGTTACATTGGTTGCATGGCCGATTCTGGAACCCTGCGCATAGTCCACTCGGCACCGCAGGAGAGGTACGAGGCGATCCTCACCGATCCCGAGTCCGATCCGCGCGACGTCGAACCCACCGATCGGCTGGTCGGGTACCTGGACTACGTGTCGGAGCCCTACCAGGTGATTCTGACTCACACGGTGATCCTCGACGCCTACTCGGGACGCGGGTACGCAGGCCAGCTCGTTCGGACCGTCCTCGACGACATCCGGTCGCAGGGCAAGCAGGTTGTGCCGGTCTGCTCGTACGTTCGTCACTACATCGACCAGCACCCCGAGTACGCCGACCTGGTGGCGTCGGTCACCTCCTGAATGCAAGCGACGGCGGTGTCACGTAATGCGGGTGGAACGGTGCGTGAACAGCGGTCGAACTGTCCTGCACTGAGTGTTCCTGCAGTTTGGTGGGCCGTAAGCTGACGTTGTGACCGGTGTATTCGTGGGCGGCGTGACAGTTGCCGTCGTCCTCGTGGCAGCCGTCCTCGTCGGATTCGCGCTCGGTCGTTTCTGGCGTCGCGACGCGATGTCACGCAGCGGGCTCGACAGCAGTCGCGACGATGCGAACCACGCGACCAATGTTGCCGCCCCCGTCGTTCCCGAGATCGCCGACGATCAGCCCAGCTACGCGTTGACTCTCGCCGAGCGCCCGCGGGTGGTGCCCGAGAGCGCGGAGCTGCGCGAGACCGACGTAAACGGCGTCACCGAGGACGGTCGGATGACCACCGCGGGACTGCTCGGACTGATCGTGCGAAACTCCGACACCGCGGTCGCGGTCGTCGACCAGTTCCGCGACGTCGTCCTCTACAACCATCGCGCCGTCGAACTGGCTCTCGTGCGCGACAGGCTGCTCGACGATTCGGTCTGGGAGGCTGCGAAAGAGGTCCTCGACACCGAGGCCGAGCGTCGTTTCGATTTCGAACCCCCCGCGTCGGCGTTGGGATTTCTCTCGACGGGACGTGCACGCGGCAAGACCGTCGAATCCGTGAGCTGTATCGCGCGGCTGGTCCGTGAAGGCGAGGAGCGCTACGCCGTTGTCTACGGAGCCGACGACACCGAGCACCTGCGCGTCGAGGCAACCCGCCGCGACTTCGTCGCCAATGTGTCGCACGAACTGAAGACGCCCGTCGGTGCCATCAGCCTGCTCGCAGAGGCGCTGCTGGAGTCGTCGGACGACTCGGATTCGGTGCAGCACTTCGGTAATCGTGTGGTCGCCGAGGCCACGCGCATGGGCAACATGGTCACCGAACTGCTCGCACTATCGCGACTGCAGGAGGGCGAGACCGCCGACTTTTCACTCGTCGACATCGACACACTGATCGACGACGCGATCGAATCAGCCGGTGTCGCTGCCGAAGCGGCGTCGATCTCACTGCGCGCCGACGCCCCGGCCGGCCTGACGGTGCGCGGCGACCGAATGCTGTTGTTGACGGCACTGAACAATCTGATCGTCAATGCCATCTCCTACTCACCGCCGCACACAACCGTCTCGGTGAGCAGGCGGGTGACCCGCCACGACGGACGCCCGATGGTGGCGATCGCCGTGACCGATCGAGGCATCGGGATCGCGCCGGCCGATCAGCAACGAGTCTTCGAGCGCTTCTTCCGTGTCGACAAGGCGCGGTCACGCAGTACCGGCGGCACCGGCTTGGGGCTCGCAATCGTCAAACACGTCGCCGCCAATCATGGTGGAGTCATCTCACTCTGGAGTAAGCCAGGCACGGGCTCGACGTTCACCCTGTGCATTCCGCAGGACATGAGCACCGAGATCGGTTGGGGCGACGACGACACCGATGTGGCCGGCGCCGGAATAGCCGGTACCGAAATAATCGAACCTACGGCAGCTGTAGCCGTGGTCCAGGGCGAGACGGTTCCGTCTGCGCCACTCGCACGACCGAAGGAAACCGACAGGTGACTCACGTTCTGATCGTCGAGGACGAGGAATCGCTGGCCGATCCGCTGGCATTCCTGTTGCGCAAGGAGGGATTCGAGGCCACCGTCGTCAACGACGGCGCTGCGGCACTCGGCACCTTCGATCGCGTCAGCCCCGACATCGTTCTGCTCGATCTGATGCTGCCCGGCATGTCCGGCACGGAGATCTGCAAGTCGTTGCGCACGCGGTCGAGCGTGCCGGTGATCATGGTGACCGCGCGCGACAGCGAGATCGACAAGGTCGTCGGACTCGAACTCGGTGCCGACGACTACGTCACCAAGCCGTACTCGGCGCGCGAGCTCATCGCCCGTATCCGTGCCGTGCTGCGTCGCGGTGGCGACGGAATCGACGACGACCTGGCCATCGGCATTCTGGAGGCAGGTCCTGTCCGGATGGACGTCGAGCGCCACATTGTCGCCGTCAACGGACAGCAGATCACGTTGCCGCTCAAGGAGTTCGACCTCCTTGAGTATCTCCTGCGCAACTCGGGCCGAGTGCTCACCCGCGGTCAGCTCATCGACCGTGTGTGGGGTGCGGACTACGTCGGCGACACCAAGACTCTCGATGTCCACGTGAAGCGGCTTCGCTCGAAGATCGAGCCGGACCCGGCCAGCCCGAAGCACCTCGTGACGGTCCGCGGACTCGGCTACAAACTCGAGCCCTGACTGTTCGACTCCCGGCTGTCCGGGTCGTGACTGTTGGAGTTCTGACTGTTGGAGTTCTGACCCGGCCCGAGCGTGGCCTGAGCCACCTGGTCGCCGCCTGATCGTTTTGCCGTGTACATCGCCGTGTCCGCCGACGCGACCAGTTCGAACACGTCGCTGGTCGGGGTGCCGGTGGCGACGCCGAGGCTCGCCGACACGCCGAGATCGGTTTCCTGGCTGATTGTCTGCAGGACGCGGGTGGCGAGGCGCTCCGCATCGGTCTTCGTTGCACGCAACACCATCGCGAATTCGTCGCCGCCCAGTCTGACGATCAGTGTCTGCGTACCCGGGACCTGGCAACGTCGGAGTACGTCGGCTACTGCGACGAGGACGTCGTCGCCTCGCTGGTGCCCGTAGATGTCGTTGACGGCCTTGAAGTTGTCGAGATCGACCGCGACGACCGTCCACGGGGTCGAGTCGGGTGATTCGATCTCGGCCTTCGCGACCTCCTGTCGAAGGCCGCGCCTGTTCAGCAATCCGGTCAGCGAGTCGACCGCCGACGCGTCAGCACTGGACCGGAACATGCTGTAGGCGATGCGCAGGAACGGCAGGACAAGCGCTGTCAGCAACAGGGCGATCAAGCCTTTGCTCATCGCGACCGGAAGCCATTGCAGGCCTTGAACGAAACCGCTTGCGACCACGGCAGTGACCACCACGGTGACCGCGAAGACGATATGGCAGATATTGGCTGCGGTGCTGTGGAAGAAGGCGATGTAGGCCCCCGTTGCCGCGAACAGCGGTGTCGCGGCAACGCCGAGCACGAGGTTGTGATGAGCGAAACATGCTGTCGCGACACCGATGTCGGCTGCGGCGATCAATACCAACGATTCGAGATGCGACGGCCAGCGCCCGAAAAGCCACCGTGCCGCCCAGCAGATGCCGGCGACGGCCAGACCCGCCATCACGAGGTTGCCATACGGCCACAGCACGCCTGGGGGAGCGAGGGCGGCGAGCATCGCAGTCACCCCGATGGTGGCGCCGTCGATCGCTACCAGCCACCTGCTCCAGCGGAGCAGGCCGCGCGCGACGAGATAGGACACCAGCCACTCGTACTCGTCGGCCTTCAGTAACTGCCGAGCTGTATTTGGTATCCCAAATCGCATGCTCGGTAGTGTGCCCGATGCGCGGCGCCTGCGGAGCGGTTAACCCAGTTCCTCGTACTTGATGTCAGTCGTCCGGCGCGTGGTCGCCGCGGCCGTCGCCGGATGGACCGCGACGATCCCGAGGCCATTGCGGCGTCGGCACGCCCGAGCCAACTCGTCGTATGCGGGTTTGCCGAGGAGTTCGGTCAGTTCCGGGGCGTAGGACTCGAAGACCTGCGTCGCTCCGACGTGGGCGTCGGGCGAACCCGAGCAGTACCACTTGAGGTCGTGTCCGCCCTCGCCCCAGCCGCGACGGTCGAACTCGGTGATCGTGGTCTTGAGGACCTGCGTCCCGTCGGGGCGCTCCACCCAGTCCTGCTCGCGCCGGATCGGAAGTTGCCAGCACACATCGGGTTTCACGCTCCACGGCTCGATGCCCTTGCGCAGCGCCATGGCGTGTAGTGCACATCCGGGTCCGCGGTCGAAACCGGGACGATTGAGAAAGATGCACGCGCCCTTGTGAGTTCGCGTTTTGAGCGCGGGCTCGTCGTCGAGGTCTCCCTCTTCGAGATACCCCTTCTTGCCGAGGGGATCTTTGCCAGATCCCTTCTCGTAGAACTGCCAGTCGTCGGGAGTGAGCATGGCGACGCTCTTCGCGAGATGCTTGCGGTCGTCCTTGTCGGTCAGGTAGGCGCCGTGGCTGCAGCAGCCGTCGTCGGGTCGGCCGTCGATGATCCCCTGGCACGCCGGTGTTCCGAAGACACACGTCCAGTGCGACAACAGCCAGGTCAGGTCGGCGTTGATGAGGTGTTCTGGGTCCGCGGGATCGAAGAACTCATACCATTCGCGCGCGAAGTCGAGTGGTACCTCGGGAGCCGGTGAGATCTGTGCGGACGGGGTGGGGCTTGGCACGCGTTCACGGTAGTCGTATCGGCAGCGTGGCGTCTGATCGCGCCCGTGTGTTTCGCCACCCACGCAACATGGCGAATCGTCGAAGCACTACCGTGTATGCGTGCGTTTAGGAGTGCTCGACGTGGGCAGCAATACTGTCCACCTGCTCGTCGTCGATGCCCATCGCGGCGGCCATCCGACACCGATGAGCTCAACCAAGTCGGTTCTGCGACTCGCCGAACAGATCGACGAGAAGGGCAGGCTCACCGAGCGCGGTGCCCGATCGCTGATCGACTCGGTCGACGAGTTCACCCACATCGCCGCCACGTCGGGGTGCGAGCAGACGATGGCGTTCGCGACGTCTGCGGTGCGCGATGCGACCAATTCCGAAGAAGTGCTCGACCGCGTCGAAGCCAAGACCGGTGTCCGAGTGACCGTGTTGAGCGGTCGCGACGAGGCGCGGCTGACCTCGCTGGCCGTGCGGCGCTGGTACGGCTGGAGCGCCGGGCGCATCCTCGCGCTCGACATCGGAGGGGGATCGCTCGAGATCTCCAACGGCGTCGACGAGGAGCCCGACGTCGCGTTGAGCCTGCCGCTGGGCGCGGGCAGGTTGACCCGCGAGTGGCTGCCCGACGATCCGCCGGACCGTCGACGTATCGGCGTGCTGCGTGACTGGCTCGACGCCGAGCTCAGAGACCCCGCGCGCGAACTGCGAGCCGCGGGCAAACCCGACATCGCGGTTGCGACGTCGAAGACGTTCCGCTCGCTCGCGCGTCTGACCGGCGCGGCGCCGTCGGGAGCCGGGTTGCGGGTCAAGCGTCAACTCACCGCGAGCGGGCTGCGCCAGTTGATCGCCTTCATCTCGCGGATGACCCGCGACGACCGCGCAGAACTCGAGGGCGTCAGCGCCGATCGTGCTGGTCAACTCGTTGCGGGCGCGCTCGTCGCGGAGGCGGCGATGCGGGCGCTGTCGGTCGATACACTGGAGATCTGTCCGTGGGCCTTGCGCGAGGGCGTGATCCTGCGTCGTCTCGACACCGAGCTGGCGGACAACCAAGAACAGATCGGGACGACCCCCACTGAAGCGACCCGCACAGGGTCGGCGGGTTCGACACCGGCAACCCAGGGCCTGCGCTAGGCGGCCTGAGGAGGAGAGCGAGTTTCGATGGCCAAGCAACCGGGGTCACCCACGGGCGGATCGGACGACTCGGCGTCGGAGTCGAGGCCCATCTCCGTGTCGGAACTGCTCGCACGTCGCGACGCCGCCATCGCCGACGAGGAGCGCGCCAAGCGCATCACCGAGACCCGTGGCAGGCGCCGCGCCGGGCGCGACGGAGCCGTCTCGGTGTCTGAGCTCACCGGCGAGATCCCGCGGATCACCGACGCGCCCAAGGGCGAAGCCCCGAAGACCAGCGCACCGAAGACCCAGGCTCCGAAGACTCAGGCTCCAAAGACTCAGGCACCGAAGACCGACACCCCGGCGGCCGGCGCGCCGAATGCCTGGGAGTCGCCCGACTCCGCGCCGCATTTCCCGCGGTCGAGCAGCCCGGTCCCGCGACGTGCGACCGACCGCCGACCGCTCCAGGATTCCGCCGACCCCGCCGGCGCGTCGACCGGATTCGACCGCGGCGTCTACGACGCTCCGCCGCAGACGCGCGACTTCAGTTCCGCCGCCATCGCCGAGCGGGCATCGCGCAGCACGTCCGACGGTGAACCTGTCAGCGACGAGCACGCGAACGCTGTCACCGGAATCATCCCGATCGTCGGCGACGACGACACCGCCGATGGCGTGCGACTCGTCGAGGCCGACGACGTCGACGTCGTAGAACTCGATGCGCCGCCGCCCGCGCGCACCGGCAGGTTCGCGGACGTCATCGACGACGACTTCGACGCATACCGGTCGTTCGCCGAATACGACGATGACGACGAGAAGAGTGCGTCGTCGAAGAAGCGCTCGGCCCGACGCTCCGGCGACAAACCCAAGCGCAAGCGCGGATGGTTCGGGCGCAAGGCCGCCGCGCGGGACGACCGCACCGACGTCGAGTCCGACTCACTCGTCGACGACGATCGCCACACCTCCGGAGCCGCGTTCGTGGAGGAGACCACCGCCATCGGGATCGTCGAGGAGTCACGCGACGTGACACCCGACGTCGAGGCATCCGGTGACGTCGAGACATTCAGTGACGTCGAACGACCCAGTGACGCAAATGCTTACGACGACGCAGGCAAGTTCGACGGCGACCGCGCGTACGGCTACTCGTCCTTCGACAGCGTCCGCGAGGACGACGACGAGCGCGACGCCCGTGAGCACGCCGATCGAGATGCGGCCGAGGCGCTCGAATCAGACTCACCCGAGGCCGCGACGACAGGCTTGACCGGAGTCGGCGCCGCCGCGGTCGCGGCCGAAGTCGGCACGAGCCCAGCGGACAAGAGCCCTGCGGACAAGAACCCAGCGGACGCGAGCGCAGCGGACAAGAGTGCGACAGACGAGAAGGAAACGGACAGCACGGCGGGTCTCCTAGCCCCGACGTCCGAAGCCCCCAAATCCAAAACCCTCACGTCGAAGGCGGCAACGCCCAAGGACGCGCGGCCAGGCGACTCCGACGACGGGGACGGCCGTTCGCCGGCGAAGGCGTGGCTGTTGGTCATCGGCGAGGCGATCCTCGGGCTGGCGGTCGGTGTCGGATTGTTCTGGGGATTCACCGAACTCTGGCGCTGGAACGTCTACTTCGCGCTGGTATTGGCGGTGCTGGTGATCTTCGGCATCGTCTCGTTCACCCACGCCGTGCGGCACTCCCGCGACCTGTTCACCACGTTGCTGGCGCTGGGCGTCGGACTGATTGTGACCATCGGCCCGCTGGTGTTGCTCGCGACGTGAGGATCTGATGGTCACTCCTGTAGCCGACATCCCCATCGGGCTGTCGACGGCGTCGGTCTATCCGCAGAACACCGAGGCAGCCTTCGCGTACGCAGCCGAGCTGGGTTTCGACGGCGTCGAACTCATGGTCTGGGGTGAGGCCGTCAGCCAGGACATCTCGCACGTCGAGTACCTGTCCGAGCGATATCAGGTTCCGGTGCTGTCGATCCACGCGCCGTGCCTGCTCATCTCGCAGCGCGTATGGGGTCGCGATCCGCAGGCCAAGCTGGCGCGGGCAGTGTCGGCGGCGGAGGATCTCGGAGCGCCGACCGTCGTCGTACATCCACCTTTCCGCTGGCAGCGGGCGTACACCGCAGCATTCGACGACCTCGTGACGGAACTCGAGGAGAACAGCGGCGTCGACGTCGCGGTGGAGAACATGTTCCCGATGCGCGCCGACCGACTCTTCGGCGCGGGTAAGCGCTCGGCGCAGCGGTTGAACGCACGTGGGGGAGGGCCGGGACGCGCGGCATCGGCATTCGGAAAGTCCACCGATCCCACCGACGACGGGTACGCGCACTACACCCTCGACCTCTCGCACACCGCGACGGCCGGGGTGGACGCGGTCGAGCTGTTCGATCGCATGGGGCCGGCGCTGAGCCATCTCCACCTTGCCGACGGCAGCGGTGCGGCAACCGACGAGCATCTGATCCCGGGCGACGGATCGCAGCCCTGCGTCGAGGTGTGTCGACGCCTTGCCGCGAGCGACTTCGCCGGGGCTGTTGTGCTCGAGGTCAGCACGGGATCGGCACGCACCAAACCCGAACGCGCGGCCCTCCTCGGGCGCGCCCTCGACTTCGCGCGAACCAACCTTCGACGCGATCCCGTCCGCACTGCACCGATCCAGGAGACCGAAACCGAATGAGCGACAAGATCGCTGGGCTGTTGACCCTGCGTCCCACCGAGGGCCCCGGCGATGTGAATTACCGCGCGAGTATCGACCCGACGTTCACGATCGGACCCAAGGTGCACGGCGGCACGATGCAGATGCTGGTCGCCCGAGCGGCGCTGCACGCATACGACGAGCTCGTCGGGTCAGACGAGTCGATGCCGTCGGCAGCCGACCTCGTGCCCGTCGCCATCGCCAGCGACTACCTCGCCGCGCCCGATCCCGCCGACGTCGACCTGGCGGTCACGCTGCGCAAACGCGGTCGCACCGTCACCCTGCTGACCGTCGACCTCGCGCAGAACGGACGACTGATGGTGTCGTCGTCGGTCACCCTCGCGCGACCCGACAGCGGCACGCCGCATCACTCGGCGCCGTCGGTGCTCGACGACCTGCCCGTCGATCCGCAGCCCGGCGGCATCTCCATCGACGGCTCGCCGGTCGGTGAGGTCATGCACCTCGGGGCTGCACTCGACCTGGTGCTCGATCCGACGAGCTTCCCCGTCGCGCGTGGTGAGACCGGTGAGCCGGTCGTGCGCGGGTGGACGCGTCCGAAGAACGCCGAGCCCGACGTCGATTTCTCCGTGCTCGTCTGCGACATCTCGCCACCGGTGGTGATGAACCTCGCGCTCTTCGGGTGGGCGCCGACCGTCCAGCTCACCACCTATGTCCGACGACATCCCGCGCCGGGTTGGCTGCGGTTCGCGGCGTCGAGTACCGAGGTCGGACCCGGAATGTTCGAGGAGGACCACCTCGTGGTGGACTCGACGGGCACCGTGGTCGCGCAGTCGCGTCAGCTCGCGCTGATCCCGCAGCGGCAGAGCTGACACGACCCCCCGCCGACCCGAATTCCGCTGACCACAGATGTCACGGCTGAGAAGAAAGGCACCACGACGTGAGTGAACGGATCGCCGTCATCGGCGGCGGCAAGATCGGCGAGGCGCTCCTTGCCGGACTCATCGCAGCGGGTCACCAGCCCAAGAACCTGGCCGTGGCCGAGCCCAACGAGGGACGCGCCCGCGAGCTCTCCGAGGAGTACGGCGTACTGGTCACCGATGTCCCCACCGCGGTCGAGGGCTCCCAGTACGTCTTCATCGCGGTGAAACCCGACATCGTCGACGCCGTGCTGCGCCAACTCGCGCGGGTCGACGACGACGGCGAATCCGAGCGCGTCACCATCAGCCTCGCGGCAGGAGTGCCGATCGCCCGCTACGAGAACGCGCTGCCCGCAGGCGTGCCGGTCGTGCGGGTCATGCCGAATACGCCGATGCTCGTGAACGAAGCGATGTCGGCGGTCGCGCCGGGGCGCCACGTCGACCCAGAGCAGCTCACCGCGGTCGTCGGGCTGCTCGAAAGCGTCGGCAAGGTCATCGTCGTCCCGGAGAAGCAGATGGATGCGGTCACCGCGATCTCGGGCTCCGGACCCGCCTACGTGTTCCTCCTCGCCGAATCGATGATCGACGCAGGCGTTGCGCTCGGCCTCACCCGCGCTCAGGCGAGCGAACTGGCGGTGCAGACGATCCGCGGGTCGGGGATTCTGATGAGCGACTCCGGGGTCTCTCCGGTCGACCTGCGCGCAGCCGTGACGTCGCCCGGTGGAACCACCGCGGCCGCGATCCGCGTGCTCGAGGAAAACGGTGCGCGAGCAGCGATGTATCGGGCCACGGAGGCGTGTGCGCAAGCCAGTGCGCGCGCGGGACGTCGACCCGACGTTGAGGGTTTGGGAGGCTGAACAGCCGACCACGCCGGGTGTCGGCTCCCAATATTTGGGGCTTCTACCGGCCAAAACCCCAGTATGTTGTGGTCGACGGCCAGAAATGCCACCGATCCAGGCCACTTACGTCGCTTTTTTCACATCTGCCACGCTAAGCTGCTTTAAGCACGTGCGTGTCTGGTGTCCGCCGGAGGGGAAGCCGGCGGCCGCGACGCGTGCTCCGGAGGTATGAGTAACTCATGGCAGCAGAGACTCCTGGTGACAGGTCAGGTGCGGTCAGCAACGCGGCTTCAGGGTCGCAGTTCTTGACCGTGGCCGAGGTCGCATCGTTGATGCGCGTCTCGAAGATGACCGTTTATCGCCTCGTCCACAGTGGGGAACTCCCCGCCGTGCGCGTGGGTCGTTCCTTCCGTGTGCACGCCAAGGCTGTGCATGACTACCTGGAGACGTCCTACTTCGACGCCGGTTAGTCCGACCGCGAACTACGAGGCAACTCCTGCCGAACGCGCGCAGCGCGCCGTCGGCAGGAGTTGTGGTGTTCACCAGAGGTCCCCTGATTTTTCTCTTTGCGACCTCGACCGGTAGTGTTGATGATCGCGTAGCTGATCTCGCCGCAAGGTTCCGGCGGGCAGGCCTCACCACCCAAGTGTGAGTGTCGACGACAGCGTGCCGTGAAACCGCGTGAGACTGTGTAAGTAAGGAAGTGCCCCGATGGGTTCAGTGATCAAGAAGCGCCGCAAGCGCATGTCGAAGAAGAAGCACCGCAAGCTTCTGCGTCGTACCCGCGTGCAGCGTCGCAAACTCGGTAAGTGAGCGTTCGCGCCGAGTAAGTCGGCGCGGATTCGCTCCACCGATACGTTCGCGGTCACCTCGACCGCGCGCCAAAGAACCCGCCTGAGTGCGGGTTCTTTTTCGTCGGGCTAGCCTTGCGTTCATGCCCGATGGTTCTCAATCCGACGTCCAACAGGTTCCGCGCACGGTGCTGGTCACCGGGGCGTCGACCTTTCTCGGTGGATACCTCGTCGCCGCACTGGCGGCCAATCCCGACGTCGAGCGGGTCCTCGCAGTCGACTCACGGGTGCCGCGCAAGGACCTGATGCGGCGGATGGGGCGCGCAGAGTTCCTGCGCCTCGACATCCGCAGGCCCGCGATAGCGAAGGCGATCTCGCACTACGAGGTCGACACCGTTGTGCACGCCGCGACGTCGATCATGGAGACCGCTCCGCACTCCGCGGCGATCAAGGAGTTCAATCTCCTCGGCGCGATGCAGGTGTGCGGTGCGTGTCAGCGAAGCCCCTCGGTCAAACGGCTCATCCTGCGTTCGACGGCGATGGTCTACGGTGCGAGCCCCCGCGACCCCGCCTACTTCACCGAGGAGACGCCCGCCAAGCGTGAACCCCGACGCGGCTACGGACGCGACATGCTCGACGTCGAGGGGTACGTGCGCGGACTCGCGCGACGACGCCAGGACATCGACGTGACGACGATGCGACTGCAGGCGATGCTCGGTCCTCGAATCAACACCAGGATGAGTTCCTATCTTTCGCTCCCGGTGGTTCCGACTGTCATCGGCTATCAACCACGTCTGCAATTTCTGCATGAAGAGGATGCGCTCGCAGCAATGGAACACGTGACGCTGCGTGGGCGGCCGGGAACTTTCAACATCGCAGGCGACGGAGTGGTGACGTTGACGCAGGCCATTCGACGCGTCGGACACGTGGAACTGCCCGTGGTGAGCGGTCTGCTCGCGCCGATCACCGGGGTGATGCAGAATCTGCGCTCAGCCCGTCTGCGGTCGTCGCAGACCGAATTCCTCACGTACGGAAGGGTTCTCGACACCACGAGGATGCGCACCGAGCTCGGATTCGCGCCGCGGTACTCGACGTCGGAGACGCTCGACGACTTCGTCGACCGCAGCGGTGTGACTCCTGTGATCGCGCCGGATACGTGGCGAAAAGCGGAACGACAAGTCGTATCGGCGGCGCATCGTCTTGCCTGAACAATTCGCGCACAAATCGCACAGACTGTCTGTTTTCGGCGTCAATTTGAATCCCCAATTTGACGCATTCAATGACAATGCAAATACGGCGGCGGAACGTGCACTATCAGGGACGAACCCGTAAACTCGGGCGTCAGGCCCGGTGCGTCGACGCAGCGACACCAGGCACCCCCCTCCCGTTCTTCTGCGTCATACCCGTTGGGGGTGGAACGCCTTGTCGAATCACGTGACGTCTTCTGGTGATGCGCGGACGGCAAAGGTGATCCAGTTGTACGCAAGCTCCGGCATGGGCAACTCCAGGGCGGGCCTCGAAGCGTCTCGTCGCGATCAGCCGGGAGTGACGCGCGATGGCGGCCGCGGTCGCCACCCGAGCCAGCAGGCAACGGCGCCGTCGAGTATCGGCCACCCCAACACCGACGGCTTCGGCCGTCCGCCCGCTGCGGTCACCCCCATCAACGACGACGTCGCGCTCGAGACCGACGCACTCGGCGTCGAGCAGCGTGGACCTGCGCGCAGCCCGTTGTTCAGTCTCGGTGGTATCCGTGGTGCAGTTGCTGATTCACTTACTGCCACAGCGGGTTTCATTCGTGAGCGGATGACCGGCGACTACGAGATCGACGACTTCGGCTTCGACCCGCACTTCACCGAGTCGGTCTGGTTCCCCGCGATCCGCCAGGTGTACGAGAAGTGGTTCCGTGTCGAGGTAACCGGTGTGGAGAACCTGCCGCTCACCGGTGGCGCTCTGCTCGTCGCCAACCACGCCGGTGCATTGCCCATCGACGCGCTGATGACCAGCCTCGCCGTGCACGACAATCACCCAACCGGTCGGCATCTGCGAATCCTCGCCGCCGACATGGCTTTTGACACACCAGCGGTCAGTGAGGTGGCCCGCCGTATCGGCGCGACCCTTGCATGCACCAACGATGCCGACCGCCTGTTGCGGGCGGGCGAACTCACCGCGGTGTGGCCCGAGGGCTACAAGGGAATCGGCAAGCTCTACAAGGATCGGTACAAGCTCGCGCGATTCGGTCGCGGAGGCTTCGTGACGACGGCGCTGCGCAACGCCAGCCCGATCATCCCGGTGTCGATCGTCGGGTCGGAGGAGATCTACCCGATGCTCGCCGACCTCAAGCCGATCGCCCGCATCCTCGGACTGCCGTACCTGCCCATCACGCCGACGTTCCCGTTGCTCGGGCCACTCGGCCTGGTGCCGCTGCCGTCGAAGTGGCACATCCACTTCGGCCGTCCCATCGAGACGGGCGGCTACGACGAGTCGTCCGCCGACGACCCCATGGTTGTCTTCGACCTCACCGACCACGTCCGCGAAGAGATTCAGCAGACGCTGTTCCGCATGCTCAGCCGTCGTGGGAGCGTGTACTTCGGCTGAGTGGCAGCGAGCGGTGGGCGCTACTCTCAGTGCGTGAGTTTCGACGCCGACTTGGGCCCCATCAATTTCATTGTCGTGAGTTTTCCGTCGGCGCCTGTGCCGTCGGCCGGCTTCGCGGTGCTGACCGACCTGGTTGCTGCGGGTCGGGTCAACGTTCTCGACACGGAGTTCGTCAGCCGCGACGCCGACGGCAACGTGCAGCGACTCGACGCCCCGAGCGTCGGCCTCGATGAGTTCTCGGGTGCCGACTCGCACCTGATCGACGACGACGACGTCGCTGCTGCCGCGGAATCGCTCGCCGCCGGCGAGGTCGCCGCCATCGTGGTCTACGAGGACCTATCGTTCCTCCCCGTTATCGGCGCGTGGGGTGCCGACGGCGGAACCGTGCTCACCGAGGGGCCGGTCCTCGTCGATGACCTGATCGACGCGCTCGACGCCACTGACGCTCTCGAAGGGAACTGATCATGAGCCTGATTCGCACAGCGGGCCGCGCGGCCGTCGCCAGCTCGGTGCACGGCCGGGTGCAGCGTCGGCAACAGGACAGGTGGGCCGCGCAGGCCGCATCGCAGCAGGCGCACGCCGCGCAGCAGCCGGTTGCGCAGCCTGTTGCCCCACAGCCGGTTGCCCAGCCTGTTCCTGCGCCCGCCGCCCAGCCGGTTGCCGCAGATCCGAAGTCGCAACTCATGAACGCGCTCACGTCGCTGCGGTCGGCGGGCGTCGTCACCGATACCGAGTTCGCCGAGATCTCGTCGCGCATCTTCTCCTGACGAGGCTTTGGCGGCTGCGACGGGTGTGTCCCGTCCGGACCTGTTCTTGATTGGCCGGCCCCAGGGCAGGGAGCCGCGTCACAGCGTCGGCGTATTGTGCGGTAGAACGTTACAACGAGTGTTGGAACATCGCACGAGAGGAAGCCGATGCGGGCAGTGGTGTGTCACGAGGGCAAGCTGAGTGTCGAGGAGATCGAGAAGCCGCAGCCAGGTCCAGGTCAGGTGTTGTTGAAGGTGCGGCGCACCGGGATCTGCGGCTCTGATCTGCACGCGCGCACGCACGGTGACGACACCGCCGATGTCACCGCCGAGGTCGGCTACGACCGCTTCATGCGCTCGACAGATCACGTCGTGATGGGCCACGAATTCATCGGCGAGATCGCCGAGTACGGCCCCAAGTGCCGCAAGAAGTGGGCGCCGGGAACCCTGGTCGCCGCACTACCGATCATCAAGCACGGCGAGACCGAGCACCTCGTCGGACTCAGCGCCGACGCCCCCGGTGCCTACGCCGAGTACGTCGTCGTCTCCGAGGACATGACGATGCCCGTGCCCGACGGCGTGCCACTCGATCACGCCGCCCTGACCGAGCCGCTGTCGGTGGCCGTGCACGCGGTCAACCGCGGTGACGTGAGCAAGCGCGACGTCGCGGTCGTCGTGGGCTGCGGACCTATCGGGCTGTCGGTGATCCTGGTTCTCAAGGCCAAGGGCGTCAAGACCGTCATCGCCTCCGACCTGTCGGCGGGGCGTCGAGATCTTGCCCGACGCTGCGGCGCCGACATCGTCGTCGACCCGACTGTCGACTCCCCGTGGGACATCGCCGCCAAGAAGGGCAAATACCTCACGCGCACAGGCCAATTGCTCGGCACCGCGTTCGACGCCATGCACATCCTGCGCCGCATCCCGGGCCTGCCGTGGTGGAAGGCAATCGAACTCGGCGACAAGGTCGGTGCCACCCCGAAGGGGCCGGTCGTGTTCGAGTGCGTCGGCGTGCCCGGAATGATCGAGAACATCGTGTCGGGCGTGCCGCTGCGGACGCGCATCGTCGTGGTCGGCGTGTGCATGGAGTCCGACCGCTTCCGACCCGCGATGGCGATCAACAAAGAGCTCGACCTGCGCTTCGTGATCTACTACGACCCCGCCGAGTTCCGCGCGGCGCTGCACCTCATCGCCGACGGCAAGGTCGACGTGACGCCGCTGGTCACCGGCATCATCGGATTCGACGCCGTCGCAGACGTTTTCGAGATCCTCGGCGGCGCGGAGCACCACGCGAAGGTGCTCATCGACCCGTCGAGCCCCGTCGCGGCGCTCTGAGGCCGTCGGGCCGGCGGGAGGTTTCTAGGGGGAGGGTTTTCCCTAGTTTTGGCCGTCGGGCCCGCGGGCGGTTTCTAGGGGAAAGGTTCTTTCCTCGGATTTTGGCGAGCGGGCCGGCGGAAGTTTCTAGGGGAAGGGTTTTTTCCTCGGGTTTCGTACTCGTCCCCGCGAAGTTTCCGGGGGAGGTGTAAGGAAGTGCCGGAAAGGTTCCTTCCCCTACTTTCGACGCCCCGGGCCGGCAGGAGGTTTCTAGGGGAAGAATCCTTCCCCTACTTTTCGCCGGCGCGCGCCGAAGCCCGACGCCCGACTCCCGACGACCTCCGACCCCTAAACGTCAGCCCTTGTTGCGCAGCAGCTTCACGGCGCCGGCGCTCGCGGCGCCCGCGGCTCCGACGACCAGGGCCGTCGACGCCCCGTACTTCGCGGCCTTGCGGGCCGTGCGGAAGTCGTACATCTCCCAGCCGCGCACCTTTGCGACGTCGCGCAGGTCCGCGTCGGGGTTGATCGCGACGGCGCGCCCGACCAGTGACAGCATCGGGACGTCGTTGTGTGAGTCCGAGTACGCGGTGCACCGCTTGAGGTTCAGTCCCTCGCGAATTGCCAACGCGCGCACGGCATGTGCCTTGCCCGGGCCGTGCAGGATATCGCCGACGAGCCGTCCGGTGAACTTGCCGTCGACGCTCTCGGCGACGGTGCCGAGCGCACCGGTGAGGCCCAGGTGGTCGGCGATGGTCTGTGCCAGCTCCACCGGAGTCGCGGTGACAAGCCACACCTGCTGACCGGCATCGAGATGGCGCTGAGCCAAAGCCCTTGTGCCAGGCCAGATCTTGTCGGCGATGTACTCGTCGTAGATCTCCTCACCGAGTCTGGCGAGCTCTGCAGTCTCGCGACCGGCGATGAACGACAACGCCTTTTCCCGACCCTCTGCGACGTCTTGGGCGTTCTCTTTGCCCGTGATGCGGAACTTCGCCTGGGTCCACGCGAAGTCGAAGATGTCGGAGTACGAGAAGTACTTTCGCGCAGCGAGTCCGCGCGCGAAGTGCACGATCGACGCTCCCTGTACCAGCGTGTTGTCGACGTCGAAGAACGCCGCGGCGGTGAGGTCGACGTCGACGTCGACGTCGGGTTCGGTTTCGCTCGGTGGCCGGGCGCGCAGCGAGTCGACGGCCGCCTGCGCCGACGCCTCGCCGGCGAGGGCCTGTCGCAATTCCTGCGCGGTCTGCCGGAACCTTCCGGTGGCCGCGGTGGCCCGCTCGGAGATCCAGGTCGTGACCCGGCGGGATTCTTCGTCGTCGAACTCGTCCTGCAACTCGTCGTCGGCATGGATCTCGTCGTCATCGTCGCCGACGGAACCGTCGACGTCGTCGGCGTGCGACTCCCAGTCCTCGCCACTGCGGACCGGCCGCGCCTCGGCATCTGCGGAATCGGACGCGCCTACACCGCCCGACGAGGCGTCGCTACCTGGCGTTCCGCCGTCTGAGGCGCCCTCGTTCGGAGTGTCGCCGACGTCGGACACCTCGGACCCGGAATCGGGAACCTCGCCGTTCGGCTCCTCGCCCTCAGAGGTCACGCCCACCCTCCACCTCTCACGAATGCACAACCACTCAACGAATGCCGCCTCGCTCAGGCCTGCTCACCAACAGAGTAGTCATGGTGTCAGACTGTTCTGGCACCAACGTCGAAGGAGTTCGTTCGATGTCCATCACGCTGCTAACCCGCGACGGCTGCTCGGCCTGCGAGGCCGCCCGCGCCGACCTGGATCGGATCTGTGGCGAGCTGTCCGTCGAGTTCGACATCGTCGACGTCGACGCCGCCGCGAACTCCGGCGACGCCGAGCTACGCGCCGAGTACGGCGACCGTCTGCCCGTCGTCCTGCTCGACGGCGAAGAGCACAGCTACTGGGAGGTCGACGAGCCACGGTTGCGCGCCGACCTCGACGCCGCCAAGCGCTGAACGCCCGAGCGCGCGTCGAAACCCTGAACCCGCGAACTCCTCGAACTCCCGCCGCGGGTCGCGTGCCGAGCGTCGAAGGCCGCGTATTACGCTGATCCTTCGGTCGGGTTAGTCGAAAGTGAGTGTGCGCAATGGCTATCGGGTCGGCGTCTGATCGCATCCCCGAGCCGTCGGTGACGCGCCTGGCCACCTACCTCCACGTTCTGCGCTCCCTGGGGCAGCGGGGCATTCTGATCGCCTCCAGCGGCCAACTGGCGACCGCGGCGGGAGTCAACCCGGCCATCCTCCGCAAAGATCTGTCCCACGTCGGAGCCAACGGCGTACGCGGCGTCGGATACGACGTCGGACGCCTCACCGCCCGCATCGCGCTCGCACTGCACACCGACACCGTCCACACCGTCGTGCTCGTCGGCGCAGGCACCCTCGGTCGCCTACTCGTCGCGCACACAGCCACCGACCGCACCTTCCGGGTCGTCGCGATGTTCGACGACGATCCGGACGTCATAGGGACCGTCGTCGACGACGTGGTGGTCTCCCCGTGCGCGGGTCTCGCTTCACTTGCGAACGATCCGTCGATCGGCCAGGTCGACATCGGGGTGATCGCCACCGGTCCTGACAAGGCACAACGCGCAGCTGACGCGTTGATCGCCGCGGGAATCCGGCAACTCCTGAACGTGACCGCCGCAACGTTGTCGACGGACTCCGATGTCGTCGTCAGACAGGTTGATCTAGCCTTGGAGTTGCAGGTGCTGACGTTCCACGCGTCACGCACCCCGTTGTCTGTCGGGGAAGACGGGCAGCAGGGCCATGTCGACCTGCCTGTGGACGTGCCGCTCAGGGCCAAGGGGCCCGGCGACGATCTGGCTGTTGACCAACTGCCGGGGGTCGGCGTCGCGGACGTGCCCAGAACAGACATACGGAGTGTGGGTCAAGGATGATGAGTGCGAGATCTGCGATGGAGACGGTGACGCGGTGAGTGTTCTGCTGTTCGGAATCAGCCATCGGAGCGCACCCGTCGACGTTCTGGAGCGACTCGCGGTCGCCGACCACGACCGGCCCAAGCTCGTCGACGACCTGCTGTCGTCACGTGCGATCTCCGAGGCGATGCTCGTCTCGACCTGCAATCGCGTCGAGATCTACGCCGTCGTCGACGCATTCCACCCCGCACTCGAAGCCGTTGGTGACGTGCTCGGCGATCATTCCGGGCTTTCCATCAACGACCTCACCCGCCACGCGTACGTCCGCTACTCCGAGGCCGCCGTCGAGCATCTGTTCACCGTTGCCGCAGGCCTCGACTCGATCGTCGTCGGCGAGCAGCAGATCCTCGGTCAGATCCGCAACGCCTACCTCGACGCCGACGCCAACAAGACCACCGGTCGTACCCTGCACGAGCTCGCCCAGCACGCCCTGCGAGTCGGCAAGCGGGTGCACTCCGAGACCGGAATCGACCGCGCGGGAGCGTCGGTCGTGTCGGTTGCGCTGCATCGCGCCCAGCATCTGCTGCAGAAGGCGGCGCCAGAGATCGATCCCGAGCAGTCGCTGCGCAGAGCCGTTGTCATCGGCGCAGGCGCCATGGGGGGTCTTGCGACCGCCCAGTTGGCCCGTGAAGGCGTCCGCGAGCTTGTCGTGGTCAACCGGACCGTCGCCAACGCGGAGCACCTCGCAGGCAATATCGCGGCCAATCATCCGGGTGTCGCCGTGCGCGGCGTCGGATTCGACGACCTGCCTGCCGTGATGGCCTCCGCGGACGTCGTCGTCGCATGCACGGGTTCCATCGGGACCGTCGTCGGCGTCGGCGAGGTGCATTCGGCACTGGCCGCACGTACCGCTGTGCAGCCGCTGATCATCTGCGACCTGGGGCTGCCCCGCAACGTCGATCCCGCCGCCGCGCGACTGCCCGGCGTCCACGTCATCGACATCGAGAGTCTGCGCGGCGATTCCGAGGCACAGGCCGCTCACGACGACACCGCCGCTGCCCGCTCGATCGTCGGCGGCGAGCTCTCCGACTACCTGACCCTGCAGCGTCAGGCCGAGGTCACGCCGACCGTCGCGGCACTGCGTCAACGCGCAGCCGACGTCGTCGAGGCGGAGATTCTCCGGCTCGAGACCCGCCTGCCCGACCTCGAGGGCGCTCAGCGCGACGAGGTTGCCAAGACTGTTCGACGCGTCGTCGACAAACTGCTGCACGCCCCCACTGTCCGGGTCAAACAGCTCGCGTCGACGCCCAACGGCGACCACTACGCCGAGGCGCTGCGTGAACTCTTCGAGCTCAAGCCGGGCGCAGCCGAGGCCGTATCGGCGCCGGAGAGCGGTCTGGGCGACAAGCATGGCGTCGGCGAAACGTCGGCCGATCAGGGAGAGCGTTGAGCCCCATTCGCATCGGTACGCGCGGCTCGCTGCTCGCCCGTACCCAGTCTCAGACCATCGCCGACGCTCTGACCGCCAACGGGCATCCCGCAGAGCTGGTCATCATCAAGACGGCGGGTGACGCGTCGGCGGCCCCAGTCGCCGAGATCGGCGTCGGAGTGTTCACGACGGCCATCCGCAACGCGCTGCATGCGGGCGAAGTCGACGTCGCCGTCCACTCCTACAAGGACCTGCCGACAGCACCCGATCCGGGCCTGGTGATCGCGGCTGTCCCACCTCGGGAAGATCCACGAGATGCGCTGGTCAGCAGGGGTAACCTCGTACTCGGGGCGCTTCCTCCCGGCGCGACGGTCGGCACGTCCTCCCCGCGGAGGGCGGCACAGCTTAAAGCATTGGGTCTCGGTTTGGAAATCCGCCCCCTAAGAGGCAACCTAGATTCTCGGTTGGGCAAAGTCGCCGGCGGCGAACTCGACGCAGTCGTTGTCGCCCGTGCCGGACTCGTCCGCATCGGCAGGGCCGAAGAGGTCACCGAAGCGTTCGATCCAGTGGTGCTGTTACCAGCACCGGCGCAGGGTGCACTGGCAGTTGAGTGCCGCTCCGACGATGCCGAACTGGTGAGAATTCTCGCCGAGTTGGACGACGAGGCCACCCGCGTGGCGGTCGACGCCGAGCGTGCGGTATTGGCGGCTCTCGAAGCCGGATGTACCGCACCGGTCGGTGCGATAGCCGAAGTGGTCGAGTCGATCGATGAGGACGGGCGCATCTTCGCCGAACTGTCGCTCCGTGCGGCGGTGGCGGCCGAGGACGGATCCGATGTGATCCGCGCTTCGGTGGTGGGTCCGGTCGACAACGCCACACAACTCGGACGAGGCCTCGCCGCCGAACTGCTGGATCTGGGAGCGGGCGAACTCGTCAACTCCTGAGCAGCAGAGAAGAACTGCAGCCCTCTCGACGAGGGCAGGAGAGTGCGAACGCATGAGCCGTACGAAGAAGGCCAATCCGGGTCGAATCCTCTTCGTGGGATCGGGTCCCGGCGATCCCGACCTGCTAACCGTGCGTGCGCGGACAGTGATCGCGAATGCGACGACCGCCTTCATCGATCCCGACGTTCCAGCAGCGGTCGTGGCGATGATCGGCTCCGCCCACCGGCAGGAGCTCGCGGAATCCGCGCGTAAGAGCACCAAGAACGACACGAAGAAGGCCGACGAGGCCACCGACGAGAACGAGTCCGACGACTCGTCGACCGCTGCGGACGACACCGTCGAGGAGCAGGACCAGATCGTCCATCCCGCACTCGGCGATCCCGCTGAGGTCGCTCGCACCCTCGTCGCCGCAGCGAAGGAGGGCGACGACGTCGTCCGCGTCGTCTCCGGTGATCCGCTGACGACCGATTCGGTGCTGTCCGAGGTCAACGCCGTCTCGCGTACCTCGGTCGCATTCGAGGTGCTGCCAGGACTGCCTGCGGCTTCCGTGGTCCCGAGCTATGCGGGCATGCCGCTGGGCTCGAGCCACACCGAGGCCGACGTCCGCGCCGAAGGCGTCGACTGGGCCGCGCTCGCCGCAGCACCGGGACCGCTGGTGCTGCACGCGACGTCGGGCCACCTCGCCGAGACCGCCAGTGCACTGACCGAGCACGGTCTCGCCCCGCAGACGCCCGTTGCGATCACGATCAATGGCACCACCTGCGCGCAGCGCACCATCGAGGCGACGCTGGCCACGCTCAACGAGCAGGGCAACGCGCTGAGCGGACCGCTGATCCTCACGATCGGCAAGGTCGTCAGCCAGCGCGGCAAGCTCTCCTGGTGGGAGTCGCGCGCGCTCTACGGCTGGACCGTTCTGGTGCCCCGCACCAAGGACCAGGCAGGCGACATGAGCGAACGCCTCGTCAGCCACGGCGCTGTGCCCAAGGAAGTGCCGACCATCGCGGTCGAGCCGCCCCGCAGCCCGGCGCAGATGGAGCGCGCCGTCAAGGGACTCGTCGACGGTCGCTACCAGTGGGTCGTGTTCACCTCGACCAACGCGGTGCGTGCCGTGTGGGAGAAGTTCGCCGAGTTCGGACTCGACGCTCGCGCGTTCTCCGGCGTGAAGATCGCCTGCGTCGGCGAAGCGACGGCCGAGAAGGTCCGGACCTTCGGTATCAACCCCGAGCTGGTTCCGTCCGGCGAGCAGTCGAGCCTCGGACTCCTCGAAGACTTCCCGCCGTACGACGACGTCTTCGACCCGGTCGACCGAATCCTGTTGCCGCGCGCCGACATTGCCACCGAGACCCTCTCGGAGGGTCTGCGCGATCGCGGTTGGGAGATCGACGACGTCACCGCGTACCGCACCGTGCGGGCAGCACCGCCGCCCGCCGAGACGCGCGAGATGATCAAGACCGGCGGATTCGACGCCGTCTGCTTCACCTCGAGCTCGACGGTCCGCAACCTCGTCGGCATCGCCGGAAAGCCGCACGCGCGCACCATCGTTGCGTGCATCGGTCCCAAGACTGCCGAGACCGCAACCGAATTCGGACTGCGCGTCGACGTCCAGCCGGAGTCGGCATCGGTGACCGAACTGGTCGACGCCCTCGCCGAGCATGCCGCTCGCCTGCGCGCTGAGGGCGCGCTGCCTCCTCCGCGCAAGAAGTCGCGGCGGTCGCGGTCGTAGAGGTGGGGCGTATGACACCGGTTATTCGACCCCGCAGACTGCGCACCACACCGGCGATGCGTCGGCTGGTGGCGCAAAACGCGCTGCGCCCAGCCGATCTCGTGCTGCCGATGTTCGTCGCCGACGGCATCGACGATCCGCGCCCGATCGGATCGATGCCCGGCGTCGTGCAGCACACGCTCGACTCGCTGCGCAAAGCGGCCGACGAGGCCGTGCGCGCGGGCGTCGGCGGGCTGATGCTGTTCGGTGTTCCCAAGGCCGAGGACAAGGACGCAGTCGGGTCCGGCGCTGACGATCCGGACGGCATCCTCAATCGCGGATTGCGTGTTCTCGCAGACGATCTCGGCGATTCGACCGTGCTGATGGCCGACACCTGCCTCGACGAGTTCACCGACCACGGGCACTGCGGCGTGCTGTCCGACGACGGCCGAGTCGACAACGATGCGACGCTCGAGCGCTACGTGTCGATGTCACTCGCGCAGGCCCGTGCCGGTGCGCACCTTCTGGGTCCGTCGGGGATGATGGACGGCCAGGTCGCCGAGATTCGTGCCGCACTCGACGCCGAAGGCCTTACCGACACAGGCATTCTCGCGTACTCGGCGAAGTATGCGTCCGCGTTCTACGGCCCGTTCCGCGAGGCTGTCGGCTCGTCTCTGCAGGGCGATCGTCGTACCTACCAACAGGATTCGGCCAACCGCACCGAGGCGCTCCGCGAGGTGCGGCTCGACCTCGACGAGGGCGCCGACATCGTGATGGTCAAGCCCGCCATGAGCTACCTCGACATCGTCCGCGACGTCGCAGAGATCTCCGACGTTCCCGTCGCGGCCTACCAGATCTCGGGCGAGTACTCGATGATCACCGCCGCCGCCGAGCGCGGCTGGATCGACCGCGACGCCGCCATCCTCGAGTCGCTGACCTCGATCAAACGCGCCGGCGCCTCGATCATCCTCACCTACTGGGCGACCGAGGTCGCCGCCAAGTTGGCCTAGGCCGCTTTACCGCTGGCCGGGCGGCGCGCGCTTTACCGCTGGCCGAGCGGGGCTACCCCTACCGGTGGTCGGGCGGCGCGGCTTTTCCGCTGGCTGGGCGGGGCGGCCACAACCGCTGGTCGAGCGGGCCCGAGCGGAGCGAGGTCCCGAGTCGAGACCACTCGCGCCGGCCGCTGGCCGCCTTCTCCCTGTTCGGGCGGCGCGGCCTTTCCGCTGGTCGAGCGGGTCCGAGCGGAGCGAGGTCCCGAGCCGAGACCACTTCGCGCCGCCGTCGGGTACCGCGCCCCCGTCGTGCCCGGTGTGCGTACACAATCGTGACGTCAGCGGGGGGTGATCGAAATTATTGTCGTGGCCACCCGCTGGCGTCCGAGTTGTGTACGTAGCCGCGCTCTGCAGGTCCTCATCGCTCCTTCCCGCTGGCTGGGCGAGACCCGCACCGCTAGTCGGGCGAGGCCGCCTTTCCCGCTGGTCGAGCGGGCCCGAGCGGAGCGAGGTCCCGAGTCGAGACCACACGCGTCGGCCGCTGGGCCCGTCCCCGCTGGCTGGACGGCGCGGCCACAACCGCTGGTCGAGCGGGCCCGAGCGCAGCGAGGTCCCGAGTCGAGACCACTTCGCGCAGCTGTCGGGTATCGGCGCCCGTGGTGGTCCGGCGTGCGTACACAATCGTGACGTCAGCGGGTGGCGATCGAAGTTATTGTCGTGGCCTCGCGCTGGCGTCCGAGTTGTGTACGTAGCCGCGCTCTGCAGGTCCTCATCGCGCACCAAGCTGCGTTCATTACGCTGGAGCTATGTCGCATTTTCTCGATCCGCGTCGCGACCCCGCGTCCGCGCAGCCCGACGGGCAGAATAAGCGCCCGAAGCTGCCCGACTCGGTGGCAATCGCGTGTGAGCTGTGGATTGTCGTGGTCATCGCCAGGATAGTCACGGCCGTCGCGCAGTACCCGACCCTGCGCGACATGATGAACCAGCGAGCGTCCGACCTCCCCGCCGATACCCCGCGCGCAGAGGTAGACCTCATGACGTCCTCGGGCTTCCTGATCGCCATTACGGTGATCACGGCGGTCGTGCTGTCCGCGATCTCGTTGACCTTCGTCTGGTTTGTGCGCAAGGGATACAACTGGGCGCGGGTCCTGCTTGGTGCGATGGGAGTTTTCGTCCTCATCGACATGGCCTTCTCGCTGATCGGGGGCGTCGATCCCTGGTGGACCGGAATCCCTCTGACCATCGGTGGCATCGCCGCGCTCGGCGCGACCATCCTTCTCCTGAGACGTGAGTCCGACGCCTACTGCCGCGCGATGGCCGACTACCGCCGACCGCGAACCACGCCGCCCGGGTACCCCGCGCCTCCCGCGTACCCACCCCAGTACCCGCAGGCCCCGCCGTACCAGCAGACACCGCCGTACCCTCAAGCACCGCCCTACCAGCAGACACCGCCATACCCGCAGGCCGCGCCTCCGTCGTACGGACAAGCACCCGACCAGCCTCCGGCCGGTGGCCAGTATCCCGACAACGCCTACTATCCCCAGAACTCGCCGACGCCGACGTCCTGGGAAGAAGAGGCGCGACTCCGGGGCTGGCAGCCGCCGACGACCACCGAGGCGGCATCACCCCAGAGCACGTCACCCCAAAACGCAACACCCCAGACCGGATCGCTGCAGAAAGATCCGAATACAGTCGGCACGCCGTCGGGAACGGGCCACGGCGACTACGCTTCCGAAGAGGGGGACCGATCCGTCGAGGCGCGTCTCCACAGCCACGAGAACGAGTCGACGCCGCACAGCGAGCCGTCGACAGACAGAAAGCAAAGCAGTGACCCTTCCTGACGCAAGTAAACGCCCGAAGATGGTGACCTGGGCGTATCGATGCTGGATAGCGTCCGGCGTTCTGTTGGGACTGCTCGGGGTCGTCTACATCCTGGCAGGCATCTTCGCCGACGGCCCGACGCTGCTTCCGATCGGGATCGGGATCATCGTGATCGCGGTCGGCGTGGCGTACGTGCTGCTCGGCAGCAAGGCCTACGTCGGGGATGCTCGTTGGCGCTCCTCGTTGGCGGCGCTGACGCTGGTCGTGGTGATCATGCTGGTGTTCCTGAGTTTCGGCGATCCAGCCCTGGCGTTCACGCTGCTCGCAGCAGTCATCGGACTCCTGGGATCGTTGTTCGCCTACCGGCCGGAAGCCGACGCGTGGTTCAACGCCGGCAGCCCACCCGAGTGCCCGGAGAAGTCGACGTCGGGCAAGGGTAAGTCGGGCGGCAAGGGTCGCGTCGCGAACGGCAAGAGCAGGCCGGGCGGTAATACACGCCCCGCCGAGAATCGATCGGGCGCCAACGGCGCCGCGTCCGCGCGGAACAAGCAGGACCGGAAACGGGACAGAGCGTGAGCTCTGCCGCTGACGATCCCAGCGACGACGACGTCGAAGAAGCCGCAGCGCCCGATGAAGCCGCCGACGCTGACGAAGCCGCGGATGCCGAAGAACCCGCCGACGTTGAAGAACCTGCCGAGCCCGAAGAACCCGCCGACTCCGCAGAACCCGCCGAGCCCGAGGAAACCGCGAACCCGATCCCGGCGCCCGAGGATCGTGGCGAGACGTTGTTCGTCGAGCAGGGCGGAAGTTGGTGGGTCGTGGCGATCGGCCCGGTGCTCGCGGGTGCCGTGCTCGCGATGGACATTGCAGGCCCCGGGCGCGTGCACTGGCTGTGGATTTCGGTCCTCGGAGCGATCATCACGCTGTTCTCGATCGTCCAGGTGTATGCGGCGCGCCGTCACGTCGGCGTCGAACTGACCGAGACCACGCTGCAGCAGGGCACATTGCTGATGGCGCTCGCCGACATCGAGAAGATCTACCCCGCCAACAATGGCGCCGAACACGAGAAGTGGGAGAGCGCTCCGGCGCTCGGAGAACTCGCGGGTGTTCCGCGACGGCGCAAGGGCGTCGGCGTGAAGCTCGTCGACGGCAAGCTCGCCCAGGCGTGGGCCCGCGACGTCGAACGATTCCGGCAGGAACTCACCGAGGCGCACCTCGCGGTGCAACTCGGTGTGTCCCCGCGGGGGCCGAGCAGCTAACCCAGCCCCCGACCTCTCAGTGGTTGTCGATCATCGGCGCGCCCATGAGTTCCTCGGGGATGCCGAACGCGTCGACGAGTGTCGCCGCGTGGGGACGAAGGTCTTGGCAGAGTTCGTTGACGCCGCGTCGAATCGCCTTGGCGCGCTCCACGGAGATGTGGCGATGCATCATGAACCAGCCGAGGTCGGCCTCGAGGGCTGAGTAGACGAACAGATCGCACACCTTGCCGAGCACCTCGGCCGCGGCGCGCGAATCGCAGTCGTTGATGGCCTGGACGAACGCCTCCAGCACGATCCGCTCGGTGCGAGCCTGCCCGACCTTGAGCAGATGGTCCTGCGCATTGTTGAACACCTCGAACGCATCGTTGTCATCGTTGGTTGCTCGACGCAGGCGCTGCGCGCAGGTGCGCACCAGATGGTCCTCGCGGTTGCGGAACAGTCGAAGCTGCGTGCCACGGTTGGTCAGCGCCGACTTCTCGGTGTCTTCGTCCGAACTCTCCAGGAGCGTCTGAACCACTTGTCGCGCAGCGGTTTTCTCGACGACGACGTCGCGCGCCATCGACGCGATGAACCGCACCCAACCGCCTGCCGACAGGCCTTGGACGTCGTCGGCGTAGGCCGAAAGCACTTCCTTGGCGATGAGCTGGGTGAGCACGGTGTTGTCGCCCTCGAACGTGGTGAAGACGTCGATGTCGCCGCGGATGATCGAGATCTGGTTCTCGTCGAGATAGCCTGCGCCGCCGCATGCTTCGCGAGCGACATTGATCGCGTGAGATGCGTGCCATGTCGCGTACGCCTTGAGTCCTGCGGCGTTGGCTTCGAGCTCGCGCTGGCGACCCGCCTTGGAATCGTCGGCGGAGCCGTCGGGCGATTCGGCCGGGGTGTCGGACTGGACTTCGTGCAGTTCTTCGGTGAGCTCGTTCTGTGCGAATGCGATGGCGTACGACTTCGCGATGAGCGGCAGCAGCTTTCGCTGGTGGCCGAGATAGTCGAGGATGACGATCTCTTCCTCGTCGCCCGGGGCGTCGAATTGCCTGCGCACCAAGCCATATCGTGTGGCGATCGCCAACGCCTTACGTGACGCGGCTCCGGCGGTGGCCGCTACCGTGATCCGACCACGGATGAGTGTGCCGAGCATGGTGAAGAAGCGTCGGTTGGGGTTCTCGATCGGCGACGAGTACGTGCCGTCGTCCTCGACGTCCGCATAGCGGTTGAGGAGATTGTCCTTCGGTATGCGCACCTCGTCGAACATGATGCGTCCGTTGTCGACGCCGGGCAGTCCGCCCTTGTAGCCGCAGTCGCTCGTCGTCACGCCGGGAAGGTCGTTGCCGTCGGCGTCGCGGATCGGCACCACAAAGCAGTGCACGCCATAGCTTTCCGGCTCCTGGCCGGGACCGGCAGTGATCAACTGCGCGAAAACCGATGCCATGCGGGCGTGTTCGGCAGCGCCGCCGATGTAATCCTTGCGGGCCGACGGCGTCGGCGAGTGGATCACGAATTCCTTGGTGGCTGCGTCGTACGTCGCGGTGGTCTCGAGTTCCTGCACGTTGGAACCGTGCCCGGTCTCGGTCATGGCGAAGCAGCCGAGGAGGTCGAGGCTGATGGTGTCGGCGACGTACTTCTCGTGATGCCCTGCGGTGCCGAGGTTTTCGACGGCGCCGCCGAACAGCCCCCACTGCACTCCCGCCTTGACCATCAGGGACAGGTCGGCGTAGCCGAGCATCTCGATCGCGGTGATCGACGCCCCGACGTCGCCTGTGCCGCCGTGGTCGGCGCCGAATCCGGCAGCCGCGAATCCTTCGTCGGACAGTTCGCGCATCTCCTCAAGGATGCGCGCACGCGCCTGTTCGAGAGTTCGCGACGGATCGGGAAGCAGGTCGGCGCGGTTGGCGCGTCGTCGAACTTCGTCTCGGGTGGCTCGCCAGCGTCCGTCGAGTACGTAGCGCAGGTTGTCGACGAGCAGACCGCGTTCGGCTTCGGACAGTTCGCTGGTGTCGGCGACTGGCGTGTCGATGCTGGGATCGTCGTCGGTTGCTGGCGTCGAGGGACTCTCGGTTGGGGTCGACATGAGCTCTACGTTACGGATCGATTCCGACCGTGGGGGTCGATACCCGCGAGGACAGGCTTACGACGCGCGATGAACACCGACGGCCCGATGCTTTCCGCCTGCGAAACCGTCGACGGCAGCATGTTTGCCCGGCGCCGCGTGAGCGCTCGAATGCTGGCCGAACGGCAACAGCGGGGCGACCGCGTCGGACACCTGCTTGCTGACATCGGCGACCTGCGTCCGGAGCGTCGAGAACGGGTCTGTCGGGGCCGGACGCGTTGCCGGCTTGGCCTGAGCAACCTGCGGCGCGGCCGAGTTCGGTGCTGTCGGGGGAGCCACGCGCTCGTCGTAGCCCTGGGTGGCACGCGTGCTGCTCATCGTGATCTGGCTGCGTACCTCGACACGAGGTTGAGTCGACGCCGACTTTGGCTGCGCGCCAAACGATTCCGCGATCTGATCGAGGAAATCCTGTCCGGATTCCAGCGTGACCCCGAATGCCTTCTGCAGGCCCTCGATGTTGATCGCGATGTTCTCGTTGATCTGTTTGCCGACCGCGTCCATGTTCTTGTAGAACTCCGCGGTGCTCTCGCGCAGAGCCTCCGGTGTGGTCGCAGCGCGGGCGTCGGCGAGCAATTGCTGCTGGACCTTCGGGTCCTGCCCGTTGCGCACCTCGATGTAGTCAAGGCGTGACTTCTCGTCGTAGTCGGGCCGGTTGTACACCCAGTTGTGCTCGGTCTGTGGTTGCCCGAAATCGAAGAACGAGTAGTAGTTGCCGAACAGATACTGTTTCGGCAGCGAATCCGGCGCGCCCTTGATCCCGCCGAGCTGGCAGGGAAGGCAATACGTGCCCTCGACATTGGGGTTCAGACCGATCCACGACGCCTTGCCCAGGCGATTGAGTGCCTTGAGCCACTGGTCGGCGGTGGGCGCGGGTCGATAGCCGGTCGGGTCCTGCGTCAGCGTTTCCCAGATCGCCTTCTGCGGTCCCCACGGGTCGAGCTTGTAGTACTTGCCGGACCAATCCGGCTGTATCTCGACAACCTTGCCCTCGGGAGTGGTGTAAGTCTCGTGGTTGGGATCGATGGTGTTGCGGATCTCCGGGAAGCGATAACCCAACACCAACTGCCAAGTGGGCACCTGCCCGTACTGGTCGAAGTAGAAGACGTCCGAACACGGCCCGGGGATGCCGGTGCAGTTCTCCGTCATGGGCGCGTTGGCGGCCATGGTGATCCACCACTGTTCGAAATTCGCCTGTGCGACAAGCGGAATCGGCACCATCATCAGGGTGGTGCCTTCGAGCTTCTGCTTGTCCTGCTGGTCGAACCCGATGACGTTGGTCGGGATGTAGAGCCACCAGTTGCTGGAATTCTCGAGCGCTTCACTCGTCTTGTTCATGCCCTCGTACTCGACGGCAGGCATGTTGGCGATCGTCTGAAGGAGGTTCGTCGGAATATTCGCCACGGAGTTCCCGGCGAGCCGCACGCCATTGTCGGCGGTCACGGTCGGCACCTGAAC
Organism: Gordonia jacobaea; assembly: GCF_965344965.1. NCBI lineage: Bacteria > Bacillati > Actinomycetota > Actinomycetes > Mycobacteriales > Gordoniaceae > Gordonia > Gordonia jacobaea. Next base: position 446,615 of record NZ_CBDRLS010000002.1, on the reverse strand, counting down.
GTCGGGGGGAGTGGGCGTATGCGACGCCAACGCCGAGACGACGCCGACTCCGACAAGTGCAGCCCCCAACGCGGTGACCGGTCGCGACCCGCCGGTCCGTCGAGACATGCTTGTGGCGTCGACGTCGGTTTTCATCAGATGCGTCCCCCCATGGAACTCCGTCTGGCTTTGAGTAGCGATTGACTGTTTGTCGTGTTGTGCCCTGCCTGGCGTGAGCATCCGCGACGTTGCGACCCCCGATGCCACCTCCTTCCGGGGGTGGCGTGCACACGAGTGTGGTCCATATCGTAGGAGCACGTCAACGTCGCGGGCCTCACCCCGCGTGTCATCGATGCCAAGCAGGGAGAACACTGTGTCGTCACAGACAACCGATGTCGCTGTCACCGCGCAACTCGACGCCGAGTTCGGGCGCATCGACTCCGGGACCGCCAATCGCTCGGAAATGACGCCCCTTCGCTTCCTGCAGCGCTCGGTCGAGGTGTTCGGCGATCGCACCGCCATCCGTTACGGGGCGCGTTCGGCGACCTACACGGAGTTCGGCGACGAGGTGCAGCGCCTTGCCCGGGTCCTCGAGTCGACGATCAGGCCGGGTGAGCGGATCGCCTACCTGGCACCCAACGTGCCCGAGTTGCTCGTCGCGCACTTCGCGGTGCCGCTCGCAGGCGGAGTTCTTGTCGCACTCAACTCACGCCTGGCAGGCCCCGAACTCGTCTACATCCTCAATCACGCCGGCGTCACCACACTGTTCTTCGACGCCGAGTTCCGCCACACCGTCGCTTCCATCGCCGACGAGGTTCCTGACGTGACGTCGTACGTCGAGATCACCGACCTCGAGTTCGGTCCAACGCCGAGCGACGTCGAATCGTCGGGCATCAGTGGACTTCGCTCGTACGCTGACTTTCTCGCAGGCGCCGAGGAGCTTGATTCGACGCCGCTCCCGTGGACTGTCGACGACGAAGACCGGGTCATCAGCATCAACTACACGTCGGGGACGACGGGCAAGCCCAAGGGTGTGATGTACACGCATCGGGGCGCCTACCTCAACTCGCTGGGCGAGATGCACCACAACCAATTCACCGGCAGCACAAGGTATTTGTGGACGCTCCCCATGTTCCACTGCAACGGGTGGTGCACGCCCTGGGCGGTCACCGCTGCGTCGGCGATGCATGTGTGTCTACGTCTGGTGCGCGCAGACGCGGTGTGGGACGCCATCGACGACCTCGGTGTCACCAATCTGTGCGGTGCGCCAACGGTTCTCATCACGATTGCCGGATCACCACGCGCGCACCGCCTCGACGCGCCGCTCCGGATCACCACGGCGGGCGCACCTCCGTCTCCGACGGTGATCGCAGCGCTTGCGGCGCTCGACATCGGTGTCGTCCACGTCTACGGCCTCACCGAAAGCTATGGCCCGTACACGATCTGCGAGTACCAGGAAGCCTGGGACGATCTCGACCCCGCCGACAGGGCCGCGAAACTATCGCTGCAGGGTGTCGGAATGGTTCAGGCAGAACCGGCGCGTGTCGTCGAGCGCGGCGTCGTGCCACTTGTCGACGTGCCCGCCGACGGCTCGACGATCGGTGAGATCGTGTTGCGCGGCAACAACATCATGGCCGGGTACTTCAAAGATCCCGATGCGACTCGACAAGCGTTCGAGGGTGGATGGTTTCACACCGGCGACCTCGGCGTGATGCACCAGGACGGCTACATTCAGCTCCGCGATCGAGCCAAGGACATCATCATCTCGGGTGGCGAGAACATCTCGACGATCGAGGTCGAACAAGCGCTCGTCAGCCACGACGCAGTGCTCGACGTCGCGGTCGTCGGTGTCCCCGACGAGAAGTGGGGCGAGCGGGCCAGAGCGTATGTGCTCCTGAAGGAGGGGCGGTCGCTGAGCTCCGACGAGTTGATCGAGTATGCGCGAACTTTGTTGGCGGGCTACAAGATTCCACGAGATATCATCTTCGCCGACGAGTTGCCGCGCACGTCGACAGGCAAGGTACTCAAGTTCGAGCTACGCAAGAACGCCGCGAATTGATCTGCGTCGCCGATCACATCGCGTAGCGCGCGAGCAGGTCGGCGCCGACTGCAGGCGGTACGAGTTCTTCGGGGAAGACCATGGCGGGTGTCGCGAACTGGCGGGTCCTCACCACGAACATGGTCCCGAGGTGTGCGACTCCGGTGATCGCCGACGCATGCACTGAGTTCGTCGTCGGGCCCGCCGTCAGGGTGAGGCGATCGAACGAGAACTCACTCGACATCGGCGTCCCCGCAGGGGCGAATCTCGCCCACACGGCGATGATCCGACGGTAGGCAAAGAACGGCAGCGCGGGCGTGAGCACGAGGAGCGCGCAGCCATAGATCAGTACCGAGGACGACGAGTCGTCGCTTGCCGCCATGAACGCACCGAAGACGACGAGCAGAACGCCGAACCCGCCGAAGACAGCAGCCTGGACGACGAGCTGACGGCGCAGACCGAGCAACAGGGATTTCGCGGCCCGCGACGACATGTCGGGTCCTGCGATCATCTGGCTGCGCACCACACCCGGGGGTGGAGGCGGCGTCGTCGCGTCGAAGCGGGGGATTGACGGCAAAGTGTCGGGGCCTTGCGACGACGGAACGGTCACGCGATCTCCTCTGACTGGCGAGTGGTCGTCGAAAATGTAGCCGAGAACACCCGGGTCGACGCCGTCGTCGGCCCGGGTGTCGTTCGGCTGACCGAGCGCGAGGTTCATCCGATGATCGGTGCTCCTTTCGCACACGCCGGACGGCTGCGCGTTGGCACAACGGGTTGGCCACCAGCGATACTGAATCCATGGCACCGAGTGACACAGCGGGCGGATCGGTCGATCTCCGAACCCAGGTCGTCGCGGCGTCGATCCGTCTGTTCAGCGAAAACGGCTACGAGTCGACGACGGTCGATCAGATCGCGGCCGCCGCGGGTGTGTCGCGACGAACCCTGTTTCGACAGTTCCGGTCGAAAGAGGACATGATCTTCGCCGACCATGAGGAACTGCTGACCGACGTGGCCGCGCAACTCGCCGGCAGCGACGACGTCGACCCGCCGACCGCGGTGTGCGCAGCGGCCGAGCTGGTGTTCACGCACTTTCACAACACCCGTGACCTGGCGGTTCGACGCATGGACGTCGTATCGAAGGTGCCGACTCTGCGCGAGCGCGAGTTGGTGACGACGTATCGGTACCAGCGGGTTTTCGAAGAGTATCTGCGCAGTCGGCTACCCGATGAGTCGCCGGTCGACATCGTCGCGTTCGCCGCAGCGATCACCTCGGCGCACAACTACCTGCTGCGATCGATGATCCGCGGCGACGCGGACGCGACGCTCGGTCGGTTGCGTCGAGACCTCGAACGTATTCGGATGGCCCTCGGTGCCAGCGGACGACCCGAGGTAGCTGTCATCACCTTCCCCGCAGGCGCGTCGGCACTCGAAATCTCGCGGGCGGTCAGCGAAAAGATCGGCTCGGAGATCCCTGACTCTGGCACCTGACACTTCTTCGATCACCTGATCGGATGAATACGAGCGGGTCGCGAGTGATTCAAGCACGAAATGGTCGCTGAAGTGCCATGATGTGGTCCGTGGTCGGCGTTGCCTGCCATGTGCTGTAGGTGGCGCGGCACCCGGGGGAGCAGTTTCGAGGAGTCTCCGTGAGTGTTCAGACTCAGCGGTACTCGCACGCGCTGCGTCGGGCGTGGATGGCGCCCGACGGTTACGACGCCGTGGTTGCGTCGATCAAATCCAGCGGGATGGGCGCACTTGTGCGCGGCTGCGTCGGCCTGAGCGTTGTGCTCGTGGCGATCGGCGCAATGCTGTTGCTCGCGGTCGATGGTGGACCGGACACCACCATCGCACGAGCGGTCCTCGTCGCCGACAACGTGATTGCCCTGATCATCGGGATCAGTTGGCTGATCGCTCCGTCCTGGCCGTCGCGTCGGGGCTCTCTCATTCGCGTCTACGCGATGTGCATGTTGTACGGCATCTCGCTGTTCGTGATCGGGATGCCGCTCGTCGGGTTGGTCGGCTCATGCGCGTATGCGGCACTGGCCGCGTATGTCTCGCTCTTCCACAGTGTCCGACATCTGGCGGTGATCCTGGTTGTCGCGGGCGTGTTCATCTCCGTGCTGTATGCGCTTGTTGTCGTTGACCATCACGCGATGCTCGGTCTGTTCATCTGCATGATCGCGGCGGTCACGATCGTCACCGTTCCGTTCGGCCAGCAGGTGGCGGTACTCGTCTTGCGCGACGACGCCGCAGAGTCCGACCACGACCCGCTCACCCGCGCGCTCAATCGGCGGGGTCTCGAGCGCCGATTCGACCTGCTCGTTCGCGATCTCTCCACCGAAGTCGAACGCCGCGCGATCTTCATCGCCATCGACCTGGACAACTTCAAACGCATCAATGACACATTCGGCCACGGCACCGGAGACAGAATTCTTTGCGACGTCGTGCGCGCGATCGGGGACGTCGTCTCGCCGCGGGCCCTGGTGGCTCGGACCGGCGGAGAAGAGTTCGCCGTCGTATGTCCGCAGCCTTCGCTCACACGAGTGGAGCAGATCGGCGATCTGATACGGCAAGCGATCGCACAGTCGTCGCCGCAGTACGACGTGCGCGCGAGCGTCGGGCTGTGTCTGGTGACACTCTGGCCGACATCGACGGTGTCGTCGAGCGCCGACGTGCTCTGCGCTGCACTCAGCTCGTCGGATGCGGCGATGTACCGCGCGAAGCGCGCGGGCGGTGATCGCGTCGAATGGACGTAAGGGTGGCACCGAGTGTCGACAATGGGCTTGTAGGGCGAGTAATATGACACTCAGTGTCGCGTTCACGGGAACGCATCATCATCCTAAAATCATGTCATCGTTGACTGAATGAGGAGGCTCTCATGGGGTATGCCAACCCCGATTTCGATCTATTCCAGCTGCCAGAAGAGCATCTCGCGCTCCGCGAGGCGATTCGAGCACTCGCGCTCAAGGAGATCGAGCCGCACGCGGCAGACGTAGACGAGCGTTCACGATTCCCCGAAGAAGCGCTGAAGGCGCTGACGACCTCGGGGTTCAACGCGATCCACGTACCTGAGCAGTACGGGGGCCAGGGCGCCGACTCGGTGGCCGCATGCATCGTGATCGAAGAGGTGGCCCGAGTGGACGCTTCTGCTTCGCTGATCCCGGCGGTGAACAAGCTCGGCACGATGGGCCTGATCCTCAACGGATCGGAAGAGCTCAAGCAGCAGGTCCTGCCTTCCATTGCCTCCGGCGAAGCCATGGCGTCGTACGCCCTGTCGGAGCGTGAGGCTGGTTCTGACGCAGCGGCGATGAAGACGCGTGCGCGCAAGGACGGCGACAACTGGGTCATCAACGGCACCAAGTGTTGGATCACCAATGGCGGCAAGTCCACCTGGTACACCGTCATGGCGGTCACTGACCCCGACATGGGTGCTCACGGAATCTCGGCGTTCATGGTGCACAAGGACGATCCGGGTTTCACGGTCGGGCCGCTTGAAAAGAAGCTGGGCATCAAGGGTTCGCCCACCGCGGAGCTGTACTTCGAGGACTGCACCATCCCGGCCGACCGCATCATCGGCGAGCCGGGTACCGGCTTCAAGACGGCACTCGAAACCCTCGACCACACCCGCCCGACGATCGGCGCGCAAGCCGTGGGCATCGCACAGGGTGCACTCGACCAGGCCATCGAATACACAAAGCAGCGTCGCCAGTTCGACCGCCCGATCAGCACGTTCCAGGGCGTCGAGTTCATGATCGCCGACATGGCGATGAACATCATGGCAGCGCGCCTGATGGTCTACACCTCGGCCGCTCGCGCCGAGCGCGGTGAGAAGAACCTCGGCTTCATCAGCTCGGCGTCGAAGTGCTTTGCCTCCGACGTCGCGATGCAGGTCACCACCGACGCCGTGCAGCTGTTCGGCGGCGCGGGCTACACGCGCGACTTCCCGGTCGAGCGCATGATGCGCGACGCCAAGATCACGCAGATCTACGAGGGCACCAACCAGATCCAGCGAGTCGTGATGAGCCGCGCGCTGCTGCGCTGACCTCCAATCTCGTTCGGCTACAACAGAATCAACGACGACGCCCCGCTCGCGAACCGAGCGGGGCGTCGTCGTATCGGTGTGACTCAGCCTGCGTAGGCCGGTTGGAACAGCAGGTTGGCGCGCTGTGCCTTGGCGGCGTCGCGGAAGTTCTTCATCGCGCGCGGCATGTGGAAGTTATTGGTGACGACCACCGCTCCGGTGGCGCCCAGCGACTTGAGCATGCGGACAGTGAACTCGGCGTTCTGGACTGTCGAGGTCGACGCCGACTCGTTCACCATCTGCCACATCGGGACCCCGCGATGGATCAGGCCGATGTTCATGAACTGCGCTTCGGACACCGGCAGCCACCAGGTGTCGCCGCCGGACACGATCACACGGTTGAACGGATGGGTGCGCGCAAGCCGGGCACCGACATTCATGCGCTGCTGCAGGATCGCGGGCGGCTGCCCCAACACACCCTGCTTTGCGCCGAGCACCACGATGTATCGAGTCGGCGGACTCTGCCACAGGAACACACTGTTGGCGCTCAACAGGTCTGAGCTGCCGAGATCGACGCTGCCCGCGTTGATGTCGGCGTGGGCAGGAGAAGCGGCGACCACGCCGCCCGCGAGAGCTGTCGTCAGGGCCAGCAGCACCGCGGCGCTACGCAGTCGGAGATCTGTTCGTAGACGCATGCGGCCATCGTACGGAGAAGGTTGTGCGCGCTAAAGGCCACAGGGATCACTTCAGCAACAATTCTCACGAATGTAACGTTGCGGTTGGGCGTGTCGACTGGGCGTTGCGTCGTGCCGACTGGGCGCTCGAGAGCGTCGACTAGGCAGTCGGGAGTGTCGAGTGGGCGTAGCCGGGGGCGTCGACTTGGACGCGCCGGAAATCGGATGGATCTATTCGCACTATCGCTGCGTCCAAGCACCATGACTCCATTTGATGCATCACCCGTAGATTCGCCTGAGGTCGTGAAGCGCAGGGCAACGCTCAGCGTCACCGGTATCAGCGCCAGCGAGTTCGACTCGACGTTCCGTCGACTTCGTGGCAGCGGCTACATAGCCAAGTCGACGCTCATGACGGCTCGACAACGAATCGTCGCCGTTGCGCGGCAGGCTCAGGGCGACGTCGTGGTCGCGGGCATGGCAGCGCTGATCATGCACGGAAGTGTGTGGTACGACGAGGATTTCACCATCGAACTGATCCGCGGCATGAGCTGCTCCGGCCGACCCGCAAAAGGATCCGTCACTAATCGCCTCGACCTCGACCCTGCAGACATCGTGACCATCGACGGCATCAAGGTCACGAGCGTGATCAGGACGGCCTTCGACATCGGCCGCATTCGGTTCGCGTCACGCGCGCTCGGGTACCTCGACGCCCTGGCACGCGCTACCGACCTCGACGTCGCCGCGCTGGATAAGTACACAGCTACGCAGAAGGGCAGGCGCAACGTGGTGCAACTGCGGCGACTGATACCGCTGATCGACAGCCGAATCGAGTCGCCCACCGAGGCATGGCTGCTCTTGACCATTCTGGAGGGCGGACTACCGGCGCCCGACCTCCAGATCGAGGTCCGCGACGGAACAGGGGAGATCTACGCGCGCATCGACATGGGATACGAGGCACTCAAGATCGGCATCGAGTACGACGGCGAGTACCACACCAGGCCTGGTCAGCAGGTTCGCGACGCCGAACGTCGCGCACGGCTGCACGACGACGGATGGCTGATGATCTACGTCGACAAGGCCAAGCTCCGCGACAACCCGTACGCCGTTCTAGCTGAGATCCGACAGGCGCTTCATCGGCGAGGTGCGTATTTCGACTAGACCGGAGCGCCCAGTCGGCACGACGAGGCGCCCGGTCGACGCGCTCGAGCGCCCAGTCGGCACAACGAGGCGCCCACTCGACGCTCTCGAGCGCCCGGTCGACGCTCTCGAGCGCCCAGTCGACGGTCAGAGGCGCCCAGTCGGCACGACGAGCCGCCCAGTCGACGGGCTCGAGCGCCCAGTCGACCTCAGAGCGCGACGTACTTGGTGGTCAGGTACTCGTCGATGCCCTCGGAGCCGCCCTCGCGGCCGATGCCCGATTGCTTCACGCCGCCGAAGGGTGCTGCGACGTCGGAGATCACGCCGCGGTTGACCCCGACCATCCCGACGTCGAGCTTCGACGCGACGCGCATGCTGCGGTCGAGGTCGCGGGTGAAGAAGTAGCCGGCGAGGCCGTACACGGTCGAGTTCGCTGCGGCGATCGCCTCGTCCTCGGAGTCGAAGGTGCTGATCACCGCGACGGGGCCGAAGATCTCGTCGCGGGTGACCGGCGCGTACGCGTCGACCTGATCGATCACGGTCGCGGGGTAGAAGTATCCCTTCCCCTCGGGAGCCTTACCGCCAAGGCGAACCCGACCACCATGTGCGACAGCACTTTCCACCGCTGCGGCGACCTTGTCGCGCTGCGCTGCGGTCACGAGCGGTCCGAGCGTCACGCCTTCCTCGTAGCCGGGTCCGAGTCGTACCGCCGACATCTTCTCGATCAGCTTGTCGGTGAACTCTTCGGCGACCCCGGACTGCACCAGGAAGCGGTTCGCCGCGGTGCATGCCTCGCCGCCGTTGCGCATCTTCGCGAGAAACGCGCCCTCGACAGCCTTGTCGATGTCAGCGTCGTCGAAGACGACGAACGGTGCGTTGCCGCCGAGCTCCATCGACGTCCGCTGCACCCGCTCCGCGGCCTGTTCCATGAGATTTCGACCCACCGGTGTCGAACCAGTGAAGCTGATCTTGCGGATCCGGTCATCGGTGATGATGGCCGACGCGACGCCGCGTGCGTCAGTGGTCGGCAGCACCGACAACACGCCCGCGGGTAGTCCTGCTTCGGCAAAGATCTCGGCCAGTGCCAGCATGGTCAGCGGTGTCTCGTGGGCGGGCTTGACCAGCATGACGTTGCCAGCAGCCAATGCCGGGCCGATCTTGCGCGTGCCCATCGCCAGCGGGAAGTTCCACGGCGTGATCGCGAGCGACGGCCCAATAGGACCGTGGCTCACCAGGATTCGACCGGTGCCCGCCGGTGACTGCGTGCAGCGACCGTCGATCCGGACGGCCTCTTCGGCGAACCAGCGCAGGAACTCGTTGCCGTACTTGGTCTCCGAAAGGCTATCCGGCAGTGCGCGACCCAGTTCGAGCGTCATGAGCATGGCAAGGCTGTCGGCCCGGCCGGCGACCAATTCGAAAGCGCTACGCAGGATCTCGCCACGCTCGCGTGCAGGCGTCGCTGCCCATGAATCCGCGACGGCGACAGCGCGGTCGAGTGCGTACACGGCGTCGTCGACGCTGGCGTCGGCAACTGCGGTCAGCGTCTCTTCGGTGGCCGGATTGATGACGTCGAATGTCTTGCCGCCCTTGGCCTTGACCTCCTTGCCGTCGATCCAGAGGCCGGTAGGTATTCCGTCGAGTACGGCCTGCGGGTCAAGCACCTGGGTGCTGGTCATGCGAGTTCCCTTCGTGATGGCAGTGAGTCGGGGGCGATGCCTCGACGTCGAGAGAGGGGTTGCGATCGAAGAAGCCGAATGGCTTGAGCCAGAACGACACCGTGTCGGCCGGCATCACCGGCCAATCCTCCGGGCGGGTGATGTGATGGATTCCGAACGTGTACCACAGCACGACGTCGGTGTTCTCGATCGGTCGATTTGCCTTGGTCCACTCGCCGAGTCCGGTGTCGCGCTCGGACTGATTGACGAATTCGCCTGCAGGCCAACGCTCGTCGGGATGGTTCGGGGTCACCCAGAGGGAGTGTCCCATGACGGTTGCGCGCTGGAAGATCGGCGACGCGGGGTCGAACATCGCCGGGAACGCGCCTGTCGGAACCAGCTTGTACGCGGGATTCAGGCCCAACGCTGTTGTCTTGTTGGGATTGGCGATCTTCCACGATTTCTGCGTCGCGAAGTTGGGGTCCTGCATGCCCTCCGACTCGGTGAGCAGCGGCGTGTTCTGTTGCACCAGACCGAGACCGAGCGGATTGTCGGGACCCACCGGCTCGACGAGAGTCTCGCTGGCGTACACCGTGTTGTCGGAGCCGTCGATGTCGAGATCCATTCGCGCAACGAGGAAATGCTGGTGGAACGGAGCGTACGTGCGGTTGTCGACCGTCGTGCCGTGCGGATTCGACGTCACTCCCGGAGGCATCGGTGTGGTCACCATGATGCCGGTGGCGCGTACCTCGCACTCGATGTTGCCGTCCTGATAGAAGCGCCAGTAGACGAGGTACTCGTAATTGGCAACTGTGACATGGAAACTCACCGTCAACCGACGCATACGACGCACCTCTGCGCCCGCGTCGTGATCGACGTGCTTCCACAGCACGGCGTTGTCTTCCTCGTGGATGCAGATCGCGTTCGTGATGGTGTACGGCTCACCCGCACTGTTGTGCAGCGTGGCGTCGAGGTATCGGATCTCGCCGAGGCAGTCGCAACCCAGCTCGAGCGACGTCGTCATGAAGCCGAGGCCCCACTCGCCGATGTCGAAAGCCGTACGGCGGTAATGGTCTTCGCTCGGATCACGGTAGGGGACGACCATCTCGGCGAAGGAGAGACGATGCGCGATCTTGCGCACGTTCCCGCCGTCGTCGTAGGTGACGGTGTGCAGGGTCATGCCCTCGCGGTAGTTGAAACCCACACGCAGCGACCACTTCTGCCACGTGAGCTGATTGCCGTCGAGCGTGAACGACGGTCCGTCGGGCTGGGTGATCTCCAGTGGCTTGAGCTCGGGTCGGTTGAATGTGTCCCGAATGCGTTGTGGGATATGGCGCGGAACGTACTCGCCCATCACTTCCGGCTGGTCGAATCCGCCGGTGTCCTCGATGCGCAACAGTTCCATCGTGTTCACGTCGATCACACAGTGCAGCCCCGACACCGGGTTCGCATACGGGTTGGAGCCCTCACTGTTGCGCACCCAGGTGTCCGACCAGCCGAGGCGTCGACCGCGGTACTCGTCGGGGATGACCGCGCCACCATAGGTCCACGTATCCATGAAAACGCCGTCCAGATCGGTGATCCCGCGTCGAGCCAGCGCCGCCTGGACGTCGGGGTGCGCGCGCAGGACGCGGTCGCATTCCTCGAACTCGTCGACGGTGAAGTTCGCCTGGACGTCGGGAATCAGCTCGAACGAGTCGACGCTGCCACCCGAGATCGACACGAACGACTTGTACGTCGTGTTCTCTCCTGTGTTGAAGCAGACGACCACCGCTCGACGCGGTGGAAGCGTGCCGTCGGCGTCGAATGCGGCGAGTTCGGTCTTGGTCGGCTCCGCGAGTTCGATTGACGCATAGCGCCAACCGTCGCCGACGCCCTGCTCGCTACCGAGTAGGGCTGTGACGGAACGGAATTCGTCGGCGGTCAGCGGATCGAGGGGATGCGGTTGGTCCAGGGGATGCGGGGACACGACTCTCCTTAGTGATCTGGCAACGAACTAGCAGGTCAGGCGTTGTCCTTGAGTGCCTGGCACAGCACCGCCAGGCCATCGCGCAGCAGGTCGTCGCCGATGACCAGCGGTGGCAACAGACGTAGCACGTTGCCGTAGGTGCCGCAGGTCAACGCGACGACGCCCTGGGCGAGCGCCGCTTTGGCCACCGCGGCGGTGAGGTCGGGGTTGGGTTCGCGAGGCGCCGTTCCGTCTTCGGCAGGCGTGACCAATTCGACGGCCATCATCGCGCCGCGACCGCGGATGTCGCCGATCACGGGCAGGCCCGCACCGTCGAGTTCGTCCTTGGTGGCCGAGAGCGTCTCGGTGATGATGGTTTCGATGTGCCGCGCACGGCCGCACAGGTCGAGCGATTCCATCTGGTCGATGGCTGCCAGCGCCGCAGCGCACGCAACGGGATTGCCGCCGTAGGTGCCGCCGAGTCCGCCGCCGTGCACCGTGTCCATGATGTCGGCGCGACCGGTCACCGCAGACAGCGGCATTCCGCCGGCGATGCCCTTGGCCATCGTGATGAGATCGGGCGTGACGCCCTCCTGCTCACACGCGAACCATGTTCCGGTACGGGCGAATCCGGCTTGCACCTCGTCGGCGATGAACAGCACGCGGTGCATGGTGCACCACTCGGCCAGCGTCGAGAGGAATCCCGGTGCGGGAACGATGAATCCGCCCTCGCCCTGGATCGGTTCGATGACGATCGCGGCGGTGGTCTCTGCGCCGACCTGCTTCTCGATCATCGAGATCGCGCGCTTGGCCGCGGCCACGCCGTCGCTGCCGAGTTCGTCGCGGTACGGATAGCTCATCGGCATCCGGTACACCTCGGGCGCGAACGGACCGAAGTTGCGCTTGTACGGCATGCTCTTGGCCGTCATCGCCATCGTCAGGTTGGTGCGCCCGTGGTAGGCGTGATCGAAGGCGATGACAGCGTTGCGTCGTGTCGAGAGGCGGGCAATCTTGACCGCGTTCTCGACGGCCTCGGCGCCCGAGTTGAACAGCACGGTGCGCTTCTCGAAGTCACCGGGGGTGATCTCGTTGAGCTTCTCGGCGACGGCCACGTAGCCCTCATACGGCGTCACCATGAAGCAGGTGTGCGTGAAGTGCGCTGCCTGCTCGGCGACGGCCGCCGCGACGGCCGAGTTGCTCGCGCCGACGGATGTGACGGCGATGCCGGAGCCGAGGTCGATCAGCGAGTTGCCGTCGACGTCGACGATCACTCCGCCGTCGGCGTCGGCCGCGAAGACGGGAACGCTGGAGCCGACGCCCGCGGCGACGGCACCGAGTCGGCGTTGCCCGATCTCCATCGAGCGTGGGCCGGGCAGTTCGCTGACCAGCTTCCGCTCCTGGGGCAGCCGGTAGACAATGTCGGTTGCTGTGGTCATGGACACCAGTGTTCGCCTGCCAGCCCCACCTGCGGACCTGACAAGTTGTACAGCCTTTCGGCGTCGCACTGCCACAATGTCCAGTCGACGGTTACGGTGGGTGGGTGACCACCGTTCGATGGCTGATGGCCCAGCGTCGACTCGAACTCTCGCTGCGCGCCGGGGCAGAGGGCCTCGACCGCGACCTCGACTGCGCGGTGAGCTCCGAACTCGTGAGCACCGCCGACTGGTTGCAGGGCGGCGAGGTGCTGTTGACCACCGGCATGCGACTGAACGCCGACGACGCTGCCGCCCAGCGCGAGTTCGTACGCAGCCTCAACGCCGTCGGTGCCGCCGCGATCGGGTTCGGTGTCGGTCTCGGATTCGACGAGGTGCCCGACGGCCTGCTCGCGGCCGCCGACGAGTTCGGTCTCCCGCTGTTCGAGGTTCCGCTCGCGATACCGTTCTCGGCCATCACGCGGGCAGTCCTCGATCAGATCGCCGCGCAGCGGTCGGCGCGGTTGGTGTCCGCGACGCGTGCGCAACCTCGCATGACAAGGGCTGCAACGGTATCGGGGTCGAAGGGACTCGTACGGGAGCTCGCTGATGCGGTGGGCCAGCGGGTGATCCTGCTCGACGCCGGGCACTCCCCGGTTGCCGAAGCTCCCGGACAGGCGAATGCCGTTGAACTCGAACAGCTTCGCGCGATAGTGATGCGCGACCCCGCATCCGCGGGTGCCGTCCGCGTGACCGATGATTCGGTGCTCACCGTCGCGCGAGTCGGTTCGGGGGCAACGACGTTCGGACATCTCGGCGTCATCGGTTCGAGCCCACTCGACGACGTCGGCCGCATGCTGATCGGCCACGCCGTCTCGCTGCTCGTCATCGAATATGCCAAGCCGCAAGAGGTTCGACGCGACGTCGGCGAACTGCAGGGAGAAGTGCTCGCGCTCGCCATGGACCGCCACGTCGGGGAGCGGTCGCGCGAGATGCTGCTTCGGGCAGCCGATCCCGAGGGTCGGGTACGCGCGGTGGTGTTCCGTTTCGAGAGTGTCGACGACGCACAACACGGTGCTCGACGCCTCGCCGTCGAGTTCGAGCGTCGGTGGCGACCGGTGTTCGTGCACCGTCGCGACAACGAACTCGTCGGCCTGATCCGCGGCGACGATCACATCCAATTCGCCACCGGTCTACTCGGAATGCTCAGTGCGACAGGAACAGTCCGCGGCGGGCTGGGGCCCGCGGTTCCGGTCGAAGACGTCGCAGACTCGGTACGGCAGGCTCGCCTCTCGTGTCGTTCGGCGGCTGCGGGGCAGCTCCTCGACCTCTACGACCTACGCTCACTACTCGCCAGCGACACCGTGCGAGAGGTGTTGCGCGACAGCTACACCGAGCGCATCGCACCGCTCGTCGCATACGACGCCGCGAACGCCGGACATCTCCAGCAGAGCCTGCTGGCCTACCTCGAAGCCAACGGCAACTGGGGTGCCGCGGCGAGTGCGCTCGGCGTGCACCGGCATACATTGCGCGGCCGTATCGAGCGGGTCGAGGACATGCTTGCCGTCGACCTTTCCGACGCCCGCACCCGCGCCGAACTGCTGCTGACACTGCTGAGCGAGAGCGCGTGAACTCCCGCCGCCCTTGGCTTCTCGTGGTCCTCGCGACGCTGCTGTTGGAGACGGCGTGCACCGACGGCGGCTCGAATTCGGCGGAAAGTTCCGGGACGACCGCGAGCGCGGGGACGTCCGCCGGCACGGGAACAACCGGCAGCAGCGGAACAACCGTCAGCGCCGCGTACGTCAACCTCGGCGACAGCTACAGCGCGGGAACGGGGGTGCGTCCGCTCGTCGAGGATTCGCCGGTGCAGTGCCAACGGTCATCGTCGAACTTCGCACACGTGCTTGCGCAACGACGTGGACTTGCCCTCGACGATGTCAGTTGCGCGGGTGCGACGACGTCGGATTTCTTTGCGGCACAATACTTTGGCGTCGATCCGCAGCTCGACGCGCTCGGGGAGGGAACGCGGATCGTGACGCTCATGATCGGCGGCAACGACGGTGACATCTTCTCCGGAACCATCGCCGACTGCGGTGAGGTGGCCGCCGACGACCCGACCGGGGCGCCGTGTCGCGCCCAGTACGGCGACAGCTTTGTGCGCAGGGTGCAGTCGAGCACCTATCCGGCGCTGGTGAAAGCGCTGAACGCCGTCGCCGACCGCGCCCCGAACGCACGCGTGGTCGTCGTCGGGTATCCGTGGATTCTGCCCGATACGACCGGCTGCTATCCGACGATGCGCATTGCCGCGGGCGACGTCGCGTACATCCGCGAACTGCAGGCGACGCTCAACCGCGCGGTCGCGCGCGCAGCCACCGAGACCGGCGCGACGTTCGTCGACATGTCGACGGTCTCGGAAGGTCACGACGCCTGCCAGCCTGAGGGCGTGCGCTGGATAGAACCGCAAGTCGGGTCGTCGGCCCCGGTGAAGGTGCACCCCAACGTCGACGGCCAGCGCGCCATCGCCGACCAGGTGGGCGCCGCGCTTGGCCGGTGAACACACCGAAGGCTGGCGGCACAGGACCTCTAGGTTCAATGCACAGCCCGCCGCGTATCCACAGCATCGCCCATCTCGCCGCCTTCACCGCTGGTTCGCAGCGATCCGCGCGAGACGCTGTGGTTCGTGACCGGACTCGAGCACAGCGACCAGTGGCGCGGCGTCTTCTCCTGGGCTGAGCTGACCCGCCGCGACTTCAGCCAGGCGCAGGTACGGCGAATGGTCGACGCCGGAGACCTGCGCCTACTGCGTCGAGGCTGGTACGCCACCTCGTACGCGGACCCGACGGTCGTCTCGGCGGTGAGCGCGGGCGGAGTCTGCACCTGTGCCAGCGCACTCGATCTGCACGGCGTGTGGGTTGCCCCGTACGGCGACCTCGTCCACGTGCGCGGTCGCAACGTCGCCGCGCGCGGATCTGCCGGCACACATCACGCGTGTACTCGCTACGGACGGGCGTCGCGGGAGGTCTACCCGCTCGATGACGTGGCCACAGCGCTGCAGTACGCGGTCCGTTGCCTCGGCGACGAGGGCATCGTCGCCGCGTGCGATTCCGTGCTGCATCAGGGGCTGCTCGAGTTCACCGACCTACAGGCGTTGTTCTCGTCGATGCCCGTCCGAATCCGGTGACTCCTCGACCGGTGCGTCGACTGCCTCGACTCCGGGGCCGAGTCCATCTTCGGGTTCCGCCTGACAACGCTGGGGATCGCGTTCGAGACTCAGGTGGAGATTCCCGGGATCGGCAGGGTCGACTTCTTGATCGGAAAGAGGCTGATCGTCGAGGTCGACAGCGTCGCCTACCACGACAAATCGCCGGAGCAACGCGAGAAGGACCGGGTCCGAGACGAGACCGCTCACCGCCTCGGCTACATCCCATGGCGGATCTCGTACAAGCGGCTGATGTTCACGTGGGACGAAGTGGTCGACACGCTTCTCGCGATGATCCGCCGACGCGATCACCTCAAATCGCTGGCCGAGCCGCCCGAGCTTACGCGCCAGGCGGCCGACTCCGGCGCCGATCACGCCCTCGGCTACTGGGACGATCCCGACTTCACGGGATGCTGAACCCCGCGCAGGCCGGGTCCGTACACAACTGTGACGTCAGCGGGGCGCCGAGACAATTATTGTCGCGGCCTCGCGCTGACGACCGGATTGTGTACGTAGTTTGCCGTGCTCCCGCGCCGCGCCCGTGATCCCCGCGCCTGCGGCTCGGCGCTGGCGCGCCTGCGGCTTCGCGCTGCCGCGCCCGCCGGCGGCCGCGCGGTGCAGCCCCGACACATCCCTTGGCAGAACCGGCAGCCGCCGGTCGAGTGCTGCGTACACAACTGTGACGTCAGCGGGGCGCCGAGACAATTATTGTCGTGGCCTCGCGCTGACGACCGGATTGTGTACGTAGTTCGCCGTCCTCCCGCGGCGCGGCCGTAATTCCCGCGCCCGCGACGCCAGCTGCGCGCCCAACGGGTATCCGCGCTGGCGCGCCCGACGGATCTCCGCGCTGCCGCGCCCGCCGCGCGGAATTGGCACGTCTCCTGCAGAACCGGCAGCTGCGGGTCGAGGGCGTGTACACAACTGTGACGTCAGCGGGACGCCGAGACAATTATTGTCGTGGCCTCGCGCTGACGACCGAATTGTGTACGCAGTTCCCCGCGCTGGCGCGCCCGCGCCTCGGCAAGTTTCTCCAACACGGCGGCGCGCGATTGCAGCCGCTATCCGAGTGCCAGCGCGGCCTGACCAGGGCGAATTGTCGCCGATCGTTGCGGTTTGGAACACTGTAGGCCGTGAGGAGTTCCGCTGAGGTCGCAGCCCGTTCCGCTGAATTGTTCCGTCGGGCCCAGGATGCGACGCCCGGTGGGGTCAATTCGCCCGTGCGCGCGTTCTCGGCGGTCGGCGGCACTCCGCGATTCATCGCCTCGGCGCAGGGTTGCCATCTCACGGATGTCGATGGCAACGACTACGTCGATCTCGTCTCCTCCTGGGGGCCGATGATCCTCGGCCACGCGCACCCCGCGGTCGTGGAGGCCGTGCAGAAGACAGCAGCGCACGGACTTTCCTTCGGTGCGCCGACAGAGGGCGAGATCGAACTCGCCGAAGAGATCATCGACCGCGTCGACCCGGTCGAGCGTGTCCGCTTGGTCAACTCGGGCACCGAGGCCACGATGTCGGCGATCCGCCTCGCGCGCGGCGCAACCGGACGCTCGAAGATCATCAAGTTCTCCGGCTGCTACCACGGTCACGTCGACGCTCTGCTCGCCGACGCCGGCTCCGGTATCGCGACGCTCGGCCTCCCGACGACGCCCGGCGTCACGGGTGCTGCGGCACACGACACGATCGTCCTGCCCTACAACAATCTCGACGCCGTAGCCGAAGCGTTCGCCACCTACGGAGACGAGATCGCAGCCGTGATCACTGAGGCCGCGGCCGGCAACATGGGCGCGGTCGCCCCTGTCGACGGTTTCAATGCGGGCCTGCGCGATCTCACCAGACGCCACGGAGCGCTCTTCATCATCGACGAGGTCATGACCGGTTTCCGTGTCAGCCCCGCAGGCTGGTACGGCCTCGAAGGCGTTGCCGCCGACCTCTACACCTTCGGCAAGGTGATGAGCGGCGGACTGCCTGCTGCGGCGTTCGGCGGTCGCACCGACATCATGGAGAACCTCGCACCCACCGGGCCCGTCTATCAGGCGGGCACGCTGAGCGGTAACCCTGTCGCCGTCGCCGCAGGACTCGCGACGCTCCGCCACGCCGACGCCGACGTCTACACCGCACTCGACGCCAACGCCAACAAGCTGGCCGCGCTGTTCACCGAGGCGCTCACTGACGCGGGCGTCGGCCACCGGGTGCAGATGGCGGGCAACCTGCTCAGTGTGTTCTTCACCTCCGACCCCGCGACGCCCATCACCGACTATGCCGCGGTCAAAAACACCGAGACCTGGCGTTTCGCGCCCTTCTTCCACGCGCTGCTCGACGCGGGCGTGTACGCGCCGCCCAGTGCATTCGAAGCCTGGTTTGTCTCTGCGGCGCTGGACGAGGATGCTTTTGGTCGAATCGCTGACGCGCTGCCGGCCGCAGCCCGCGCTGCAGCGCACGCCACGCAATCGGGGGAGTCCGACTGATGCACACGATCGTCCACATGATGCGCCACGGAGAGGTGCACAACCCGGACGGCATCCTCTACGGCCGTTTGCCCGGATTCCGCCTGTCGACGACCGGCCGCGCTCAGGCGGAGAAGGTCGCGGGTACGCTCGCCGACCACGACATCACCGCGGTCTTCGCCTCCCCACTGCAGCGTGCACAGGAGACCGCCACTCCGATCGCCGCAGCACACGGACTGCCGATCTTCACCAACGATCAACTCATCGAGGCCGAGAACGTCTTCGAGGGCCTCAAGGTCTCCGTCGGCGACGGCGCGCTGAGCAAGCCCCGACACTGGGTCAAGCTGCGCGACCCGTTCACCCCGTCGTGGGGCGAGCCCTACATCCAACTCGCGCACCGCATGCTCGCGGCCGCCAACAAGGCGCGCGACGCCGCTCGCGGCCACGAGGCCGTCTGCGTCAGCCACCAATTGCCCGTCTACACCCTTCGACGCTTCCTCGAGGGCCAGCGTCTCTGGCACGACCCCCGACGTCGGCAATGCTCACTGGCCTCGCTGACCAGCCTCATCTACGACGACGACGCTCTCGTCGACATCATCTACTCCGAACCCGCCGGGCATTCCGACCCGCTCGCCACCGGGGCATGAGCCGGATTCGACACATGCGCAGTAAGACCTTCACCGCAGCTCTGTTCGCCGTGCTGACCGCGCTCGGCGTGCTGCTCAGCGGCTGCAGCGGAGGTAATGACGCCGTGGCGCAGGGCGACACCTTCCAATTCGTGTCGCCGGGGGGACAGACGACGATCACCTACCCCGAATCCGAGCGCAAGCCGATCGCCGACCTCATCGGCCCCGACCTCGTGACCGACAAGCAGATCGACGTCGACAAGGACTTCGCAGGCAAGGTCACGGTGGTCAACGTGTGGGGCTCGTGGTGCGCTCCGTGTCGCGCAGAGGCCGACGACCTCGAGACCGTCTACGACCAGAACAAGGACAACGGCGTCGCCTTCGTCGGCATCAACCTGCGCGACGACCGACAGTCGGCCAAAGACTTCGTCGCCGACCGCAAGGTCGGGTACCCCTCGATCTACGACTTCGACGGCGCGACGCTCGCCTCGATGACCACACCCACCTCGGTCGTCCCGACGACCGTCGTCCTCGACCGGCAGCACCGTCCGGCCGCGGTCTACCTGCGCACGGTCAGCGCCGACGAACTCGACGCGATGGTGAAGAAGATCGCCGCGGAAGACTCCGGAAAGCAGCCGTGAGCGGAATGGGACAAACTTTCGCCGACACGGTCACCAGCGGCCCGCTGCTGTTGGCGCTTGCCGCGTGCGTGATCGCCGGTCTCGTCTCCTTCGCGTCCCCGTGCGTGGTGCCGCTTGTCCCCGGCTACCTTTCGTACCTCGCAGGCCTCGTCGGGGCGGAGGCGCCCGCGGTGACGGTCGGTGAGTCACCCAAGCGCGGACGCTCACGGGTGGCGATCGCGGCAGCGTTGTTCGTCCTCGGCTTCACGGTGGTCTTCGTTGCCGCGACGGCGACGGTCCTCGGCATCACGAGCACCGTGATCGTCAATCATGATGTGCTGCAACGCATCGGCGGGGTGGTGACGATCGTGATGGGCCTCGTCTTTATCGGACTCGTCCCGATGATGCAGCGCGAGTTCCGCTTCGCGCCGCGCAACGTCTCCAACATCGTCGGAGCCCCACTGCTCGGCGCGGTCTTCGCGCTCGGCTGGACCCCGTGCCTCGGTCCCACACTCGCCGCGGTCATCGCCACCGCGAGTGGCACGCAGGGCGCGACAGCTGCGAAGGGCGTCGCGCTGATCATCGCGTACTGCGCAGGCCTCGGCATCCCGTTCGTCATTCTCGCGTTCTCGTCCGCGTGGGCACTGCGCAGCCTCGGCTGGTTGCGCACGCACGCCCGACTCATCCAGATTGTCGGCGGCATCATGCTGATCGCGGTCGGAGTGGCTCTCGTCACCGGCTTGTGGGACCAGTTCATCGTGTGGGTCCGCGACGCTTTCATCTCCGACACCGAGCTTCCGGTATAGAAGCAGGGCGAACATGACACAGACCATCGACCGACCGTCCACCCCCGCGCCGCAGGCCCCGCAGCGTCCGCACTGGGTCAAGCGTCGGGTGCTGTGGCCGCTGCGCAATCTCTGGCGCAGCCTCACGTCGATGCGTACCGCGTTGGTGTTGTTGTTCCTGCTCGCGCTCGCCGCGATCCCCGGTGCACTGCTGCCTCAGCGAGAACTCAACGAGCAGAAGACGCTTCAGTACATCTCCGACCACGGCTGGCTCGGGGAGTGGATGGACAAGATCCAGCTCTTCGACGTCTTCAAGAGCGCGTGGTTCACGGCCATTTACGTTCTGCTGTTCATCTCGCTGGTCGGCTGCCTCACCCCGCGCATCATCGAGCACGCCAAGAGTCTTCGGGCCAAACCCGTTGCCGCACCTCGCAATCTGTCGCGCATGCCGCGACACATCACCGAGACGGTCGACGGCGAGCCCGCCGAACTCGCCGAGCGCATCTCGGGCAACTTGCGTGGCTGGCGACGCGAGATCACCGTGCGCGAGCCGTCGAAGGCATATCCGGACGGCTGCGTCGAAGTGTCGGCCGAGAAGGGATACCTGCGCGAACTCGGCAACCTGGTCTTCCACTTCGCGCTGCTGGCGCTGCTCGTCTCCATCGCGGTGGGCAAGGTGTACGGCTACGAGGGCACGCGCAGTCTCGTCGCCGACGGCGAGCAGGGATTGTGCAACACGTCGACGGCGGTCTACGACTCGTTCCGTGCGGGCGCGCTGGTCGACGGCACCAACCTCTCACCGTTCTGCATCCGCGTCGACGACTTCTCCGCGACCTTCCTCCCCAACGGTCAGCCGTCGATGTACGACGCAAAGATCCGCTACACCACCGACCCGCGCACACCGTCGTCGCAGTGGCAGGAGCGCTCTGTGCGCGTCAACGATCCGCTGCGCGTCTCGGGCGATCGCGTGTACGTGCTGGGCAACGGCTTCGCGCCGACCTTCACGGTGACCTTCCCGAACGGGGAGAAGCGCACGCAGACCGCCCTGTTCATCCCCGAGGTGATGCAGACCATGCTGTCGTCGGGCGCTGCCCGCTTCGACACCCCGGCTGGCCTGTATCCCGACGAGGACACCCGCCGCAAGAATCAGATCGCCCTCGAGGGACTCTTCGCGCCGACGGCGAGCTACGACGGCACGCTGCTCAGTTCGTCGTCGCCGGAGCCGAACGACCCGCAGGTCGCGATCCGCATCTACCGTGGCGACACCGGCCTCGACACCGGCCGTGCGCAGAACGCCTACTCGCTGGACCCCACGATGATGCACCAGGGCAGGCTCAACCGTGAGGCCCAGGCGAACCTGAAGATCGGCGAGAGCGCGAGCCTCCCCGACGGCACCAAGGTCAGCTTCGACGGCTACAAGCGCTGGATCTCCGTCCAGGTCTCGCACGATCCGGCGCAGACCTGGGTGCTCGTGTCGTCGATCGTGATGCTGGTCGGGTTGGTGGTCTCGCTGATCGTCAAACGACGCAGGATCTGGGCGCGTCTGGTGCCCGACTCGGACAACGGCGACCGACGACGTACGGTAGTAGAGATTGCCGGACTGGCTCGCACCGACCAGGCCGGCTGGGGCGAGGGCTTCGACGAGCAGGCACGCGGCCTGCTCACCGACGACAACAGGAGACTACGACGCCTGTAGTCGCGGACGCTTCCAGCAGACTGCAGCAGTAGAGATAGGGCCAGCGATGGGTAACGGAACAGACCAGATCGACGAAACGTTGGCGCGCTACTCCGACCTTCTGTTCGGTACGGCGATCACCATCTACGTCCTGGCGATGCTCATGTTCCTTGCCGCACTCGCAGGAGCACGCTCCCGCAAGCTCACCGCGGCCAAAGAACTGGTCGCAGCGGGAGGCGGTTCGACGACGCAGCGCGCCCCCGGCAAGATCGAGGGTCCGGCTCCGCGCACGCTGTCGGAGAAGATCGGCAACATGGCCTATCCGGTCGTGTTCGTCGGACTCATCGCGCACATCGCGTCGATCGTCACCCGCGGACTCGCCACCGACCGCGCCCCCTGGGGCAACATGTACGAGTTCATCTCGCTGACCTGCGCCGCGTGCGTGGTCGCCGGGCTCGTCATCCTGCGTAAGCAGATCAACCGCCCGCTACTGGCGTTCGTGCTGCTCCCGGTCACCCTGCTGATGTTCATTGCGGGTCGGTGGCTCTACACGCAGGCCGCGCCCGTTGTTCCAGCGCTCAAGTCGTACTGGTTGGCCATCCACGTCTCGATCATCTCGATCAGCTCGGGTGTGCTGCTCGTCTCCGGCGTCGCCAGCATTCTGTACCTGGTCAAGATGCGTTGGGGAGCGTCGGCCGAGAACGTCTCCGAGACCGGTGGTGGCGTCGTCGGCGGGCTGCGTCGACTTGTCGCCCACATCCCGACCGCAGAGGCACTCGACCGTCTGGCCTACAAGTGTGTGGTGTTCGGGTTCCCGCTCTTCGGGCTGGGAATCGTGTTCGGCGCCATCTGGGCCGAGTCGGCATGGGGCCGCTTCTGGGGCTGGGATCCGAAAGAAACCGTCTCGTTCATCGCGTGGATCATCTACGCCGCCTACCTGCACGCCCGCGCAACTGCCGGATGGCGCAACAGCACCGCGGCATGGATCAACGTCGCCGGATTCGTGGCGCTGCTGTTCAACCTGTTCATCATCAACCTGGTCGTCTCCGGCCTGCACTCCTACGCCGGCCTGTGACGGAGCCCGCGTAAGCGGAATGGTGAAATAGCGCGCGCCTACGCGAAGCGGTGAAGTAGCCCGCCTAAGCGGAACGGTGCCCACCGGTTGACCGCGCGCTGCGCTCTGACAACGCCTGTGCGCGAACCATTTTGAGCAGATCGATCATGACGTCGATGGTGTCGGGGCAGAGGCTTGCCAGGTCGACCCCCGACAGATGAGTCTCAGTAGTGGCGAGCATCTCGACGTAGTCGCGCTGCCGCTGCACACGGTCGAGGTCCTCGGAGGGATTCGAGAGGAAGTACGTCACGCTGACCTCGAAGGCGCTCGCGATGGCCTCCACTGTCTTGAACGACGGCGTACGCGCCTTACCTGTGCGCAACTGCGAAATGTAGGCGTCGCTCAACGAGTGGCCGTGCTGATTGGCCTTCTCCGCGATCCGCTTACCGGTATACCGTCGGCCGTCTTCATCGCGAGAATGCTCAAACAGTTCGGCCAGTTTGGCGGCGAAACTGTCGTCGCCGTCGGGAGCCGTGCCCGGGCGAGTGGTCATGATTCAGAACTCGCCCGACGTGTCGATGTCGATGACGCTATTCCCCCTGGCGCTGTGTCTGCTACGGACCGCAATCGTACCCACACCATGTAGGTGTGCGTCGTGCATCCCCGGTGCAGGGTGCGTCACAGTTCGTCGTTGGGTCCTCGCGTGCGCCTGTCGAGATCGCGAAGGAAATCCGCGTCGTCGTCGGGCCCTACGGGTCCGTGGCTGCGAGACGTCGGCCTCCCCGTCGTCGTGTCACGTCGTTCTGCCAGAGCGGGCCCAAACGCGCGCCACAACAGAAAACCGATCGCGGCCAAGCCGACGATGGCCAAAAGAAACGTCATGGCAACCTCCCATCAACCAGGGTACGCGCCCCGGTGTGGGAGATCGGTGAGCCCAGCGGCGCGTGGTGACTATCCGACGCGACGATTGAGAAGTGCGACAACGTCCTCCTCGCGGAAACGACGATGGCCGCCGGGGGTACGAATCGACCCGAGAATGCCCGAGCTCGCCCACCGTGCGACGGTCTTGGGGTTCACGTTGAACATCGCGGCAACCTGGCCGGGGGTCAGTGTGTGCTGGCTTGCGAGGCCGGGGGTGATGACGGTGGCTACACCAGGGCTGAGAGCGGTCATTGTTCTCCCCTTCGGGTTTCTCTTCCAAAGACGCGCGGTGATTGCGCGTTGAGACATGAATACACGCAAAACGCCCAGGTACTCGAACCGTCATTACGAGGTAAAGAGAGTCAAAAGGTGCCTGTGACCTGCAAACACCGATTATGCACCCAAGTATCCTGAACATGTGACCGACAAGCAGGAGCCCACTCAAGCGGGTACGCACAAACCAGACAACACAGACATCGCAGGTCAGAGCCATGTGGGCATGGGAACGTTGCTCGTCTCGATCCTTCTCTACACCGTGGCGCGACTGCTACTGGTGGTGGTCGTGGCCGCGATCATCATGGGAATCGGTGCGCTCGCGGGCGTCACCGTGCCGCTGTTGGTAGCCGCGGTGTTCGGTGTCCTCATCGCGCTTCCGTTGGGCATGGTGTTGTTCAAGAAGCTGCGCGTACGCGTCAACACCCAGATCGCCGCGGTCGACGCAGAGCGCCGTCGTAAACACGACGACCTCCAGACCCGCCTGCGTGGGGCAGACGGCAAATGAGCCCTGAAACCCAGCCCCTAGACCCGCCGAACATCCGATGAGTGCGACTCTCGACCCGGCGCGATCCGTCGACCATCGCACAGATCGACGCTGGGCCGACAACGCCGTGCGACTGATCGAGGCCGACGCACGGCGCAGTGCCGATACGCATCTGCTGCGCTGCGAGCTTCCGGGATGGTCGCGCTGGATCGAGGACGGAAGCAACGGTGCTCCGGGCACCGAGGTCGGCGTCGACCTCTATCTGAAGGACGAGAGCACACACCCCACGGGCTCGCTGAAGCATCGACTGGCCCGTTCGCTGTTCCTGTATGCGATCTGCAACGGGTGGATCACCGAGGGCACGACGGTGATCGAGGCGTCGTCGGGATCGACGGCGGTCAGTGAGGCGTACTTCGCGCATCTGATCGGGGTGCCGTTCATCGCCGTGATGACGTCGGGAACGTCACCCGCCAAGACAGCGCTGATCGAGCGTGAGGGCGGTCGCTGCCACTTCGTCGAGCGTGCGTCGGATGTGTACGACGAGGCGCTGCGGCTCGAGGGCGAACTCGGCGGACATTTCATCGACCAGTTCACGATGGCCGAACGCGCAACCGACTGGCGTGGGAACAACAACATCGCGGAGTCGATCTTCGCGCAGATGGCCACCGAGGATCATCCGGTGCCCACGTGGATCGTGGTGGGTGCCGGTACGGGCGGAACGTCGGCGACGCTTGGCCGCTACCTGCGCTACCGCAGGCATCCAACGTGGCTGGCCGTCGTCGACCCGGAGAACTCGGTGTTCCTGCCCGCGTACGAAACCGGCGACGGATCGCTGCGATCGGAAACCGGCTCGCGGATCGAGGGCATCGGTCGGCCGCGCGTTGAGCCGTCGTTCGTGTCGCAGGTCATCGACCGCATGATCGGCGTACCCGACGCCGCGTCGATTGCGGCCGCACGCCATCTGTCGGATCGCCTCGGGCGTCGCGTCGGCGCGTCGACGGGAACCAACATGTGGGGTGTCGCGCAGGTGATCTCGGAGATGGTCGCGCAGCGCCGTGCAGGCAGCGTCGTCTCGCTACTGTGCGACTCCGGAGACCGTTACGCCACAACCTATTTCGACGACGACTGGGTCGCGGCGCAAGGCTTCGACCTCGCGCCGCCGACCGCCGTCCTCGACGAGTTTTTTCGGACGGGGGAGTGGACGGGCTGATCGGGTTCGACGACCGATGCGACGGGCAGGCCGAGTACGTCGAGGCAGGTGCTGTGCATCGCGTCGCGAATTCCGGTGTGATATCCGGGATGATCACCGGTTTCGCTCCTCGTCACCGCGACCTTGATCCGACGCCGCGCCGGTGAGTGAGGGCCGACGAGTCGGGTGAACAGATCGTGGTCACCTGGTCCGAACACCAAACGGACTGTCGCGCCGCCGCGTTGTACGCTGTCGATGAACACGTCCGGCATCTGGAAGCCCCGAATCCGGGAGAGGGCCATCCGCGCGAAGCGCGGCCGGACACGCGCCGACACCTCAATGAGATCGCGTGCGCAGCGGGCAATTACGCGTTGTCGCTGGCGTTCGGCTTGTGCACGCCATGCCTGCGTCGACCGCGGCAGGCGCGGAACGGCAACGGCGGGTCGAAGATCCCATCGATTGGGATTCACAATCACCGCAACGCTTTTCGCGCCGGGTAGCCGCGACGCGGTCGCCATCGCCGCATGCGCCGACATCCAACTGCCCGCGCACACTCCGACGTGAGCTACCACCTCGGCGTGTGAGAGGTCGACTTCGTCGAGAATCTGGAGACCGTCACGGACGTAGGGCACGGTGAATAGGCCTGCGAAAGTGTCCTCCGGTGCAGTCTGTCCGGATTCGCCGACACCCCGACGGTCGAATCGGATCATGCGACCGCCGCGGGCGGCGACATCAAAGGCCAACTCGGCGTAGAAGCGGGTAGGCCCACTGCTGATGTCGTGGCCGATCGGATGGCTGACGAGCACTCGGTCGGCAGTCTCGTGAGATCCGAGAATCGCTGTGTCCCAGATGATCATGCCATCGTCGCTGATGCACAGTCGGGTCTCGACGGGCCGGCCGCCCGGTGCGTGGCCGACGACAGCGCTCGGCGAGATCGTCGGTGCGATCGTCGTGGTCGCAGTGCCGAATCGTGCGCCGAGCCAGCGGGCCACGTCGGTCAGTTCGGCAGGGTAGTTCGTGAGCCACGGGTCGATGGCGTCGATGAACGACGCCTGATCGCCGATTGGTGTGAGGGTACCGCCTGCACGCATCACCGTTGTCGCCAAGGGACTCTCGGTGTCGTCGTTGTCGATGAGCACGAGGACATTGCCTCCGCGCGATCCGACCACCGACTCTGGGTCGACAGTCAGTCGAGACAGGGTACGAGCGGCTTGCTTGTCCAGCGAGAGCCCCGCGAGCTGAGTCAGGTGCTCGGGCTCCGCGCCCGCGTCCTCGGGGCCTTCGGAGATCGCTGCGTAGAGCATCTGCTGGCTTCTCACGAACACCCGACCACGAACCACCGGGTCCCACAGCACGAGCGCTCGCGCGGTGGTGCGGACACGGCTGTTGTTCGCGGCGAGCAGCACCCCGCTCCGGTGAGCGACGACCGCAGGTGATGAAAAGCCCAGATCATTGAGGTAGTTCATGCACCTGGTGATGCTGGCATCCCAGTGCTCGACGGCGTCGGGATCTGTCTGCGAGCCCGACGATTCGCCGGTGCCCGCGTAGTCGAACCGCAGCGTTGCGATCCGTTCCGCCGCCAACTTCTCGGCCAACCGCTTGAATCCGCGAGCAGTGTGATTGTGTTCTTTGCCCAACGGCGGGCAAATCAGGACCGCTCCGCGGACCGACCCGTCGGTGGGAAGGGTCAGTACCGCGAAGAGTGGGACGCCGTCATCCGTGAGGAAGCCAGGCGTCGAGACGACTTCGGTCACTTCTCCAACGCCAGCGCGGCACGGACGGGTGCGGGCCAGTCGGCGCTGTCGATTCCGTGAATCGCGAACAGTGCCAACGTAATGCGGTCCATGCCGATGCCGACGCACGCGCTGTGTGCAGGCTCGCCGTCCGCGGTGGAGATGTCGAAACCGGTTCCGAAGTGATCCTGGTGGTTGTTGCACGACAGCAGGGCGGTGCCGTCGTCGAGGTCGCCGTACAGACGCACCACCAGTTCGGTCTTCAGGTTCTCTTC
This sequence comes from Gordonia jacobaea, assembly GCF_965344965.1. Classification (NCBI taxonomy): domain Bacteria; kingdom Bacillati; phylum Actinomycetota; class Actinomycetes; order Mycobacteriales; family Gordoniaceae; genus Gordonia; species Gordonia jacobaea. The sequence continues at coordinate 418,470 of NZ_CBDRLS010000002.1, read as the reverse complement.
GAGCTGATTCGACGCGAGCATCTTGCCGGTACGGCCGAAGAACGGGTCGTTGGCGGGAACGTCGTCGGCGAGCAGTTGGAGTTTGACGAAGATCTCGTGGGCCACCCGCGTCCAGGTCGCGCGATGTTCTTTCGCGCCCTCGGGGTCGCCGACGTAGACGAACTCCTGCATGCGGAAGGCCTGCATGCGTAGCGGGTCGTCGGACGGTTCGTGGCGGAAGCAGTATCCGTGCACGTTGTAGCGAGATCCACCTTCTGGCAACGTGTTCGGCAGCGTCGAGTACAGCGGGTGACATGCCGCCGAGACGAGCATGGTGCCTGCGGACGAGAGATGACCGTCCCACGGCAGGCCGGCTTCTCGGTCGAGAAGTAGCGAACGGTGCTCGGACGAACCGCCGGTGAACGTGGAGATTGCTCCGGTCAGTTGCGGGAACGACGCGATGTAGTCGGTCTTCTCGTATGCCTCCCGGGGGAAGATCGGCGGAAACCGGAAGCGCGTGATGTTTTCCTCGCCGTGGGCGTCGACGCCAGCCTGCCACATGATGCGGTCGACTCCGGCGAAGGCGGCCTCGTACTCGGCGCCGCGGCCATACAGGCCGTCGAGACCGGAGGGAATGAGATGTCCCGCTGCGATCAGTTGATCACGGAACTGGCGATGCGCGACCGGGAGGTCGACGATGAGTTGGTCAGTCATGTGAATTACCCCCGTAGTGCGAGGACCAGTTGCGAATTGTTCGCCCTGATCCGGTCGTTGGAAACCATGAGTGCTGGCCCGTATGAGTCGCGAAGCAAACGCCCCATCGAGGCCCGGTGATTCTCGCGGTAACCGTTGATCCCACAGATCGTCAGCGCGGCCGCGACGATTTCGACTACCGCCGTTGACGCGGTCAGTTTGAGATTGTTCATCGCGACCGAGAATCCAATGGTCGGTTCGAGGTGTCCCGCTGCGAGAAATTCCTCATATTGTGCGATGCCGTCGGAAACCGAGCTCTCGAATCGCTGGTGAAGTTCGACTAGGTCAGCGAGTCGAGCTGCCTGCGGCGGCGTCGTGCCGGGTGTCTTACGGGCGGCGGCACGAACTTCAACGCGCGCCTTTGCTATCGCGGCGTCGGCCATGCCGAGCCATGCTGCAGCCCACAGCGTGTGCGACGACGGCTGCATGGTGTGCGCCGAGATGATGGAGTAGTCAACAGGAATCACGTGATCGACGCTGGTGTCGGCGGTGAGCATGAAGCCGGGGCTGCAGGTGCCGCGGAACCCGAGTGTGTCCCACTCCGACGTCTTGGTGAGCTCGGTCTCGGCGCGCGGACAGACGACGAGCACCTGGTCTCCGGGCGGACTGTCGCTGTTGCGCCGTGCGGTGGTGCAGATGTAGTCGGCATATTCGCCGTAGGAAATGACCGGCGCATTCTTTTCGAGATGAACACGATCACCGGTTGTCTGGACCGCGCAGGTCGAAGAACGAACATCACCACCTGTGGTGATCTCGGTCGTCGCCGACGCGAGGAGCGCTTCGGTGCGCGCCACTTCACGGGCCAGATCGGCTGCTGCGGGTGTTGCGGCATGGAAGCGAAGCGTCAGTGCCTGCGAGTGGTGCATGGCAAAGATCATTGCGGTTGAGCTGCAGGCAGCTCCGAGTTGTCTTGTCACTCTTGCGAGTTCGCTGATCGAGCTTCCGCGTCCGCCGAACTCTACCGGCAGGGACGCCGACAAGAGCCCACTCTGACGTAGTGCGTCGACGGCCTCGTGTGGGAAGCGTCCATTGCGATCGACATCATCGGCAGCAGCTGCGGCGACCTCAATGACTGTCGAAGCGTCCAGCGCGCATGCAGAATCCAATTCTCCTGTGGTCAACACATTCCTCCCAAAATGCGATAACGGAGTGGGATTCACAGAATGATAAATCCCCCCAAATGCACGGACCGTCTTTCCCCCGGTGGTCCATTTTTCAGTGCGTCTGTAGTATACGAGTACGATGTGGCATCTGCAACGCAGGATTTTGCAGACTAATCATCGGTGGGGATCATGTACGGCACGGGAGGGAACAATGACCATCAGCAAAAGCGACATTCGGGGTGTACTGGACAAGTACGGCAAGCTAACCGTTGCAGCAGAAAAGGTGTCAGACGACACCGATCTGTTTACGGTGGGATTGACGTCACACGCGACAGTTAACGTCATGTTGGGACTCGAGGATCTTTACGATGTCGAGTTTCCCGAGGAGATCCTGAAGAAGTCGACCTTCTCCAGCGTGAACAGCCTTGCCTCGGCGCTGAGTACCCTCGTCACTGCCGGAGTATGAGCCTCGTTGTCGGCTGCGACCTCGTCGACGTCGCCGATGTGAGTGCCTCGATCACGGAGTTCGGCGATCGCTATCTACGGCGCGTCTTCACCGATGCGGAGCTCGCGCGATGCGAAGGGCCCACGCGCGCACAGCGTCTCGCGGCACGCTTCGCTGCAAAGGAGTCGGTCATCAAAACGTTGATCGACTCCGACGCTGCGACCCCGCTGCATGAGATCGAGGTCGTCATGAACGGTCCGGTGCCCGGTATTCGGCTGACCGGAAGCTTGGCCGCGGTCGCCGAACGCAAGAATTGGCGCGAGCCGTCGCTGTCGCTGTCGCACACGTCGACGCATGCAATGGCAACGGTTATCGCCAACGTCGGGGTGTGATGCACCGCACGTCGCGTCGCATACCATCGGTCGCGTGGCGCAATGCGTGGTGCAAGCAGATGACCTTGTCAGGGAGTATCGCCTCGGCGACGAGCGGGTTCGCGCGCTCGACGGGGTGAATCTCACGCTCGACGGTGGGCAGTTCGTCTCCATCGTGGGGCCGTCGGGTGCGGGTAAGAGCACGCTGCTACACATCATCGGGGCACTCGACACCCCGACGTCGGGATCGATCGAGGTCGACGGCGTCGACCTTGCGAGCCTCGACGACAACGCGGCGTCGGCCTTCCGTAGGCATCGCGTCGGGTTCGTGTTTCAGTTCTTCAACCTCGTGCCGACGATGTCGGCATGGGAGAACGTCGCGCTGCCAAGACTTCTCGACAGTCAGTCGCTGCGACGCGCAAAGCCGCGGGCCGTCGAACTTCTCGACCGCGTCGGGCTCGGCAACCGTATCGATCACCGACCGTCGGAGTTGTCGGGCGGACAAATGCAGCGCGTCGCGATCGCGCGCTCGTTGATGATGGAGCCGTCGATCCTCCTCGCCGACGAGCCGACCGGCAACCTCGACTCCCACACTGGAGACTCTGTCCTCGAACTGCTGTCCGAGGTTGCACACGACGCACCGAATCGCTTGGTGATCATGGTGACTCACGATCCGCACGCCGCAGATGTCGCCGACCGGACGATCGTCGTGCGCGACGGCAGGGTCGCAACCGATGGTGACTAAGCTGTTCGCCGCACTCACGCGTGTACGGGTCCTGAACCTGCGTGAGCTGCGTGATCACCGTCTGCGCGTGGTCACCTCTCTTATCGTGGTCGCGGTCTCGTCGGCGCTGTTGATCGCGGTACTCGGCACATACGGGTCACTGAGCGAGTCGATCCGCGACTTCGACGCCGCGATCAACGGTACGGCCCAGCTCGAGGTGGCGTCGATCGCAGATTCGGGAATCGACGAGTCGGTTGCGGGAGATATCCGCGCACAGGTTCCCGACGCCAAGTCGGTGGTTCCTGTCATCCGCGGTACGGCGGTCGTTGACGACAAGCGAATTGCGCTGGTGGGATCTGACTTTCGGGCACGTGCCCTTGCCGGCGGTGTCCAGGAGGCCGCAGCCACCGGGCTGAGCCCGGGCGACCTCGACGACGGCGTCATCGTCGGGTCGGGTACGGGTTTGTCTCTGGGGCAACGACTGTCGGTGAACGGAGTCGACGTCCGGGTGGTGCGGGTCGTCGACGGTGCGGGACTCAACAACGGCGACTTCATGTTCGCCTATCTCGGCTTGGCTCAACGCCTCACCGGGCTGAGCGGCAAGGTGTCGTCGATCCTCGTCGTCGCAGCGCCGGGCGTCGACGTCGGTACGCTGCGTGACGAGGTGCGGCACGTCGTCGATGGTCGTGCGGTGGTGGTCGATCCGGGGTTCCGCGCGAAGCAAGCTGAGGTTGCCGGGTCGGTGACCCGTGATTCGACGCTGCTCGTGTCGCTCATCTCCCTTGTGATCGCCGCATTCCTCGTGTTCAACACGATGAACATGGCTGTGGCGTCACGCCGGGCGTCGTTGGCGATGGTTCGCGCGTTGGGCGCCAAGCGATCCCATCTGGTCTCTGACCTGCTCGCAGAGTCTGCGGTCTTCGGGTTCGTCGGCGGCTTGATCGGCGTACCGATCGGAATCCTCGCCGGCCGCTGGGCCATTTCGCGGGTTCCGACGACGAAACGGGATTCGGTCTCGATCGTCGTCGACTATCACCTGCCGTCCTATGCGCCGGTCGTCGCGGTGATCGCGTGTGTGCTTGCCTGTGTTGCCGCGACGTCACTCGCCGCGCGATCGGTGTTCGCTGTGTCGCCGGTCGAGGCGATGGTGTCGGGACAGGTCGCCGACACCGGACCGCAGCGCGGACCGCTGACTGTGCTGGCAGCGGTAGCCGGTGTGGCTCTGCTCGTCGGGTCGTGGTTCATCGCTGTCGACGTTCCTGGCCGCCCGGCCATCGTCGCAGGCGCGGTGTATGCCGTTGGGGCGCTGCTGGTCTGCTTCGCGCTCACCCGGCCACTCGTGCGGCTCGTCGTGTCGGTCGCCCGACGATTCGGCGGTCCGGGACAACTCGCCGCGGTCAACACGGAACGTGCGCCGCGACGCGCCTGGGCGACACTGATGACCGTCGCGGTCGCCATCGCGGTGGGGATGGGCACGTCGGGCGCACTCGACAATCTCGTTGCGTCGATCTCACATTCGCTAGACGGACTCGGCGACCCCGACTTCTACATCTCGTCGACGCCGCGCGACGAGATCCCCGCGGGCGCAGCGTTACCCGGCGTGATCGCCGACGAGGTGCGCGCGGTGCCGGGAGTGTCGCGGGTTGTCGGAGCGCAGTGGGCCAATGTCAACGTGGGTGAGGCTCGCATTCTCGTTCAGGGACTCGAACCCGGATCGACAGCGCCGTTCACCAAAAAGGCGACGCCGCAAGCACTTTCCGACGTCCTCGATGGTCGTGGAATCATCTTGTCGAGCGTGCTCGCCCGGTCCCTCGATGCCGACATCGGTTCGACGCTGCGCCTGGCAACACCAACCGGCTATCACGAGCTCGTCGTACGCGACATCGTCGATTACATCTCCATCGACTCCGGTACCGCCGCGATGTCGAATCCGCTTCTCGCGCAGTGGTTCAACCGGACCGGCGACACGTATCTACAGATCGACGTCGAGCCGAGCGCCGACCGCGCTGCGGTGCAAGAGCAGTTGCAGCGCATCGTCGACGCGCATCCGTTGCCGCGGTCCGGGACCGCATACGTCTACACCGGAGCGCAGGCGCTGGCGGCAACCCAGCAGCAGGCGCAGCAGGCGGGTGCCTTCACTGTCGCCATCCAGTGGATCGTGTCGGTGGCCGCAGCGATCGCATTGCTCAACACACTGTTGTTGTCGGTACTCGAGCGTCGTCGTGAGCTCGGTGTGCTGCGTGCGATGGGGGCGTCGCGTCGATTCATCTCCCGCATGGTGGTCGCCGAGGCCGGCGCGATAGCGGTGGTCGGCACGGTCACCGGGCTCGTGATGGGTACGGGCCTGCACTTCTTGGCAGACAAGATCCTGTCCGCGACGACGTCGCTGGACATCACCTACTCGCCTCGACCGTCGACTCTGCTCTTCGTCGCGGTGTCGATCGTGTTGTGCCTGGTAGGGGCGTTTGTGCCCGCGGCTCGTGCTGCACGGATGAACATCACCGAGGCGATCGTCGAGGAGTAGCGTCGAATTAGAGTGTCAATAATTGTTGACAACGGGGTAGTGTCAACATAACCTGACATCATGCACGACGAACCAACGACACCAGAGCAAGATCTGGCCGGAGCCGCTGCGAGCGACGACCCGGCCATCGGCCTCGCCGCTGTCCGCGCACTGCGGACCCTGGCTGACCGGCTCGAGGAAGTACAGGTTGCGAACGCTCGATCCAAGGGCTGGAGCTGGCAGGCGATTGCGGAGATTCTGCAGATCAGCCGCCAGGCCGTGCACCAGAAGCATTCACAACGTGAGGCCTGAGAGGGCCGAAAGGAGAACCATCATGTTTGGACGATTCAGTCGAGACGACAAGATGATGCTGGCATTTGCCACGCAAGAAGCCGCCGACCTGGGACATCGCCAGCTCGGCAACGACCACCTCATCCTTGGCATGCTGTGCAACGCGCGTTCGCCGTTGTTCGGGCTGCTCGGTGAGCAGGGTCTGAAGCTCGACGCGGCGCGCGACGTCGTGCGGGCTTACCACGAAGAGAACGACGCCGACGAGGAGCAAGCCGCCGAGCAGAGCGCCGCCGAACGCTACGAGGAGGATCGCGAGGCTCTCAAGAGCATCGGGATCGACCTCGACAAGGTCCGCGCCGCCGTGCGCGACCGCTTCGGAGACGACCTCTCCGAAGGCTGGGCCGAGCGACCCGAGCGTGGCCGTGGTCCGCGTGGCCGCGATTGCGGTCCGCGTGGCGGGGGCCCCCGTGGTCGGGGCCGTGGACACGGTCACGGTCATGGCAGGGGCCGCGGTCGGGGCTTCGGCCCTGGCTTCGATCCGCGCGAGGGTTTTGACCCGCGTCGCGGAGGGCCCGGGGGCTTCCCGGGTGGTCCGTTCCCGGGTGGTCCGTTTGGGGGCCCCTTCAGGCCCGAGGGGCCGTTCGGAGCCGAGTTCGGTCCCGGGCAGTTCGACGGCGAGTCCGACGGTCGGGGCCCCTGGGAGCCCGGTCGCGGACGGCGCGGCCCGCGCGGTCGCGGTGGCCGACCCCGCTTTGCGGCCGTGACCCGCGACGCCTTCCGGGCTGCGGTCGAGATCGCCCGTGAGCGCAACGACCAGCTCCGCGCCGAGTATCTACTCCTGGGCATCCTGGAGGTGAACGACCCGGCGTCGCGCGCCGTCGTCGAATCTGCCACGAGCGCAGAGGATCTCAAGGCCGCCGTGCTGGCGAGCCTGCCTGAGGTCGACGCGGAGGTCTGATCTCGAGTCCGACCGTGCGCAGAAAGTTACACGCCAGGGGTGGTTCGCCTGTACCGGTACAGGTGGACCACCCCTGAGTCGTAGGTTTCTGCGCGGACCCGCGACCCTGTGGAGAGATTTCCCGCGCGTGCCCGAATCCGGTGCACACTGTGTCGCCATGGATGACTTCGGAGTGCACCGGGTTGCCGAGTTGCTGCGCGACGGAATGTCGCCGAGAGATGTTCGACGCGGCGTCGAAGAGGGCCAACTACAGCGACTGCGCCACGGCTGGATGGCCACCGATGGTGCCGACCCGCTGGTCGTCGAGGCTGTCCGCGCGGGCGGCAGCCTCACATGCGTGGCGGCGCTCAAGCTGCACGGGTTCTGGATTCCGCCGCGCGTCAAGGCATTACACGTGCGCGGGACGGCCGCGGCGCATCGTCGACATCCGCGACGATTCTGCCGCCAGTACGGCGGACACATGAGGGTCGACGCCGCCGTCGACGAGCCGGTGACCGCCCTGCGTCACGCACTGCGATGCCTCACCGAGGAGCAGACGATCGTCGTCACCGACTCGATGCTCCACCGCCGATACCGTTACGACGCAGGCAAACCCGTCGGAGAACCCAGCGACGCGGGCGAGCTTGCGGGCACGTCCCCCGGCGCGGGTGACCTCGGGGGCAAGCCCGGCGCCGCGGGCACGCTCGTCGGCAAGTCCGGCGGCGACGACGAGGCGGAGTCCGACCTCGTCGTGCCCACCGTCGAGGAGATCCACTCGGCGTTCGACGGTGCGCCGAAGTCGGTCAGGCGACTGCTCGACGAGTGCGACCCCAAAGCCGCGTCGGGCATCGAGTCGATCACACGGGTTCGTATCCGCCGCAAGGGTGTACGGCTGACGACGCAGGCACACATCCCGGGTGTCGGGCATGTCGACATGCTGATCGGAGACAGGCTGGTCGTCGAGGTCGACGGCTATGCCTTTCACTCCGAGAAGGAGAACTTCCAAGAGGACCGTCGTCGAAACCAGGTGCAGGCCGCGGGCAACTACGTGTACATGCCGTTCACCTACGACGACGTCGTCAGCCGGTGGCCCCACGTCGAGGCGACGATCATGGGCGCTGTCCACAACGGGGTGCACCTCAATCCGCGGCGGCGCTCGACGACGATCCTGACGTCCGACGAGTTCTTCGAGCAGATCAACTTGCGCAGATAGTTACAGCTCTGGGGCCGTGGGCCTGTACCGGTACATGTGCACCGCCTGTGGGCTGTAGTTTTCTGCGGCCCGGGCCCCGGGTCGCTGCTCGACGACGATCCTGACGTCCGACGAGTTCTTCGAGCAGCTCGACTCGCGCAGATAGTTACGACTCTGGGGCCGTGGGCCTGTACCGGTACATGCGCGCCGCCTGTGGGCTGTAGTTTTCTGCGGCCCGGGCCCCGGGTCGCTGCTCGACGACGATCCTGACGTCCGACGAGTTCTTCGAGCAGATCAACTCGCGCAGATAGTTACAGCTCTGGGGCCATTGGCATGTACCGGTACATGCGCGCCGCCCGTGGGCTGTAGTTTTCTGCGCGCACCCCGACCGCGCGCACCCAGCCGCCGGCACCCAGGCGCGCCCGACTACCCGACCGCCAACCCCACGGCGGTGAGTACGGCCCACGCGAGCATGGCCATGCCCGTGGCGCCGAGCGACGGAATGAGCCCCGGGCCGACGGCTCCGGCGCGGACCGCCTGGTATGCCTTCCACAGCAGGGGAGCGGCGAGCAGCCCGAGCAACGCCCACGGGGTGGCCGCGACGAGTACGACGCTCATCACGAGCGGAACCAGCAGCAGCACGCCGTAGAAGCGTCGGGTTGCGGCGTCGCCCATGCGCACGGCCAGGGTGTTCTTGCCCGACTCGCGGTCGGTGGGGATGTCGCGCAGGTTGTTGACCACGAGCACCGCCGTCGAGAGCGAGCCGACCCCCACAGCGCACGCCAGTCCCACCCAGTCGACGGTCCCGACGGTGACGTACTCGGTCCCCAGCACGGCGACGAGTCCGAAGAAGACGAACACCGCGACCTCGCCGAGCCCGATGTAGCCGTACGGCTTCGACCCTCCGGTGTAGAACCACGCCCCGGCGATACAGATCGCTCCGACGATCACGAGCCACCAGGCCGTCGTCGCGGCGAGTATTAGACCGCAGACGGCCCCGATCCCGAAGCAGAGGAACGCCGCGCGCTTGACCGACTCCGGTGATGCAGCGCCAGAGCCGACGAGGCGCATCGGGCCGACGCGCTCGTCGTCGGTGCCGCGGATGCCGTCGGAGTAGTCGTTGGAGAAGTTCACGCCGATGATGAACGCGATCGCGACGACCGCGGCCAGCGCAGCCTTCCACCAGTTCACGCCGCCGATGTGCAGGCCTGCGCCGACACCGGCGATGACGGGTGCGATCGCGTTGGGGAGTGTGCGGGGTCGCGCCCCGGCGATCCACTGCTTTGGGGTTGCCACCCTAGAACCCTAGACCGACGGTGAGCTCGGACGCGGGGCACCACCGGCCACGCGCCCGATCACGGCGAACTCGTCACAGCAGGCACGCGCTACAGCAACCCACTCGTCACAGGAGCCGCACCCGGCTACTGGCTCGACAACCCGAACGCGGTGAGGACAGCTTTGGTCGCCTGGTCGGACGGGAACGCGCCGTGGACGTCGATGACCTGGATGCCCTCGGCGTCCATGGCGGCGGCGTATCCGGCGCTCTGATCCGACGACGCGCCCTCGACGCTCTGCTTGATCACGGCGATCTTGGCCTTCGGATACTTCTTTGTGAGCTGGTCGATCAACGGCTGGACCTGCGCGGCGAGCGGCGTGCCCTGATCGGGCGAGCTCGCGTAGTTGAGCAGGATGAGATCGGGTGTGACCTCGGGGCGGATCAGCTTCGCGAGATTCTCCTGCGCATACGAGGGGCCCTTGCCCGCGGTGCTGCCGTTCCAGTAACCGATGGGACCGTTGGTGCCCTCGCCGAGGCCGGTCATGGGTCCGTAGGCCTCGGTCGAGGTGTTCCAGTATTTGGTGGCGACCGGCCGGTCGAGGGCCTTACTGATCGCCGAACCGAGTGCCGGCGCCCAGCCCTGCTGATCGGCACCCGTTGCATCACCGAGCAGCACAATGGTCTTGGGGGTCTTGGGAGACGACTTCGCGCTGTCCATGAACGCGACCGTCGCCGGGGTCGCAGTCGGCGCGGTACTCGACGGCGCGGCATCCGATGGCGTACCGCTCGACGCAGTCGAACTGACGCCGCTTGTGCGGTTCCCCGACACCACAAGTCCGACGATCAGCACGACAACACAGACGATCATGACCACCCAGGCCCAGATCGGTGCGGAAGCCCAGATTCGCTTCAGCAGACTTCCCATGCGATTAATCACTCCATCTTCTCGCCCACGCCCCGAAGGGTCACAATAGCGGCCCGTCGGTCAACAGTCGCTTTGTACGTGCAAACCACGCATTCGCGCGCCAATCCACTCGCCGAGAATGGGGCCCGGATCAAACGAGTGTCCGAGTCCTTCGCGCCGATCGCGCGCGACTTTATCTCCGAGGCTGCAGGCTCGCGCAAGTGCGGCCTCGGTCACGTGCACAGGGTTGATCTCGTCGGCGCTGCCGTAAATCGCGAGAATGGGCACGTCTGTTCGTGCCGACGGTAACGCGAAGCGCTGCAAAGTGTTTCGAAGCAGCGCAGTAGCGTCTGATGAGTCCTGCGCCGCCGCAGAGCCCAATGCCTGCGCATCGGGGCTGTGCGACTGTGCTGCCAGAGCGGTCCGACCGCTGGCACAAGACATCCTGGCGTCGACGTCGTGCGTCGAGAGTCCCGGCAGATACGTGCCGGGGTCGATGCGCGAATCCGCCCGCGACGCCCCGACGACGATCAGGGGATAAAGGAATCGCTGGGCGGTGTTGAGTGTGCCGTCGGCTGCGGCGTCGGCGTAACCGGTCATGTCGAGAACTGGCGACATCGCGACGGCCCCGACGAGTTCGCCTGTCTGCGTTGAGTTTTCGTACTTTCCGTACTGCTCGGCCGTTGCCCATGCCGCTGCGCCTCCCTGCGACGGGCCGACGACGACCCACTTCGCGCCGATCGTCGGCTCGACCGAGCGGGCAGCGTGCACGCCGTCGATCACGTTGTATGCGGCGGTGCGCGGCTCGAGGTAGGGGTGCGGCGGGGCGTCGACGCGGGTGCTCAGCCCCTGGTAGTCGATGGTCACCACGGCGTATCCGGCGCGGACGAACGAGCCGATGAGCGAGACCTCGCCGAACATGTCCGGATGGTCGGACGGCCCGCAGTCGCGTGCGAGTCCCGTCGTGCCATGCGCGAACGCGATCAGTGGCCACCCGCCCGCGGGCCAAGAGCCACCCGGGACGAACACCGCCCCGGTGACCGCGGTCTGCGAATCGTCGACTCCAGACGTCGACGTGTAATTCAAACGGGTGACACGGGTGTGCGGCGGCAGCGCTGCCGTCCACGAGTTGAGGCCGGGCGACGTCGTGAGCACGTCACCGCGTGCTTGTGTGGTCTTGGTCACTGATGAAGGTGATGCGTCGTTTCCGCAGGCAGTAGCCACGCACAGCGTGACCACGCACGCGCACGCGAAGACCAACGCTTTTCTCACACGGAGAATCTAGCGGGTCGTGCGAACACGGCGCCGTCTGCTTGCGCGGGGGTGCCCCGTCCATGATTCTGTTTCGCGTGGGAGTGCAGATCAGCACGCGTGACGACGCGGCAGCAACGCGGCGCCGTCATGGCACTCCGCCCACACCTCTGCGCGACCCCAATGTGGTGACGGTTCCGCGCGACGGCGAGGTCTACGCCTATCTCGGTCCGCAGATGAGGTGGGTTCAGCTCTTCCTGATTGCCGCGTTCGTCCTCGCCGGCGCGTCGTTGTTCGTCTTCGCGACGGCTCACCCGCTGCTCTGGCCGGCGCTGATCGTCCTCGCGCTCAACGCGGCGAGTGTGGTCTTCGCAGCGTGCACCGGCATGTCTCGACGCCGCGTGCAGTGGCGTTCGCACCAGACACTTGCGGCGAACTGGGAGCCCGACGACGCGCGATATCCACGTGTCGACGTCTTTCTGCCCACGTGCGGCGAAAGTCTCGCAATTCTGCGCAACACCTACGAGAACGTCTCGCGCCTGTCGTGGGGGAGCCGCATCAAGTTCTACGTCCTCGACGACGCCGCGCGGCCAGGCGTCGAATTCCTTGCCGAGGAGTACGGCTTCACCTACATCGTCCGGCCCAACCGCGGTGAGCTACGCAAGGCGGGAAACCTCAGACACGCGTTCGGCATCAGCTCCGGGCATCTCATCGTTATCTTCGACGCCGACTTCTGTCCGCGCCCCGACTTTCTCTGGCATCTCGTGCCCTACCTCGACGATCCGCGAGTGGGGGTGGTGCAAAGTCCGCAGACCTTCGCGACCACCGAATCAATGAACTGGATTCAGCGGACCGCGGGGGCGACACAGGAATTCTTCTACCGCTGGGTGCTGCCGTCACGCGACGGCTTCGATGCGGCGACGTGTGTCGGCACCTCTGCGGTGTATCGGCGGTCGGCACTCGAGGCCGTTGGCGGGTTCGCGCCGATCGACCACAGCGAGGATCTGCACACGGGCCGGCATCTGCAGCAGGCCGGTTACCGGGTCAGTTACGTCCCGGTGGTGCTCTCGCGCGGGTTGTGTCCCGCAGATCTCGCCGGATTCCTCAACCAGCAGTACCGCTGGTGCATGGGATCGCTGTCGCGACTCCCGAATCCGGCGCTGACCACGGCTCCCGTCCGTCCGACGATCCGGCAGCGCCTCGCGGCCCTGGCAGGTGTGTTCTATTACCTGACGACTGCCATGAACGTCTTCATGCTGTTCATTCCGGGGATCGTGATGGTCGCGTTCTATCCGGCCGATGTGCATCCGGCGCAACTCGTTCCGTTCCTGCTGGGACTGTGGGTGTACGTGGTTCTTTTTCCGTTGGTGTCGCGCAGCAGGTGGCGATTCGAGGTGCTCCGGATTCAGATGGCGTACAGCTTCGCGCATACGGTTGCCATCTGGCACAAGCTCACCGGACGCGAGAAGAGTTGGGTACCCACAAGCGTTGTCGGAAAGACGAATTCACTTGCGCGATCGATCAGTCTGCTCGGAGTTGTCGCACTCGGCGGATCACTCGCGCTCTTCTGGGTTCTCCTCGTGCGTGACGTGCGCGAATACGGACTCTGGGAATTCTTCATGCTCGTCGGATTCGTGGGGGCCTACACCTATCTCGCCCTGCCGCTGCTATCCGAGTTCATCAAGATACTCATCTCACATCAGCGTGCATCGTCGAAGGTGTCCGACGAGATAGGCGCTGCCACCGCGACTGCTGACGCGTCCGACGTCACGGAGCGCGCGGCATGAGTGAACCCGAGTTCGGGCCGCAGGCTCCTCAGCGTCGCTCTCCTGAGCGTCCCGAGGTGACGGAACGTCGCCCCACCGAACCCAATTGGAACCGCATCACCGTGTTCGAGGTGGTCGGCTACACGCTCGCGATTGTCTTCATCGGGGTGCTCGCGATGGGCGTCTTCGACATCATGCTCCCGTGGTCGACGTGAGACTGACCGACATCCTCGCGCCTGCCACCCCCGCGGTTCCCAAGCGACAGTTCTTCGACGACATCGCGGGTCTGCGCGGCATCGCGGTGCTTGTCGTCGTGGCGTTTCACTCGCGTATCCCGTTCATTCCTGGCGGATTCGTGGGTGTCGACATCTTCTTCGTCATCTCCGGATTCCTCATCACCCGGCTGCTCGTCAACGAGTTCGAGCAGACAAAGACGGTGTCTTTCAAGGGTTTCTATGCTCGACGCTGCCGCCGCATCATTCCGGCGGCCTCATTGGTGATCGTCGTCTCGCTCGTGGCCGCCATCATCACGATGCCCCTACTGAAGGTGTTCAAGCAGTCGCTAGATCTCCTCGCCGCGGCAGCGAACGTGGCCAACTGGCACTTCATCGCGCAGAACGCCGACTACCTCTCGGGTGCGATAGACGGCAGCCTCGCGACGCACTTCTGGTCACTGTCGATCGAGGAGCAGATCTACCTCGGCTGGCCGTTGATCATCTTTGCCGCCGCTGTTGCGGTGTCGAGAACCGCTCTGCGCAGACGTCTTTCGCCCCGAGTCTCGATCGGCGTGGTCGTCGGTGTGATCACGGTGGTCTCGCTCGTCTGGTGTATCCAGACAACCGCAGCCGACCCCGCGTACGCCTACATGGCGACGCAGACCCGCATCTGGCAGTTCGGCGTGGGCGCACTCATCGCCGTCGCATCACCCTGGCTCGCCACCCTCGCCGGTCGAGCTGGTCGAAACCACCCCGCCCGCTGGTCGAGCTTGTCGAGACCACCCGCCGCCGGTCGAGATGCTCCTACCGCTGGTCGAGATGCCCTTACCGCTGGTCGAGATGCCCTTACCGCTGGTCGAGCTTGTCGAGACCACCCCGCCGTCACGTTGCTCGCCGTCGTGCTCGGCTGGGCGGGTTTCGCGGGCATCGTCGCGGCGTGTGTGCTGATCGATTCGCGCACGCCCTATCCCGGGACCGCGGCGCTGCTGCCGACGCTATCGGCAGGAGCGGTCATCGTCGCGGGACAGCTCGCCGGTACGGGTCTGCCGCTCGTCGGCAGTCTGCTGTCGCTTGCGCCGCTGCGCTTTCTCGGGCGTGTGTCGTACTCGTGGTACCTGTGGCACTGGCCCGTGCTCGTCATCTTCGAGGCGCAGACCGGCATCCGCTCATGGCCGGTGCTGGTGGCCGTTTCGGTGGGATCGCTTGCGATAGCGACGTTGTCGACGCTGTACTTCGAGGAACCGATCATCGCCAACGCCGAACTCCGTCGTAACGCGTCGGCGTCGATCTCTGTCGGACTCACCGGACTGGTCGTCGCGCTGTCGGTGTCGCTGACTGCCGGTGTCCTCGTGGTGAAGGCGGCGAGCCGCGACACCGTCGCGCACGCGTCGTTGAACTACGACGCCGTGTTCGGCCAGGCGCGCGCGACAATGAGCGGGCCGGTGACGCCCAACCCGTTCCAGGCATACGACGACAGGCCGTCGCCCACCGAATGTCTTGTGCCGGTGGGGCAGCAGAACCCCACGCGGTCGTGCGTCTTCGGGCGCGCGGATGGTATTCCTGTGGCGCTTTTCGGTGACAGCCACGCCGAGCAGTGGTCTGAAGCCCTCCGCAGCATCGGCGATGCGCACGGCTGGCAGATACACCAGTTCACCAAGGCCGCCTGTCCCGCACAGGATCTCACTCCTCGACCGCGCCAGCAGGATCCGTTCAACAAGCAGGACTGTCTCGACTGGCGTTCGTCATCCTTTGATGCGATCGACGAACTCCACCCGAAGATCATCATCATCTCGTCGCTCTCGACCTACGTTCCTGATTACCCGTCGTCGCAGGAGGCGTGGGACCGCACGCTCGCGAGACTCCGCGCCACCGGCGCACGCCTGGTGTACATCGAGGACACTCCGTATCCGGGATTCCAGATCGCCGACTGCATGTCGGGTGCGCTGGATAACTGGCACAGGTGCGATTTCGGACTCGACGGCTTCATCCGCATCGAGCCGATACTCGACGCCCAGGCGCGTGGCAAGGACACCGACATCACCTCGATCGGTGTCAACGACCTGCTGTGCGAGGGCAATACGTGCTTCCCGGCGCGCAACAAGATCATGTTCTACCGAGACGACTCACACCTGACGAACACGGCCGCAACGGTTCTCGAGCCTGCGCTCGTCAGCAGACTCGACGAGCAGCGATTCGACTACACCGCCCGCTGAGTGCCCTGCGGCACCGCCGGCTAGGTGCGCTGGAGTTTGGTGATGGCCTCGCGAAAAGCGTTGAGGCTCTGCGGCGTCGAGTTGAATCGCCAGTCACGTTCCTTGTCGACCTGGAACCAGAGTGCTGCCTCGAGGCGATCGGTGGCTTCGACGATGCCGAAGAAGCGTCGTATCCAGTCGGCTTTCGCGTCGGGTGTCGTTCCGTCGGTGCTCGCCGCCTCGGTGATGAGGATCGGGCGGTCGGAATCGAGGCGGGCCAGAGTGCTCAGGCTGTCGGGGAACAGTTCCTCGGGCCACTGCCATCGATGTCCGGAACCGTCGCCCCAGTTGTATCCGTCGAGGCCGAGGTAGTCGACATGGTCGTGGCCGGGAAACGCAGACGTGAAATCCGTTGTGCCAGCAGTGAGTACGTTGGGTGCCCAGACGAAACGAACGTTGTCGGCGTGCGCGTCGTCGAAGATCGAGTGCATCCGTAGCCACGCTGCCCGATACTGTTCCGCGGTGTTGCCGCTGACGCCGATCGACCACGGATACCAGGTGCCGTTCATCTCCTGCGCGAAGCGCAGCAGGACCGGCTTGCCCCACGAGGTCAGGCTCGAAGCCCATTTGCGCAGTTCGCCGTCGAACACTCCGGACGCGATGCGTGCCAACGAGAAAAGCGGCTGCACAGTGCCGCCGCCCGGGTCCCATGGCTCCAGGCTCAGTAGCGGAACCGCACCCGACGCCGCGATGGCGTCGAGGTCTGCGGTCGGTAGTGAGTCGCCGAAGGAGACGAACCGGTGCAGATAGTGTGGGCTGCTGCCCGCCAATTCGGTGAGTCGCGCGATCGGCGTCGACGCCACGCCCTCGCGGGGGAGGACCTCGGGAATGAATGCGCCCCACTGTCGCTGCGAGGTAGGCGATGTCGGCTGTTCAGATGTGGAGGTGCACGCCGCCACGGCTGCGAGTCCACCCAGCGCGGCCAGACGCAAGATGTCGCGTCGGGGCAGCGGTATCTGGGGCACCCCGCAATGTTAGGCCCCAGGCGCAGGATCGAGCTTCTTGATCCAGACGTCCCACGTGATGTCCGACGTGTACGCCGAGTGCTGGTGGACCGCGTCGTGTGGATAGTCGTCGGGTGATGGATCGGGAAGCCAGGCCTCGACGGTCTGATCACCTTCTGTGACGAGGTAGCATCCGTCGGGGAGTTTTCGTGCAACGTCGGGTCCGTTGGGGATTTCTTGTGGAACAACGGATCCGTTGTCGTAGCGCTTCAGTTCGCCGCCCTCGGTGTAGCTGACCACGCCGTCGCCGATGTAGTCGGTGAAGCGGACGAGGTTGATCCATCTGCCGCCCAACGCGCGTCGGAGCGTCGCGTGGGTGTCATGGCTCAATGCCGCGGGAAATGCTCTGCCGTATGCCCACCCCAGTTGCGAGCCGTACGTCAACAGCGAGAGCCGTGTGCGTTCCGGGCCTTGCTCCCGTGTGATGCGGTACGCGAGGGCGTACATGATCATTGAGCCCTGGCTGTGCGCGGCCAAGATCAACCGCCGATGAGGTCTCGTGCTCAGGAATCGTTCCAGATCGCGAATCGCGCGCGGTGCGTACGCGGGTGGCACGAGTGGATGTGCCTCGCGGGGCCAGAAGGATGCGAGGTCCCACAGCACGCCCAGGGATCGGCCTGCCTTTCGTGGTTTCTGTGCGGCATTGAACATCGCGCGTAGAAGCAGCAGACCGACCAGACCGAGTGCGCCGATGCCGACCCACTGCAGACCTTCGCCGCGGCGGACAAGGCTGGTGCTGGCGGTGGCCACGATGCCTGCGATCATCGCGCAGAGAGCGAGTGTGCCAACGCAGACCGGGATGCGGAGCTTTGCGGAGGCCACGCCCCACCTGATGCGCTGGCCGAAGGAGCGTCGTGGCGACGTGTCGAGCAACTTGAGATCGGCCAGTTGTGGACCAGCAAGCTTCGCTCGTGCTCGACCGTCGACGACGACTACCCCGCCGAGAAACACGACGGTTCCCAGACCCCAGATGAGGACGGTGACTCCCCACATCCAGGCAGTGCTGGCGTACGAGTCGGGCAACGGCACCGGGTTCTCGTGATCGGGATTGTTGTGATCGATGACGAGCGCGGCCAGTCGGGTGAACCCGACGCCCAGCCCGACTCCCCACAGCACGCCGATCGCAGCGACGAGAGGAGCGTGTAGCCCGTTGAGCCAGGGCGTCGACGGCTTCTCGCGAGCACCCCACCACGTCTTCAGATTGTGCGGTAGCACCAGCGCGCCGACGGTCGCGAGAATGGCTGCGCCGACCAGCGCGGCGTCGAGCCAGAACAGCCAGGTGATGGCATCGCCGACGATGTGCTGTGGCTTCGCGGCGAAGTTTGTCACGACGAGAAGCGTCGACGATGCGACGACCCAGAGCGCCGCTGGCCACGACACGAATGCCTTCGTCCACGGTTCGGGCGTCGACGTCGCGCGAGGGTCGACGCATAGAGCTGTGGCCACGATGACCGCAGTGAGCATGGCGACGACGAGTCCCCAGATCACGCGCGGTACGGTGTGGTCGCCCAACACGATTGTGGCAGTGCAGATTCCGGCAACGGCGTGCGTGGTGATCAACACCGTTGCCCTGCCGTCCGATGGTGAGACGAACGCGTCGGTCGCAATCAGTGGAACCTCGGCGGGGCCGGTGGCCGGCGGCGATTCGTTGAAACGCGCTGGGTTCGTGGGCGCCGAACCCGTGGGCACGGAATCCGTGGGAACGGAGTCAGTGGGCGCCGAGTCAGTGGGCGCGTCCACGTCTTTGTCGTTGTCGCCGTACAGACTCACGAAGCCGCCGACGAGGAAGATTGCGACGAGGCAGCCGAGGACGGCCCAGTCGCGCCAGGCGCCGTCGTGCATCCGGCGAAACAACACGCCGTCGATCAGGAATGTCAACTGCGCAATCATCGTGACCGTCAGGGCAAGTCCGAGTAGTCGTAGCAGTGCGCGCAGCACGACGACGCAGCACTGTGCGATCGGATTGTCCTGTGCGGCTTTCGGATACATCCACCCCGCAACATTGACCAGCGCGAAGGGGCCGAAGAGTGCCCAGATTGCCTGTATGGCCATGCCGGAGGTCATGTTTCCCCACCGGTACGCCACACGGTTACGGCGGCGTCGGACGTGGGCTGGTCGTTCGGGATATGTCGTGAAGACGCCCTTGAATCCCTCGCCGGGGACTTCGACGACCCGCGCGCTGTCGAGGATGACCGCAGATTCGGTTCCGCTGACCCCGTGGGTCAGGAGCACGAACGGTTCGGGAGCCCGGTCATCGTCGGCCATGAAAGAGCATTGTCCCACCTCCCGCATGGCCGAGTATGTCGTTCGGAGGACGCGACTTTCCCGCGTGCATCGTTCTCGAGGTGAGTTCCGCGACAGGACCTTTCTGTCACGGACGGCAGCCGCAGGCAGTAGTTCGGGTGGCGTAGTCCGAACGGTCGAACCTCGCCATCGGACGCGTTGGCGGCCGTCGTGGGGCGCAGACTGTGCAGGCCTTATTGTCGATCACAGGCGGTGACCATGACCGGACGCTATCCCTATCAACCTGCTCCTACGGGGCAGGCGTCGAAGATCAGTCGCAAGGCGATTGTCGGGGGAGGCGTCGGGGCGCTGTTTCTCATGATGGCCAGTTGCGGTATCGGTGCGGCGCTCGGTGGTGGTGGCGACAGCACGCAGGCGGCACCGACCGTGACGTCGACGACGACGCTGACCGAGACCACCACGGCGGCGTCGAACGAGACTGTTTGGCGCACCACAACAGTCACGCCATCTCCGACGGAGACCACCACCGAGGTCGCCGATCAGACCGACGATTCGGCCAATACGCCGCGCGGACTGGTGGGTCCGCGGACCACGACGCCAACCGCGAACTCCGATTCCGGGGCCGGTAGCGCGTCCTACGGAAGCTGCTCGGCAGCGCGAGCGGCCGGCGCGGCTCCGTTATACGAGGGACAGCCGGGCTACTCGTCGAGTCTCGATCGTGACGGCGACGGGGTTGCCTGCGAGTAGATCGGCTAGCTAAAGATCTGCTTCCGATCATTTGTCCCGGCGGCTTGTTCGATCTCCGGCAATTCGGATTTCGAGCTGTGGGCTGCGAGTGCGCTGCCATAACGCCGAAAGGCTATGAAAGCGTGGAGGATTAGTCCGATCAGAGGACACTTACCTCTGGCGGCGCGCGCATGCCGGGCCCCACGAGGTGCCCTGGGGGGCGGGCACGGGTGACCCTGGGGGATTAATCTCGCGCTTGAATAACTCGATTTCGTTGTCGATTGACATATTATGGTTGACGATTGATGACAGTTTTCAACTGAATTGCGCCAGTATTCGGCGTGGCCAAGAACACATGTTGACAACGTTGAACGGCGCGATGAAACGAATCCGTACACAACGTCTCATGATTCTTAGTCGCGCGAATCGGATTCGATGGACGCTTATTCGCGTCGCCGCAGGGCTTCCGCATGATCTGAACTGCGGACTTTACCAAGCCTTGGGAAATCGACCTGCGTCACCGCCTGGGTGGAGCTTCGTTCGCCGTGTATATCAAACGTGTACATCTCACACCATGGCGTACGCGGCCCTGAACAGCACGCTTCGATAGCTGGTATGGTTCCTTTAACGCGGTACATCCGGGGGGTTGGTTTCCATGGGGGGAAACCAAAGTAGCGCGCAGTCCTTTTGGACGACAAAAGAACGCAGTTTCCGTGGGGGATACTTTGATTTCTTCAACCGGCCGAATAACGGTCGGTCGCGAATCGTGGCGGGGTGATTCAGCTACGATTCTGCGGCCGAACCGTTGGCATGATGCATACCTGCGAGGTGTGCGGGCATCTGATGTGTTCGTGGTAGTCGCGAGCACGATAGTCGGGCAACTTATCCGATTCGGCAGCCACCCGCTGGCGCCTGTCGGAAGGCTGCAAGTGCCGCTCGTGGCTGTCTCGATCGTGATGATCGTCGGGTGGCTGGTGGTTCTGAATGTCGCGCAGACGTACGACCGGCGTGTCATTGGATCCGGGGCCACAGAGTACGTGCGTGTGCTGCGGGCATGCTGCGCTTTCTTCGGTGGCCTTGCCGTGGTCGACCTGCTCTTCAACTTCTCGATCGCGCGTGGCTACCTCGCGGTGGTCTTTCCACTAGGAACCCTCGGGTTGCTGATGAGTCGACGAGTATGGCGAATGTGGTTGTCGCGCAGCAGAAGACGCGGCGAGAACCTGAGCCGGCTGGCAGTCGTCGGTGATATGGCGTCGGCGACGCCGCTGATTCAGCGAGTGATCCGAAATCCGGATCTGGGCTACCGAGTCGCAGGCATCTGTCTTCCACTGCACAACCTTGACGACGCGCCGAGCGAGATAGAGGTCGATGGCCGGAGCGTTCCGGTACTCGGCGGAATCGACGACGCGGCCGACATGGTTGTCTCGTCCGACATCGCTTCGGTTGCAGTCACATCGGCTGATGTTCTCGGGCACCGTGCGATGCGCGAACTGTCCTGGGAGCTAGAGGATTCGGACACCGAGTTGCTCCTGGCTCCGGCGTTGATCGATGTGGCCGGCCCGCGGTTGACGATGCGTCCGCAGGCGGGTCTGCCGCTGCTGCACGTCGACAAGCCGCGCTACCAGGGAGCCACCAAGCTGCTCAAGCAGACCTTCGATAAGGTGCTCTGCCTCATGATCCTGCTCGCGGCTTTGCCCGTGCTGGTGATCTGCGCGGTGGCGATCAAGCTCGACAACCCCGGACCGGTGTTCTATCGGGCTGAACGAATCGGTGTGAACAATCAGCCGTTCCGGATGTGGAAGTTTCGCTCGATGGTCGTTGGCGCGCACAACATGCGGGCAGCGTTGGCGAGTGCCGACGAGGGCAACGGAGTCTTGTTCAAGATGCGTGATGATCCTCGGGTCACCCGTGTCGGGGCGATACTGCGACGCTACAGCCTCGATGAACTACCCCAACTGTTCAATGTGCTCGGTGGAACGATGAGCCTGGTCGGGCCACGTCCGCCGCTGCGGCAAGAGGTCGAGACGTACGACCACGTCATCGTGCGACGAATGCTGGTGCGGCCGGGAATGACTGGTCTCTGGCAGGTGTCCGGGCGCAGTGATCTGTCGTGGGAGGAGTCGGTGCGACTCGACCTCTCCTACGTCGAGAACTGGACTCTGCTCGGCGACCTGATGATCCTGTGGCGCACCCTGCGAGCGGTCGTATCCAAGAGCGGTGCCTATTGAATCCAGCTGCCCTTGTCATACGCCTTCCACGTCGTTGAGGCCTGACGCCTTCGACCCTGCCAGCAACCG
This sequence comes from Gordonia jacobaea, assembly GCF_965344965.1. Lineage (NCBI taxonomy): Bacteria > Bacillati > Actinomycetota > Actinomycetes > Mycobacteriales > Gordoniaceae > Gordonia > Gordonia jacobaea. The sequence goes on along the minus strand of NZ_CBDRLS010000002.1, from coordinate 396,237 downwards.
ACGTCTTCGACGTTGCCACCAACTGACTCAACGCGGTTCCGCCTGACGCATCCCGCATCACGCAGTCGGCGGTGTCTGCACCCGATATCTCAGAGAGAAAGAACTTACGATGAAACGCGCACTGATCACCGGGATCACCGGACAGGACGGCTCATACCTAGCAGAGCTATTGCTGTCCAAAGGCTATGAGGTCCATGGCCTCATCCGCAGATCCTCGACTTTCAACACCAGCCGGATCGATCATCTGTATACCGATCCGCACGAGCCGGGCGCCAGGCTCTTCCTTCACTACGGTGACCTGTCCGACGGTGCTCGGCTGGTCACTCTGCTGACCACAATCAACCCCGACGAGGTGTACAACCTCGCGGCACAGTCGCACGTGCGGGTGAGCTTCGACGAGCCCGAGCACACCGCCGACACAACTGGAATCGGAACGGTCCGACTGCTCGAAGCTGTTCGGCAGACCGGTATTTCGTGCCGGTTCTACCAAGCATCGAGCTCGGAGATGTTCGGTGCCTCACCGCCGCCGCAGAACGAGAACACCCTGTTCTACCCGCGGTCGCCCTACGGTGCGGCAAAGGTGTACTCCTACTGGATCACTCGCAACTATCGCGAGGCATACGGCGTCTATGCGGTGAACGGAATTCTCTTCAATCATGAATCGCCCAGGCGTGGTGAGACTTTCGTAACCCGGAAGATCACACGTGCGGTCGCCCGGATCAAAGCGGGCGTGCAGGAGAACCTCTACATGGGCAACCTCGACGCCGTTCGGGACTGGGGATACGCGCCCGAGTATGTCGAAGGCATGTGGCGCATGCTGCAGGCTGATGAACCCAGTGACTATGTGCTGTCGACTGGCGTCGCTTACACCGTGCGTGACTTCTTGACCACTTCGTTCGAGCATGCAGGCCTCGACTGGGAGAAGCACGTTCGCTTCGACAACCGCTATCTCCGGCCGACCGAAGTCGATTCGCTCATCGGAGACGCAAGCCGCGCTCGTGATCTGCTCGGCTGGGAGGCGACGGTCGACGGTGCCGATCTGGCCCGAATCATGGTCGACGCCGATATCGCGGCGCTCGAATGCGAAGGCAAGTCCTGGATTGATACTCCCGCACTGGCGGATTGGAGCTGAGCACGATGACAACTTTTGAACCCGCACCCATTGACCGCTCGTCGCGGATCTACATCGCAGGCCACCGTGGTCTTGTCGGGTCGGCTCTCTGGCGTACCTTCGCCTCGTCGGGATTCACCGACCTGGTTGGGCGTACGCGCGCCGAACTCGACCTCTGTGACCGCGCCGCGACTGAAGAGTTCCTCGCTCAGACGAAGCCGGATGTCGTCATCTTGGCAGCGGCCAAAGTCGGCGGAATCGGTGCCAACAACTCGTTCCCGGCCGACTTCTTGACCGAGAACCTCAGAATTCAGACCAACGTGCTCGATGCCGCACTCGCGCAACGGGTTCCGCGACTGCTGTTCCTTGGCTCGTCGTGCATCTACCCCAAGTTCGCGGCGCAGCCGATCACGGAGGACGCGCTCCTCACGGGAGTTCTCGAACCGACCAACGACGCGTACGCGATCGCGAAGATTGCGGGCATCCTGCAGGTGCAGGCGGTCCGTCGCCAGTACGGCCTTTCGTGGATCTCGGCAATGCCCACCAACCTGTACGGGCCGGGTGACAACTTCTCGCCGGACAGCTCACACGTATTGCCCGCACTCATTCGTCGGTATGACGAGGCGCGCAGCAGTGGTGCGGACGTGGTGACCAACTGGGGATCGGGAACTCCGCGACGGGAGTTCCTCCACGTCGATGACATGGCGTCTGCCTGCCTGTACCTACTGGAGAACTTCGACGGACCGCAGCAGGTCAACGTCGGTACGGGAATCGACCACACCATCGCCGAGATCTCCAAGATGGTCGCCGACGCAGTTGGCTACTCCGGCGAAACCATCTGGGATGTCAGCAAGCCAGACGGCACGCCGCGCAAGCTTCTCGACGTCTCGACGCTGCGCGACCTCGGGTGGAGTCCGCGCGTGACACTCGCGGAAGGCATCGCCGAGACCGTGGACTGGTTCGCTGCGAACCGAGCAGGCGTTCGGGAGTGAAAATGGTTGTGCTACTTATTCTCTCACTCGGCAGCCTCGCGCTGGTCGCGTGCGAGACAGTGGTACCAGCGGAGGAGGCGGACGTCGTCGGCCCTCCGCCGATCCCGACGAGCGTCGTTGCATTGTCTGAGGATGTCCTCGAGGCACGTGGCACCATCGTCACGAGTGAGTCGTGGGAAACCTCAAATGATATTGCACGCGTCGCTTCACGTTCGGTGCGCGCCACCTACCGTTCGGTCGACGCTGTTGCGGGGACCACTACTCAGGTGACGGGCGCGTTCTTTCTACCGCGTGGTGAGGTTCCAACAGGCGGGTGGCCGGTCGTGTCGTTCGCTCACGGCACCACCGGTCTGGCCAATGGTTGTGGGCCGACGCAGCTTTCGGATCTTGCGGGACTCGGAAGCACCGTCGTAGGGCTGCTCGGAATGGGCTATGCGGTGGCGATGACCGACTACGCCGGTCTCGGACCCGACGGCGTCCACCAGTATCTCGAGCCGACGTCGGCGGCGTACAACGTCACTGATGCCGTGCGTGCGTTGCGCGCCATCTGGCCCACGGTGTCGGATCGCTGGCTGGCCTTTGGTCCGTCCCAGGGCGGCCAGGCGGTGTGGGCAGCTGACGAACTTGCTGCAACCTACGGTTCCGGCCTGAATCTAGTCGGTGCTGTTGCGATGGAACCCGCCGCCGACATCACCCGGCTCGTAGATCTTGCCGACTCGAATGCGATGTCGAGTGAGCAGCGGGCCATCTACCCGATGGTGATCGAGGGAGTCCACCGGGCCGATCCGTCGGTGCCACGGTCGGACTATCTGGGCGAGGCGGCTGTGTCGCACATCGACGGCCTCGTCGGGTGTGACAAGGATGCGCGCAGAAAGGCGACGGCAGGCATTTCGTCGTCGGATCTGCGGCCGGTTTCGACACAGGCAGCCGATCGCCTTCGCGATTACCTTCGCAGAACCGCGCTGCCACAAAAACCGCTCACCGCACCGCTTCTCGTGGTGAACGGCCTCAATGATCAGACAATCTTGCCGTCGTGGGTGAGGGCGGCGACGCAGCGGCAATGCGACGCGGGCGGCCGCGTTGTTCACTACGAGATCCCTGGTGTCGGACATGCGGATCTGACACCCAACAAAGACGTCACCAACTGGATCGCGCAGCGCTTTCTCACCGATGCTGCGCCGTCGAACTGTAGAACGGAGTAAGGCATGCACGGCGACACAACACTGGTGCGCGAGCCGCGCGGAGCGTCGGATATTCGTGATTTCGTGCTGAGCGAGTTCACGGGTGTCGGTTACGACAAGGGCAGATCGCTGCCGGTTCAGTGCCTGTGGCTCTTCGCGAGAAGCATCATCAGCCAATGGTGGGTGCCCAACAAGGTGCGCATCGCGGTGATGCGGATGTTCGGGGCGCGTATCGGCGATCGCGTGCTGATCAGGCATGGGGTACGGGTGCACTGGCCATGGAAGCTCGAGGTCGGCGACGACACGTGGATCGGGGAGGGTGCGTGGATCCTGAATCTCGAACCGGTGCGCATCGGTTCGAACACGTGCATCTCGCAGGACGTCGTGCTCTGTACCGGAAGCCACGATTCACGTTCGCGCAGCTTCGAATTCGACAACGCGCCAGTCATCGTGGGTGACGGCGTGTGGATTGCTCTGCGCGCCACAGTGTTACGGGGAGTCACGGTGGGCGACCGGGCGGTAGTCGGAGCAACGGCACTCGTCGTGACCGACGTCAAACCAGGTGCGACGGTTCTGGCGCCGTTGGCCGTCGAGGCCAATTCCAACGAGGTGACGGCATGAGGATTCTGATCATCGGGCTCAACTACGCGCCGGAGGTGACCGGAATTGCTCCCTACACAACGGGTCTCGCCGAGGGGTTGTGCGAGCGCGGACACTCAGTGACCGTGCTCACCGGCATGCCTCACTACCCGGAGTGGAAGGTCGACGACGAGTACTCCGACTCCGACGGTGTGTTGGAGGTCAGGAATGGCGTGCGCGTGCGTCGGTTCCCGCACTTTGTACCGCGCGGTGGGTCGATGGCGAACCGGGTACGCATGGAGGTCAGCTTCGGACGACGCGTGGCGTCGGCGCACTGGGGTGATCCCGATGTGGTGATCACCGTCAGCCCTGCGCTGGTCGCGGCGTCGATGATCGTGACCCGCGCCAAGGCCGAGGGTGTACCCGTCGGTGTCATCGTGCAGGACCTCTACGGGCTCGGGCTGCAGGAGACGTCATCGGGAGGTGGTCTTTCTGCTCGTGCCGCAATGGGATTCGAGACCAAGGTGCTCGCTCAGGCCGACGGTGTGAGCGTCATTCACGATCACTTCCGCGATTCTGTTGTGGACATGGGTGTGCCGCCCGGCAAGATCACCACGATCCGCAACTGGTCGCACCTACAGGCCTGGGCACGCCCAACCAGTGCCCAGATCGACGCCACGCGGACCACGTACGGGTGGACCGACCGCGAGATCATCGTGCTGCACACCGGAAACATGGGCCTGAAACAGGGCTTGCTCAACGTTGTGGACGCTGCTCGGTACGCCGACGAGACCGACGCGGATGTGCGTTTCGTACTCGTGGGTGACGGCAACCAGCGGGCCGAACTCGAGCGCGCAGCGAAGGGCACCACGCGGATACAATTCGTGCGTCCGCTTCCAGGCGACGAGTTCACCGAGATTCTCTCGGCAGCTGACCTTTTGCTGGTGAATGAGCTGCCGGGTGTCAGCGGAATGGCTGTGCCGAGCAAGCTGACGTCGTACTTCACAGCTGGTCGTCCGGTACTCGGTGCCGTCGACGCATCCGGTGTCACCGCGTCGGAGATTCGTGCGTCGGGTGCCGGTGTCATCGTGCCGGCCGGTGATCCTCGCCAGTTGGTCACCGATGCACTCGAACTCGGCTCCGATTTGGAGCGTTGTGAGGCCCTCGCGGCACTCGGACCGATCTACGCAACATCGGTACTCGGCCGCGACGAAGCGGTCAGCAGGTACGAAAGCTGGTGTGCGGAACTCGCAACCGGCGACACCGCGCGCACCGCAGGGGCCACCGATAACGAGCTGACATTGGCGGCGCAATGGCAATGAAGCGAGTCAGTGGACTCGACGCGCTCTCTGCGGGTACCGGAGTGTGGGTGCTCGCCGGACCAGTAGCAGCGGCCGATGACGCAGGAATCGTTCGTGGGCTGCAGCGTCTTGTCGACAGTGATACGGATCAGCGGGTCGGGCTCGTTCCCGACCGCGCGTCGATGTGCTGGTTTGACGAGCAGACTATCGATGATCGGTATCTGTTGTCGCAGAAGCATATCGACGCGTCTGATCCGGTCCTCACGCTGACTCAGGCGATGAGCGAAGTGCCGGTGCTGGGGGTGCAGGCCGACGCTGCGGGACACCACCTTCTCGTCGCTTTCAATCACGGCATCGGAGATGCCAAGGTGATGGCCGAGGTGGTCGCTGAGCTCTCGCGGTCAGACGAGGAAAGTGAACTGGCCGCGACGCCGCTGCAAGTGGCGACGCCACGTCCACTGCGGCTGGCGCACAAGGCTGCGCTGCGTGCTGCGCCGGGCGCATTCATGACGGCGCTCGCATGTGTCGGCGCGCGTCTCGGGCGTGAGTTCGTCGGCGGCGCATATCGGCGGGTCGCCGGCGCGAGAGGTAGCCGACCAACTGAGGAGCTTGCAGCGACAAAGATGACAGTGTGCTACGTGCGCAGCAAGCCGTCGTTCCTGGGTGAACTCGCGCAGTGGCGCGCCGCACATGCGCCCGACACTTCGACGAATTCGATTCTGTTTCATCGAATCTGGCACGGCATCCGCGAAGTCGGTCTCGACCCGATTGATGAGGTCGAGCTCCTCGTCGACCTTCGTCGGCATCTGCCCAAGGGCGCAGATTCGTATGCGAACCTCGCCGCGGTCTCTTCCGTTCACATTGCGGCCGACATGACGCCGGCAGAGTTCGGCAGTCGCGTTGCCGATGAGATGGTCTCGCTGAGGCCATTGATCCGTGCAGGTCTGGCATCACTGGCACGCAACGCGCGCAACGGAACTCGCCTACATCAACTGTGCGCGCCCGACATGCCCGTGCGCCCACAACTGACGATCTCCGACATCAGCCGTGCGCCCGGCATCAGCAAGATCGCTTGGCGCACCGACGCGTCGAAGGGTGCAGATGTCCAGCGGACGTTTGCCGTAGCGCTTCAGCCGGGAAGCGCAGAGCGGATCTCGTTGGGGCTGTGCACCATCGATGGCATCGTGCATGCGACCGCGACGTTCTCGCCCGATGTCGTCTCGCCGGAGGCCGTCGAACGCGGCGTCTCCCTGGCACTGAACCTGGGACGGTGGTGAGAGGGATGCTCGCACCGGATCGCTCTACGCGCAGGGTCTCACGTGGATTTGTCGCCAAGATCGCGCTCGTCGTTGTGGCGACGGTTGTCGTTGCCTTTGCGCTCTACTGGGGTTTCGTCCGCGACAGCACACCGTCGGATCAACAGGGCATCCGTGTCGAGTCGTCCTTCACGGGAATGCCGAACGGTCCAGCGCCCCAGAAGTTCGACACCGGTGAGCCTGCGATGACAACGAATAGTTCGTCCGTTCCGGCAGATCAACTGCGTGTGGTCGATCACTCGTTGACGTTCACACCCACGTCGGCTGAGCGCACGGCCGGTTACTTCAGCACACCGAACATGCAGGCACCCGTCACCGCGCTTGGAGCCGACTTTGTCTTCCGACCCGGGGATAGCTCCGATGGTGCAGTCGCCTTTGTTATTTCGCGTAACGTCACGCGTACCGCGCCCTTCCTCGTGTCGCCTTTCCCGATGCATCTGGTGCTCACTTCAGTGAACTGGAACGTCTCAGTCAAGAACGGCGACGTCGGTTCGCCACTGGAGGTGATTCACGCTGAGTCGTATCGACATCCGCTGAAGGCCGATGGGTCGACCGTGTACTCGGTGCGTGTGCACATCGACGGCAGCAGGATGACCATCGAGCTGCCGGACGGGACCAAGAAGGTGCTCAACGATGCACGAATCAGCCAGTGGCGCGGGCAGTTCGCGACCTTCGAGGTGTACGCGAACCAGGGCGCGACCGCAGCCAATGGAGGCTTCCGGAAGATCTGGGCTGAGTCGGGTGAGCACTGATATGACTCAGGAGTTCACGGCCGTCGACGAACAGCGCGCCTGGCAGATCACGGCTCGACGAGCTGTGTGGGCGAGCGCGGTTATTGCCGTGCTCGGCTGTGCTGCTGCGTTTCTCGGCGGCTCCGAGCAGCCGAGTGTTGCGCTGCTGGCCTTGGCCGCTGTGCTCCTCGTCTGGCCGGCCGCCGTTGTCTCGTGGAGCCTTGAAGTCGGGGCGCGCTCACGCGCCCAGGTGGTGGCCCTCGTATCGGTCGTGCTTCTCGTGGCGTGCGCGAGCATCACCGGGATGGTCTTCGGTGGAATCACCGCAGTGGCTATGGGTTTGGCGGTTGCCGCCTTCGGACTCGCCGCAGGAGTGTTGCTGACGTGCGTTCCGTGGCGCGATCCGCAGCGGGCAGAGCAGGTTCAGACAGCGCCGGTGCGCGTTGTAGTGCCACGCGCCGCCGGTGATAGCGGCGCGGCGTATCTCGGAGTGCTCTCGGCGGCGGTGCTGATCGTATTCATCCCCGCCGCCATCATCGCCACCACCGACAACGAATCGGGGCGGTTGTGGCTTTGGTCGATGGTCATCATCGCCATCTCCGGCTGGCGACTCGCGTGGTTGATTCGACGCGGCGACAGGCGCCTCTACGAGATGACCTTCTGGGTTTTCACCTACACGTTCATGGGGTTGGCGGCGCTGGCGCAGATCCGCGAACACAGTTGGCCTGTCACAATTTTGCGGAGTGACTGGACCCTGGTGCCCGCGGCTGCGCTGGTGGTGATCGTCGGTTGTCTCGCCTTCCTCGTCGGTGCCTATCTGTCTGCGCGGCTGGATCGCTTCCGCACCTGGGAGCAGCTTGCCCCGACGGGAGAGCGCCTGGTCACCATCTCGTACCGTAAGCTGCTGGCCCTCACGGTGTTCACGGTGCTGTTCAATGTCTACTACCTGTCCAAGGTGGGAATCATCCAGTTCACGCAAAGTCGCGAGCAGGCGTTCACCGCGTACGACGTGGTGTGGCGGCCGGGTTCACTCGGCATCCTCGTGCGTGCATGCACGTTTATGAGTCTGCTGGTGACGTGGTTGGCGTGGATGCGGTTTCGTAAGGAGATGAGCGCTGCCGCAGAGGCGGGTGTGGCATACACCAAGTCGCAGAAGATGATTGCGGTCTGCTGTGCGTGGGGCATCGGAGTCTTGTTGCTCAACAGCATGAATCCGATCTCCAACGCGCGCTATCTCTCGGGAACGGCGATGCTGGCGGCGACAGTTGCGTTCGGATGGTTTGCCACCAAGGCGAGATATCGAACCATGGTGATGGGCTTCGTGCTGGCGCTGGTGGTGGTGTTCCCGCTCGCCGACGCTTTCCGCTACTCGGACTCCGCTGAGGTGAAGAGCAGCAACCCGCTGCAGTCGCTGATGTCGCCCGACTACGACTCGTTCGGGCAGATCACCAACGGAATCCTGATTGCCAACCGCGACGGAACTGCCTTCGGCAGGCAGATGCTCGGCGTGTTCTTCTGGTGGGTGCCGAGAACGCTATGGGACGACAAGCCCAAAGATACGGGCATCTTCATCGCGAATGGCCGTGGTTACAAGATGACGAATCTGTCTGCGCCATTGTGGATCGAGCTGTTCCTCAACGGCGGCTGGGTGGTCATGGTGCTCGGCATGGCGCTGATCGGCTTCTACCTCTATCGGTGGGACAGCCGTATCGAAGCGCAGATGCGTGTTGCGCAGATGCCCGGCGTTCTGGGGTCGGTGTTGCCGTTCTACCTCCTGATCCTGATGCGCGGCTCGATGTTGCAGGCAATGTCGTACCTGATGTTCATCTTGGTCTTCGCGGCCATGGTGCGACGCTCTCCACCGAATGTTGGTGGTCCGATGAACAAGAGATGGTTGCCTCGGTCGATGTCGTATTCGACTGAGCCCCAGCATGCTCCGTCGACGACGAGGCAGAAGGAGATCGTGGGATGAGCGGGATCAGATTGGCCTACATCGCTCTCGGGGTCGTGGCTGTGCTCACCGTCGTCGTGTGTGTTGCGGCCCTCCTGCGCGACGACGCACCCGATGCGCCGGCACAGCGTGAATCGGCATTAGTTGGTGCACGCCCCACCGCGCCCACGCTGCTGGTGATAGGCGACAGCTTCGCCGGTGGTACCGGAGACCCGCAGATCACGGCGTACCCGGAGCTACTCGGTTCGGCCCTGGGATATCACGCAGTCGTAGATGCTCAGGGTGGTACAGGTTTCCTCAACGACGGCAACAACTTCAAGGCACCTGGGAAGCCGAAGACCCAGCGAGCGATCGATCGTCTCGATCACGACGCTGACACGTTCCTTGTCGACAATATCGTGGTCGATCTCGGACGCAACGACCTCGGTTCGGATCCATCAGCAGTGAAACCCTATGTCGTGTCCTATTTTTCGAAGCTGCGGGAGATCTGGCCGACTCAAAAGCTGGCGATCGTGGTGCCGACTTACGTCACCACCAAAGTCGAGGACACGGTTGTTGCGATGCGTTCGTTGTTCTACGAGATTGCCGGCAAGTACCAAGCCATAGTCGTTGATCCAGTGACACGTGGCTGGTACCGAGACCAACCACTCGGACCGCTGCTCTGGAACGATCACGTGCACTTCTCGCAGAAGGGCAACGACTTCTACGCAGCCAAGATCGCGAAGTCGATGCTGGCTCAGGGCTTCACGCCGTTCAAGGAGGATCGATGAACGACTATCGTGCGCTGCTCGCGCTTGTGCGGCCGTACTGGCTGGTCGTCGTGGCAGGCGTCATGCTCGGCGTGTTGGTCGGCGGGTCAGTCGCGCTGCTCATGCCCGCCGACTTCACCACCCACAGCAGGGTGTTCATCGCAACGCCCAACTGGAACGACTCGACTGCCGACGCTCAGCCCGGTACCGAGGACACCCAGACCTCCTACGGTGACGAGTTCACCCAGCAGAGGATGTCGAGCTACCTCGAGGTACTCACAAGCCCGCTTGTGCTACAGCCGGTTGCGAACAAACTCGGCGTTCCCGTGTCGGATCTGCAGGGCCGCGTCACGGGCAGGTTGGTCCCAGACACGGTGATCGTCGAGATCACCGCGCACGGATCATCACCGGCCGAGGCGATGCAAATAGCCAATGCCGTCGCCGCGCAGTACACCGACACCGTCGCAAAGATAGAGAAACCATCTTTCCGCAAGGCGTCTCCGGTGCAGCCGATCGTCATCTCACCGGCCGTGGAGCCTAGCGCGTCGACGACGCCGGATGTGGGTGTCTACCTGATCTGTGGTGCGGTAAGCGGCTTCCTCATCGGGCTGGCGGGCGCCGCTGCCCTCGGGACGCGGAGGACGACGAAGTCCTCGAACACCCCCGAGCGCACCAATACTGAACCTTCGGAGAACGAGAAAGTAACGGTCTGACAATGGAATTGATCAAACTCACCTGGTACGTGATCCGTCGGCGGTGGCCGGTCATCCTGATCGTGCTGGTTGTTGCCCTGACTGGTGGAGCGCTGTACAACGCAACCCAAAAGAGCGAGTACACGGCGTCGACATCGCTGTTCCTGCGAGCGCCGGATGTGAAGACGTCGACGAGCGCTTATCAGGGCGACCTGTTCTCACGTCAGCGCGCGCAGACATACATGAACATCATTACGAGCGACGAGCTGGCGCAGTCTGTCATCGACAAACTCGGCTTGTCCATGAGTCCATCAGAACTCGAGTCTCGTGTCAGCGCGTCGACGGTCAAAGAAACAGTCATCATCGTGTTGTCGGCCAAGGACTCCGATCCGCAGGAAGCGGCGAATATCGCCAACGGATACGCGTCTGTCTTTGCGTCCTACGTCGCCAAGGTCGAGAACGTACAGAACGACCCAAGTGTCCCGCCGCTCGTGACAGTGATCAACGCGGCGAGTGCTGACACCGCGGTGCGCGGTGGCTATTCGCTGACGATGACGCTTCTCGTCGCGCTCATTGTCGCACTGGTTGTTTCGGCTTTGATCATCTGGTTCCTCGAGTACTTTGACACCAAACCCAGGACGCGTCGTGACATCGAAGAGGCGGCGGGGGCACCGGTAATCGCCACATTCGGCAGCGACATAGACGATCCGGGCGTTCCGAGCGGTTCGCTTACTCCAGCGCTTGCAGAGGAGGCGCAACGAGCAGGCGTCGCGGTGAGACAACGACTGCAGCAGGTCGCGCGATCAGACGACGCCGGCTATGAGGACGACGTCGACGACACCGATGGTGCTGCTTTCGCGCTCGTCGGAGATCGAGCGGGTGTCGGAGCTGTTCAGGCGGGATACGCGATGGCTGAGGGGATCGCCGCGAGTGGAGCGAGCGTGTCGCTGCTGACACTCGGCGCGTATGTGGCTGATGTACCAGCAGATTCAGGGTCGTCGGTCACGCTTCTTTCGCTGCCGACCGCGTTCAGCGACGAGGCAACGATCCGAGAGTCGCTCGAGCAGCTGCGTTCGAAGACCGACTACGTCGTCGTGGCGTCCTCATCTGCGGTTACTTCAGTGGAGTCGGAAGTGGCCCTCTCGTTGTCGGATGCGTTCGTGCTGTGCGTGGCACCGGGGCAGTCGACGTCGGTCGGTATCCGCGAGGCCGTGCGAGTCAGCGACGGAATACACAAGCCGATGCTCGGTGTGGTCGTCACTCATGCCGTACAAACACCGACGGTCAGCGGTGTTTACGTTTGAAGGACGTCGGCGAAGACTGCGTCGGGGACGGCTGCAGCACCCGAGCCGACGCCACCTGATGAGTCCGCCGTGCTGAGCAAGATTCGCTCCGCCAGCGGATTGCTCGACCAGATCTTTTCCAGTGCGAGCAATGGGCTGATTCTCTTCGCCCTCGCTGTTGTCGCTGCGCCCAATGACTTCGGACGAATTGCGTTGCTGTTCACGCTCCTTGCGGCGACGATCGGAGTGTTGCGGGGTGCGCTGGGCACACCATTGCTACTGGCCGCTGGCTCGGGCAATGCGTCTGTGCTTCGTCACGGAGGCTACTCAGTGGCCGCGGCGGGCATTGCGGGCGTTGCTGTCAGCGTTGCGCTTATCGCAACGGGCGCATTACTTGGCACACTTAACGAATCACTCCTCATGGCCGCAACCGTTCCCGTCGTACTCATGCAGGACACGCTGCGGTATACGGCAATCGGACTCGGACGACCACATCTTGCGGCGATGTGGGATGGGCTGTGGTTCCTAGGGAGCGCCGCGTTCTGGATCATTGCGTGGCTCAACCCTGCAGGATTGTCGCCCAACGGTTTGGTCTTTGGATGGTGTGCGTTGGCGGTGATCGCCTTGATCGGACTCGCTTTTACCCTCGGGACAGGCCCACGGGTGCGAGGACTGTGGAAGTGGTTTTCCGATGATCCCTGGCACCGTGTCCGCTACGGAGTCGATTCTGGATTGGAACAGGTATCGGTGTTCCTCGTACTGGGTCTCGCAGGCCTGTACGTAGGCGAGAATGCCTCAGCCGCATTGCGCGGTTCGGCAGCTGCTTTGGCGCCACTGGCGATCATCGGTAGTGCACTTCCCCTACTGGTGATCCCGGAGACTGCGCGGAACGGACGACCACCTACCGAGACATGGCGCGTCCTGATGAAGGTTGCGGCGCTGACCTCGTCGATTGCGTTGTTGTCCGGAGTGTTGATCCGTGTACTGCCCCAATCGTGGGGCAGGCTCATCCTCGGTGACACCTTTGAGTTGTCTCGTCACATCGTTCTGTTGATCGCCGGCGAATACACCGTCGCAGCTTGGCTTTTTGTGATCGGTGTCTATCTGAAGTCGCAAAACAGGTCGACAGAAGCGCTTCTTACCAAGTCCGTTTTCGTTGCCACGACGTTGCTCGTCACGGCCTGTGCCCTCGCGGTCGATCGATCCGCGCTCAGTGTGGCACTGGGCATGTTGATCGCTAGCACCTTGGTGACGTTGGGCGCCCTCAGTTGGTTCGTGCCGTGGCGTGAACCGCGTACTCAGGGGCCACTTGAACCCTCCCATCGCACGCTCGGACAGTCATCGCTCGACGAGCATCGTTTGAAAGGAAACACCCATGTCCCAGTTGAAGAAGCTCATAGAGGCGGCAGTTTGGTTGCTGCCGGCGTGCCGTGCCAAGAATCGCATGCTGCGATCGTTTGGCCACCAGATCTCGGCGACAGCCAGCATCATGCCGACCATCGCTATCGGCGTCAAACATGTGACGCTTGGCGAGGGAACTGAGATAGGTCTACTCAACGTCTTTCGGGGCCTCAGACGGATCGAGTTGGAAGATTCCGCTCGAATCGAATCGTGGAATTGGGTGTCAGCGCACCCGATATACCAGCAACTCGACGACAACGCCGGCACCCTGTTTGTGGGTTACGGATCCAAGATCGGCAGCCGCTGCTACATCGACTGCTCGGGGACCGTTATCGTACGGGAGTACGCGGCGCTCGGAGGGCATCGTTGCCTGTTGCAGACTCACGAGCCGGACCTGGCGCACCACCAGCAAACCGTCGGCCGGATCACCATCGGCGACCACTCACTGGTCTCGAGTTGTACTGTGCTGCTGCAAGGCGCTTTCGTACCAGCGCGATCGGTCGTAGGAGCGCACAGCACCGTACTCGCCGGATACGACGACGAGTCGGCGGCCGGACTGTACGTAGGGTCGCCTGCAAAGTGGAAGTGCGCCTCGTCAGGAGGGTGGCATGACCGTGAGTACGTGGACATTACTCAGCACGGCGTCAGGGCCGAGCAGGGGATTCTTTCTGGCGATCGGTCCGCCACACGCCAGAGCCGACAGGCCGACAAAGTTGCAGCGGAAGCATGACGTCGATGCGAATCCTCCATATAGTCACGCTGGTATCGCCCGACGGCGAATACGGGGGCCCGGTACGTGTGGCAGAGAACCTTTCAGGCGAGCTGGTGCGACGCGGCCATGAGGTCACCGTCGTGGCCGGCCGTGCCGCAAACCTCGGCGAGACCGGTCAGTTCGGAACCTCGCGGCTGATCCTGTTCCGGCCGTTGCTAAGTCTTTATAAGCGCAGTCATGTGCTGACGATGTCGTTGAGCGCGATGTGGTGGGCGTGGCGCAGACGAGGTCGATTCGACGTCGTTCACGTGCACCTGGCACGTGATCTGTTCACCGGGCCGGTGGCTTGGCTCGCTGCGGGGAGGAGCTCCCGTGTCGTCGTCCAGTCGCACGGCATGCTGATGCCACGCACGGGCTTGGTATACCGAATCTTTGATTCCTTCACCATCAAACCGGTTATCGCTCAAGCAGATACGGTGCTATACCTCACTGACCGCGAGCGTGGCGAGTTGGAGTCTCAGGTGCCTTCACACGTGCCGTTGCAACGGTTGGAGAACGGCGTGCCGCTTACCGAAGGGGGCAGCGCACGTACCTACGGGGCGGATTCAGAAACGCTGAAGTTTCTGTTTCTGAGTAGGCTGCACGAACGCAAGCGTCCACTCGATTTCGTGCGCGCGGCGGCCGAAGTGAGTCGGTCGGGGGCGACCGACGCGAGCTTCGCATTGGTGGGGCCTGATGGAGGCAGTGCGTCAGAAGTGACCGCAGCCATCGCGGCCGAAGGGCTGGGGGACAGCACAATTCGCTGGGAGGGGCCGATCGAACCCGGTCTGGTGCAGCAGCGGCTGGCGTCGGCAGATGTTTTTGTTCTGCCATCTGTGGCTGAGCCGTTTCCGATGGCTGTTCTGGAAGCGATGTCGGCAGGCTTGCCAGTGATCATCACCAACGAGTGCGGTCTGGCCGGTCTGGTGACGGAGTTCGACGCAGGCATCGTCATCGAGCCTGGCAGCGAGTCGCTGACCCAGGCAATGACGTCGTTGATCGGCGATCCAGATCGTCTCGCTAAGCTCAGTGTGAATGCGTTAGCTGCTGCGCGCAGTCTGTCCGTGGAGGAAATCGGCGGACAGCTGAGCGAAATCTACACGCGCTGAGCTAGTTTCAGCGTAGTCCGCCGCCGGCAACGTACTGGAGGTCTTGTACGTACGGAGTGGCGGTGACGTCGGCAGGGCTGTCGGCCGTAGCGGTGACAGCGTTGTTGCTGAAGATCCATGCAGCCACATGTCCGGTCGCCAGCGGGAAGGTGCACGTGGTCACACCTGCGGGGATTGCGCAGTACTGCTGATTGCCGTTGATGGTCACGCCCGCATACCCGGGTGTTTGAGAGAATGCGGTGACCTCGACCTGATCGACAGCGGGTGTGCTGCCCGCGCGCAGGGTCATGAGCTTCGTTTGCGGGAAGCTTGGCCTCTGTGCGGCGGCCTGAGTTCGGTGGGTGACATAGACGGCGTTACGCAGGATGCTTGGGGTGCTGCCGGACTTGTACTGGGCCACGTAGTAGGCCATCAGGTCGAGGAGGCGGTATCCGTGCTTGACCGACGGTGCGATCTGGGTGCCCTCGGCGTAGTCGTTCCAGGTGATGAGCTCCACCCAGTTGGCGTTCTGTTGTGTTGCGATTTGCCATGATTGGCGCATCGTGGTGCCGTTGACCGCTTCATCGTAGATCCCCTGAGCTGGCCGGTTGTCTTGGAAGGCAACGGTTTGCATCCACTGCTTACCGAGTTGGTGTGCGCGCGTGATGAGGTCGACCGGTGAGCCCCTGCCGACGTTTGTCGTCGGCATGAAGGCGGGGTTGCGACCTCCCCACGCGCTCAGACCGTAGCTGATGGGCGCAAAGGCTTCGAGGTTGGAGTTCGCGTCGAGGAGTATCGGGTAGAAGGCGACGGAGATGCCTCGCTGCGAGAGTAGGGAAAACACCTGCTGCCACCACGCCGGTGTCTTGTTCTCGGCACGGTATGCGCTGAGAACCAACCTGCCGTCATCGAGCCTGGTGGCCGCAACGCTCGACGCGTACGTGGCTATGTCGTCGACAAAGCTGGCCATCGATTGACTGGCGACTGGGCCGTCCATGTCCATGGTCAGCAGGATTGAGAAGCCGAATCTGGTCGACGCGACCGCAAGCATGTCGTTGACGATTGTCGACGCTGATCGTGGCTGGATCACGTCGACCGCGAATCCGTTGATGCCTACGCTACGGGCCTGATCGACCTCGGTACCGAAGTTCTTGTTCTTCCAGTCGGCCGCGTTGGACGGCGTTACCGGCAACGGACGGTCGCGGAGGTAGCCCCCGTATGCGGCGTGGACACCGTTCTCGCCGGTCGGCGTGAGGTACTGCGTGGTGTAGTAGTCGCTGTCGGACGGCTTGTTGTCGAACGAGAGGGGAAAGTGCGGCATGTAGTGGGCGAAGACCTTGCGGCCTGCGGTGCTCCAGGACGGGACGTCGAAAGGCAAGTAGGTGGTGCTTGCAGTGGTACGAACTCGGTTGGTGCTTATCGTGGCTGCCACTCCTGCGACGAGTGCCGCAACGATGAAGGTGCTGATCGCGATGCCGACCAAGGTTCGTCGTCGACTCCTGCGGTGATGCGGGGTCATGCCTGCTCCGTTCACGATCCCCCCATGGGACTTTGCCGTCATCACCAGCGATGACACTATCCAATAATCGACTACGACGGAGACTGAGATACGGAGGCGCGCACGGCGATCCGCAGGATATGGCGAGCGTCAGCTTTGTTTGCCAGGTTTGCGTTGTTCTGCGCCCCTCCCAATGGCATTGGAGTTCGGCGACAGTGGGAACTGGCGACAGCGAGTCTGCCTATCAGAGACTTGGCTATAGAGGTTCGGCGCCAGGCAGTTTGCCGACGGCGGCGACTGGCTCTACGCGCGGCCGCGGTACTTCCGGTGGTACTCGTCGTACAGGTCGGCGTTGCGAACTCGCTCGTTGTGCTTGACCAGATCGGGATTCAATCCATGCTGCTCGAGTCGATGCCTGCGGTAGATGACGTTCAGGGCGATCGAGAAGAAGATGTACGCGATGGGGATCGGCGAGAACATGATGAACCGGACGCCCCAGTCAGCAGGAACGAAGAGCATCGGCAGCATCAGGATGATGCAGGGAATTGCCCAGCGGACGACCATACGCAGCGGGGCGCCCTTGCCTGCCAGGTCGTTGGCGACCCAGGCACGCATGGAGTCCGGTAACACTGCGCCATAGCAATAGCGGACGTACTGCCAGCCCCTTGGTCGAGCCGCGGTGTCTGCCATGGTTTGCGCCCTTCTCGAAATTCAATCGCGTGCTACTGAATTCTACGCGAACGCCCATACCGGACGTCGGCGAGGTGCTGTGATGTGTGTCCACCTCGCGCCTGAGCTCGGTGCGTCAGTACTGACTACGCCGGCACGTCGTCGCTCCGCTTCGCCTTACTGTCTGCGCTGCTGTTATCGCCGGACGACTGTGCGCGCTGGAGACCCTTCTCGAGACCCTTCTCGACGCCCTTTTCCATCGCGGCACTGAGTGAAGCTCCCATGCTCTGCGCCAGCACAGACCACGGCGTCTTGCCGATCTCCTCTGGCTTTATGTCGAGGAACGACGAATCGCCGCCGATGTTCCATTGGAACGCGTCGCGGAGGTCGTCGAGTTTCATCTCGTTCTCAGTGGCATTGAGGTAGACATACATCCTTCCGAAGCGCAGGGCGTGGCGTCGTCCGAGGAGGGTGACGCTCTCATGGAGGAACGATCGCGCAAGCGAGACGAAGTACTTGACGCCGACCAGCACGATTGCGCCGAGCGATATTGCGCTGACCACGCGCAGCAAGAGGACGTTCACGTTCAGGGCGTGGTCGTAGGGGATGTCGCTCGCATGCTGCGCTATGAACAGGCTGAGGATCATCAGGGCGGCGACCGCACCCGCTGATGTGGCGATTCCCGCGAAAACCATGTTTCGGGCGCGACGCGTGAGCGCGTCCTGGGCTTTCTCAACGAACAGATCTACCGCGGCAAGCCGGAACACTGTCTGCGCCGGTGGCGCAGCATCGTTGGGAAACAAGTGCCACGATCTTGCCTCGAGACTCCTCGAGGACCTTGTTTCGAAGACCTATCTGGAGGGCGAGAGTGTCGAATTCGCGCTCGATTCTTCTGCGCTTGTAACTCGACCAGCTCAACGCGGTGCGAACCCTGCCGCAACGTGTGACTTTGGCCTGACTCTCGGTCACTCCACACTCCATTCGTGCTGTTTGATCTCGGAGACCATCGCACGCGAAAGTCGTTGCCGCACAATTCGTCGCGCCGTTTTCGTACGATCGGGCGACAAGTTGAAGAGTTTGTGCAACCGCGTCCACGCTCGGCCTCGTGGGGCAGCCAGCCGCGTGTCGGAAGGCTGCCCCGCGTGTTGTCGCGCAGAGGTATGGAGTTCTCAAGGTTCGTGCGCGGTCCCTCGATGTGGGTGCGCAGGGGCGTGGTCTCGGGTACGGAGGTGTGTCGTCTCGACGGGCGGTGTCGGGTCAGTGGTGGTGGCGGTGGGTCAGCAGAGCCGGATCGTGCTGGGTTGGATGACGCCGAGCTCGCTCATGTCCGGCTCGGTCATGCCGCGGCGGGCAGGTTGTCGAGGTTCATGGTGCGTCGGTGATAGGACATGATCGGTTGGCGTTGGGGGTCGACGGTGGTCGGTGGAATGAGCCAGGGGTGGCGGTCGTGGCCCATGACCACGTCCCAGCCGCGGTGGTGCACGTCGTCGTGGCATGAACTGCACAGCAGGCAGCCGTTGTCGAGGTCGGTGTCGCCGCCGTCGGCCCAATGCGTGATGTGGTGAGCGCGAGTCCATGAGGCGGGCGCCCCGCATTTGATGCAGCAGTGGTCGCGCTTCTTCAGCGCTCGGCGTTGGGCGCGCGTGAAGAGGCGTTTGGTGCGCCCGACTGCCAGCGGGACTTCTTCGCCGTCGGTGATCATGACGGTGACGTCGGCGTCGCAGGCGAGGCGTCGGGCGGTGGCTTCGGTGACTGCACCCATGAACGGCAGCGTCGACAGTTCGGGAGTGGCAGCGGGGATGGTCAACCCGAGTTGAGTAGGAGCGGCCAGTCCGGCGAACGGTTGACTGATCACGTTGTCGCCGTAGATGTTCGACGATGCGTCGGTGGCCGCGCCGTTAGCGGCGAGGTCGAGGATGATCTCGAGCGCGTCGGCGCAACGACGTTCGGGACCGCGCGGGTCGTGCGAACCGTCGGGTTGCGGTTGCGGCGCCGAGAACTTGTCGATAGCAGTCATCAGCTTCTCGGCGACGATGGCGTCGAGGTCGGCTTTGACGCGGAGTCGGCCGTCGACTTTGGCGGTGGTCACCGAGTTGATGCAACGGTCTTCGGCGGGTGGCAGACCGCCGGTGTCGTCGGATCGAATATTGCCGACTGTGCGGGCGTATTCGAAGATGTCGGCTGGCGTTGTTGTCGAGAATGCTTGAGCGGCAAGCGAAGATGCGAACTGTCGTCGTTCGTCGCTATCGATAGGAGTGGCGCTGCGTTGCTCGATGTGGGCTAGTCCGCGCACTATGGCGTCGACATGTGCCGACGAGAACGCGCCGTCTGCGGAGAATCCGTCGACCGTGCCGAGGCTGCCGAGAGCGCGACCAATGCGCACCCACCGATGTGCGTCGGCGGGTGCCACTCCGAGTTCGCCCAATAGTTCAGTCATCTTGCGGCCCTGACGTTTATCGACGCCGAGCCTACATAGCGTGGCCGAATGTGCGGCGAGCTGGTGCTCGGTGACGTTGCGCAATTCGACCAACGCGCGGATGGTCTCGCAGGCGAGGGCGGCGTCGTCGTGGTCGGCGCTCACGGCATCGCGAACCACGGCGATAGCGTCGCGCAGCGCGGCGGAAACAGAGTGGGTGGAATCGGGGTCGGCAAGAACGGGCGCGGTAAAAATGGCGATCGGCGACGAATCGGACATGGCTCCAAAGTACACGAACGGGAGTTCGAGTCAAGGGTTATTTTCGCTGGTAGAAGGCCTGTGGATAACTCGTGTTTAGGCGGCAAAATTGTCGGTGGCGAGTGGTAGAGGCGACCAATTAGGTGCCGGGGCCGTGGCGCCCGAGTGCACGGACGCCACGGCCAGGTGATCACACGTCGAAGCTCACGTCTGTCTTTCCGGAGACGTTCATTCCTGCGGTGATGGTCGCGTACCGTGACGCCCCTCCTGGTTCACGACATGTGGGCAAGGTTTCGATCGCCGCGTCGTAGTTGGGTTGGCAGAAGAACGGAAACGAGATCCGACGACTCGCTGCGCCACCGATCGTCGGATTCTGCACACGATGCAGCGTCGAGATCCATCGGTCGTTGGTCCATCGGGCCATGAGGTCGCCGATGTTCACGACGAAGGAGCCGGGGATCGGGTCGATGGGGCACCACGCGTCGTCGAGGAAGACCTCAAGTCCGCCAACGGCATCCGACTGGTACAGCAGAGTGAGACTCCCGTAATCGGTGTGCTCGCCGACTCTGATCTGGCCGGGTTCAGGCTCGCAAGTCAGTGGTGGGTAGTGGTTGGCGAACAGGTTGCTGATCGGGCGGTCGACCAAGGCGTCGAACCAATGCTTGTCCAGTCCCAGTGCGGTGGCGAAGAGTTGCATGAGTTCGAATGCGAGAGAATCCATCTGGCGGTAGTACGCCTCCCAGATTCGACGGAAGCCGCTGGGCGTCGATGGCCATAGATTGGGCGCGAAGTAGCCGAGATCTTGCGCGCGTTGAAACCACGGATCGTCGGGAACATGGGGTGAACCGATGGAGAAGAGTTCGACGAGGTCGGCCGGTGTTTGGATTCCCCGCGTGCGAGCGAGCGCACGTTGCTTGGAGGGGATGTACCCCCGGCTGGTGTGTCGGCTGCCGAGTACTTCGAGCTTCTTCTCCTCGGGCATGTCGAAGAATTCCGCTGTTACGGAGTACATCTCGTCGAGCAACGCCTGCGGCACTCCGTGGTTGACGAGGGCGAGAAAGCCGATGTGTTGGTTGGCGTCATCGATTTGTTCTGCTACCGCGAGGTATTCGGACTCCGATGATCGTGCTCGGGCGAGGTCGATGATGGGCACAGTGTTGTTCATGAGTGGTTCTCCTGGGAAGTTATGGGCCAACCGTCACGACGCTTGGTGCGTGGGTGGGCGTAGCTGAGTGAACGGGAAGTGTTGAGGCCGAGCGCAATCAACGATTCGGCCTGCGCAACCGCTGCGGTGACAGAGTCGACGACGGGCACGCCCAGCTTGTCGCTCAGCGCGGCGTCGAGACCGGTCATGCCTGCGCAGCCGAGGACCAGGACCTCCGCGCCCCGATCGACAGCGCGTTGTCCGGCAGCGCACATGGAGTCAAACGCTGCATCGGGTTCGAGTTCTAACTCGAGTACCCCGACATCGGCAGCCTCGACGGACGCGCAGCGCTCCCACAATCCTGCGACGCGCAGACTGTCACGAATCTGGGCACGCGCCCTCGACAGCGTTGTGACGACGCCGAATTGGGGGCCAAGAAACAAGGCGAAGGTTGCTGCGGCCTCTGTGACGTCGACGACGGGAACGTCGAGCATCTCGCGAGCTCCCTCACGGCCGTGTTCGCCGAATCCGGCCATGACGACGGCTGCGGTTTCCGCGGGGACGCTGTGCAGTCGGTCGAGCACGGCCGCGGCCGTGATGAAGCTGTCGTAGTAGCCCTCGGCCGAATCGGGACCCCACGTGGGGTTGAGTGCCAGAATCTGCGTGCCCGGTCGGGCATGCGATTGCGCCTGAATGCCCATCCTCGAGGTCATCGCCGCTGACGTGTTGCAGTTCATCACTACGATGAGGCTCATGCCGCCACCTGCTTCGGTGCGCGCTGACGCCACGACAAGGCAAGGTGCACAACGGCTGCCAGCGCCGCTCCGATCACCCATGAAAATGGCGCCCACGCGCTGAAGTAGGGGACGAGCGCGAGGATTGCCGCCGGAATGGTAGCGGCTGTGACCGCGACCAGCGCCCGCGGATTGAATCCGCGTAGGAAGTGGTACTTGCCGGTCGGAGCATCGTCGTAGAGGGCGTCGACATCGACATGGCCTCGTTTGATGATCCAGTAGTCGGTCATCAACACACCGAACAGTGGTCCGAGGAAGGCGCCGAGACCGCCGACGAAGTACGCGATCGAGTCGGGATTGTTGTAGAGATGCCACGGTAGCGGCAACACCGACAACACAGCAGCCAGCACGCCACCTCGAAAGAAGTTGATTCGACGCGGTGCCAGATTCGCGAAATCGTAAGCGCACGAGATGAAGTCGGCGACGATATTGATGCCGATCGTCGCCACCACGAACACCATGGCGCCGATGAGTATCGCCGTGGTGCTGTCCGTGCGCTGGATCAGTGCCACGGGATCTGTGATGGCCTCGCCGAACACGGTGATGCTTGCGGAAGTGACCGTCACCGACACGATGGCGAACAGGATGAAGTTGACCGGAAGCCCGAAGAAGTTGCCGCGCACTACTGTTCGCTTATCTGGAGTCAAGCGCCCGAAGTCGGCGAAGTTGACAAGGAAGGTTGCGAAGAACGAGACAGTCAGGGCGATAGCGGCGATCATGCTGTACGTGAGACCCCATCCCGAAGCTTGGTGAGGTGACAGATTGAACGAGATGTTTCCTCCCGCCTTGATGATCATCCAGATCATCAACACGAACATCACGATCCAGACTGCGGGGCCTGCCCAATCCTGGAACTTTCGAATGGCTTCCATTCCGCGTCGGACGACGGCGAGTTGGATGATCCACATCAGCGCGAAGCACAACCACCCCAACGCGCTGAGGCCGAGGAACGACGGCTTCGTCATCGGTTCAAATGTGTTGTAGCTCAATTGCAGTAGCGCGATCTGCAGCCCCGTCGACCCGAGGTAGGTGAGGATTCCGTAGTAGATGACGGCGATCGTTGCCCGGATCATCGCGGGAACGTTGGCGCCCCAGACGCCGAAGCTTGATCGCGCGAGTACGGGGAATGGAACCCCCGTGCGTTGGCCCGCGAGGCCGCTGAGGTTCATCAATCCCCAGATGATGACGACGCTTACCGCCAACGCGATGAAGACCTGTATGCCGTTGAGCCCCATGAAGAACAGCGACGCAGCGAAGGTGTAGACGGTGATCGAGTGGATGTCTTGCATCCACATGGCGAAGATGTCGTAGACGCGCCACGTCCTGTGCGTGACTGGAGCGAGATCAGCGTTGTAGAGCCGAGGCGAGAAACTAGCTGTAGCCGTGTCGATTTCGGCGGTGCTGTGCGCCGACGGCGGCGCGGTCTCGTCGGGGGTCGATGGGTGAATAGATGGAATGATAGACATGGTTTCTCCATGGCAGATGAGCAAGGGTGTGCGTCAGCCTCTCGGGGGATGCACACAGGAATCCGACGCCCCTGATGAGAAGCGGGCTCGGCGAGGAGGTCGGCAATCGCGCCGACCGACGAAGTGGTAATTCAGCGCGGAGACAGCCTTCTCGACGCGCAGCAGAAAGTTATGGCCGGACTCGACCGAGGTTCACTGACAGCATTGCAAGCGCAGGACGCTGGAAAGCGGTTGCGCGCAGGCAGTCCTCAACGGTGAACGTGATACCACGAACCGTCATGAGAACCTCCGAGCTGAATCAGTGAACGCCTTTGAAAGTAGACGGCGGGCGCTACGAGCCTGTTTCGCTATGTGTCGAGAGCGTGAACTTGCACGCGGCGTCGCTACAGGACACACGGGATGCGTGCCCAGAGCCGCGCTCGACTCACCTCGCGCCCTGCCACGAAATGCCGCCGGCACAGCGCTCGGTACTGCATCGGTCCGTCGGCAGTATCACCGACGGCGACCACGTCTCCGGTCCGCACCATCACGCCGTCGACGATGCGTGCGTTCATGAATGCTGTTCGGCCACACCAACACAGCACGACGGCCTGCAGCCGGTGCATCTCGTCTGCCACCTCAACGAGGCGAGCAGCACCGTCGAACAGCTTTGATCTGAAGTCGGTGAGGAGTCCGTAGGCGAAGACGTCGAGACCGCTCTCGTCGACGATGCGCGCGAGATGATCGACCTGCGTGACGCTCATGAACTGCGCCTCGTCGCAGACGACGTAGTCGATTCGCGAACTGGGGAAGCCCTCGACGAGCGCAAAGACGTCTGTGTCGTCGTCGATCAGCACAGCGTCGGCGACAAGTCCGATCCGGCTAGTCACCAGCGACTGGCCCGAGCGGTCGCGGTTGGTCATCAGCACACCGACTCGGCCCTGCTGGCCGTGATTGAAGTGCGTCTGCAGCGCGAGCGTCGCTTAACCCGCGCCCATCGGTCCGTAGTAGAAGACGAGACGACCGGCTCAACCATTGCGCAACCTCCAGACGACTGTTGCATGATGCTGCACGCGCGGGCCGACCGCACCGCGCAGGAGCGAAGCGAGGTCAACGTGGGGCGTTCACCCGAACAGACGAAAAGGGAGTTCAGGCCCATAGCGTGCTGGCTCAGCGGGTAGCCTTTCGACGTCTCGTGGCGCACCATGGGCAGCCCATATACGCTGGTCAGGGGCACGCTCACGGTAAACTCAATTCAGTGATCAGACTTTGCATCCCGTAGGGCACAGGCGCAACGCCATGGTGTTGAGTGGTAGTGGGTGATTCGGCGAGAGCGACAGCCTGTCACAGGAGATCAATCTATCCCTGATCCAGCCGTCGTCGGGACCGCTGGCACCATGAGCTGGCCGGGTGAATCGTGTGGTCGATCTGCCAACCCGCCGTGAAGGTCACCTGATTCCCTGATAGGCCACATCCGATTGACGCGCATGACCAACGGCACCTGGTGCGGGTATCACCTGAACCCGGTCGAGCCGATCGGATCGTCTTGGTCGATGTTCCTGGAGTCGGGCAAGTTCGACGCACAAGGCGGGACCGTCGAGAACACCTGGGTGTTCCCAAATAGTCGGAGGCCATGGGGCTCGCTTTGAGGTCAAGAACATCGCGACTGCGAATCTGGATCTCATCCGACAGGGCACCGACATGATCCGCGACACGTCGGGATTGGCTAGGTTTGATAGTTCCTCCCAACGGTGCGGCGGTATGACACAGGGCACGTTCGTATGCCATGAGCCAGCAGCTAACTCGGCGATGCCTTCTCGCCCAGCATGACTCGCCCCACCCGGGCTTTCCGGAGCACAATCACGCCGAGGATAGACAGGAAGATGCCGGCCACCCCGAGCGTGAAGAACTGAAACCCGTCAGATGTGATGCCCGCCTTGCTTAGGAATGCCCGGGTGCCGCCGATCGCGAACGAGTGCAGAAGGAAGATGCCCGAGGAATAGACACCGATCCACGCCAGCGCTCTGCTCTGCCATCGAAATGCAAGGAACAGTACTGGGAAAAGTATGCCGATCGCGATACCGCCGAGGTCGCTGCGAGAATCGGCATAGTCGAGAACGCCGAACACGCCGAATTGGGTGTAGGCGATCAATGCGGCGAACACCACGCTGAGTGCGGCCAGCGGCGCAGGTCGCAGGGAGTCGAACTGGAATCGTGCAGTCGCGAGACCGGCCAGGAAGAACACCGACAGAGTAAGCGCGTTCTGGGCTTGTAGGACTGTCGGTGCGTCTGGGAGTAGCACATTCACGACAATCAGGCCCGCGATCGCTGCGAGTGTCGCCTCGGGACGGCTGAGCAGTTTGAAGCTGTCGAGGAGGGCGACGACCGCGAAGATCCAGAACGTTGACAATAGGAACCAGTACGGCGAGATGGAGTAGAGCAACCACGTCGCGACGTTGCCCTCAGGTGGGTTATTCGCTCCCGGTAGGTACGTTTGCACTACGCCGATAAGCGGCACGAAAACAAGGTATGGGATGAGCAGTCGACGCACTTTTTTGCCCATGAATTCGGGGTAGGCGCCGAGTGAGTCGAGTGGTCGCC
The DNA here is from genome assembly GCF_965344965.1 of Gordonia jacobaea. Taxonomy (NCBI): domain Bacteria; kingdom Bacillati; phylum Actinomycetota; class Actinomycetes; order Mycobacteriales; family Gordoniaceae; genus Gordonia; species Gordonia jacobaea. The sequence goes on along the minus strand of NZ_CBDRLS010000002.1, from coordinate 370,286 downwards.
ACGCGTACACTAGGCCGGCTAGGAAACTGAACAGCGGCATCCGGAGGTACACCGCGGAATCGACGAACCAGCGGAACGCACTATCGTCATCGACCTGAATACCCGACTGCGCGTCGTGGCCGATGACGTGCGTGCAGACCAGAAGAATGCAAGCGATACCTCGCAAGGTATCGACGGCTGGATTGCGCGCGACCGGCGCTGGCTTGACGCCTTCGGAAACTGAGGACGGCTTTCCCATGGAGCCCATGATCAGGCAGATCGCACGTGTTCGCCTCTCGGACGGGACGATTCGTTCGTTCGGACGTGCGTACTAAAGTTCGATCAGCCCTGATCGACCCGGATACTCGCCGCTAACGCGAAGTGCCCTTCTGCGGTAATAGTCGCAGAGTATGTGCGGTAAAACGACCCATCGCGGGTTGGGCCGTAGACGAGCGACATATGCGGGATCCCGTCGTCGACCGTTAGACCTCGGTACGCGAGTACACCGTCGGCGGTCTTCGAGGTCCATCCCGAGCAACGAATGTGGTCAACCGCAGTTGGACCACGAAGCGAGCGGATACACGCGGCAGCTGACAGGAGGAAGATAAGGGCGAGGTGAGCGACCCGCGATGCAGCGGAACTAGTCGCAGGCACATTCCAAGGACTGGTCAACATCATAAATCGCGTGGTCCGAGCCGCCATCTGCGAAGCGTCGCGACGCTAGGAGGACTCGTGCAGAAGTATCCCAACGACGCCGTTCAATACGAAGGAGAACAGCTCTCCGAGGCGGCCGAGTCGCAGACCGTGACGCTGAGCCCGTCCTCCTCACAACAGAACATCAAGGCAGCCTGCTCTGGATGAGCCGCCGGCGTCACGCGTCGTCCGACGCTTCACCCGCATACCGCGCGATGGTCCCGTCGACGAGAGCTGCGATGTGCGTCCGCACGTCGTAGCTCGCCGCGTACGAACTCCACACGGGTAGCACGCGCGCAAGGGCAGGGTACTTCTCTGCGACGGTGCCCGGATCGACCGTCTCCAGCCACGACTTCTTCTCGGCGTACGCGCGGTTGACCTCATGCCACTGAAGCTCGAACCCGATGAGCGACCACACCGCCCGCCATAGGTCGTATGCCTGCTCGTCGTTCAGTCCCATGTCATTGGCGTTGGAGATGAAGGCGTCGATCATCGCGTAGGGCGGCACCCCCGTGCTCGCACCTTGATGAAGGAGCTCGGGTAGCCACGGGATCGCGGCCAGGCCTGCATACGTGTCGTAGAGCTGAGCCAACAGGCGGTCACGCGGGCCGCCCCTAGGCCTGTGCCACTTCACCCTGCTGGTGACCTCGGCAATGACCATCGACAGCAACTCGGCCTTGCTGCTGACGTAGTGGTAAACCGCCATCGGCCGCAGGTCCATCTCCTCAGCGAGCAGCCGCATGTTGAGCGCGTCGGCGCCGTCGCGATCCAGGATGCGGATGGCGGCGTCGACGATGCTTGCTCGGCGTTGCTGCGGTGTGACAGTCACTGAATCAAGATTCACACAAGCCAAGCGGGCACGCCAGTGGCGGTCCGAGGCAGAGCGGCGGCGACATCAGCCGACTGTGGGGTGTGAGCCCATCGCTGTGTGGTGGGAAAAACGTTTGCTGATCACCTTCAAACCCTTGTGCGGGAAGCACAAAGAAAAATCAGAAAATCGAAATCATGCGGATTTCTCTATCTTCCGCGCGGACGTTTCGAACAGCTCGTCTCGTCTAAGCAGGCGTGCGCCGACGATCCACTCGTGCACGTCTGTCCGCAGGTCAGCGCTAGTCATCGGGCTGCGGGTCCGCGTTGACGCGTGAGCTCGCTTAACTTACTCACAGGTATGAATTGCGTGCGGCGTTGACTCAGGTTATGTTTCTCGCATCGATCGCAGCGTAGCGTCGTACGCGTAAGAAAATCTCTTCATCTGATGTTCACAGAACGGTGTTGAATCATGCTTCGGTGTAAACCGGGGGAAGCATGGGGGGTTAGGGGCAGGTCGAGTCAACGGCTTGCCGAACGCTGCGACGGTGCTGTCGATCAGTGTCGTGACGTAGGTGAGAGCGTCGTACCCCGACGTGTACTCACACCAGCGGGGCACCACGCTCACGATCGTCGGGAGGTCACACGTCGCGCCTGGGCTGATCGCTCGGTGCGTGCGTACGTCGACTGGCCAGCGGCGAGTCGCGGTGCACCACTCCAGTGCCGAGCGGGTCAGAAACCGCATCGAATGCGTCTGCTGGAGCGCGCGCATGCTGAACATCTCAATGCAGGCGCGGCCGAGTGTCTCTCTCGATGCGTCGACGATGCTGGCACGACGTGGTGGCTTCTCGCTGGACATCCAAACCACACTTCCCCGCACCGCCCCCGGTTACGCCGTCTAGTAACCGAAGCAATCGATGCCAGTCTGTGAACTTGGTTTCAAATCGTAAACTCCTTGCATTGAAGGACGTACCGAACAGTGTGTAGTCCGACCAGATGAATTACTAGCTAGCGCCTTTTCGTACACGTGCGATTTACATGCACGAACAACTCAAGCAACACGCACGTGTGACGGTCAGGGCGCTCAAAGTGTCAGTGGGATCTGTTGTAGTGCAAACGTGTTCGCACAACGCGGTGACCACAGTCACATCTACGAAACACGCACAACGAGCGAAAGAGACCCCCGAATTGTGTCGCAATTACGAGCATCGTATCTTTCTCGTACGCGTGCGAAACACTCTGAACGTATGCGCTCCACCGTCGGGGTTGGTTCTGTCGTGAGTACCTCACGCGTCAAGAAGGAGAAGGAAGTGTTCCTTCGTTGTGTCGAGAACGACGCACTCCGTAGCAGCCGTCAAGTCAGGCCGATACGTCAAGGTGAACGCGGTTCACTACAGCGCAGTTTGCGGACGCCGCGACGAGCCAACAGCTCCGTGGAGTTGGGGCACGTTGAGCCCCCGGAGTCTAATGTCGTGGACTTGTCAGGAGGACTAACGATGGTGCCCCGACCCATGCGATCAACCGAGCTGCACTGTCCGAATGCTTGGTCGCGGTCGTCTGAGCGAACTAGTACTGGTTCGAAGGTGAAGCCAGGCCGCAACACCTACTCAGCCGAGATCTCGACTGTGCAGCTTCGGCGAGAGCCGTCGAAAGCCAGGGTCTGGGCCCTCTGGTCATTGCAGCCCAAGTACGAGCACATCGGCCGCCAGTCAGAGACGACGCATCCTGGCAGCCCTGGTAAGCCTCCACTTCGATGTGATTCAGATCGAGATAGCGCCTCAAGTCCGCCAACGAGCTCAGGGTTAGCAAACTCCAGAGTCAGCCGGTGGCCTAGCGTTGACCTGATCCGGAACACCACACGCACCAGCGGTTGGTGATCAGTTATGACCGTTGAACCGAACCGTGTTGCCAACCAGGCGAATACGAACCAGCGTGTTGGTCGTCCGCAGGGAGCCGCGAATGACAAGTCAAGAGACTGGGTCGGCAAGTACGTTAGATCGGTAACATGGACTGATCTTCTAATCGTGACCGTCGCGATTACCGCGGCTCAGCTTGCAAGATTCGGTGCAAATGATCTGATGGAGCCAAACGGGACTTTCCGTCTACCTGCTCTTGTGGTGTCTGTCGTTCTCTTCTTCGCGTGGGTGCTCTCACTTCAATTGTTCCAGACCTCCGACAGGCGCATAGTGGGTTCTGGACACCGGGAGTATGGGCGTGTGGCGAGCGCATGTTTCGCGGTGTTCGGAACCCTAGCTATCCTCGATCTGCTATTTCGCCTAAATATTGCTAGGGGCTTCTTAGCGATCGCACTTCCTCTCGGTACCATCCTTCTCATCGCGGGGCGGTCTGCATGGCGCTACGATTTACGCAGACAGCGACGCCGGGGTGAGGCACTCGAAGGTCTGTTGATCGTCGGATCAGTGGGTTCGGCTATGCCTTTGCTGAAACGTATAGCGCGTGATCCTTCACTGGGATACCGGCCAGCAGGAATCTGTGTGCCGACGGACGCCGTCGATATGCCATCAGAAGTCAGAATCCGTGATCTGGGCATCCCGGTCTTCCAGCAGTCCGTGCTGCACGCGATTCGAAGTTCGGGCGCGTCAACTGTAGCGATTAGCTCCTCTGACGAATCTTGTTACGAATCCTTGCGAGAAATGTCATGGCAACTCGAGGCGATTGGCGTAGAACTGCTTGTCGCTCCTGGAGTAGTCGACGTGGCAGGTCCCCGCATGACTGTTCGACAAGTCGACGGTTTGCCGTTGCTACATATCGATCGGCCCCAGTACGAAGCGTCAAAGACCGTGTTGAAAGCTGCCTTGGATTACACAATCGCTATGACGGCTCTCGTCGTGCTCTTCCCGTTAATGCTAGCGACCGCTGTGGCGATCAAAGTTGAGGACCGCGGGCCAGTCTTCTTCCGGCAAACCCGCGTTGGTCGCGACGGCGCTACTTTCAGCGTTTGGAAATTCAGATCCATGCGAATCGATGCCGAGCGAATTAGAGCGGAAATAGAGCAGGCAACCACCCCGGACCAGGTCTTCTTTAAGTCAACATGCGATCCACGCGTGACCCGGGTTGGCCGACTTATCCGAAAGACCAGCATTGACGAGCTTCCGCAGCTGTTTAATGTACTAACGCGTGAAATGAGCTTGGTAGGACCTCGACCACTCCTTGTCGGCGAGGGCGCGGAGGTCCCCAACTTTGTCGAGCGCAGGCTACTTGTGAAGCCCGGAATTACCGGACTATGGCAAGTGTCCGGACGGTCCGATCTAGAGGCGGAGGATCGCATCAGACTCGATCTACTCTACGTAGAGAACTGGACGATCACGCAGGACTTAGCAATCCTGGTCAAAACAGTGAAGGCAGTTCTATTTCAGGACGGCGCTTACTAGTCGCGTTGAGTCGCCGAGCTAAGTAATTCGTCGTAAAACGAAATCTATGAAGCATACAAGTGAAGCTGCGATGGCGGACTTCGGAACACTGGAAGAGGTACGATGATCCATCGTCGGACAGCCACTCTGTACTGGTGGTCGCCTGTGCGACCGTGGAGATCGCTTGTTTCCGAGGTGAAGAATAATCGGTCAGCATGGTACAACATGCTGACCGATGAGTTCTCCAGTCGACGTCTCCCGAGCAACTTTGGTGACCAAGTCAGCCCAATCGTGTTTAGCGAGCTCACTGGAGTAAGAACAACATGGGCGCCAATTCAAAAGGCGGACTTCGTCTGTATCGGTTCGATACTGAACTCGTACATGCGCAAGAACTGTAACGCGATCATATTTGGTTCGGGACTGCGTGACCCAAATTCGATCGTGGCACCGATCGACACGTCAAGGATCGTTGGCGTACGCGGTGAACAGACTGTAGCTGCGATGCCTGATGATTCCGTACAGGCGATAGGGGATCCTGCGCTGGCGATACGCGCGATGCCCGCGTTCAACCCCGTTAACCGGAAGCGAAGTGGCGTAATAGCGCTACCACATTTCTCATCGTATGCGAATCGAACGATTCGCAAGCGCCTAGGCGATCTCTCACACGAAGGCGTTGAAGTGCTAGCTCCAAATACCCACCCCGTAGAGGTGGCACGAATAATACGACAATCTGACCTCGTGTTGACGTCCAGTCTGCACGGACAAATATTTGCGGACGCGCTCGGAACACGGGCTGTAAGAGTGAACTTCGGACCAAGTAGTGAAAGTGACTTCAAGTTTGAAGACTATTCCTCGGTCTTTGGTCTGGGCAATCAAGCGCAATCGGTAGTCAACTTCACGGGTGCGCGACTAAGCGAGCTTCATGCGATTGCTGACAACCGGCGCAGTCGCATTGCGGAGAGGATAGACGGTGTCGTCGATAACTTGTACAGGCTTGGTCGACAGTTATGAAAAACTCGCTCGCTGGCGGTAACGCGCAAGACTTCTCTCGGGGGTCTCGGCTTGGACCTCAAATTGCGTTCAGTGAACGGAACTGCCAATGATTTCGGACTTGGTGGTTGGAATGGCTGTCGCAGCGGCGATTGCCTGCTTTATCGGAATACGTGACTGCCTACTATTCATGTTTATTCTTTCCGTAACTGTTGCTCCGGTGCAGATATTCAAGCTGGCTCCAGATGTTCCGTCCTACATTGTGGGCATAGCTTACCCGGTGCCGGCCATATCGACGTTCACGATTACAATCGCAGCTTCTGTTTTGTACCTTCTTGTGACCGGAACCCCCAGATCGTGGCTACTAGCAGTTCCCGCTTACTGTGCACTCGGTATCGGATTTCTGGCATTCTGGGACACAAACTACCAGGTGCAGTCTGGTGTTCTCCATGCGTTCCTGGCGATATCCGCGTGGATCGTAGGATGTGGCTTTGCAAGCAGATTCCGAATAGATCAATCCGAATTTGCTTGTTGGCTGCTACTTCTAGTCTCCATGGTCCTAGCGGTGCCTTCGTGGGCACAGTGGTTCGCCGGGACAGGCGCGGACGACTATGGCGACCGTGCTGGCGGCCTGTTTGCTCATCCAGCCACGACAGGGAAGATCGCGGTAGTCGTTCTTTGCCTGGCGTTACCAATGACCCGCTCATTGTCAACACGGATAAGCCGCCTGTCGGTGATCACAGTTGCGACGGCAGCACTCGCAGTGCTTCCGACGCTAAGCCGAGCAAATGTATTAGCGGTGTTGCTTGTGCTTGGGGGCTGGTGGTTGATGAATGCGAAGGCGGCACGTATGCGTGTGCTTGTGACAGGAGCGATCGGGGCCAGCGTGGTGGCCTACGTGTTCGCTCCTCTACTCTTGTCGCGTTTTCAGCGTGACCCCGGCGGGGGTGATAGACCGGAGCTCTACGCTGCGGCGATGCGACAGCTACCAAACATTTGGCCAATAGGAACAGGGCCGAACTTCTACGTGCCGATGGTTTCGCCGAGGGAGCCTATCGTGGCAGCAACAGGTTACCCCGTGCACAATGCAGTGGTACTCTTCTTAGCCGAAACCGGACTTCTTGGATTGATAGGAGTGGCGGCGTTAGCGGCATGCTGCGGTTGGGCCATTATCGACCGAAATATCTATCGTTCGCAGGGACGTGTCTATCAGCAAGGGCTCTTGCTGATGCTTGCATCGGTGCTATTTATTAGCTGGACTGGGTGGGGAACGCTTCGACAACCCGTACTTGAATTTGTAGTTTTTGGTGTGGCTGTTTGCTATACAAACGCTACGTTCTATCGATCGCGAAGCCTGTCACTAGACAATGGTCAGAGTGCCTTCGTTGGGCGAGCCGGGTACGACGCACCCGACCCCACAGTGGTGCTGTCGGCCCCGCGAGATAGGAGATGATGACGTTGCCAACTAGAAGAACACGTCGTCGGAAGGCAGGCGTGTCCTATGGACCGGGGTCGCGTAGCACGCATTTCCGCTTGATGGAGCGCGCCGACCAGAAGGTCGATGGACCCACTGCCACCGGAGAGCTGGGAGCTAGAACGATCGAGACTCCCTCACCTGATGTACTACTCTTGATCCACTGGGGAAGTAGCGGCGCTGGCCCGAGGCTGCTCTACGAGCTGGCGGCCGAGTTCGCAGCGTCTGATGGGCGCGAGTTGATCGTCAGCTATAATACGGGTGCTGAACTTGGACCTCAGTTTGTATTACTTAAGTCACGAGCAATTCCCGTTGCAACGTACACCAGCAAGATCACTTTACTTACTGGGCTACCCCGGTTGTTGCGAACATCGCTGACTTTGCGGCGCGACATCCGCAAGTACGGTGTGACGACCGTATATTCTCCAATGTTCAACATCTGGCAGTCGATATCAATGTGGATCTGGCTACCCCGCGAGACGGTCTTTGTCGCGACGGTTCATGACTTTGTTTCTCACCCTGGGGATGAGCACTTTATAAAATCGCTGTCTCGCCGTATCGAGATCAATCGGTCGAATGGATTGGTCACCTATTCCAAAAATGTTGGCATGCTTGTAGCTGAGGCGGGATACAATCGACCAATACATGCAAGTGTGCATCCAGCATTCGAGTCAAGATCTAACCCAGAACCACGGGAGCTTCCTAAGCGCACTATTACGATCGGCTTCTTTGGACGTATCCAGGAGTATAAAGGGCTAGACCTGCTAGCCGATGCTTTTGCCCAGCTAAGAGCCAACGGACTGGATTGTCAACTAGTCGTCTATGGTTCGGGCGACGAGCGACTTCTGGCCTCTTTCAGCGGCCGACCCGGAGTATTCCTTCAGGAAGGCTGGGTACCAGAATCGGACGTTAATCGGGTTGTGGGTTCCTTTGATGTTTTGGTTTTGCCATACCGGGAAGCGAGTCAGTCAGGGGTTCTGGCATTGGCAATGGGGGAAGGCGTGCCAATAGTAGCAACGCCGGTCGGGTCGTTGCCTGAGCAGATACATTCGAGCGGGGCAGGAGTCGTAGCCAAAGCCGTGTCAGTGCCTGACATCGTTGAAGCGCTTACGCTCCTACTGACTGACGAAGACCTCTACAGATCGGCGTCGGCCAGCGGCATCTCGGCGAGCAGGAGTCGCTATAGTTGGCGGGCCCACCAGGGTGAGTTGAGCCGATTCTTCGCCGACGTGCGACTTTCAGGAATAGAGGTCTCGTGACAATGTTGGGGAAGATCCTCGAATTACGTTTTCTGCGACTGAATCAAAGTTCGAATACCAAGCTCGGGACTGTATCAACACCCCGTCTCGGAAATGGCTCGATTCGGGTTCTTCACGTGGTTGACTGTGCTTCGGGTGTCGCGGCTGCGATAAGAAGCTACACCGAATCTACACCCGAGATTGTGCATCAAATCTATTTTATGAGGCGCAGAGATGTTGCGTCGAGCACTGGATATATAGACATGCCCGAAGGTGTGAGAGTTGTCGAGAATGAAAGAGTGTTGTGGAAAGAGTTCGGACGCATTCGAAAGTTGGTACAGGAGTACCGGCCGGACGTTGTTCACTGTCACTCGAGTTGGGCGGGAGGGGTGACAAGACTTTCGATTGTGCGGTCGCGGCACCGAAGGATCCTCTACTCGCCGCATTGTTTCGCATTCGAACGTGGCGACTTGTCGAAGCCTACTAGACGGCTGGTTCGCGTGTTCGAACTAGCATTGTCTTTGAACACGTCGAGGTATGTTTGCTGCTCGACGAGAGAACAGAGGTTGGCGCGGAGGCTAAAATTTGGGCGATCTGGTTCGTCGTACGTTGCGAATTGCCCGGACAGACGTTTTATATTTAACCTCCCACTCGGTCATGTGCGATCCACAGGGGAACCGGTAAGGGTCATAGGAGTGGGTCGTGTATCTAGCCAGAAAGCGCCCAATTGGTTCGCGGACGTCGCTCGCAGAGTGAAAGGTCTCGGCGAGGCCGTGCCGATCGAGTTCATTTGGGTTGGCGGGGGCGATCCTGTGCTCGAATCGAGCCTGCGAGACGCGGGCGTAATAGTGACGGGCTGGTTGGATGAAGAAGGTGTTGCCAAATCGATGGCGGAAGCTGACATCTATCTTCACAGCGCTGCTTGGGAAGGGTTCCCAGTGGCGCTTCTTAACGCAGTTGCGATGGGACTTTGCCCGATTGTTCGTGATATACCGGCGATGCACGGGTTCGAGGCCATGTGCGCGAGGTCGCCATATTCCGCAGCGGTGCAGATTATGGAGGCTTTGAAAAGACCTGAGTATGCAAGCGAGAGGCTAATGGACTGGCGTGCGCTGCTCGCCGACAACCGCCGTGAGGTTCAGCGCCGTCAGTTATTAGCAGCGTACGGCCTGGAATATGCGTAGAATTCGCTTACTAAATAAGGTGGGATCACCTGCAGCGGTTGGCGTATTGGCGCAGGCGTTGGCGGTCTCGGCCGGATTTCTCCCATTATTCTTCAATATGGGAAGTGTGGTGGCGTTTGTTCTAGTTGCAAGCGCGATATCAAATCTCTTGGTTGGTAGCGCCACACTTGCTGTGGCATATCGGCTACCAGTCCTAGGCAATAGCAGTGGTTCTAACAGCGCGATGTCAGGCAGTCGGCTGGGTTTCCCCTGGAAGGCATCGCGTGATAGCACGGCGGCACTTGTTGCGTTGGGCATCTTCGTTGGTGGCTGCCTGGCTGTTGGTGCTGTCCTTGTAGTCTGTGAAGTTTCCTTCGGAACGGTTGTAATGTGCGGCGGGGTAATTCTTCTTGGACAGGGAATATTTCAGATTACCCAAACCGTGGCGGTAACGTTCGATAGCTACGTAGTAGCAATGAGGATGCGTTTAATTTACGGATTCAGTACGTTCATATTGTCATTGCTCTGCTGCGTTCTTGCGCTCAACGCTATCTGGTTTGCGTTCTCTGTATCCGCAGGTTATGCTGTCGCGGCGCTTGTCGGGTTATGTAGCCTCCACGCGGGTCCAGTGTGGTTAGAAAGCGTGCGTAGATTTCAGCCAAGCTACTTCATAAAGTATGCCATTGAAGGGCGCACATTATTTTTTGGCCAGTTAATTAATGGTGTAGCTTTGCAGGCTGGGGCAATCGCGACCGCCAGTATGGGCAGTTTGGCCGCCGCTTGGGCTGTAAGTTGTCGCGTAAGCGGCGGACTGCAGACAACTGCTGGCCAGATTGTGGCGCCAGCGATCGACGCGAGGGTTGCAAGGCATATGCGCTCGGGGGACGTACACTCCGTGGCGCGGTCTGTGCGACTAGGGTCGCTGATCGGGTTGATTCTTGTCTTCGCGTGTGGATTCGTAACCCTCGGTATTCTTACCTACTTTAACCTAACCCCATCTGCGTCCGATTCTGCAGTTGTGTTCTGGATCGCTGTCATCGGCTTCAATTGCCTGCAGATCGTTTGCATGCCAATCGACCGAGTATTGGCTTTCATGGGTGGTGCTCGGCTACGTCTGCTCTGGGCTTGCGTACGGCTGTTAGGCGTAGTTTTCGCGCTGGTGATGAACGATTTAGAGGCTTTCTTGGTCGTACTGGGTGTGACAGGCTTGATCGGGACTAGTATGTACTGTATAGGTACGGTTTTTTACATGAAGACGTGGGCGAGCACATTCCGTCGTTCTGATGTGAATGCGAAGCGATCCGCAGATCTTGGAATCGCGTGAAGTTTGGTTTCGTCTTTTGATAGGTAGTTGGAGAGGACTGGCAGTGGATAATCCGCAGACAACAAGGGGTGATTCAGCGAGCTCGTGGAGAAGGGGGCTTGATGCTGTACGGAGAGGGTGGTGGGTCGTTGTTATCATGGCGCTGGCTGGTGGCATAGCCGGGACTTTCGGTAGCGAATTACAACAGTCAATGTACTCGTCAACTGCTGTGTTGTACGTTACGAGTCCAACAGAGGGCAGCACTCAATCTGCTTACCAGGGAAACCTTGCTTCGCAAGAACGCGTGGCGTCGTACGCACGACTGGCAACTTCGGACACTGTTCTCACCCATGCGATTGACAAAAGTGGGATCGGCCTGTCCGTAAGTGAAGCGCGGCGTGAATTGAAAACGGAAGTCACACCCAGTACTGTCCTGTTGTCTATCACCGCGACTTCGCCGAGTGCCGAGCAAGCGGCGACTCTGGTTAACGCTGTTGCAGGATCTCTGAGTGCGTATGTATCCGACATCGAGAGGCCGCAATCGGGCGGCGAGCCTCTGGCGAGAGTGACGGTCGTTACCCCGGGTCAGGCAGTAGCAACGCGTGTCTCGCCCCATGTAGTGCGAAACTCGATGCTTGGAGTATTGGTCGGTATTTGTCTCGGTGTTTGTTTTGTCGTGATTCGTTCCAGGTTTGACACCACCGTTCGAAGTGGTGAAGATCTGCGGGATGTTTCCGAGTTCCCTATTCTTGGCGCTGTCCCGAGTAGCGGTGAACTTTCGAACGGTTCGAATGCTGAGTTCTCTATCGGCGGTGGGCGAGTCGCGGAGAGTTACAGAAAACTTCGTGCAAACCTGGGCTTCTCGAGCGTGGATGATCCGCCACGGGTCGTTATGGTAACGAGCGCTACAGCGGGAGAGGGCAAGTCCACGACGGCGGCGAATCTAGCGATTGCTCTCGCTGAGTCGGGTTGTCGGACTGTGCTTCTAGACGCCGATTTCCGCAGGCCCACGTTGGTCGCACGGTTCGGGCTGTCGGGCAGCATTGGATTCACTGACTACCTTCGCGGTAAAGCGTCGATGCGGGATTTGGTCCAAGATACCGAAGTTCCGAGATTGTCGTTTGTTGCGTGCGGTGCGATCCCCCCGAATCCGACTGAGTTGCTTAATTCTGAACGTGCGCGTCTGGGCATTGGCGAATTGAGAGAGTTGTTTGAGTATGTGATTATTGATTCGGCTCCGATCTTGGCAGTGTCTGATTCTATATTCCTTATCCGTAGTGTCGATGGAATACTCGGCGTGGTTAGATGTGGCCATGTTACGACGCCTTCTGTAAAAAGCTTCTTAAATGAGGTTAAGTCTGTGAATGGCGTCGTATGCGGTATCGTTCTAAATGACGTTGATGTTAGTAGTGGTGCGGCGGGCTATGGCTATGGCTATGGCTATGAGGCCGATCCCGAGGCCGCGGCCTCGGCGTCAGGAGTGGCCTCGGGATAGCAGGCGCAAGCTGCGGCGAAGGGTGTCGGAGGTCAATTATTCGAGGTTGTTCACCGTGGAGGTGCTTCGCTGAGCGGTTACTGTCTTTAACCCGCCGTGCGGAGCTTCGCTCGGTGTCTATTCTGTGCGCCTGCGCGCCCCGTGAGCAGGTGGTGGAATGTTGACGTGTCCATCCTTTGGTGCCACAGGGACTCCCGCGCGCTTGGTCTAATAGTTCGCCCGGCTCGTCAGGGCGTATGTCGTTTGGCACTTGGGTGCGCTGCGAAGCGTTGCAGTCGAGTCGCTGTTCCTGGGTGAGCGCGGCTCCCGATCCGAGGTTCTCGAACGGAGCGTGAGCCAGCGAATCAAGCTGGCAGAGTTCAGCTTCGGGTGTCACAAGCAGCTGGTGAACGCGCGATTTCGTGCGATGCGCACCGTTGTCTGTTTGCGAAGTAAGTGAGCCTCTTGTGGCCATTGGTCGCAGTTTCTAGGACACTCCATTGTCGTGAGCAGCGAGGGGGCATCCGGCAATTGCCGGACGCAGGCGACGGCTACGGCAACACTGCTCAGAGGCCCCAATGGCATATAGGCGCCTGTCATCTCGAGGTAGCCGAGCCGATGGGTGACGGTAGGCTACGCACAATCACGAGCGCGTAGATCGCGTCGGCCGCTCCGTCAGGCGGCTGCACCACGAAGCTCGCGAGATCCGATACGGGTGACACCCTACGGCCCTTGCGCGGGACTAGATGTACTGACCTGAGAGGTTGGGTACGCGGCTGGCTGGTGGTTGGCGCCCGAGTGCTGTGTGACCGCGGTGGATCTCAATGCGGGAACGCAAGTGCGCTCCCGGGTATCGGAGGGCCTTGTCCCGTTGAATCGATGTATGTCAATATTGACGGGTGTCGAATAAGAACTTGCTTCTCTTGCCAGGCCGCGGCCTGAGTGGTGACGAGACCGGAGCGGTTACCCCGCTGCTGAAGGCGCTCGCGGATCCGGTTCGGCTGCGGTTGCTGTCGGAGGTCGCCGCGCATCCGGGAGGTGAGGCGTGCGTGTGCGACATCTCCGGGCCGTTCGAGCTGTCGCAGCCGACGATCTCGCATCATCTCAAGGTGCTGCGTCAGGCGGGTCTGGTGACGAGCGAACGCCGCGCGACCTGGGTGTACTACCGTGTGAACACCGAAGCACTGCAACAACTGTCGGTCTTGCTGGGCGATCTCGCCATGGTTGTGGGGGAAACTCGTTCGTGCGAGGCCGACCAGTGACCACCACCGACACCGCGGTCGCGGCGAAGTTGTCGATGCTCGACCGGTTCCTGCCGGTGTGGATCGGCGCAGCAATGGTCGCGGGCCTGATGCTGGGCCGCACCGTTCCCGGCCTGGGTGACGCCCTGGCGGCCGTGGAGATCGACGGCATCTCGCTGCCAATCGCTCTCGGACTGCTGATCATGATGTATCCGGTGCTGGCCAAGGTGCGCTACGACCGACTCGACTCGGTCACTGGCGATCGTCGCCTGCTCCTGGGATCGCTCCTGCTGAACTGGATCGTCGGACCCGCGTTGATGTTCGCGCTGGCCTGGCTTCTGCTCCCGGACCTACCGGAATACCGGACCGGACTGATCATCGTCGGTCTGGCGCGCTGTATCGCGATGGTCATCATCTGGAACGACCTGGCGTGCGGCGACCGCGAGGCGGCTGCCGTCCTCGTCGCACTGAACTCGGTGTTCCAGGTGATCATGTTCGCCGTGCTGGGCTGGTTCTACCTTTCGGTGCTACCCGGATGGCTCGGCCTGGAACAGACGACCATCGACACCTCGCCGTGGCAGATCGCGAAGTCGGTGCTGATCTTCCTCGGAATCCCGTTGATCGCCGGCTATCTCACCCGCCGCATCGGCGAACGGGCCAGAGGCCGCGAATGGTACGAATCCTCGTTCCTCCCGCGATTGGGGCCGTGGGCCCTCTACGGTCTGCTGTTCACCATCGTCATCCTGTTCGCCTTGCAGGGGGAGCAGATCACCTCTCACCCGTGGGACGTCGTGCGGATCGCGCTGCCGCTGCTGATCTACTTCGCGGTGATGTGGGGTGGCGGATTCGTCCTCGGCGCCGCGATGGGGCTGGGTTACGCACGGACCACCACGCTGGCGTTCACCGCCGCCGGCAACAACTTCGAACTCGCCATCGCCGTCGCGATCGCGACCTATGGTGCGACCTCCGGCCAGGCTCTCGCCGGGGTCATCGGGCCACTGATCGAGGTCCCGGTTCTCGTTGCCCTCGTCTATGTGTCCCTGGCGTTGCGGAAACGCTTCACAACTCCCACTGCTTCTAGCCTAGATGTGTCGAAGGAGCCTGCTCGCGATGTCTGAGAATGCGTTGGACGAACACCTACGTCGCGGTGAACACCGCGAGCAGCCCGAACTGTTGATGCCTCATACCGTGTTGGCCCGTACCGCAGCTGACTTGGCCGCCAAGTACGAGGGGGTGGTGTCTCGGCAGACGGTGGAACGCTGTGTTTTCGAGTCCTACACCGTGTTACGGCGTACCTCCCGGGTGCATGCGCATCTGACGACCTTGGCGGGCCGGTTCGCGGCTGATCGGTTACGCGCCCTCGCCCAGGCTGAGGGCGCGGTGCCCAAGGATGTGCCCGAGGTTCTGTTCGTCTGCGTGCAGAACGCCGGCCGCTCGCAGATGGCCGCCGGATTGTTGACCCATCACGCCGCTGGGCGGGTACACGTGCGCTCCGCCGGGTCAGCCCCCGCGCACTCGATCAACCCGACCGTCGTCGAAGCAATGAGCGAGATCGGCGTCGACTTGGGTACGCAGTACCCCAAACCGCTAACCGACGATGTGGTCGCCGCCGCCGACGTGGTCGTAGCGATGGGTTGCGGCGACGCGTGTCCGATCTATCCCGGTAAGCGGTATCTCGATTGGACGGTCTCCGATCCTGAAGGCCGTCCACTTGGCGAGGTTCGCGCGATCCGCGATGACCTTGATGCCCGGGTTCGTGAGCTCCTTGCCGAGCTCACGGCCGACCGTGTGTGACTTTCCGAGCTTTCCTCCACAGCTGAAAGGGCCTGTGTTTCATGTCTTCCTCTCGACCTAGCGTGCTGTTCGTGTGCGTCCACAATGCTGGCCGATCGCAGATGGCCGCGGGGTTCCTGACCGCTCTCGGCCGGGGCAGTGTCGAGGTCCGCTCCGCCGGATCTGCTCCCGCCGACTCGATCAATCCCGCCGCTGTCGAGGCGATGGCTGAAGTCGGTATCGACATCTCCGCGCAGTCACCGAAGATCCTCACCCCCGACACGGTCGAATCCTCCGATGTGGTGATCACCATGGGCTGTGGCGATGCATGTCCAGTGTTCCCCGGCGTCAGGTACCGCGATTGGGCCCTCGACGACCCGGCCGGTCAAGGCATTGATGCGGTCCGCCCGATCCGCGATCAGATCCGCGGGCTCGTCGAGGACCTGCTCGACGAACTCGTACCCGCCGACCAGCAGGTCGGCCGGTGAGCACGACACCGCAGGTGCTGTTCGTGTGCGTGTCCAATCGCGGCAAATCGGTGATGGCCGAACATCTCACACCGACAGTCACCGCCCGGATCACCCCATCCTCGGCCGGCACCAGCGCGAAGATCGGCGGCCAGGTCAACGACCTGTCCGCCCAGGTGCTCGCCGAAGTCGGCGCCACCGTGGACGGACATCAGCCGCGCCAACTCACCGACGAACTGATGCAAACTGCAGATCTCGTCGTGGTGGTCGGCACCGCCGACGTCACCCCACCCGACGGCGTCGCCCTCGAGGTGTGGAACACCGACGAACCCTCCGAACGGGGCATCGACGGCATCGAACGGATGCGGTTGATCCGCGACGACATCACCGCGCGGAGTTTCAGCGGCGGCTCGACGACCGCGAAATTGGCGTATCCCGGCTTGCGTTTGGCCGGGGTGGTGTTGAACAGCTTGGAGTAGAACTCGATCGCGGTATCGAGATCATCGACGTTGAGCGCCAACTGCATACGGGACATGACCATCACCTTCACCTGTGAGACATATATCGAACTGCGGTCACTCTGCAGCGTGCCCACCTTTTCGACATATGTCAAGTAGGGGCGTACGATCTGGTCATGCCGAAGCCCTTGCCGATGGTCGACATCAGCGCCCCGATCTGCTGCGCACCGGTATCGGCGGCACCGCTCGATGACGACACCGCGCTGCAGATCGCGTTGCGGCTCAAGGCGCTTGCCGATCCCGTTCGGATCAAGCTCGTCTCAATCCTGCTTACCGACACCGGTGACGGGACCTGCACCTGCGACCTCGCGACCGCGGTCGGCCTCACCGAAGCCACCACCAGTCACCACCTGGGGCAGCTCCGCAAAGCCGGCATGGTCACCCCCGAGCGCCGCGGCATGAACGTCTACTACCGAGCGCAACCGGACTCGTTGGAAGCACTACGCAACGTTCTCAGCGCTACGACGGGTTGCTGTTGAACGGCGACGGCACGAACTGAGCGAGCCTTATCCGGGTGTCCTTTTGGCAGGCCAACTCCGGTGTCTTTCAGCAGGTCAGCGAGCATGGCGAGCAATCCAGCTCGGCTGGTGGCGGGCAGATCGGATCGGTGATCACGGCGTGGCCGGCGCCGGCGAGGGCGGTGATGCGGGCGGCGACGTTCACCGCGTGCCCGAACAGGTCTCCGTCGCGGACGACTGCGCTGCCGTAGTGGATCGATCCCGGCGCGTAGGGCGATGAATCCGTCTTGACCGGCGGCCGCGGCCGCGGGGGCGGTGATCGTGGCGAGGATCACTTGGGGGGCCGTCGGCGGTGAGCATCACCGCATCGCCGATGGCCTTGACCAGCCGCGTGCCCGGTCGTAGAGCCTGCCTGCCAGGTCTGAGAGGCCAACCGTATGGCCAGTTCTGCGGCTTCCTGGTCGCCGCAGAACTCGGTGAACACGCTGTATCCGGCGAGGTCGACGAACGCCACCGCGACGTCACGCTGCTCGAGCTCGGCGAGCTCGTCCGAGGGCGGGCCATGGTGATGCCCGTGCAGTGGTGGCGTGGTCATCGGTCACCGGCACGGCGGGCACGGAACCGGGCGAGCGCAGGGTTCTCGCGGACCGTGATGTCGGTCAGAGGCAAAGACGTCAGGCGCAGGCGGAGTTCGCCACGGGGGATGAACCGGTGCGGTGCCCCTTCGAGGTTGTGCAGCAGCCGCGCCGGTGCGCTGCCGAGCAGGTCGTAGCCGACCAGCATTCCGCCGGGCGCGAGCACTCGGGCGGCCTCGGCGAGTGCGCGTTCCCAGTCGATGACGTGGTGCAACATGATGAACGAGACGACGGTGTCGAAGCTTCCGTCCTCGAACGGCAGGGCTGTGGCGTCGGCGACCTGGGCGTGAGCGCGGGCCCCGAAACCCTGCAGCCGATCGCTGGCGGCGGCGACCATGACCGGGTCGAAGTCGGTGACGGTCACATCCACGAGTTCGTCGGGGTTGGTGGTGAGGATCTGTTCGGTCATCGCGCCGGCGCCGCCACCGATTTCAAGGACCCGGCCTCGGGGATGGATGCCTTGCAGCGCCCACGGGAGTACCCACCTGCCGGTGGCCGCCTGCCACGGTGCGCTGCGGCAGAACAGAGACTCGATCGTCGACATCGACGGCATACCAACAGCTCCCACCATCTCGCCCGGCCGCGCCTGCTGCCACTTCTTCGTGATGATTCGATTACAGCACACAATGCCGCTATCATCGTCATATGACGATGAATGAGTGTTTGGTGGCGACTAGGGCGGACCTCGATCCCGCGGTGGCGTTGTTCCACAGCCTCTCCGATGGGACCCGTCTGGCGATCGCAACCCGCCTCGCGCACGGTGGCGAGGCCCGGGTGGCGGATCTGATGGCGGAGCTGGGGTTGGCGCAGTCGACGGTGTCGGCGCACGTGGCGTGCTTACGGGACTGTGGGCTCGTCGAAGGCCGCCCGCAGGGGCGGCAGGTGTTCTACAGCCTGGCCCGACCGGAGCTGATGGACGTGCTCGCCGCCGCCGAAACCCTCCTGGCAGCGACCGGAAACGCGGTTGTGTTGTGCCCGAACTACGGCACCGAAGCCACCACCTCCTGCGCCACAACGGGCGACACGAAGGCGGGGGTGCGGCGATGAGCGACGCATGCGGATGCGGGCACGACGAACCGAGCAGTGAGGACGAGCAGGCTCCGGAGCACTGGTGGCAGGTGCGGGAGCTGCAGGCTGCCGCCGCGGCCGCGGTGTTCCTGCTCGCCGCGTACATCGTCAGCTGGTCCGGCGGCTCCGAACCGGTCGCGCTCGCCCTGGAGTGGGTGGCGCTGCTGATCGGGGCGTGGACATTCGTCCCCTCGACCCTGCGTCGGTTGGCGAAGGGCAAAATTGGCGTCGGCACCCTGATGACGATTGCTGCGGTCGGCGCGGTGATCCTCGGCGAGGTCGGTGAAGCCGCGATGCTCGCTGTGCTGTTCTCCATCAGCGAAGGCCTTGAGGAGTACGCGGTCTCGCGCACCCGCCGCGGGCTGCGGGCGCTGCTGAATCTGGTCCCGGACTCCGCGACCGTGCTCCGCGACGGCACCCCGGTCACCGTCTCCCCGGCGGAATTGGCTGTCGGGGACCAGATGTTGGTCAAACCCGGCGAGCGGATCGCCACCGACGGCACCATCACCGAAGGCCGCACCGCACTGGATGTTTCGGCGATCACCGGTGAATCCGTGCCTGTCGAAGCCGGACCCGGCACGCAGGTCTACGCCGGGTCGATCAACGGCACCGGCGCCCTGAGCGTGCATGTCACCAGCACGGCGGAGAACAATTCGCTGGCCAAGATCGTGCAGATCGTCGAGGCCGAACAGTCCCGCAAGGGCGACGCCCAGCGCCTCGCCGACCGGATCGCCAAGCCCCTGGTACCGGCGATCATGATCTTCGCTGCCGCCATTGCGATCCTCGGCTCCCTGCTCGGTGACCCGGCCACGTGGATCGAACGGGCCCTGGTCGTGCTCGTCGCCGCGTCGCCGTGTGCGCTGGCGATCTCTGTGCCGGTGACCGTGGTCGCCGCGATCGGCGCCGCCAGCAAGATCGGCGTCCTGGTCAAAGGAGGTGCCGCCCTCGAAGCCCTCGGCCGGGTCCGCACCGTCGCCCTCGACAAGACCGGCACTCTGACCGCGAACCGGCCCACCGTCGTCGACATCGCCACCACCCCCACCGACACCGCTGCTCCTAGCACCGGGAGCAGCGTCGGTGGCGGCGAGCGCACTCCGGGCCAGGAGCGGGTGCTCGCCGTCGCCGCGGCGCTGGAAGCGCACAGCGAACACCCGCTCGCCCGCGCGATCCTCGCCGCCCACGGCGAGACCACCGCCGCGCGCGATGTGCAGGCTGTTCCCGGGGCCGGCCTGACCGGCCTCGTCGACGGACGGCCCGCGCGGCTGGGCCGTCCCGGCTGGATCGAGTCCGGCCCGCTCGATGAGCGGGTCGCGGCCATGCAGGCCGGCGGCGCCACCGCCGTCCTGGTCGAACACGACGGTCAGGTCATCGGCGCGGTCGCCGTCCGTGACGAGCTTCGCCCCGAAGCCGGCGCGGTAATCGAGCACCTGCACCGCATCGGCGCCACGGTCGCGATGCTCACCGGCGACAACACCGCCACCGCCAACGCGCTGGCGAAGATCGCCGGCATCGACGACGTACACGCCGACCTCCGCCCCGAAGACAAGGCCCGCATCATCGGCGACCTCCGAACGAACTCGTTCACCGCGATGGTCGGCGACGGCGTCAACGACGCTCCCGCCCTGGCCACCGCCGACCTCGGCATCGCCATGGGCGCAATGGGATCGGACGTAGCGATCGAAACCGCCGACGTCGCCCTCATGGGCGAAGACCTCCGCACCCTCCCGCAGGCACTCGATCACGCCCGCCGCGCCCGGAAGATCATGCTGCAGAACGTCGGCCTGTCCCTCGCCCTGATCGCGATCCTCATCCCTCTCGCGCTGTTCGGGATACTCGGCCTCGCCGCCGTCGTCGCCGTCCACGAACTCGCCGAGATCGTCGTCATCGCCAACGGAGTCCGCGCCGGCCGGGTCAAAGCGCTAGCCCGGGCGAGGACCGGAACTGGCAGCGGACTCCGTCCGTAGTGACGGTCGGGCAGTGATCACCGCGGTTCCGGTGGCGCACCGCCGCGTACGCCTCACACGGCGGTGCGGGCTGCTGGCCGTCGCTGTCGGACTCGCGGCCACCGATCTGGCCGTCAAGGCATGGGCCACAAGCGCGCTCGCGGACGGCGCAGTCATCGGAACGGGGCCGGTGCAGCTGCGGCTGGCATTCAATCCGGGCGCGGCGTTTTCGATCGCCGCCGATGCCCCGGCATGGGTGCTGCCCACAGTCACCGGAATCATCACCTTCATCGTCGCGGTCACCTCCTGGCGGATGGCGCCAGGCACCGGGCACCTCGGGCGGCTGGGGTTAGCAGCGATCCTCGGCGGGGCAAGCGCCAATCTCATCGATCGGTTCCCCGACGGAGTGGTCACTGACTATCTCCACACCGGTTGGTGGCCAACGTTCAACCTCGCTGACACATTCATCGTCGGCGGCGCTGCCATCTTGATCACCCTCACCGCATTCAGGAGTCCCGACGAACGAGCGCAGCATTCACCCGAGCGCTGACCCCCCCCCGATCCGGCGCAGGGCCCGGCTGGCCGCGCTGGTCACTGCCCGGCTCACCGTCTGCCCGGAGTCTCGATGGTCCGCTCCCAGAGGAAACGCCAGAGACTCCTCGCTGCCGGATACAGAATCTGATCCGCTTGTAGCGCGCACCCATGAAGACTGAGAACAGACATCAGGTTCATACATTCCGGGCGCTACCCCGAAGGCAACCCCCGGCCTGATGAGACCGATCCTCATTCCCGCCGACATCGCCTCTACGTTGAACGTATGACCAGACCAACCAAGTTCGCGTGGGCGTTCTTCGTAACCATTATCGTCGGTATCGGAGTCGCCGTCCTCGTCGATCAGGACACTTCCACACCCGCCCCGTCCGATACCGCCGCGGTGTCTGATCTGGTGGCCCGGCCCGACAGTCATCGGCTGACGTCGCCTGCGCAGAGCCGGGCGCAATTCGTCGAGTTCCTGGACTTCGAGTGCGAAGCCTGCGGAGCCATCTACCCGGTCATCGAGGATCTGCGGCGAACCTACGGCGACCGCGTTACGTTCGTCGTCCGCTACTTTCCGATGCCCGGACACTTCAACGCCGAACGTGCTGCTCGCGCGGTCGAAGCCGCCGCCCAGCAGGGGCGGTTCGAGCAGATGTACCAGCGCATGTTCACCACCCAAACCCATTGGGGCGAACAGCAAGTCCCCGCTGACGACCTGTTCCGTAGCTTCGCCGTCGACCTCGATCTCGATATGGCGGCCTTCGACACGGTCTACAACAGCCCGGCCACGCTCGAACGGATCCGCGCCGACGTCGCTGACGGTCTGGCTCTCGGGGTCCAAGGCACCCCCACATTCTTCCTCGACGAGAATCGGCTACAACCGAACACGATCGACGACCTCACCGCGGCGGTGCGTGCAGCGGCGTCTGAATGATCTCAGGGGCTAGGCGGCAGCCTCCGCGATGGGCGGGCCGGCGCCCCTCGGAGTCCATTCTCGGCCATCACGGATGAGTGCCCACACAACATCAATCAACCGTCTGGCCAGCGAGATGAGCGCATGCACGTGAGAGCGGTTCTCGCGTCGTTTGCGCTGGTAGAACTCCCGTGATGGTCCGTCGCGTTGCGAGCTGTTGAGTGCGGCCATGTAGAACACCTTCCGCAGACCCCGGTGGTAGCGCTGCGGTCTACGCAATGTGCCCCGCCGGTTACCTGAATCATGCGGGACGGGAGCAAGACCGGCGTAGGCAGCCAGTTTGGCAGCCGAGCCGAACGACGTGAGGTCGCCACCAGTGAACGCGATGAGTTCGGCACCACTTCGGGTGCCGATACCGGGTACGGATTCAAGAATCCGGGCGTGGCGGTCTCGGCGGAACACCTCGGCGATCTGTTTATCCAGGTAGGTGATCTGGCGAGTGAGCGCCATCAGCGAGGTAGCCGCCTGCTGCACCAGCAATGCCGTGGTCGCCTCACCAGGCAGAGCGACGGTCTGCGCGGCCGCGGCGGCACGCGCCTTGCTGATCATCTTCGGGATGGTCGGCCGGCGGACTCCTTGACCGCGTAGGTGGTCGTAAATCTCCTCGTCGGAGACCCCATCAATCGCCGACGGTGTGGTGAAGCGGGTGACGAACGCCAAACCAGTCAACGTCGAGTAGTCGAAGCACCGTTCGAGACCGGGGAAGATGCGGGTCAGCAGGCCGCGCAGTCGATTGATGCCTCGTGTGCGTTCGGTGACCAAGTCGCGGCGATGCCCGGTCAACAGGTCGAGTTCGATCGCGACGTCATCAGGGACCGCGACCGTCGCGAGATCACCACGCAGGCGCGCGGTCTGGGCGATCACCACCGCGTCGCGGGCGTCGGTTTTGCCTTCGCCGGCGAAAGCGCCGGTCATGCTGTGCACAACGCGACCAGGTACATAGCGAATGTGTTGGCCGCGGCGGGACAACACCCCTCGGAGGAGGGCCGATTCCGGCGCGGTCATGTCGATCGCCCACACCACCGATTCGACACGGCACGCCTGGTCCACAATCGCTTCGATGGCCGCCTGATCGTTCGGTACCCGACGTGACCACAGCACCGTCCCCGCGTCGTCCACAGCGGCGGCGTGGTGTGCGTGACGGCCGACATCGATTCCTACCCAGATTGTTTCGACCACATGAACCTCTCTGCTCGAACCTGTTGACCTCGTCAGGGGTTGTTTCGCCGGCGCACCTTTACACAGCGACAAGTTCGCGAACACTTCTCAATCAGCGGCCGAAACGACCCGTCACGGTCCGGGGTGGCCTTCCACGCCGAGCCACCGAGGGCACACAGGTGATTGTCGAGCCACGCCCCGAACCGCGGACGAGCGTCCGAGGCGACCGCCCCGGACGTACTCCAACGTAAAGGTGATTGTGCGGGAGCGACGCGGGTCCGGGAGGGCTTGGTGTCGCGGTAGCACTAATTTTTTTCTGACGCAGCGAGAATTGGAAAAGTAGGACCGTTAAATGTGGTCATATTTCTTCACACTGGGCAGTGCCAATAACGTCCAGATCGCAGATGTTCCGAAGGTGATGAGGGCTAGGACTAATCCCACAAACCAGTCGTAGCCGTCGGCATTGTTTCTGAACCACACGCTCCCTGCGGCGGAGACAAATAGGGGAAACAGAACGTTCATGTAGGCGATTTGAAGAAACGAACGAGCGTTAAGATACCATTGTCCAGCTTCGTCAGGTTCGATTCCGATTAGTGCTGACGTTTTGACAAACCGCTGAAGGAACCATGACCGCGAGCTATCGTCTCGTAGGTCCACCAGGTCTGACCGCAGGTTTCGCCAGTTGGCGACAGTGACAGCGATAGCGACGCATATTGCTGGTATAACGATTGCGGGCTGCGGTATAGAGGCTTCTTCTGCTATAGCCCTAGATGCTACTACCGTGAGCGTGTATAGCGGGAGCAGCGAACGGAGAACCGCTTGTCTCTTCCATGGGGCTCGGGCATCTTGCCACGCACCGGAGGACCATTTGAAAACTAGTCGCATTGGTAGGAATAGGAAGAGAAATATTCCTACTCCAGCTGCTAGATACTTGACTGCCTCCACGAATGCCCCCGATATGTAGTATGCGTGCGGGTTTTATGGTGTCATCCGGCCCGGCGTAGCCGGGCTGTGTGTCGGGTTGGGCCGCGTAGCGGCGGCGGTTTGGGTGCGACCGGAGGGAGCTCCTTTGGCAGTGCACCTGGGCTGGGCCGCTGGTGTGGCGGCCCCGCCTGGGTGTTCAGGGGGTCCAGCGGCCGGGGTTGACGGATTGCTGGTGGCCGGCGATTCGGGCTGCGAGGTTGGCTGCTTTGGCGAGGAGGTGCCAGGCGTCGTGGGGGTCGTTGAGTCCGTGGTACCAGTCTCCCCAGTTGGCCCAGTCGAAGTTGCGGTTGTTGTCGGGGTAGTCGGCGATGGTGACGTGGATGGCGAGGTCGATGGCGGCGAAGTAGGTGGTGGTTGGTGATGTGTCCGGCTTTGAGTGCTCCGTCGCCGATTCGGGAGAGTGGGTCGACGGGGCTTTCGGGGTCGCCGGCGATGTAGTCGGCGGCGTCCCAGAGCAGGGCGGTGACGGTTCCGTCGATCAGGGCGCTGTGGGAGTGGGGGGTGTACTGCATGGCAGGTCCTTTCGTCTGTGTCCGCTGGTTGTGGACGTCGAAAGACGTCAACAGAGCACGGCCCCCACCGGGGCCGTTCCGATGCCTTACCGCCCAGGCCGGGCAGATCCATCGAGCAGGGCCTAAGCCTCCCGCCACCTGGGTTGTCCGGGTGACGGGAGGCTTCGTTGCTATTGCTTGGTGAGGGTGTAGCCGAGTGTGTCGGCGAGCATCTCCAGCAGGTTGTGAGCGTTGGGTAGGTGGGCGGCTGCCATTCGGGCTTCGACTCGTTCGCAGTCGGCCTCGTTGCCGCATTCGCATTCTTCGCTGAGGGGACGGTCGAGGCTGGAGTCGAGGGCGTAGCCGTCGAGGCAGCTGGGGTCGATGACCCAGGCGTCGCGGCCGTCGGGGTGGCGCATGAGGTAGACCTTGACCGATTCCTCGATGTAGTGGGCTCGGGGATCTTCGTTGTCGCGGCGGCGGTACTTGATGTCGTCGGTGTACTGCATGGCAGGTCCTTTCGTCTGTGTCCGCTGGTTGCGGACGTCGAAGACGTGGCGGACCGGCCGGGGTGGGCTGTCAACCCCGAAGAGTCAGGCGCGCCGGAGACCAATTTCGGTGCGAGCGCAGCGAGTGTGGGTGCCGAAATTGGTTGGAGCGCACGGTCGGAGCGCAGCGGAGGACGGGCGGTAGCCGCCTGGCGTGGGTTGACAGGTCGGGTCCCGAGTCGGTCAGGCTTGGTCGACGTGCGCGCGTGTTAGGTGACCACCCACCCAACTGGGAACCGTCCCGGTTCGGTGGCGCAGCGCAGCGGAGACACCGGACCGGACAATGCAGTACGGCCCGCTCGGGGCCGTTCCGCTGCCCGCGCCTGATCGCCGGTCGCCCTGGGTAGGCGACCGGCGGGTACCGGGTCAGGCGGCGACTTCGTCGGTGTCGTCCTGGTCTTTGGTGTCGGGGTCGAGGGCGGCGGCGATGCGGCGGGATACCTCGAGGACGCGGGCGGCGGTGTCGGCGATGACCTGGGGGTCTCCTTCGGACCATCCGGCGATGTAGCCGATGCTGTAGTTGCTGGTGTCGACTCCGAGCATTCCGGCGGTGATGTAGGCGACGGATTCGGCTTCGACTTCGCAGCGGCCACGGTGGGCGATGTAGTCGGCGGCTTCGATGTCGGTGTGCATGAGGGCGTGGGCGGTCTCATGCAGCATGGTTTTCGCGGCTTGGGCGTCGGTGAGGTTGTCGGCGACGACGATTCGGCGGGTGCCGTCGGTGGTGGTGTACCCGTTCGTGCCCTCCTCGGCGATCTGTTCGCGGGTGACGGTCCAGCCCTGGGCGGTGATGTAGTCGGCGGCGCGGGTGTAGATGTCGGCGGGGTCGTCACCGATGAGGGTGTGGGCGGGGCTGGCCAGGTCGACCCATGCGCGGGCGTTGGGGTTCTTTTTGCGCATCCAGTCGGTGACCTCGGTGATGGGGTCGGTTTGGGCGATGTCGAACACGGACAGGATCGGGTAGGTGGCGATCTTGCGTTCGGTGTCGTCGCCGGTTTCGGGGTCGGTGTCGGTGATTTTGCGTGAGCTGAATCCGCGGATCCGGATCGCCTTCTCACCTTTGCGGACGTGGCGGCCGAGTTCGAGCCACTTGTTGTATCCGGCGACCTGGGAGGCGTCGGGGCGCTGGGCGATGATGAGCATCAGGTTGTTGAGGCTGTAGGCGTGAAACTTGGTGGCGTAATCGCAGAATGCGGCCCATTCGTCGGTGTCGGTGAGTGCGGCGACTTTGTCGGTGATGGTGGCGTGCAGCTGCGCGGCGAGTTCGCGGCGCGCGGCGGCGCGGTCTTCGCGGCTGGTGGTGGCGGTACGGGCCATGGTGGGTGCCTCCCTGCGGTGTCGGCCTCGGCGGGCCGGTGCTTTGTTTGACACCTGCCATCTCTTTGCCGGCGGGAGGCCGGTGCAAGGGTGTTCACAGCGACAAAAGTTGCCCGGGCCGTAGGCCTGGAACCCGTAGGGCGGGCCAGTTTTTCGCGGCCCTTGTCGCCGCGCCGACCAGAGGTAAGAGACTGGTGGGGGTCAGCAAAGCAACCCCAGTTCAGATGGGGTGCGGCGTAGCCACTCCGCTGATCTGTTCGTTCGATGTCGGGCCAACTGGTCGACTGGTCGAGTGGTCGAGTGGTCGAGGACGCACAGACCTCGGGCGGGGCCGCCGTGGTGGCGACCCCGACCCGCTGCCCGGTCAGGGGGTCCAGCGTCCCGGGGTGATGTGGGCTTCGAGGCCGGCGATCGGGGCTGCGATGCCTGCGGCGTAGGCGAGGATGGGCCAGGGCTCGGTGAGTACCTGCTGCCAGGCGGCCCAGTCCTCGTCGGCCCCGATCGTGGCGGCCAGCCGGGGGTGGCGGTCGGCGGCGACCATCGTGGCGAGCTCGACGGCGGCGGCGCCCCGTCGGGCTGTGGCCTGCCCGGCGGCGATGATGTGGAGGCCGGCGTCGTGGATGGGGTCAACCGTCTCGGGGTTGGTGGCGGCGAGGTCGGCTGCTGCCCAGAGGATGTGGGCGACGCTGCCCTCGGCGGCGGCGGTGACGGTGTGAGCGATGTAGTCCATGATGTGGCCTCTCGGTTGTGGTCCGGCCCGGTGTGGCGGACGTCGAGAGACCTGGGGGACCGGCGGGGGTGGGCTGTCAACCCCGAAGAGGCAGGCGCGCCGGAAACCACTTTCGTCGTACGAGCGTAGCGAGTGAAAGTGGTTGGAGCGCACGGGCGTAGCGCAGCGGAGAACGGGCGGCAGCCGCCTGGTGTGGGTTGACAGCTCGGGGGTCCCCGTCGGTCACACTTGGTCGACGTGCGCGCGCAAATTGGTGACCACCCACCTGACTGGGAATCTTCCCGGGTCGCCGGCGGAGCGCAGCGGAGTCGGCGGGCCGGGACAATGCTGTGCGGCCCGTGGGCCGCTCCGCTGCGCCCGGTGTCGGCGCGCGGTTCAGCCGGTGATCTGTCGGCAGTCGCGGCATTCCCATTGGCCGGCGATGAGGACACAGAGGCGGCGTTGTTCGCACAGCCAGCAGGTTTGTCCGGGTTTGGGCTGTTCGCCTGGCCTCGACGGCACGCAGCCGGTCGGCGGCTGCCTCGAGGCGGGCGTGGCGCTGGGCGCGGTAGGCGGCGTGTATCGCCTGGTCGCGGGCGATTTGGGCGGCGGCGGTCATCGGTTGCCCGTCGGGGTTGTGGCGCAGCATCGGGCCGAAGTCGCGGCGGCATTGGCCGCAGGGGTGGCCTTGGGTGTCGGTGGGGTTCGCGCAGCCGGGCAGGGCGCAGCGGGGAAACAGTTCGCCGGTGATGGTCATCGGGGGGCACCTGTTCGGGGTAGTCGGGGTGGTGGGCCGCGACCGGGAGGGGTCGCGGCCCACCGTGGGGTCTAGTCGAGGGGCACGTCGGCGGCGTCTTTCTCCCCGGCGATGACTTGCTCGACGTCGGAGAGGGTGTAGCCGGTGACCTCGACCAGGAATCGCAGGTAGTCGGCGCGAGCGCGGACGGTGCTGCCGAGGTAGTTCCGGTCGGTCACGTTGCGCCAGGCGTCTTTCCACATGTGCGCCTCGCGCGCGGCCAGAGCGATCCCGAGTCCGATGATCTGGGCGCGGTCAGCGGTGCTGGCCTGCTCCAACAGGTCGGCGGGCTGGCCGCCGAGGATCGTCGCGGCGATCTCGGCGGCGTTGCCCTGCATGCTGTTCGCGCCGAACATGTCGTGATGGGCGTGCATCGAGGTCGCGATGAACGTCGCAACCTTCGGGGCGCTGCCCTTGGGCAGGGTTTTGCGGGCCAGCCACGCGGTCAGCTTCTCGATCCGCACCTCGCGGGCGGTCGCGCTGGCGGCGTTGAGGACTCGCACTCGGCGACGTTCCTGCTTCTGCGCCTCCTTCTCGGCGGCGCTGACCTCGGCGGCGGTGGCCGCATTGCTCGGGGCGCTGTAGCTGTAGGCGCGCTCGATGAGGCCGAGGTCGTCGCTGCCCAGTACGTACCAGGTGGTTTCGACCTCGCGGGTGACGTGGCGGGTCAGCGTGCGCGGGTCGAGCAACCCGTCCTCTGGCTGGTCGTCGGCGGGAGCGTCCTGGTCGTCTTCGTCGTCGTCGAGCAGGTCGAAGTCGATGACGTGTTCGGGAACCTCGTTGCCCTCGGCGTCTGTCCACGATTCGGTGTCATCGGCCCACACATAGGCCAGCCGGTTGGCGACCGGCACGTCCTCGATCCGGGCTGCAGCACCGGCTGCGGTCTCCAACCGGTCGATCCTGCGGGCCTGGTTGTAGCTGGGTTGGCGGGTCACCGGGGTCCCGGTAGTAATGGCGCAAAAAACAACGAAGTTCGCGTAGTGCCTGGTCAGCGGCGATTTCTCGGTTCGGGCTGCGGGCCGGGGTGGTTGGTGCTTGGCTTGTCTGCCGATGAGGTTGGTCGGCGTGTTGGAGGCTGGGGTTCGTGGCGACGCGGGTATTCGCGGACGAGGAGTTGCAGCGCCTGCGGGAGTTCCCGGAGATCAGTCGTGAGGAGTTGTTCCGGTACTTCACGCTGACCCCGGCGGATCTGGCGTTTGTTGCTCCGCAGGGTAGGGGCCCTGCGGTCCGTCTGGGCCTGGCGGTGGCGTTGTGCACCTTGCCGTGGCTGGGGTTCGTGCCGGACAAGGTGCCGTCGGCGCCGCCGGTGGCGGTGGCCCGGCTGGCGGATCAGCTGAATATCGATGCAGCGCAGCTTCGTTCGTATGGCAAGCGGGCGCAGACGCGGACCGAGCATGTGCGGCTGGTGGCCCAGTATCTGGGGTGGCGGCCTGCCGGGGCGATGGAGTTGAAGGAGCTGGATGAGTTTCTGCTGGCGCGGGCGATGGAGCACGATTCGCCGACGCTGTTGTTCCGGCTGGCGTGTGAGTACCTGATCTCGGCGCGGGTGATCCGGCCGGGCCCGGAAACGGTGGTCCGCCGGGTCGCGCACGCTCGCACGCGGGCGCAGCGGGAGACCTACGACCGGTTGGCGCGCGAGTTCACGCCGCAGCGGTGTAAGGAACTGGATGCGTTGCTGGTCGTCGACCCGTCGATCGAGATGTCGCGGTTGCGGTGGTTGTCGACCGGCCCGGTGGAGGCGTCGGCGACCGCGGTGAAGGCCGAGGTCGAGAAGCTGGTGTTCCTGCGCAACCTGGGCGCGGATGAGCTGGACATGTCGGTGCTGCCGGCGGAGCGGCGGCGGTTCCTGGCGACGGTGGGCCGCCGCTTGACGGGCCAAGCCCTCGAACGCCGGGATCCGCAACGCCGCTACCCGATTCTGCTCACCGTGTTGGCGCAGTCGGCCACCGATGTGCTCGACGAGGTGGTGCAGCTGTTCGATCAGGCGATCTCGGCCAGGTTGAGCAAGGCCGAACGCCGGATGCGCGACGAGCTGGCCGAGCGCGGTAAGGCCGGAGAGGATCGGCAGGGGTTGCTCGACGACCTGCTGGCGATCGTCTGTGACCTGCAGATCCCCGACGAGGAGATCGGCGGCCTGATCCGGGGCGATCGGATCGGATGGGAGCGGTTGCGGGCCGCGGTCGCGCAGGCCAAGCCTCGGCTGCCGCGCGATCACGGGCACCTGGCCGCTCTGGACAGCTCGTACTCCTACCTGCGGCAGTTCACCCCGCAGGTGCTGTCGACAGTCCGGTTCGCCGGCGGCACCGCCGCGACCGAGCTGCTGATCGGGGTGCACATGCTGCGGGAGCTGAACGCGACCGGTACCCGCAAGGTGCCCGACGACGCGCCGACCGGGTTCGTGCCGACGAAGTGGCGCGGCTACCTCGACGAGGCCCGCAAAGCCGGTAACACCACCGCCTATCGGCACTACTGGGAGCTGTGCGTGCTGCTGGGGCTGCGTGACGGGTTGCGCAGCGGGGATGTGTTCGTGCCGGGGTCGCGCCGCTACGCCGACCCGGCCGCGTACCTGCTGACCCCGCAGGCGTGGGAGCCGCAGCGTGACGAGTTCTGCCGCCTGGTCGGCAAGTCCGCTGATCCCGCTCGCGCGCTGGCGACCGCCACCGACGAGCTCGACGCCGCTATGGGCGAGTTGGAGAAGGTGCTCGCCGGCGGCGACGGGCCGGTCCGTCTCGATGAGGCCGGTGACCTGGTGATCTCACCGCTGTCGGCGGAGGATGTGCCCGCGGAGGCGACGGCGCTCAAGGCCGAGCTGACGGAGATGCTGCCGTTCGCGCCGATCGTGTCGCTGCTGATCGAGCTGGACAAACGCACCGGCTACCTGGACTGCTTCACCCACGCCGGCGGCAAACAGGCCCGCAGCCCGGAGCTGAAACGCAACCTCATCGCCGTCCTGCTGGCCTACTCCACCAACCTCGGGCTGACCCGAATGGCCGAGGCGTCGGGCCTCTCCTACGACATCCTGGCCTGGACCAGCGAATGGTATGTGCGGGAGGAGACGCTGCGGGCGGCGAACCTGACGATCATCGACTACCACCAAAGGCTGCCGCTGACCCCGGTCTTCGGCGCCGGCACCCTGTCGTCGAGTGATGGGCAACGGTTCCCGACCCGCGGCAAATCGGTCACCGCCAGAGCGTTGAGCCGCTATTTCGCGAACGAAGGACTGAGCACGTATACCCATGTCACCGATCAGCACGCCACCTACGGCACCAAGGTCATCGTCGCGACGAGACGCGAAGCTCACTACGTGCTGGACGAAATCCTCGGCAATGCAACGGATCTGCCGATCACCGAGCATGCGACCGACACGCACGGCGTCACCCTCGTGAACTTCGGGCTGTTCGACCTGCTCGGATTGCAGCTCTCGCCCCGCATCCGGGACCTGGGCCGGATCACCCTGTATCGGGCGGCGCCTCGGGCCCAGGTGGAGTCCGCGTTCCCGCACGCCGGGCCGCTGCTGACCCGCAAGCTGAATCTGGATCTCATCGCCGAGCACTACGACGACCTGCTCCGGCTGAGCGGGTCGCTGAAGTTCGGGCACGCCACCGCGTCGCTGCTGGTCGGCAAGCTCTCCGCGTCGGGCCGGCAGAACGCCCTCGCGGCGGCGCTCAAGGAATACGGGGCGCTGCGGCGCACGATCTACGCCGCCCGGTACCTGTCCGACCCGGGCTATCGGCGCAAGATCTCCCGACAGCTCAACAAGGGCGAATCCCTGCACGCGCTCCGCCGCGACCTGCTCTACGCGCACGAAGGCGCCGTGCGCGCGAGGCACCTGGAGGGACAGACCGAACAGGCATGGTGCCTCACGTTGGCGACCAACGCCGTCATCGCCTGGACCACAGAGTATTACGGGCTGGCGACCGAACAGATGCGGCGGGCCGGGCGGCGCATCGACGACGAGGTGCTGACGCACATCTCCCCGGCCCACAGCGAGAACATCAACTTCTTCGGCGCCATCGAGGTCGACATCGACGCCGAACTCGCCCAGCTCGGCCCCACCGGGTACCGGCCGCTGCGCGTGCGGGACACCCTGTTCTGACCCGCAGCGCCGGCCCGGATCGGCGGCGGCGCGATCTAGCAGCAGGCGCTGGTTCCGGTGGTCGTGGTCGGGTCGGTGATCGCGTCGGCGAGGGGGCGGGCGAGCTGGTGGTAGGCGTCGGTGACCGGCAGCACCGTCATGCCTGGGAATTTCGCCTGCCAGTGGTGGGCGGCGTCGGAGGTGGCGAGGAACATCTGCGGGTTGCAGCAGGTGGCGCGGAGGTGACCGGGCTGGATCCGGTCGGGGTCGACGAAGGCCACCATCGCGGTGGCCGGTTCCAGGTCGCTGACCCCGGTGACGGGGTCGATGGTCAGGCGCACGGTGGTGCCCGTGATCGGGCAGTCGGATTCGATGCAGGCGGGTGCGCCGATGACGGCGGGGAAGATGAGGGTGTCGGGGGCACA
The DNA here is from genome assembly GCF_965344965.1 of Gordonia jacobaea. Taxonomy (NCBI): domain Bacteria; kingdom Bacillati; phylum Actinomycetota; class Actinomycetes; order Mycobacteriales; family Gordoniaceae; genus Gordonia; species Gordonia jacobaea. Next base: position 337,678 of record NZ_CBDRLS010000002.1, on the reverse strand, counting down.
CCAGGTGTAGAGCTGGTGGCCACCGACGCTGAACCGGTGCGGGGTCGGGTTGAGGGTCAGGCCCCAGCCGACGATCCGGCCGGCCTCGTCGTATTCGACGTCGGCGCCGATCGGCGTCTGCGCGGGGTCGAGGTCGGGCACTCCCGCGGCGGCGGCGAGTTCGGTGACGGTGACCGGGGTGCCGTGGGCGAGCAGCCGCAGCGCGGCGCGCATCAGCGCCCGGTCCCGGCCGGCGGGCAGGATCTTGGCGAAAACGTCGGCAGTGAGGTTGTCGGTACTCATGGGATCGGACTCCTCGAGGGCGATCGGACAGTGACGGTGCCGACGGTAGGGTCTGTCCCCGGGGTGAGGGTCAAGCCCGTAGCTCGCATCCGCACGGGTCACCGGCCCAGCACAGGTCGTCGGTGGCCAGATGCGCACGGTGTGCGGTTTCGAAGGCGTCGATGCGGTCGAGGATCTGCTCGGCATCGGGCGCAGCCGCTGCCGCGACCGCTGCAGCAGCTCGGCGAGATGGGCGCCGACCGAACGGCCGTGGTCGTCACGGTCGGTGGAGGTGAGCTGGCAGATCTCGGCGATGGTGAGCCCGAGGCCGCGCAGCTCGCCGATGAACCGCACGCACCACTCCGCGTCGTCGGTGTAGAGGCGGTAGCCGGCCGGGCTGCGGCCCAGGGTGTAGATCAGGCCGAGGTCGGTGTACTCGCGCAGCGCCTTCACCGGCACCCCGGTGCGGGCCGAGAGGTCCCCGATCGTCATGTGTCCGTTCATCACTGCCTCCCGTCCGACGGCGTCAGCCTGCGCAGCAGGACAGTTTGGTGACGTCGGTGGTGAAAGTCTGCGCGGTCAGTTTCAGCGCTTCGGCCATGGTCAGGTACGGCGCCCAGGTGTGGGCGAGCCGGTCGACGGTCAGACCCGCGGTCATCGCATAGGTGGCGGCGGTGATCAGGTCCCCGGCGCCGTCGCTGAGGGCGTGCACGCCCATGATCCGGCCGGTGCCGGCTTCGGCGACGATCTTGACCAGGCCGCGGGTGTCCCGGTTGACCAGCGCCCGCGGCACGCTCGACAACCCCAGCACCCGGCACTGGCAGGCCAGCCCGGCCGCGGCGGCTTGCGCGTCGGTCAGTCCGACCGAGGCGATCGCGGGGCTGGTGAACGTCACGCGCGGCACCGTGGTGTAGTCCAGGACGCGATCGGCACCGGCCAGGGCGTTGTCGGCGACCAGGGTGCCCTGCGCGGCGGCCACGTACACGAACTGCGGATCCCCGGCCACGTCCCCGGCCGCCCAGATGCGCGGATTGCTGCTGCGCTGGCGGTCGTCGACCACGACCGCGCCCCGCTCGTCGACGGCGACGCCGACCGCATCCAGGCCCAGCCCGGCGGTGTTGGGGCGGCGGCCGGTGGCCATCAGCACCTGCTCGGCCCGCAGCTCGGTGCTGGCGCCGCCGCCGGTGCGCACAGTCACCACCTTGTGCCCGTCGTCGGCGAGGACCTTCTCGACGGTGGCGGCGGTGAGCACGTCGATGCGCTCGTGGGCGAAGACGGCCTCGAGCGCGGCCGAGATTTCCGGTTCCTCACCCGAGGTCAGCCGGCTACGCGCGATCACCGTGACCTTGCTGCCCAGGCGGGCGAACAGCTGGGCCTGCTCGAGCCCCACATAGCCCGCACCCACCACGATCAGCGACTCCGGCAGCTGCTGGAGGTCCATGGCGGTGGTCGAGGTCAGATACCCGGCCTCAACGAGGCCGTCGATCGGCGGAGCCCAGGGCGCGGCACCGGTGGCGATCAGATACTGGTCGGCCTCGATCACCCGTACACCGCCCTCGGCGCGCGCGACCCGCAGCACGGGTGCCTCGGCGCTGCCGTCGAACACCGCGGTGCCGGAGACGATCTCCCACCCGTAGTCGGCGGCCAGGTCGACATACTTCTCCGCCTGCAGCTGCCCGACCAGCGCGTCCTTGCCCGCGATCAGGGCGGGGAAATCCAGCGGCACCTCGGCGGGGGTGAGCCCGGGGAACCGGCCCGCCGCCTCGGCGGCGTGGCGGGCCTCGGCGGCGGCCAGCAGCGCCTTCGAGGGCACACACCCGACGTTCACGCACGTGCCCCCGACCGTCCCGCGCTCCACCATCACCACCCGTTTGCCGAGGTTGACCGCGGCGATGGCGGCGGCGAACGCCGCCGAGCCGGAACCGATGATCGCCAGATCGGCGCGGGAATCTGTCAAGGTCACGAGGGTGCCTCCTGGTCGGGCAACCGCTGAACCGACAACGGCTGCTATTCGTGTTGACGAATATCTACCGGAACCATATTATGCGTTTATCCGAATAGTTCAAGTCTCGTGGAGGCGATCCCATGGCCCGGTCCACCACCGCCACTGTCACCGTGCCCGGTGCCGAGTCGGCGTGTACGCATCTGGATACGACGGCGAAGTTTTTTCGCGCCCTGTCGGATCCGACCCGGCTCAAGCTCCTCGAATTCATCCTCGCCGGGGAGCGCACCTCCGCCGACTGCGTCGAACACGCTGGCATCTCGCAGCCCCGGGTGTCGGTACACCTGTCCTGCCTGGCCGACTGCGGGTATGTCCTCGCGCGCCGCGACGGGAAGAAACTGCGGTACTCCGTGGGTGATCCGCGGGTAGCTGACCTGGTGATGCTGGCGCGGTCGCTGGCGGCCGACAACTCCGCCGCGCTGGGCTGCTGCCCGCGCATCCCCGCCGCGGACGGTAGTGGGCGGCGATGAACACACCCGACAACAAGGCGATGAACACACCCGACAACGACTCGGGCGGGTTCGGTGGTCTGCTCGCAGTGGCCGGTGGCGTGCTGGTGATGGTCGCCTGCTGCGCCGGTCCCGCCCTGATCGCCGGCGGCGTGCTCGCCGGTCTCGGCGGTGTCTTGACCAGCCCGTGGCTGCTTGCCGCAGGCGTGCTGGTCGTGGCCGCCGCCGTCGGCTACACCCTGCGGCGCCGCGCCCGTAAGGCCACGGGGTGTTGTCCGCCCCGACCCGGATCCCCTCGGTCGGCTCCGGCCGACCGCGACCGGACGGAAACCCCGGCATGACCGTCTCGAACTCTGACACCCCGATGAGCGGTCGCGAGACCGCGCTGACACTCCCTCGCCCCCCGCACGAAAGGCCACTGTCCTCGAATGGCCACTCTGCCACGCTTTCGCCGCCCCGCCCTCGCCGCCGCCGCGCTGGCGCTGTCCGCAGCCCTGGCCCTCACCGGGTGCACCTCGACCGACACGACGGCGCAGGATCCGGTGGCGCCGGTGCAGGTCGACACCGTCACCGGCACCTCCATCAGCGTGCCCGGTGACAAGCCGACCGCGTTGTTCTTCTTCTCCGTCGGCTGCGGCGAATGCGTGGGCGGCGCGAAATCGGTGGCGCAGGCGGCCGGACAACTCGGCGACAAGGCGTCGTTCGTGCTGGTCGACATGGATCCGGGTGAATCCGCGCAGACGGTGGCCGGGTTCCAGGACTTCACCGGCACCCAGGCGCTGCCCGCCGTGATCGACACCGGCGCCACCCTCACCACACGACTCTCGGTGGCGTCGCTCTCGACGCTGGTCGTGGTCGATCCGGCGGGCAAGGTCACCTACCGCGCCACCGACCCGTCCGCCGACCAGATCACCACCGCACTGCGCGACGCGGGAGCGGCGTGATGGGCGGACTGCTGGCGCTGGCGTTCACCGCCGGGATGCTCGCCCCGGTCAACCCGTGCGGATTCGCGCTGCTGCCCGCCTGGATCACCCACACCCTCGGCGACACCACCACCGACGCGTTCCCGGTCCGCATGGCGCGCGCCCTGCGCGCCGGGACCGCGCTCACCCTCGGATTCGCGGGCACCCTCGCCGCGGCGGGCCTGGCCGTCAGCGCCGGCGCCCGCGCGCTCATCGCCGCGGCCCCCGCCTCGGCCTGGCCGTCGGCGCGGCGCTGGCGGTGCTCGGGCTGGTCATGCTCACCGGCCGTGGCCTTGGCCTGCGCCTGCCCCGCCGCGCTCAGCGCCCGCCCCGCGCATCGATGACCACCACCGGTATGGTGGCCGCCGGTGCCGGCTATGCGGCCGCGTCGCTGTCGTGCACCTTCGGGGTGCTGCTCGCCGTGATCGCCCAAGCCCAGGCCACCGCCGGATGGGCAGCGCTGCTGGTGGTGTTCGCCGTCTACGCCGCCGGGGCCGCGACGGTCTTGCTGCTGGTCAGCCTCGCCACCGCCGCGGCGGGCACCGCTGCCACCCGCTACCTCGCGGTGCTCGCCCGCCACGGCACCCGCATCACCGCCGTCGTGCTCGTCGCTACCGGCGCCTACCTCGTCTGGTATTGGTGGCCCGCCGCTATCGGCAGTACCGGTGGTGCCGCGATGGGCTCCACCGCCTGGTCCGCCGCGGTGAGCATCTGGATTCAAAACCACACCGGCACGGTCATCATTCTCGCCGTGGCGGCCGTGGCCGCCACGCTTGCCGCCACCGTCGTTGCCCGCAACACCCGGGCCCGACACCGCGACGCCACCCCCGACAACGACTGCTGCGCCCCCGCACCCGCCACAATCGAGGAGAAACACGCGCGCTGACCGCGCCGACCGGTCGACTGCCGTACCCCTTCCAGAGCGATTCGATCGAGGAAAGGCACCGAGCACATGAGCGAACGCTACGACACCCTGGTACTCGGCGGCGGCATGGCCGGCCTGCCGCTCGCGCTGCGCGCGGCCCGGCACGGCCGCGTCGCGTTCGTGGAGAAAGAACTGCTCGGCGGGACCTGCCTCAACCGCGGCTGCATCCCCACCAAGACCATGATCGCCTCCGCCGCCGTGGCGCACCAGGCGCGCCGCGCCGCCGAATTCGGGGTCCGCCTACCCGGACCGGTCACCGTCGATTTGGCCGCCGTGGTCGACCGCAAGAACACCATCGTCGACTCCATCCGCGCGGGCTCCTACCGCACCGTCGAGAAATCAACGGACCTCGACTTCTACCACGCCACAGGACATTTCACCGCACCCCGCACACTCACCGTCGACGGCACCGACCTGACCGCCGACCGGATCTTGCTGGTCACCGGCACCCGCAGCACCATCCCCGCCATCGACGGCCTCGACACCGTCCCCTACTTCACTTCCCGCACCCTGCTGGACCTCACCGACCTGCCCTCACATCTGCTCGTCGTCGGCGGAGGCTACGTCGGCTGCGAGTTCGCCCAAATGTTCCGGCGATTCGGCTCCGAGGTCACCCTCATCCAACGCGCCGACCGGCTGCTGCCCGGCGAGGACCCCGACATCTCCGCCGCCGTCAGAGAGGGCATGACCGCCGACGGCATCACCGTGCTCACCGGCACCACCTGCACCGCGGCCACCGGCACCACCGGGAACATCCGGCTCGGCTGCACCGGCAGCGAAGCCGACGACATCACCGGCAGCCACCTGCTGATCGCGACAGGACGCACCCCCAACAGCGACAATCTCGGCCTCGAGTACCTCGGTCTCGAACCCGACCCACAGGGCTTCCTCACCGTCGACGCCTCCCTGCGCACCGACGCCGAAAATGTTTGGGCGCTCGGCGATCTGCGCGGCGGGCCCATGTTCACCCACACCGCCCGCGACGACGCCGACATCGTCTACCGCACCATATTCCGAAGCCAGGACCGCACCACAACCGGGCGCATCGTGCCTCACGCGGTGTTCACCGACCCCGAAGTCGGCGCCGTCGGGCTCACCGAACCTGCCGCCCGCGCCGCCGGCTACGACGTCGTCGTCGGGCGCCAGGACTTCACCGGCGTCGTGAAAGCCCGCGCCATCGGCAACACCCGCGGCCTGGTCAAATTCGTCGCCGACGCCGCCACCGACCGTATCCTCGGCTGCCACATCGCCGGACCCGACGGCGGGAACCTCGTTCACGAGGCCGTCATCGCCATGACCACCGGCGCCACCTACACCCAACTCGCCCAAGCCATCCACATCCACCCCACCCTCGCCGAAGCGGTCAACACCGCCGCCGGCGGCGTCCACCGCGAAATCGGCGCATAGACACCCCATGAGCATCGCCCGGTACTCGGGTGAGGCCATTTTCCGACTGCCACGGATAACACCCTGTTATCTGTAGCATCATGACATCCGGCCTGCGCCGACTCCGCTCCGGCGGTGCGCGACGCGGACCTGTTATCTGCGGCAAGCCCAGTGAGGGAGGTACCACCGTGCCGTCCGGGATCACCGTCCGCGCCGCCGGCGACAGCTTCCTCGACTCGATCGGCTCCCCGAACACCCGCCGCGCCTACGGCATCGCCGTCGACAAGACCACCGCCACGCTCGGCGAGACCCGGCGGCTGGCCGACGTCGCCGACGATGAGATCGGTGAAACCCTCGAAACCCTGTGGGGCTCCTCAGCAGTCAACACCTGGAACGCCCGCCGCGCCGCGGTCGCGTCGTGGCTGGCGTGGTGCCGCGAGCACGGCCACACCGCCCCGGCGGTCCCGGCCTGGGTGAAACGCTCCACTCCACCGGACTCCACCACCCCGGTGCACTCGCGCACCGCGATCGACCGGCTCATCGCCCGCCGCGACATCGACCTCCGGGAGAAGACGCTGTGGCGGATGCTCTACGAAACCTGCGCCCGCACCGAGGAACTGCTCCAGGTCAACATCGAGGACCTCGATCTGGCCGGGCGGTGTTGCCCGGTGAAGTCCAAGGGCGCCAAGCCCCGCACCCGCCGCCGCGGTGCCACCTACCACGAGTACGCGCACGAGCTCGTGTACTGGGACGCGGGCACCGCCCGGCTCCTGCCACGCCTCACCAAGGGCCGCACCCGCGGACCGCTGTTCGTCACCCACCGCCGACCGGGCCCCGGAAAGGCCGCCGCCGACCGGGACATCTGCCCCGACACCGGGCTGGCCCGGCTGTCCTACGGCCAGGCCCGCGCCGTGCTGGATGCCGCCACCGCGACGAATGGGCCCGGCACCGGTTGGGATCTGCACGAACTTCGGCATTCCGGCCTGACGCATCTCGGCGAGGCCGGTGCCAGCCTGGTGGAGCTGATGGCCAAGTCCCGCCACCGCAAACCCGAGAACCTACGCCGCTACTTCAAACCCTCACCGGCAGCCATGCGCGGCATCACCAGCCTCATCGGCCCCGACCGCAGCCACCGATAGCGGCCACCAACAAGAGCGTCCGTCTACCCGCTGACCAGGCACTACGCGAACTTCGTTGTTTTTTGCGCCATTACTACCGTGACCCCTCACCGCCGCGATCCCCTCGGCCGCGTAGGCCGCGACCTGGGCCAGCAGGGCGGGCCGCTCGTCGGCCTCGGCCAGTACCTTGGCCTGGAACTCGAACCGTCCGCTGTGTGCGGCGGTGATGAGCCATTGCTGGGCCTCGGGGTCGTGGTCGTAGGCCGCCAGCGTCGCCGACTGCTCCAACGTCAGCCCTGCGCCTTGGTCGAGCAGGTCGAGGGTGGTCGCCGACTTCGCGACCGCCAGGGTGTGGTCCACGTCCTTCTTCTTGGTGCGGGTGGCCTTGGCGATCTTGGTCGCCGACATCCCGGCCAACGCCAGCTGCTCGATCGCGGCCACCCGGTCTGATGCACGCAGTTCTTCGCGCTCGAAACTGGCCAGTTGCTCCAGGATTCGGTCCACGGTCAGCGCTTTGTCGTCGGCGTCGCTGGCGACGGGCACGACGTAGACCGGGACGCTGGCCAGTCCGGCCTGCCGCGCTGCCAGCGTGCGGCGCTGCCCGTCGCGCACGCGGACCTGCCCGTCGATCTCGACGGCCAGGATCGGCTGGCGGACGCCGTCGCGGACCGAGTCGATGAACTCAGGCGTGAGGGTGGCTTCGGCTTCGGTGCGGATGTTGGTGTCGATGACCAGATCGGCCGGGGCGAGGTGGCGCAGCTCGCCGGTCGCCACGGTCGTGGCGGTGGTGGTGTTGTGTGTCATGGGGTTTCTCCCTTACTGTGGTGGGTGAGACCCCGGTCAGGTATCAGCTGACCGGGTTTTCTGTTGTCCGCGTGCCGATTTGCGACGCGGAAGCTCTTCTAGAGGTCGCCGGACTGTTCCCAGTGGTCCAGTGCGTCGGCGGCGGCGTCGGCGGGGGACCAGTCGTCGTCGTAGACGTCGCGCCATCCCCAATCGGGGAAGTCGCGGTGGTCGAATCCTCCGGTGCGCTCGCGGATGATGCGGTCGACGGCGTACAGCCACACCGCGCACTCGCGGTCACCGTCGACCTCTTCGAGGCGATGGGGTTCGTGCGCGGCGATCTGGTCGGCGAAAGCGTCAACCTTGGCGGGGTCTTTGGTGGCGATCCAGGCATTCATCGTGTGGTTCCTTTCGCAGTTCAGGGGCTAGTCGTGGGTGAAGATGCGGCCTGCGCCGAGCTGGTCGAGTCCGCAGCATTCACACAGCCAGTAGCCGGGCGGGTCGATGTCGTCGGCGGGCACCAGGTAGCCGTGATCAGCCATGAACGCCAGGACCTCGGCGGTGCTCTCGGTGTCGAGGCCGCTCATGTCGCCGTTGGCGACGGCGACAGCGCAGCTGGTGCACAGCTGGTAGACGGTGGTGGCGATGCTCATGGTGACCCTCCCGTTGTGAGTGCTGGTTTGCGTTTGCACCGGCCATCTCTTTGCCGAAGCGAGTGGGCCGCAAGGGTGTTCACAGTGAAAAAGTCATCCGGGCCGCAGGCCTGAAACCCGTAGGGCGGATGAGTTTTTCACGGCCCTTGCGGCACGGGAGTGGAGGTAAGAGAATGCGGCGATGCAACGCAAACCAACTCAGCCCGAAGGGCGTCACAGCGCGGCGCAGCCGCATCCGATGAGGTGACGGCGCAGCCGGCAGACAGACCTCGACCCGTTCCTGCCGGCGACTCAACGACTGGGCGGCGAGTAGGCCGGACCAACCCGGCACTCGGGATCTCAATGCGGGTGCGCAAGGATGGGCCAGCTGGTGGATGCGGGGCGACTCTTCTGCTTGGTGGCGTGCCTGGCGGTCGCTAGTCGGCCTGAAAGAATCTGGTGATGAGGTCTGCTGTGGCGCCCCAGTCTCCGTGACGAAGAAAATGACTCAAGTCGACCTTTACGAAGACCGCTTCTGCGGCGAAATAGGTTGTGTCGCCGACAGTACCGTTGGCTTCGATGAAGAGCGCGCGGTCGGTTTCGTCGACGAGGGAGGCGGTGATGTGCACGGGGGTGTGCAGTGGGACCGGGCGTCGATACTCCACGGTGAGGGTTCGGGTGACTGCGGGTGTCTCGGCGATCCACAGGGTGAAACCCATGATGTCATCGCATGCCGCTGAGATGGCTCCGCCGTGGGCGAGTCCCGGGGCTCCTGAGTGGCGCTCGTCGAATTGCAGGTCGGCGTAGACGTGGTCGCCGTGCAGGTGTACCTCGAGGTGCAGGCCATTGGGGTTGTCTTCGCCGCATCCCATGCACCATGGTGCGTGTGCTGGTAGTGGTTTGTCGCCCCTCATAAGTGACCTTTCTGAGCCTTCAATCGGTACCGCCACTGGCAGTTTCGCTCTGTTACCGACGGTATTGTTGTGCAGTCAGGGGTTCGTGATTTTGGCTATATAGGGAGTGGCCAGGTGGAAACCATCGATTCCGACGATGTTGACCCGAGGCGGGTTCGGTCGCGTCAGCGTTTGTTGGATGCTGCGGTGACCTTGCTGAACAGTGGCGGGGTCGAAGCCGTTACCGTGGAGGCGGTCACTCGACTGTCTCGTGTTGCTCGCACCACCTTGTATCGTCACTTCGAGAGCTCCACAGATCTGGTGGCGGCTGCCTTCGAGCGATTGTTGCCTCAGGCCGAGACCCCCGAGACGACGACGTCGATCCGTGATGACCTGCTGAAGCTGATGCAGCGGCAGGCTGAGCTTATTGAGCAGGCACCGCTGCAGTTGACGACGCTGGCATGGTTGGCAATGCTTCCCGAGCAGCCCCGGCAATCCGGGCAATCCGACGGGGATCAGAACGCGCTCGCGCCACTGCGTCGTCGAGTCGTCGAGCAGTATCGAGAACCATTCGATCGAGTTTTGACGAGTGACGTGGCCACGGCGGAGCTCGGCGACCTCGATTTGACCATGGCAGTCACTCAACTGGCGGGCCCCCTTGTCTTTGCCAAGCTCACGGGCATTCGGTCGATGACCGTTGGCGATCTCGAACAGCTTGTCGACGATTTCCTCATGGCCCACCGGCGACACCAAACCTCCTGACCTCCTTCCCCATCTACGGTACTGCTAGTACCGTAACGATACCGTCGGTTTCGTAGACGGGCTGGGTCGAGGGTGAGGTGCTGCGTATGGTGGTCCAACGTCCAAGTGGTGGGCGCTTGGCGGCGCGCCGGTTGGCGGAACGCAGCGAGTACAGCACGACATTGGGGCGGTTGGCACGGTTCACCTTGGCGCACAGATTCCTCGTCATCGGGGCGTGGGTGGCTGTGGGTATCGTCTTGGCGATACTGTTTCCCCAGCTGGAGACGGTGGTGCGGCAGCAGTCTGTTGATCCGATCCCTGCTGGGGTTCCATCGTTTCAAGCACTCGATCAGATGGGTGGTGCGTTCGGTGAGAAGGGCGCCAAGACCACTGTTTTCGTGACCATGGAGAACCCGAACGGGTTCACCGACGTGGCGCGGGAACGCTACGACATGCTCGTTCTGCAGTTGCGCGAAAATTTCGACGATGTGCAGTCAGTGCGGGATTTGCTCTCCGATCCGACGACGGCCGGCCAGGCCTTGAGTGAGGACGGGCAAGCCTGGTACTTGCCTGTCGGGGTCACCGGAACTTTGGGAGGGCCAACGGCCACGCATGCTGTGGAGACCGTGCGCCAAACCGCGCAGCGCGTGTTTGACGGTACGGACACCACTGTCCATGTCACCGGGCCGACGGCCACTTTCAGTGACCAGATCGTCAGTGCTGAAAGCGATTTAGTCGTGATCACTGTGGCGACGGTGGCGCTTATCGCGATCATTCTGTTGATCGTTTACCGATCGCTGTTCACCGCGCTGGTGCCGTTGTTGGTGATCGGTGTCAGCCTCGGCGTGGGCCGCGGGGTCTTGTCCGCACTCGGCGAACTCGGTATGCCGGTATCGCAGTTCACCGTCGCGTTCATGACCGTCATCCTGCTCGGAGCCGGGGTCGACTACTCAGTCTTTTTCATCAGTCGCTATCACGAACGGCTACGCCAGGACGCTACCACTGAGGTTGCGCTCGTGGACGCGACAGCAACTATCGGACGGGTCATCCTGGCTTCAGCTGCCACGGTGGCGCTGGCCTTTTTGGCGATGGTGTTTGGTCAGCTGAGCGTGTTCTCCACCTTGGGTCCGGCATGCGCGATCGCCATCCTCATCGGATTCCTCGCCACGGTCACCCTGCTACCACCGGTGTTGCTGTGGGCGGCGCGATTCGGCTGGGGCGCACCCAGACGAGATCTGACCCGAAAGTACTGGAATCGCGTCGCCGTGCTCGTCGTGCGGCGTCCTGTGCCTCTGCTGGCACTAACCCTGGTCGGGCTAATCGTGCTTAGCGTCTTCGCGATGGGCATCCAGATCACCTTCGACGATCGTGAGGGGCAGCCCGCGACAACCGACAGCAACGAAGGCTACGCGTTGCTCGACCGTCATTTCCCTCAAGACGTCACTATCACTGAGTTCCTCGTTGTAGATGCACCGATCGATCTCCGTACTGCCAGCGGGCTGGCCGATCTTGAGCAAATGGCCTCACGTGTATCCCAGATCCCCGGAGTGACTCGAGTCATCGGTGTTACCCGTCCCACCGGGGACAAGCTCGAGCAAGCCGAGCTGTCCTGGCAGAACGGTCAGATCGGGGACCGGCTGGCGGGTGCGGTCGACGATGGCCAGAACCGCCGAGGTGACCTCGAACAGCTCCGTACCGGCGCATTCCAACTCGCCGACGGGCTTACTCAGCTCGACACCCAGGTACGCACCAACTTGGCCCCCCTGGCCGGCATCCTCGATAAGGCAAGCACAGCAGGGCAGCAAATTCAGCAGTACCAGCCGATACTCCGCCAACTCGCCGCATCTGCACCAGCGCTCGATCGCGCTTCTCAGAATGCCCCACAGCTGGCCGCGCTCACCCGCCAAACATCTGCAGCCCTGGCAACAGTGACCTCGATCCTGCCCATCCTCGATAATGCGCCCTGGTGCACCCAAGTCCCGCAGTGCGCAGCTCTGCGCGCGCAGACCCGCAATCTCGACGCCCTACTGAGCAACGGGACCCTCGACCAGATCGCCACGCTGTCAACACAACTCGCGCAGCTGGATACACCGATCTCAACAGTCACCGACCAACTCACTTCCACCGTCAACTCACTGGGCTCCACGCTGGGAAGCATCAGCAGCCAAGACCTTCCCGGCAAGCTCACCCAACTGCAAACAGGTATCAGTCAACTCGCGGCGGGATCACGCCAACTCGCCGCCGGTGTATCCGCGCTGATCGACAGCAACCTTCAACAACTCGCCGGGATGGCCGCGCTAGCCACACAACTACAAACCTCCGCCCGCGAGACCGCCGGAACAAACTCAGCAACCGGCTTCTACCTCCCACCTCAGGCCAACGCAGACCGCCGTTTCGTCGACGTCGCTCGCCAGTTCGTCTCGCCCGACGGCCATACCGTGCGCTACGCAATACAAACCAGCTTCGACCCCTACAGCACCGAGGCCATGCAACTGGCCGACACAATCACCGATGTCGCACTCGCCGCCAGACCGAACACAACCCTGCAGGACTCCAACATCGCGATAGCCGGGTTCCCCGCCATCAACGCCGATCTGCAACGTCTACTCACCGAAGACTTCCGACTCCTAGCGTTGGCCACCCTCACCATCGTCGGCCTGATCCTGATACTCCTACTCCGAGCACTCATCGCGCCGCTATACCTTCTGGGCACCGTCATACTCAACTACACCGCGGCACTGGGTATCGGTGTCCTGATCTTTCAACACATCCTCAAAACCGATATCGCCTGGCCCGTACCACTACTGGCCTTCATAGTCCTCGTCGCGGTCGGCGCCGACTACAACATGCTTCTTATCTCTCGCCTACGCGAAGAATCCCAAAACAACATCCGCATCGGCGTCCTGAGAACCGTCACCAACACCGGATCAGTCATCACCTCGGCCGGCCTCATCTTCGCTGCCAGCATGTTCGGACTCATGGCCGGATCCATCTCGATCATGACCCAGGTCGGACTCATCATCGGCATCGGCCTGCTGCTCGACACCTTCATCGTCCGCACCATCGTTGTGCCGACCATCGCCACACTTGTCGGCAGAGCAAGCTGGTGGCCGAGTACCCGAACCGACACGCATCCAGTGTCCCGCTAGTACGCACGCACGTGCCGAGATCTGACCGGCCCCGCCAGTCATCCAGCCATCGCGCCCACCTCATCGACTGACACCCGCTCGACGGTCGGCCGCGGCAACCACACCCTACCGTCGCGGATCAGTGCCCAGACCACGTCAACCAGACGTCTAGCGAGAGCGATGAGAGCGTGGACGTGGGAACGCTTCTCGCGTCGTTTGCGCTGGTAGAACTCGCGGGACGGGCCGTCGCGTTGCGAGCTGTTGAGTGCGGCCATGTAGAACACCTTGCGAAGTCCTCTGTGGTAACGCTGGGGTCTACGCAAGGCTCCCCGGCGGTTACCGGAGTCGTGCGGTACCGGAGCAAGACCGGCGTAGGCGGCGAGTCTGGCGGGCGAGCCGAACGAAGTGAGGTCGCCGCCGGTGATCGCGACGAGCTCAGCGCCGCTTCGGGTGCCGATGCCTGGCACGGATTCGAGAATCCGTGCGTGACGGTGGCGGCGGAACACCTCGGTGATCTGCTTATCCAGGTCGGCGATCTGACGGGTCAGCATGACCAACGAGGTAGCCGCGTGTTGCACCAGTAGGGCTGTGGTCGCCTCGCCAGGCAGGGTGACGGTCTGCGCGGCCGCCGCGGCACGGGCTTTGTCGATCATCTTCGGGATCGTGGGTCGGCGGACGCCGTGACTGCGCAGGTGGTCGTAGATCTCGTCGTCAGAGACCGCAGCGATCGCAGATGGCGTGGCGAAGCGGGTGAGGAACGTTAGACCGGTCAGTGTCGAGTAGTCGAAACACCGTTCTAGTGCAGGGAAGATGCGGGTCAGCAGGCCGCGCAGGCGGTTGATGCCTCGCGTACGTTCAGCGACGAGGTCGTTGCGATGTCCGGTCAGCAGGTCGAGTTCGATCGCGACGTCGTCGGGCGCCGAGACGGTGGCGAGATCGCCACGTAGGCGGGCTGTCTGGGCGATCACGACCGCATCGCGGGCATCGGTCTTGCCCTCACCCGCGAACGCACCGGTCATGCTGTGCACGACCCGGCCGGGCACGTAGCGGATCTGCTGGCGCCGCGCAGCCAGCACACCCCTCAGCAGCGCCGATTCCGGTGCGGTCATGTCGATCGCCCACACCACGAATTTCATGTCGGCGACCCGGTCCATGAGCGCTTCGATCGCCGGTTGATCGTTGGGAAGCCGCCGAGACCACAGCACCGTTCCCGCCTCATCGACCGCGGCGGCGTGATGCGCATGCCGACCGACATCAATTCCTACCCAGATCTTTTCGTCCATACTGTCCTTCCGTGTGCGGTTGGCTCGTCAGGGTGGTTTCGCCGGCACACCTTTACACAGCGACAAGTTCGCGAACACATCTCAATCAGCGGCCGAAACGACCCGTCACGGTCCGGGGTGACCTTCCACGCCAAGCCACCAGCGACAACAGGTGATTGTCGAGCCACGCCCCGAACCGCGGACGAACGTCCGAGGCGACCGCCCCGGACGTACTCCAACGTAAAGGTGATTGTGGTGATGCAGCCAGATAGGGAACTGTAGGCAGCGTTCGGTGTCGCTGGTATAGAGACGGTCGTAGGCCCATTCGTCGGCCAGGGTGCGGTGAAACCGTTCGACCTTGCCGTTGGTTTGCGGCCGATACGGCCGGGTTCGACGGTGGATGATCGATGGTCCGAGCGCATCGGCGTAGGCATGCGACTTGTAGCAGGAATCGTTGTCGGTCAACACTTTCCGCACCCCGGTACCGCACTCGGCAAACCACTGCTCGGCACGAAGCCAGAACTCGGCGGCGGTCTCTTTGCGTTCATCGGCCAGGATCTCCGAGTACGCCAACCGTGAGTGGGCATCGATGGCGGTGTGCAGGAAGTGATAGCCGCGCATGGGGTTCCGGTACTTGTTCTGTTTCCCGCTGCTCTTGTCGGCTCGGCTGTTACGGCGGCGGGCGGTGCGGCCGAGTTTGCGCCAGCCACCGCCGGCAGGGATCTTGCCGAATTTCTTGACGTCGACATGCACCAGCTCACCCGGGTGATCAGCGATCATACGGCGGATCACGCGCCCGGTCGGATGGTCCAGCCAGCGCAAACGCGCCAGTCCGTAGCGAGAGAGCACCCGGTGCACAGTGGAAGGGTTCAGGCCGAGTAGGTAGGCGATGCGGGCTGGTCCCCAGCGTAGGACGCGGATGTTGATGATGCTTCGTTCGGTGCGGGTCGGTGTGCGATGGGGACTGCGGTGCGGGCAGCTGCTGCGATCGACCATCCGGGCCGACCCGTGTTCGCGCGGTAGCGGCGGGCCCAGCGTTGGGCGGTGGTGGGTGTGACCTGAAAGCGTTCAGCGGCACGGCGAATTGACCAGCCGTCCTGCACGACACATCGAGCAAGACGTAGCCGACCGAGTTCGGTCAGTGGGGCGTTACGGTAGGACACGAAGACCTCCGAGTTGAGCGGTGCTTACCTAGGCAGTTCGCACTTCACTCGGAGGTCTTCGTCATGTCATCCCGCCACGCCGTACCTAACGTCCGTGGTTCGTACAACTAGACCGGCCTTTCAGCAGCGCCGTTGGCAGTATCGGCAGCGGATCACCAGTTGCGGCAACTCGAGTGATTTCGCGAAGCGGTCTGCGGGTCGTGACCAGCAGATCGGCGACGGTGCAGGCCCGGCGACGTGTTCGAGGTTCGAGGTCGCCGTGGTGCGAACGTCGAGCGCGGACTGTGCACGATCTGACCGTGTTCGTCGACGATGCCTGGTCTCGCAAGTTTGTGTGTGAACACTCGAAAAGCCTGTACAAGCTGCCACCCTCAGGAATGGGTGTAGGGTCTCCGGTTTGGACCAGTTGGTGAACGTGAGTGCTGGTGGCCCTAGTTCTTTCGCGTTTATTCGCTATGCGCTATTCGGAGCACGCGGGGACGGACACTTTAGGACTGGGATTGTCGACGAGCGGCTGTACCGGTACCTGTGCCTCGCCAGGCGTGCTGGGTTCGGTCAGTTCGAACGTCAATTCTGCGGTCTCGCCGGGTGGTACGGCGAACGTGGCTTCAAAGGTGGGGTGGCCGCGTTCAGTTGAACCGATGACCTGCACGGGCGAGCCGTTCACCTTCACACTGACGACCTCGGCGCCCGTTGTGGCGAGGAGACGCACGGAGGTGATCATCGAACCGCGCGGAACGCCTGAGGCCAAGCCCGGTAGAAATCCCATCTTGCCCACTACATAGTCGGGTAGTCCCGACGTGTCTTTGATCGTGTTGGTCAGCCGGATGGTCGCGGTCGATCTTCGTGTGCCGGGGGTGCAACCCTCTGCGCTGTATTCGATTTGGCGAGTCAGGTAGTAGTCCATCTTGTTGCCGCCAAGATTGTTGACGACGAACTGCGCGTGCGGAGCACGATCGTTGGCAACGGTGTTGGCGAGCGGGGTCTGCTCGAGTTGCTCCTGCTCCTCGGGCGAGGCGCTCCACACGGAGATCCGGTGTTCGCCGACGCCGCGCCCGAGCGCGCGCAGCACCTCCTGCGGAGACTCGAGGGGCCCGGTCACCTTCTTGACCACCTCGATTGCGATGCCCTGCAGATACTGCTTACGAGCAGCCTGGTCATCGGGATACCGGGTATAGGCCGTCGACTCTGTCAGTTCGACGACGTTGTCCTTGGTGATCACCTCGCCGTCGGGCATCGTGACCGGTCCGGTAGCGCCAAGAATGTAGCTCAGCGCAATGGGGTCCAGGGCGATGACGCCATCGACGTCTGTGCCGGACTGCTGCTTCCACATCGACTTCCAGATTTGAGCTGCGTAGGGAAAATGCGCGCTCTGATTGCTGTTTCGGAAGTCGGTGCTCGGGTTGGTGTAGCCGTACTGTTCCTCATACTCCGGCCCGAGGGAGAGCGGCGTGAACGTCTTGTTGAGCTCGCTGTTGGCGCCAAGGTCGTCGACTGTCGGTTTGCCGTCGTTGAATCGCAGGATGCCGAATCCGCCCAGGAGGCCGCCTGTGCCGCGCGCCTCGGCATTCGTCTGGAATGCCATGAAGTATGACCGCGGACCGTCGGCGCCGAGCATTGCAGGGCCAATGTTTGCCGCAATCGAAGTATTCTTCAGCAGCGTCGCTATGTCGGCAGTTTGCGATTGGACCTGCGTCCGTGCGGTATCGAGAGCAGAGACATAATGCGGATTCTGTATCGCTCGTGCGTCTTTATCGAGTCGGGTTGCGGCTGCGGAAATCTTTGTGAGTTCGGACGCTTCATCGCGCAATTTGGCCACATCGACGCGCCCGCCGGCAAGCAGTGAACCGGGCGCAACGGTGGCGCCCATCTGCGATGCAGGCTTCAGGACCTCGGAGGTCAGGCCGGCGGCAACGTCGGATATCTGTTGCCCGGTCTTGAGTGGGCTGCCGAGCCACGGGACGGCTGCTGCCACGCTCCACGACACCGAGTGAGTGGTGTCTTTCGCGTCCTGGGCGTGCTGCTCCGCCTGACCAGCCAGCTTCGACGCCGACGACATGTCTTCATGCAGCAGAGAATCTTTGGACTGTTGCGACTGCGTGCGGGCCTGCTCGAGGTTGCTCTTGACCGACTGCGCCTGAAACACGAGCCACACGCAGTACGCCACGACGATAACGAGCACTGCTACCCCGGCAATCACGAGATTGCGTCGCCTGAAGATGTCGCTCGTAGTCGTTGTGTTCTCGTTGGTCGCCTTAGAACCGTCGGTCAAGTCGTCATTATTCGACCGACGCGGGGAGAGTCCCACTGAAGTTAGTTCCCTGCACTAGGGCGCCGTCGAAGTCTCGGCGCATGATGAGCACAAATCGTGAAATCCGCATAAAAATACTCGCCAGTCCACGTGGTCACATGAACTGACGAGTATTTTTCACATCTGTTTACGTGCCGTACGGGCCGACCCTGGTGATCCTCGCAATGGTGTTCGCGATGAAGGTGAAGATCGAGCCGATACGGTTGAGGCCAATGGCCTTGAAGACCTGCCCGGTTGCTGCAAGGGTCACGTAAGTGACGGTGCCGACGACGCTGGCTACGCCCCGCGTCCAGTAGGAGACGCTCTGCCTGAACTGCTGGCCGGCGGTCCTGAATCCCTGAACGAGGTAGCAGCCGAAGTTGTTCGGTTGGCAGTTGCTGAGGGGCTGTGCCGCTGCCGTGGGTGCAGCAGACGCCTTGACGACGTAAGGAACACCCTTGGTGATGTATGCAACTTGCGCTGCAGGCGCCGCGGCGGCGATGGGCGCTGAATGCACGACTGCGGGAGTGAACGCGGCAGCGGAAGCGACTGCTACGGCCGCAGCGCCCATACGCATCCTTGAGGAGAATCTGGTTTTGACTGTGGGCGCAAATGCAGTAGCCATGAGGCCTCCGGGTGAGCTCTGATCTGGGGGCGCCCACAGCGGTGTGGACTCGCCTTAGCGGCAGCTAAGAATTGCACTCAGATTGTCATAGGGCCTCAATGTTGTCAACACGGAAACCGCCGGTCGAAAGCATTTCGCACGTGTACGACTCGCATGCTGCCCTGCGGTTCTCGCGGACGGTTTGCTCGGCTTCGCAAGGGTGTCCTCCAAAGGGGCTACACGGTGTAGGTCCGCCGCTGCGGTAGTGAGCAGGCTATCGATTCGTTTGGCGGCCTAGGAATCCTCAGCTACTCCATTCTGTTGCACTATCTTCGCCTTTCTGATGCGCGGCACTGCCCATGCGTGGCGGTTGCGGTGCCTACCCTGCAACTAAGCCGACAACCCGGGGCCAGGCCGAAGCCGAAGGGGTGATCGTCGTGGCGCAGAAGCATCGCGGAGTGATCGCAACGATGTCGGCCGCCCTGTGCGTTTTGTTCGCGCTGGTCGGATGTGGAGTGACCACCGAGTCAGGGACTGCAGTCTCGGCGGCGCCCGCGCCCAGCGACCACGTTCCGACAGACTTCAACACGACGTTCCGGTGGATCCCGGGTGGTGCGCTCGACCTCTCGGGCCCCGAGGGCACGTTTGTTCGCGCCTTCGTCGAATCGTTCGAGATCGCGAACGCCGCGCAGTCGACGAGCTGGGGATATCCGGGGTTCTCCGACGCCGCGCCGTCGAACATTGATCAGATGATCACGGTGTATCCGTCGAAGGTGTCGGATGCCAAGCCATCGGTCGGGACTGTGTTCTTCTCGGCGCTGCGTCGTGAAGACAGTGCGTACGGGACGCGAATTGTGTTGTGTCGGTATGGGTATTCGTCGGTGCGAAACGGCAGCGGCGCGTCGCCGTGGAGCTCGCGGGTTGATACGCCGCGACCGGTTGAAATCGACTTCCGACAGCAGGCCAGCGCGCCGCCGGTCAGAGTGCGGGGATCGCAACGGACGCCAGGTGGCAACGTCTTCGGCGGGTGGTACGTCTCGCGCTACGACTTTGCCGCGGTCTATCCGAATCCGACTGCAGACCAGCGGGCGTGCGCGTCGAATGTTCCTGCGTCGGTGCCGAATCGGGCGGCGAGCCAGGGCGCGCAGCCGTGGGCGCCTATGACTCCGAGCCCCGGGTGGTCGGCGAGCAACGATCTTTGAGGTGGTCTCGACAGGCTCGACCAGCGGCGGGGGGCTCGACCAGCGGCGGGGGGCTCGACCAGCGGCGAGGGGCTCGGCCAGCGGTTGGGGGTGGTCTCGACAAGCTCGACCAGCGGTGGGGCGCTCGACCAGCGGTTGGGGGTGGTCTCGACAGGCTCGACCAGCGGTTAAGGCGCTCGATCAGCGGGTGGGCTTAGCCGTTGGGGGTGTGCCGCCGGTCGGGCGAGTTGCGGCGCATCCGCTCGTAGGAGGAGCCGGCGATCCAGAATGCGACCAGCGACAGCAGATCGGACTCGGTGACGCCGTGTCGCGAGGAGAATGCGATCAGGGTGGCTCCCTCGATGGGGCCATTCCAGATAATCCAGGCGACAGCGACGCCTGCCAGCACCAACGACGCACGCCCTGATGGCCTCATGAGCGCCCACAACCCGCTGGCGAACAAGAGATTGAGAAGGACAAGGGCGTGGAAGAAGTCGGGGGCGCGCACTCGATAGATTGTGCCGCGTGGTGAGCACGACAAGCCGGTCTGACGTCGGTAGACACGCTGAATCACAAATGTGTCTCACATAGTCGATAGTCTGAGCGCGTCGCACCGCCGATATCCACGGGGAGAGTGAATGGCACGCAATACGCGCTCAGTTTGGATGATCCGCGCGGCAGTCGTTGCTCTGATTACGGCGGGAGCCTCGGTTGGCGCCATGCCCGCGCATGCTGACGCCGCGGTGCGCACCTTGACGGTCGCGCAACCCGGCGGAACCGGTAAATACGGCGCGGGTTGCACGTACACACTTACCGCGCGGGTGACAAACGATGACCCGGTGACATTCTCTGTCCGGCAACCGACGCGGCTGGCCAATGGAAAGCTATTGCGATTCACCTTCGACGTCGTGCCACGCAAACACGTCGCGATTTTCCACTGGAGTCCTGTTGTGGAAGGACGCTTCGTACTTGGTGCGCGGCAAGGGGATTCGCCCTGGAAACTGCGCGGTGCCGATGTCGGACGGCGGTTGGATCTGGGAAGTTCTTGCTCGGGGATCTGAGCTGATCCCCGAGCGTGGTGCATCAGTGAGCGGCTTCGAACGCTTCTACAATTTCCTTGGGAAGCCGACCGCGAGGCCCTACCTCGTAGCCCTCTTCGATTGCCCACTCCCGAATATCACTGGTCGACGCCACCGACTTGGACGGGCCGGATGACTTCTTTGTGGTCACACGAGGCGCCGTGGACTGCTTGCGACCACCAATCCTGGTGGAGGCCTCAAGGAGTTTGGCGACGGTGACACGGCCGTTCTCGACCTTGTCGAGATTTGCGCTGGAAATATCGAGCTGATACTCAACGCCGAGCCAGGACCACAACACGGTATGAACGTCGTCGAGATCAATCTCCCGACCGTCGAGATCATCAACAAATGCGACTGAGCGGATGGTTGCCATGTGTCGAGGTTAACCGATGACCTCGGGCATTAGAGGGACGGACACGTAGAACGGCTAGAAGCCGCTGCCGCTCGAGTATTCTGAATAGGGAATTTTCGGTATACGAACCGCAAATTCGCAACCGAGATTGCATGCCCGGCAGCGGGATAGGCTGTCAGCATGAACGTCCTCTTCGTATGCACGGGCAACATCTGTCGCTCACCGATGGCCGAGAGGGTCTGCTGGGGTGTGGCCGATCGGGCCAACGTCGATATCGCAGCGTCGAGTGCTGGTGTTGGCGCGCTCAACGGTCGACCGATGCACCCGTTTACCGCTGAGGTACTTACCGAAAATGGTTTTGATGCAACCGATTTCGAGTCTCGTTATCTACTTCCACCCGTGCTGGCGGATGCCGACATCGTGTTGTGCTTCACCCGCGAGCACCGCGCGGCGTGCCAGCGGATGCTGCCCGTGCGGTGGCGACGGATGTTCACGCTCGTCGAGTTCGACGAGTTGACCTCAGCTGTCGCGGAAGGCGGTATCGACGCGGTCATGGCAGAGCGCGGCCGCATCGACACGAATGCGGAATCGCTCGACATTGTCGATCCCATGGGGCAGCCCAAGGAGCACTTTGTGCGCGTCTACCAACAGATCGCCCCGCGGGTTGAAGCTCTCGTCGACTGGGCCGGTCGACAGTAGGGCGGTAAGTGCTCGATCAGGAGTAGCGAGCGCGCAATGCGCGTCGGTCGATCTTGCCCGGACCGCGCAGCGGAAGTTCGTCGACCTCGATGATGTCGCGGGGAGCGGCGTAGCGGTCGAGTCGTTCGACGACGGCGCCGCGGATGCGCTCAGCGTCGAATCTGCTTGTGTCAGAGGGGATGACGAAGGCGACGACCTTCTCGCCGAGACGGTCGTCGGGTAGTCCGACGACGGCGCACTCGCGTACGGAGTCGTCGTCGAGGATCACGGCCTCGACCACCTGGGGTACCACTGTGAGTCCGCCAGTGGTGATGGCTTCGTCGGCGCGGCCGATGATGCTCAGGACGCCGTCGTCGAGGTGGCCGAGGTCGTCGGTGATGAAAGTCCGTGCGCCGGGCGTGAGTGTGAAGGCCGGGTGGTCGGGGAGGTTGCGGTATCCGTGGGCCACCATCGGACCCGAGAGTGCTACGCGCCCAACGCCTTCGGGGTTTGGATTGATGAGGGTGACGGTGACGCCGTCGAGTGGGATGCCGTCGTAGACGCAGCCGCCGCCGGTCTCGCTCATGCCGTAGGTGCGCACGATGGGTAGCCCGGCGTCGAGGGCGCGACGCAGTAGCGGTGCGGGAGTCGCTGCACCGCCGACGAGAAGCGCATCGGCGGTGCGGAGTGCTGCGGCGGCACGGGGGGAGTCGAGGACTTTGATCAGCTGGGTGGGGACCAGCGAGGTGTAGCGGCGCGGACCGTCGAGGGCGTCGAGGGCGTCGGCGAAGGCGTCTGGGTTGAAACCGGACGAGACGTCGAGGACGCCTGGCGTGAAACCTGCTGCGAGCGCACGGAGGAGGACTTGGAGTCCGGCGATGTGGTGCGGCGCGAGCGCGAGGAGCCAATTACCCTGCCCTCCAAGGTATTTGTGCGTCGCTGCCGCAGATGCGGCGAGGGTGCGGGGTGTGTGCTGCGCGCCCTTGGGCGTGCCGGTGGTGCCCGAGGTGGAGATGACGAGCGAGATGGCGTCGTCGATGGGCGTTTCGGCGGCGAGAGCGTCTGCGAGACGCTTCGCGTGGGCGGGGTCTGCGGCCGGCACGGGCAGGGCGGCGGGGGTGGTCTCGACAAGCTCGACCAGCGAGGACGGCTCGACCAGCGGTTGGGGCTCGACCGGCGGTGGGGGCTCGACCGGCGGGGAGGGGGGCTCGACCGGCGGTGGGGTGGTCTCGACAAGCTCGACCAGCGAAGCCGGCGGGGCGGGAAGCTCGACCAGCGAAGCCGGCGGGGCGGGAAGCTCGACCAGGGCGAGCAGCTCGTCGCGCAGTTCCAGGACCGTCGCGTCGGCGGGCAGGGGGAGTGGTCGCAGGATGCGGGTCACCGCAGCAAAACTACTCCGGCTCGGGGGCGTCGGGCGGTGGCGGGTCGAGGGGGTGGTCGTCGAACGGCCAGCCGCGTGACTCGAGGTAGGTGCGGACGCGATCGATGTCGGCCTCGTGGGGCAGCTCGTGGGTGACCTTGGAGATCTTGACCCCGGCGTCGATCTTGGAGATCGGTTCGGGCGGAGGTGCGGACTCGCGGATGAGCTCGTCCGAGACCTCGTCGACTTCTTCCTCACTGAGCTGTCGGCGGAGGAGGGCGACGAGGGGGATGTAGTCGTCGGCGGGTACGCCGTCGGGATATCCGGCGCGCAACCAGTCGATGATCTTCTTCAGAAATTGCGGCCGATCGGCCACGCGGTCCCCCTCTCGCACACGCAGACGCCTTACGCGTTCTGGTCTGCGATTCTAAGCGGTCCGCGCCTGCTCGGGGCAGGCGCGGACCGGTGTGACTTGTGATGGCTGAGCAACCTCAGCTCACCGTGATCTCAGTTGGGTCAGTTCAGATCGTGAACCTGATCCTTTGACTCCGCTGCCAACGGCCAGCCAACAGCGGCAAGTCGAGACGCCACCTGGTTGACCTCGTATTCGGTTGGCGGTTGGTCGGAGACCTTGGCGATTGCGTTGGAGATCTGCTCTTCGGTGAGCGGAGTTCCGATTCCCTGCTCGGCGGCGAGCTCCATGCAGATGCGCATGATCTGATCTTCGTCGAGCACCTTGGTCAGCAGTGCGAGCAACGGCGGGAAATCGGTGGCTGGGATGCCTTCGGGGTAGCCCTTGCGAATCCAATTGACGGCGGACTCGAACAGCGAGGTGTTGGCCATGATGCCTTTCGGTTCGAAATCGAAGTGTCGAGTGGCGCGGGGGCCTACTTCTTATATGCCCACGAGGGGAAGATCTTGATATCGAAGTAGTAGTTGAGCGTCTGGCGGCAAATCCACAGCAGGCCGATCACGATCACGGCCGCGACGATCGCGAACAAGACGTAGCCGAGTGCACGTAGTGCCGGATTGGGTGCCGAGGTGGTGCCGTCGGCGTTGAGTCCGCCTTCACCGCGCGACTCGCACACCATGCCGACAGCGAACAGAGCGGGCAGACCTGCGCCGAGAACCAGACCGATCGCGAAGACCTTGAAGATCGATTCGAGGATGTCCATGAGATTCAGCTTTTCCTTTTGTCGTCCGTCGTCGTCTCTGGTTGCCTACGTCATTGCTGTCGGATCGGGGAGCTGACGCGGTCCGTCCTGGCCGGCCGGCGGGATGATCGAGTTGGTCTCTTCGTCCCAATCGTCGTTCACGTTGTTGGAATCGACCTTGTTCTGCTGTGCGCGCCAGTACATGTAGCCCGACGCCGCGAGGAGGACGAGGAAGATGACGACCGCGCCGAGGACGTCGCCGAGCAGGTGGCCGAGGCCGTAGCAGATCGCACCGATGAGTCCGGCTGCCGGAAGGGTGGTGACCCATGCGATCACCATGCGCCCGGCGACGGCCCAGCGAACCTGTGCGCCCTTCTTGCCGACGCCGGAACCGAGGATCGAGCCGGTGGCGACCTGAGTCGTCGACAGCGCCATGCCTGCTGCCGAACTGGTGAGAATGATTGCGGCGGAGCTGGCTTCAGCAGCCATGCCCTGCGGCGAGCTGATTTCGACAAGGCCCTTGCCCAGCGTGCGGATGATGCGCCAGCCACCGAGGTAGGTACCCAGTGCGATGGCTCCGGCGCAGCTGACGACGACCCAGATCGGCAGGCCGTGTGTCACCGACGACGCGCTCAGGTGACCGGTGCTGATCAGGGCAAGTGCGATGACACCCATCGTCTTCTGTGCGTCGCCGGTGCCGTGGGCGAGCGACACCAGGGAGGCGGTGACGATCTGGCCGCTGCGGAAGCCCTTCTCCTGCTTGGAGACGAGGACCGATGCGGTGATCTTGAAGATCAGCCAGGTGCCGACCGCGGCAACCGCGCAAGCGATGAACGGCGATGCGAGCGCGGGGATGATCACCTTCGACAGCACGCCGTGCCAGTCGATTCCGCTCATGCCGAGCGCCGCGATGCCCGACCCGATGAGTCCGCCGAACAATGCGTGGCTCGAGCTCGACGGTAGGCCGAAGAGCCAAGTGAAGAGGTTCCAGAGGATACCGCCGACGAGGCCGGCGAAGATGATCAGCAGCGCTTGGTTGACGTCGATGCCGGGGATCAGATTTCCGGACTTGTCTTGTAGGTGAAGGATGTTCTTGGTGATTGTCGCCGCGACCTCGACCGAGAGGAACGCGCCGACAAGGTTGAGGATGGCCGCGATTGTGACCGCAACCTTGGGCTTGAGGGCGCCGGTGGCGATGGACGTCGCCATGGCGTTTCCGGTGTCGTGAAATCCGTTGGTGAAGTCGAAGCCAAGTGCTGTGATGACCAGCAACACGAGGACAAGCATCTCTCCGCTCATGGGCAATATCATGCGACCCGCCTTAAGGTTTCGCATAAATTACGTTCGACTGCCGTAAGTTTGTGACCTGCGGGTTTGCCTACCCGCACACTGTGTTCACCTAGTGTTCACCGAACCGACCGTGGGCAGACACCATTTGCGCAGCTAATGTCCGATTTTTGTGTGTGGGGGTCTCGACAAGCGGAGGGCGCTCGACCGCGGGCGGGGTGGTCTCGACAAGCTCGACCAGCGGGGGCCGCTCGACCGCGGGGCAGGTGGTCTCGACCGCGGGCGGGTGGTCTCGACAAGCTCGACCAGCGGAAGCCGCGCTCGACCAGCGGGGACCGCTCGACCAGCGGGCAGGGCGCTCGACCAGCGGAGCGGCGACGGTTGAACGAGCGCTCGGGCGGGCCTAGTGCGGCGTCGAAGCGCTGTGGAAGAATCCGAAACCATGACCGCTTCTGCCATCAAGCTCGGTATGCCCATCAACTACGCCGGCGATTTTCGCGAGACCATCGACAACCTCGTCGACTTCGAGGCCGCCGGTGTCGCTCGGATCGCGGTGCCTGAGGCATATAGCTTCGACGCCGTGAGCCAGCTGGGGTACATCGCGGCGCGCACCGAGAAGATGGAGCTGCAGTCGGCGATCCTGCCGATGTACTCGCGCACGCCGTCGAACTTGGCGATGACCGCAGCGGGCCTCGACTTCATCAGTGGTGGTCGCTTCGTGCTGGGCATCGGGGCGTCGGGGCCGCAGGTGATCGAGGGTTTCCACGGCGTGAAGTACGACTACCCGGTGGGGCGCGCGCGAGAGAACGCCGACATCTGTCGACTGATCTGGCGCCGGGAGAAGACGGAGTACCGGGGCAAGCACTACACCCTGCCGTTCACCAAAGAGGACGGCGGAACCGGGCTTGGCAAGCCACTGAAGATCATCAATCACCCTGTGCGTGAACGAATTCCGATGCTGCTCGCTGCTATCGGCCCCAAGAACACTGAAGTCGCGGCCGAGATGTTCGAGGAGTTCCAGCCGTTCCTGTTCCACCCCGAGCACGTCGACGTCGCGTTCGGTGAACCGCTGGCGGCGGGCAAGGCAAAGCGCGATCCGTCGCTGCCCGAGCTGGGCATCGTGGTGCAGGCGACCGCGCGAGTGACCGAGGACGCGGAGCAGATCGAGAACGCCTCGCAGATGGTGCGGCATCAGGCGGCGCTGTACATCGGCGGCATGGGCGCGCGCGGAAAGAACTTCTACAACCAGCTCGCCGTGCGTTACGGCTACGCCGACGCGGCCAAGGAGATCCAGGACCTCTACCTCGACGGCAAGAAGGTCGAGGCTGCAGCGGCGGTTCCCGCAGATCTGGTCGAGGCGATGAGCCTGATCGGTCCGCGTTCGCTGCTGGCAGAGCGGGTCGCGGCGTTCCGCGCGGCGGGTGTCACGTGCATCCTCGCGGCTCCGGTGGCGCCGACGCATAAGGAGCGGGTCGAAGACATGGCCCAGCTCGCGGAGATCTTCGCGAGCTGAGCCAGCCTTCGTCCGCATTCAGCGGTCAGTTGGTTTTCGTTGATGCGCCCGACGAGCTTTTAGTAGCGGTCGCTGTTTCCGTGGGCGTTGCTGTGGCAGTTGGCGTCGCGGTTGTCTTGGGTGTGGCCGAGGGCGTTGCGGTTGCCGTGGGTGTTGCGGTCGCTGTTGCCGTGGGCGTTGCTGTGGCTGTCGGTGTCGCGGTTGCCTTGGGTGTGGCCGAGGGCGTTGCGGTTGCCGTGGGTGTTGCGGTCGCGGTAGCCGTTGGCGTGGCGGTCGCGCTCGACGACGCCTTGGGTTGTGTCGTCGATTGAGTTGCTGCCGACGGCGTGGTTGTCGCTGTCGGTGTGGGTGTTGCGGTGGCCGTCGAGGTCGTTGTCGCCGCCGCCGTTGTCGCGGTCGTCGTGGCCGACGCGCTACTTGCCTGTGCGGCAAGCTTTGTGACAGTTGTGGTCGTGGCGGCATTGGCGCCGTACGCGTTGCCCAGTGCTGCTGCCAAGTCGTTCAGCATCTGCTGGAACTGGGCAGCCAATGCGGCCATCATCTGCTGGAAAGCATCATTGAGCGCTGCCCCGGGGTCCGTGGTTCCACCGCCCGTGGTTCCACCGCCTGTGTTCCCACCGCCCGTGTTTCCGCCGCCGGTCGACGGTGTGCCCGAATTGGATCCGGATGCGTACTTCGCGATGAGCTCGGCCAGGACCTGGGCCGCGGGTTTCGCGGTCCAGTCGGTATGAAAGAGCCCGAAGTTCTCCTCGGTGCTGCTGCTTCCGGTGTTGGTGTCGCGCGTTTCGTAGATATAGATAGGTCCGGCGCCGGCCTGCTTCTGCCAGGTCTCGATGAAGTCCCGGATGAACTCAGCTTGTCGTGCTTCGGTGTACGCGCCGGTCGTCGGCTGGCCGTATTCGGTGATCCAGATCTTCTTCGCGGAGTCGCCATACTGCGCCATGAGCGCGCGGATCGCCGCGATCTGCAGCGATGGCGCGTCGGGGTGGTCGTTGCTCGAGTACGACGCGTCGTATTGATACGGGTGGTACGAGAGGGCGTTGAAGTATCCCGCTGCTCCTGCCGCGTACATCTGAGAGATGAAGTCGACCGGGTTCAGCGTGATGCCACTTGTAACGGCCGCCCCGACGACGCCGGCGATCACGACGGCGTTGGGGTCCGCCGCCTTGATGGCGGTGTAGGCGGCCTTGAGCATTGCCGTGTAAGCAGCGGGATCGATGGGGTTGTAGAAGAGTGTCGAATTGGGTTCGTTCCACACCTCGTAACCCGAAATCTTGCCCTTGTAGCGCGTTGCGATGGCAGTGGTGAAGCCTGCGTACACCGCCGGATCGGTGTGACCGCTGATGATGTTGCCTGCCCACCACGGTGTTGCGGCCACCGTCGCCACCAAGCTGATCCCTCGGGATTGTGCGGCGTTGACAAGTTGATCGAGCTGGGTCCAGTCGTACACGCCCTGACGATTCTCGACGCTGGC
This sequence comes from Gordonia jacobaea, assembly GCF_965344965.1. Taxonomy (NCBI): domain Bacteria; kingdom Bacillati; phylum Actinomycetota; class Actinomycetes; order Mycobacteriales; family Gordoniaceae; genus Gordonia; species Gordonia jacobaea. The sequence continues at coordinate 309,001 of NZ_CBDRLS010000002.1, read as the reverse complement.
CCACGGGACGAGTACACGCACGCTTGTCACGCCCAGCGATTGGATTTTGTCAAGGGTCGCGTTCAGGTCGGCGCTGCTCATCGAGTACAGCGATGAGTCGGCGATGCCTATGGTAGTTGACGATTCATCGATAACCGCTGCCATAGTGTAAGGCAATGTGACGGTGCGAATCTGGGAAACGGAAGATTTTGCCGCCGGAGCGATGGTGGGAAACTCTGTGGCGACCAAACCTGTGCCGAGAAGTGCTGCGGCACAGAGTGTTAAAGACCTGGTGCAGAGACGTGATGCGGGCATCGGGCAGATTCCTGTCAGTTGCCCCCCTAAGCTACAGAGTAGATACGAAAACCGATTCGGTCGAGTTAATTGGGGGTTACTGAAAAATGCTGTGAGGATTCTACCGGCGGATTCACAGAGGGGTTTCAGGTTGGCTGCGCACTATACGCTCACGGCTTGTGGGCCGGTCCTGTAATCGGAACGTCGACATCGTGTTCGGCTCGACAGCCGCTCTGCGCGATGCGAGATCGGGGTCGGCAAGGTCGAGGTTCGCGGCTACGGCGCTCACGGCGGCCGACGCTTGGCCGTGACTGCCTGTTCGTCGACGCTTCCGCCGCGTCGTTGGGTTGGGTTGGGGTGGGCTCGCGCCCGTGCAGAAAGTAGGGGAAGGGTTCTTTCCCCGAGTTGTCGACGTTTCTCCGCGAAACTACCCATGGAAACCCACAAAACCCGGGGAAGATCTTCTTCCCCGGGTTTCTGCACTGGGCGGAGCCGTATGGCGACCGAAGTGTCAGCCGGCGACGTGTCAGATGGCGACGGCGGGGCTGGGCGCCTCGATGGCGACGTCTGACTCCACCATCATCCGGACCAGCGACTTGAAGTCGACGCGAGGTTTCCAGCCGAGCTTCTCGTGTGCCTTCGTGGAGTCGCCGATGAGAAGGTCGACCTCCGCGGGGCGGAAGAACTGGGGGTCGGTCTCGACGTAGCGCTCCCAGTCAGTGATGCCGACGGTCTCGAAAGCGACGTCGAGCAACTCGCGGATCGTGTGTGTCTCTCCGGTCGAGATGACGTAGTCGTCGGCCTCGTCCTGCTGGAGCATCCGCCACATGGCGTCGACGTAGTCTCCGGCAAAGCCCCAGTCGCGCTTCGCGTCCAAGTTGCCCAGCACGAGCTTGTCCTGGAGGCCCAAGCTGATGCGCGCCACAGCCTGTGAGACCTTCCTGGTCACAAACTCGGGCCCGCGTCGCGGTGATTCATGGTTGAACAGAATGCCCGAGCTCGCGTGCATGCCGTACGACTCGCGATAGTTGATCGTCATGTAATGCCCGTAGACCTTGGCGACGCCGTAGGGCGAGCGCGGCCAGAGCAGCGTCGACTCACGCTGGGGTACGTCCTGCACCTTGCCGAACATCTCCGAGCTCGACGCTTGGTAGAAGCGCACGTCCTTGCCGGAGTCGTCGGAGTAGAAGCGCACGGCCTCGAGCATATTGAGAACACCGAGACCCGTTACCGCACTGGTCAATTCGGCGTTGTCCCAGGAGTACGCGACAAACGACACCGCGCCGAGGTTGTACACCTCGTCGGGCTGGGCCTTTGCCAGTGCCCTGATGAGGCTCGCCAGGTCGAGAAGGTTGCCGCTGAGGATCTTCACGTATGGGTGGCTGCGTCGCAGTGCCGGCAGCTTGGGGTTGTTCTGCCCACGGATCAGTCCGTAGACCTCGTAGCCCTTCTCGTGCAGCAACTCAGAGAGATAGAGCCCGTCCTGGCCGGTCACGCCCGTGATCAGTGCGGTTTTCAACGTGTGTTCACCTCAATGCTTGCCAGCAGCCGTAGCGATCCGGCGTCTGAAGGTTTGGACTAAGCAGGAGCAACAGGAGAGTCTGCATAGTGTGCGCGCTTGAATTACAACCGATTTTCGCCACCTCGGCAAGCGCAGTGGCAGTAGTCACAGGAGATGGCAAAACCGTATCAGGAAACCTGAAACATTCGCGACTATAGCGACGATATGGACTTAATGCCTAAGGCACGTTTCGTATGCTCAGGTGGGCCTGGGATGGCGAATTCGTGAACTCAACCTCACAGAAAACTTGCGGTATCGGCGCCTGGGCTTTGTGTTTGGCTTGTAGCTCGCGACGTCGATCGGGCGCGCAACGCTCGGCGCGTCGCACCCAAGAAGTTTCCTCCCGTTCACCCAATGGAAACATGCGGTGAGCTGGTTCGACGCGTCGCGTGCGGACTCCATTTGCCGATGTCAGTGCTAAATAGTGACGGTGCGCACATGGCGGTAACGAACTCCATTCTCGTGCCGAATGGTGTGATAGACACGTGTAGATGGCCATAATGTCCGATTCGTTCGGCTGCGCGTGTCAAGCATTTTGGGCGGCGGGATTTTATGGCGGAGCCGCTTGCTGGAGCGAATAGTTTCCACGACTGGGTTACGCTTGCGCGGTGTGTATCGGGAGATGGTCGGCGGTTTCAACGATGAAACCGTTCTGAACACTGTGTATTCCGGTCTTGAAGTCAACGTCCACGAATGGCGGTTTCTAAGAAATCATGCGCCTCGCAATAGCCCACGACTACCTCACGCAAAGGGGTGGCGCCGAGAAGGTTGTCTTGGCTCTGGCAAAAGCGTTCCCTGACGCGCCCATCTACACCACCCTCTTCGACGCGGATGGCACGTATCCGGAGTTTTCCTCCATGGATATCCGGCCGAGCTTCCTCAACCACGTTGGCCCGTTGCGTCGCAACCATCGAGCGGCACTCCTCGCGTTGCCGCCTGCGGCACGGTCGGTAAAGATCGACGCAGATGTCGTGATCGCGAGTTCCAGCGGCTGGGCACACGGATTTCAGACAACCGGGCGCAAGATCGTGTACTGCTATTCGCCTGCCCGATGGCTCTACCAGACCGATGCGTATCTCGGTGACGGGGCCGGACTGGCAAAGCGGGTGACGCTGGCACTCATGGCGTCGTCACTACGTCGCTGGGACCGCAGAGCAGCAGCGCAGTGTGATCAGTACCTCGCCATCTCACGCGCCGTCGCCGGCAGGATCAACGACGTGTACGGACTCGACGCGGCTGTATTGCCTGCGCCGGTCACACTCACCGCACTGCCGGATTCCGAAATGGAAACGGTCCGTGAGATCGAGCCGCTTGTACGAGAAGAGGACTCGTACTACCTGTGCGTGTCTCGATTGTTGGCCTACAAGAATGTGGACAAGGTGCTCGATGCCTTCGCCGGCAGTGGACGCAAGCTCGTCGTAGTCGGTCGTGGGCCTGAACGCGATGCGCTTGTGGCAAAAAACCTCCCGAATGTGACTTTTCTCCAAGACCTTTCGGACGCGCAGATGTCGTGGCTGTATCGACACTGCCGAGCAGTGGTTGCGGCGAGCCTCGAAGACTATGGACTCACGCCTCTCGAGGGCGCGATTTACGGGAAGCCCTGCGCTGTGCTGCGTTGGGGTGGCTTCTTGGACACCGTCGTCGAAGGTGTGACCGGCGTCTACTTCGACAATCCCGATCCGCGCTCGATTGCTCAGGCGGTGTCCGCGTTGGAAGAGATCGAATGGGATCCACGCGTGATCGCGAACCACACGTCCCAGTTCAGTGAAGAGATGTTCAGTTCGCAGATGCGCCACCACGTCGACAAGCTGGTGCAGTACGCATGAGTACGTCAGCGCCGATTGCGCTCATCACGGGTGTCGAGGGCCAGGACGGCTGGTATCTGAGCCAGTTGCTCAAGGCCGAGGGATTCGAAGTGCACGGTACGGTTCACCGCGAGCCGAGCATCGGGGACGAGACCGTTGAACAACTGATCGCGAACAGGGTGGGCGTCCACGTCGCCGATGTGGTCGATGGCGACAGAATGCGAATGCTGTTCGACGCCGTGCGGCCCGATCACGTCTTTCACCTGGCCGGCGTGTCTTCGGTTGCGCGGTCGTGGGAAGACCCGGTTGGCACGACTCGCACCAACTCCATGGGCACGGCTGTTGCGGTCGCTGAGGCACTTCGGTTTCAGGAGGTGTCGGGTAAACCCGTCACTTTCGTAAACGCTTCGAGCGCAGAGGTGTTCGCGGGATCTGCCCGCGTTCCGATCGACGAGACGGCCCCGATCGCACCGATCACACCGTACGGCGCATCCAAGGCGCTTGGTCACACACTCTGTGTTGCCTATCGGGCCAAGGGGCTCGCCGCGTCGAATGTGATCTTGTTCAACCACGAATCGCCCAAGCGCCCCAACACCTTTGTGACCGGCCGGATCGCGGAGACAGTCGCACGGATCGGTGCCGGAAGCCCCGAGACGCTCTCACTGGGCAACCTGAGCGCTCGGCGTGACTGGGGGTGGGCGCCCGACTATGTCGACGCGATGCGTCGGGTTGCATTGACCGGACGCGGCGAGGACTACGTGGTCGCTACCGGAACGCTGCATTCGGTCGCCGACTTCGTTGCCGCCGCCTTCGCTTCCGTCGGTATCGAGGATTGGGCAGAGCGAGTCGAGGTGGCAGACAACCTCGGGCGACCCAACGACGCCGCCGTGCTGGTCGGCGACTCGACGCGGTTGCGTACCGAGTTGAATTGGGCACCGACGCGGACCTTCGAACAAATCGTAGAGTCCATGGTCAATCACTACGCGCAGAAAGAGATGGCATGACGGTGGAAAGCGCCCGGCAGGATGAATCAACGGGTTCTGAGCAGAACGGCCCGACGATCACGCTGCCGCAGCGAGACGACTTCACGCCGCGCTACGACTTCAACGACATCAGCAAGTTGGGCAAGGCGCGCAACAGGATCGGCATCCTGCTCTACAACTCGTTGATCACGCACATCCCTTCGCACACTGTGCGACAGGGCTTTCTGCGAGCCTTCGGTGCGAAGATCGGGAAGGGGACGTCGATTCTCCGTGGTTGCCTCTTCTTCGACATCGACCAAGTGCGGATCGGCGACTACTGCTCCATCGGATTCCGATGCCTGTTCGACGCTAGATCGGGCATTCTGATCGGCGACAACGTGGTCATCGCGTCGGACACGCAGATCATCGCCGGGCACCACGATCCCAACAGCCCCACCTTTGCGCCGATTCTCAATCCGGTGCGGATCGGCGACTACGTGTGGCTGGCAAGTCGGTCGACCGTGCTCGCGAACGTCGACATCGGCCGAGGCGCGGTGGTTGGTGCCTGCGCGCTGGTGACGAAGTCGGTGAACGACCTCGAGATGGTTGCCGGTGTGCCTGCGAAGGTTCGCTCTATGCGCGATCCCGATGCGTTGCAGTACCGGCCGTTTTATCGGCCGCTGCTGTACTGACGGTCGGACCGGAGAGGATGCCGCTGCTGTGAACGCAGGACTACGGGTGATCTATGTTGCGCCGGAGACGGCCGCGGGTGGCGTCGGCGCTTTTGCTGATCTCTTGTTGCCTGCGATCCGTGACCTGGTCCCCGACGTCGTCGAGATCCGCCACGGTAAGCCGGGATCGGACACTGTCGCACAACTGCGCGCGCGTCGTGCACAGATCGTCGAGGCGATCGCCGGTGCGGGTGGTCGCGACGTGATCGTGCACAGCGAGCTGTCCGGCGGTTCCGTCGAATCCCTGTGGCCAACTGCGCGTCTGGGCGTTCGCTCGACGGCCGTTGTACATGATCCGCCCAATCTGGTGTGGTGGCCGTTTCGGACGAAGTTCCTTGCGGATCGCCGGGTACTCAACCACGGCCTGCATTTCGGTGCGCGCCCGGTGTCACATCAGATCGAGAAGTACCTCGGCGCTCGACGTGAGTACTTTGCGCTCAGTGAGATCGGCGCTGAGTCGATTCGCGGTCGCTTCCCCGGGGCAACCGTGGCACGGACCTACCATCCGACCACCACGAGCGTCGAACTCCCCGAGCCCTCGTTGCGTCCGCGTGCGGTGGGACTCTTCGGGATTGTGTACCGAGGCAAGGGTTTTGAACATATTTCCCGAATCCGCGAGGTGCTGCCCGACGACATCGAGGTCCGCATCGCGGGTCGTGGAACGGAGTCGATTCCGTCGTCACCGGGCGTCACCGTCCTCGGCACGCTCGATGAGGACGAGCTCGCAGACTTCTTCGGCTCCATCCAGGCGCTGCTGATGCCGTATGGGCGACGCAGCCCGTACGGAATCGCATACCCGGCGTCAGCTGTTGCGGCACAGAGTATTTCCCATCAAACCCCCTATATTTCGACCGATCACGGCGCGCTCGGTGAGCTCGGCGCCGAGGGGGGAGCCATCGTCGTCCCCGGTGAAGCGGACGACCTCGCCGGTCTCATGGCTCAGCAGGCCACACAGTTGCTCGACGACCCGGCCCGAATCGGAACCCTCCACGATGAGCTCGTGCGCCTGTGCAAGGAACGCACGCCCAAGCAGATCGCGGAAGCGCTCGTGGAAACGTGGTCGCGGTGAGCCGGTTCGCGGCGGCTCGCACTCTGGCACAGTCGCATTCGCATCTCACGAAGGCACTCGTCGCGGCCATGTGGACGTACGGCGGGCGTGGGATCGGACTGCTGTGGACGTTGATCCTGATCGCCAAGCTCGGCATCGGCGGATACGGGCAGTACGCCATGGCGTTCGCCCTCGCCGCTATCGCAGCAGCCCCCGTCGACAACCCGTTCAGTGTCCGCGCCATTCGCGAGAGTGAGTCCCGCTTCCTTTCGGAACGATCGGGCCGGGTTCTGGTCGGTCTGACGGCAATGGCCGCCGGAGTTGCGCTCATTCCGGTCAATTACCTCGCATGGTTCGCGTTGCTCGTCGGCGGCGGCGAGATCGTCTTCAACGCCTACAAGAGCCGTGCCTTCCGCGACGGCGACCCGCACCGCGTCATGCGGATGGATACGATCCGGCAAACGACCAGTATCGCGCTCGGTACCGGCTACCTCATGCTGGCTCCGCACCCAAGCCTCGTCGGTGCCAGTTTGCTCTATGCCGCACCGTATCTGGTGATCGCCTGCGCCTCGATTCGGATGGTCTGGGGCGTCGCGCCGAAGGCTCCCGGCACTCCGCGCATCATCGCGGTGCTGTTCACCGAACACCTTGCCAATGCGGTGTACATCCAGGGCGACATCCTGCTGCTGGGATTCCTCACGAACAGCGATGTGGCCGGCTACTACTCGGTGGCGAGCACATTCGCGTGGGCGGTCGCACAGGTCGGTCAATCGTTCGGCGTGACCTACCACGAGAAGCTGCGAGCCGCAGGAGGACACGCATCCGCCGGGCCGCCCAAGAAGCACGTGTTGGTCGTGGCAACAGGGGCGTCACTCGTACTTCTGACTGTGGGCGTGGTGCTCCTGTTCACGCCGGTGGCCACCCAGCTGGCCGTGTCGATGATCGTGATGTCGGCGTTCGTGTTCCTGCGAGTGTTCAACTTCGTCTACACGACGCTGCTGTATCTCCAACGGCGCGACGCGGTGCGCACCATCTCGGCAGGCGCTGTCGCGCCGGTCAAACTCGGACTGGTGGCCGTGTTGGCGATGGCAGGGCTGGGTGCTGTCTCGGGCGCGATCGCGTCGGTCGTCGCCGACGCACTGTTGCTCGTGGTACTCAGCCGAGCCTCTCGTTCTGGCCCACTGGAATCGGGCGATACCCCAGAGCTGCTGGAATCAGGCGACACCCCTGAGATACCAGCGCCGGAACGTGGCGGTCGACATCGTCGTGAAGAGCTTGAAAACGAGAGGGGGGTGCTATGGAGCGGGTAACTTTTCTGCTCTCCAAGGATCCGACGACCGAGCATGGTGGCGACATCGCACTGTCGCGCATCTTGCTCGGGATCGCGTCCGAGCACTACGACGTCGAGGCAGTGTGTTTATCCGGGGAGACGGGCCCGGCTGAGGACCGCAGCGTGACGCGCGTGCCCAAGCCGCCCGTCAGTGCTCGCTCGCTGCTGGCTCGTAGCGCGCGGCGTATGCAGAGCCTCTGCCATGTGCGTTACGACGTCGAAGCGCTTGTCTCCGAGATCAACTCGCGCGAATCGGATGTCTTCATCGCTGAGCACAGCTATATGGCCGAGTCGTTTCTCCGCTCTCGGCATGCGGGCAACACCCCGTTCGTGGTCAACACGGTGAACACCGAGTCGGAGGTCTGGAAGGCGACCCGCGGCTGGGTTGGGCGGGTGGAGGCGCCACGAATACTGCGGGACGAGGTCCGTGTGGCGAGGGCTGCGGACGCCGTCGGAACCTACGATCGCGAAGAGGCCGAGTTCTATCGGAGCCAGGGAGTTCCACTGGCGCGCTGGATCGACCTGACATTGCCTCCTGCGCCCCGATTGGATCTGACGAGCACCGCGAGGCGATTGGTGTTCATGGGAACGAGAGACTGGCCTCCCAACCAGGAAGCATTCCTCACAGCCCTGCGACTGTGGCCGAGGATCTCTGAGGGCATCAGCGACGCCGAACTGTGCATTATCGGGGCGAAGAAGCCGGGCGCTGCCGATCCGGAGTATCCCGACGGGGTTCGGGACCTGGGTTTCGTCGACGATCTACAGGAGTTCTTGGGTACGTGCCGCGCGCTGATAGCGCCGGTCTCGACCGGTGGCGGTGTGCGGGTCAAGATCCTCGAGGCCGCAGCCAAGGGCCTCCCCGTTGTGGGGACGTCGGCCGCGATCGGATCACTCGGGCCGGTGCTGGGCCTCGACCCGTGTGATTCTGACGACGAATTCATCGCCGAGTGTCGACGGTTTCTCCTGGAAACCGACTATTCGACGAAGAACGGGTCGGAACTGTATGAAAGGAATGCCTCGCGGTGGGACGCGGGCGTGCCGCAGGAGTCCGTGCTCGGTTTAATTGCTCGTAGCCCCGTGCCCGCAGGCAGATGAGACCATGGAATCACCATCAGTCACGAACCTCTCACATTCACGAACCCCTGACATTCACGAACAAGGACTGGATATCGCAATGAAGGCGATCGAACGACGAGATCACGAAGGCCCTTCGGCGTCGAAGAAGGGGGGTGTCTCCCGTGTGGCCCCTCGCTGGGCACGGCCGATGATGGTGATAGCGCTCCTGGTCGCAGTCGTTGGTGCCCTCACGACCGCCACGTCCGGCCAAGCACACGCCTTCCCGCGAGCCGAGTTCGGTTTCAGCGAGGGCGGGTATTCGCTCAAGAGGTCGAACGCGCAGTTGGCTGCGACATACGACTCGGCATCGGAGTTGGGAGCTACGTGGTCGAGGATGGTCGCGTACTGGCCCGATATCGAGCCGTCGCCCGGCAAGTTCGATTGGTCCAACACCGACCGACTGGTGAATGGCGCCAAGGCGCGCGGATTCCGGGTCGACATCATTCTGCTCGGCGCGCCGACGTGGGCCGGCGGTAACGGGCTACCCGGCACTCCGCCCAACGCAGCCGCGTTCGGCAACTTCGCTGCGGCTGCGGCGCGTCATCTCGGCAACAGGGTCGATGCGTACGAGATCTGGAACGAACCCAACCTCGTCAACATGTTCACGCCCGTCGATCCCGCGCGCTACGCATCGCTACTGCGCGCGGCCTACCCGAGGATCAAGGCGATCGATCCTTCCTCGACTGTGCTCAGCGGTGGACTCGCGAGTACGACGGCGTTGAACCTCGGTGCATATACGACTCCACCCGTCGAGTTCCTCAGGCAGATGTATGCGGCGGGCGCTCGAGGCTTCATGGACGCTGTTGCCGATCACCCGTACACGTTCCCCTTCACCGCTGACCGGGACCCGAATGCGCGGTGGGCGCAGACTGCCCAGATGTACGACATCATGCGCGCCAATGGCGACGGTGGAAAGAAGATCTGGATCACCGAATTCGGCGCACCGACAGGTACCGGTAACGGTGCGGTGAGCGACGCAGCGCAAGGCGCGATCCTCACAAGTGCGCTGCGCGAAGGGGCGTCGAGGCCCTACATCGGTCCGATGTTCCTGCACTGCATCCAGGATCCGGGTTCCAACCCGTCGAACGTCGAAGACAACTTCGGTGTCACGCGTATCAACAACTCCAAGAAGCCGGCGTTCTGGGCGGTCAAATCTCAGATCCGGTGAGCCGGGTATCGCTCCCGCGTCACCTTCTCGTCGCACTCGCAGCGGTGGTCGCTGTCGTGAGCTCGGTGTCGTGTGGAGCGGTGCGGACGTCGAATCAGACGAGCGGTTCGGAGAAGGTGCACGTGCAGGCGCCGCCGCCGACAACGCCCGAAATGGCGTTCTCCGGAGGCGGACGGTTGCTGTGGGCATCCGACGACGAACTACGGCGGTACGTCGCGACGGTTGTCGACTCCGGCGCTCGTATGGTGCGTTTGGATTTGTCCTGGCCGCTGCTGGAACCCGCTGAGGGAGTATTCAATTGGGCTCCGTTGGATCGCGTGGTGAATGCTCTGAGGTCGAGCGGTATCGACGTGTTGGGCATCATCGACTACACGCCCGCATGGGCATCGGGGCACAGCGACCTGGTGACGTATCGCCCCAACACCGCGGCCGAGTACGGCGATTTCGCGGGAACCGTGGCGTCGCGCTACAAGGGACGAATCAAGGCGTACGAGATCTGGAACGAGCCGAACGGAACGCCCTACTTCCGTCCCGGACCGGACCCAGAGTTCTACACCTCGATGCTGCGGGCTGCCCATACCGCCATCAAGACGGAGGATTCGGCGGCATTGGTGATCGGGGGTGCCGTGGGATTGGCGCCAGACACCGAGGTCAGCATGAATGCGCGAGTGTTCATCGATCGCATGTATCGGGCGGGCGCCGGAGGACACTTCGACGCGTTGTCGGTGCATCCCTACAGCTACCCCAACGGGCTGACGGCCAACGCGGACAACAGGGACTCGCTCGTGTCGATGCTCGCTGACATTCGTGCCGAGATGGTCGAACGCGGCGACGGTGGTCAAAAGATATGGGCCACCGAGGTCGGCTACCCCTCGGGGGGCCCGGGTGGCAGTGAATCGCGCCAGGCAGGCCTGATCACGGAGTTGGCAGCAGACTGGGCGCAACTGCCCTACGGCGGTCCGGTCTTCATTCACGAACTGGTGGATCGTGGGGTTTCGGACGTCGACAACGGTTCGACGACGGACTTCGGCTACACCACGGTTGCTGCGGAGACATCATACGGAGTCGTGCGCTCGGACTTCACGCCCAAACTCGCTTTCGTCAAGGTGAAATCGCTTGTCGTGCAGGACACGATCAGCAATCCGACGCTCGACCGGGTGCGCTCCGCCGCAGCGGAAGCCGCAAGCATGCTCGGCGAGGCGAGAACACCCGTGTATCAGACGACTTCGCGCAGAGGAATTGCCCAAACGGTGCAGCGGTACGCCTCGGGACGGGTGATCTGTGGGTCAGCGGGCTGCTACGCGGTGCCTGCCGTCCTGGTCGACTACGTTGCGCTCCTGGGTTACCCGCCGTCGGGCGCGTTCACCGGGACAACACAGGACATCGATTCGCCCGGCGGCACAAGGGTGTTCTACAAACCCCGAACCGGAGTCCACTCGCTGTCGGGCGAGATGCTGAAGGCTTGGTCACCCGACGTGGGGTATCCGATTGCCGAACAGCAGGTCATCGACGGCGAGACGATCGTGCAGTGCGAGAACGGTTCCATTGTGTACAGGCCCGGAGGTAAAGCGGTGGTGAGGTTTTCGTGAGGAAATGGGTGCGCAACCTTCTCATCGCGGTGGTGGTGCTCATGGCCGTGTTCGGGCTGCTCATAGTGGTGGCAATCGCGCGGCCGCTCCTTCATCGTGGGAGCAACGATCTGGGAATCCACCAGACCGTCGACGCTCCCGGCGCGGTGATCTCGGCGCGCGAGGTCTTCGATATTCCGCTCAGGCTGAAACTCGCCAAAGTCCATGCCGTGCACGTTCTCTACGCCTCGCGTGACGCCTCCGGGGTGATCCAGCGGGTATCCGGGACCGTGTTCAAACCAGACGGCGCCGCCCCGGCCGGGGGCTGGCCGATCATCGCGTTCGGCCACGGGACGAGCGGAATCAATCAGCCGTGCGCGCCGTCGAGCAGCTCGGGTATGGATGGTGCTGCGGCGCTTGCGCTTGGCCTGACAAGTGCGAAATACGCTGTGGCAGTGCCTGATTACCAGGGGCTCGGAGCGCCGGGAGTGCACCCGTACCTCGACAACGTCACCGAGGGCCACAATGTGATCGACTCGGTGCGTGCATTGCGCACGGTGTTCCCGGAATCGTCGAAGCGGTGGGCGGCATACGGCGGATCACAGGGTGGCGGTGCGGTGTGGGGGGCGGCAGATGCAGCGCCATCGTATGCGCCGGAACTCGACCTGCTCGGAGCGTCGGCGCTTGTACCTGCGGCAGACCTCACCGGGCTCGTCGACAAGGCGCTCGCCGGGACCCTTACTCGCGACCAACAGCTTGTGCTGCAATGGATCGTCGAATCCCGAGCGCGCATGGACCCGAACTTCCATCGCGACGACTTCCGCAAGGGTGCAGCTGTCGAGGGCTGGAACACGTTGTCGGCGTGCGACAGGTCGCTCGCCAAACGGCGAGACGAGATCGCCAAGAACCTCGGACCGCACGATATCGGTCCGCAGAATCCGGCTGCGGCACAACAGTTGCGGGATGTACTTGCTGCATACGCGCTGCCGAAGAACCGTTCCGCGGCACCGCTGCAGATCACCTACGGGACGGCCGACACATTCATCGACGTCGCGTGGACCGACGCCGCCATCCGGCGCGCGTGTGAGTTGGGAGATACGATCACCATCGATCGGCAGCCGGGCAAGGGGCACGGAGACATCAACGGCGATGCTGTGATCCCTTGGCTGCTCGACCGATTCGCCGGAAAGCCGGCCCCCAACAACTGTTGATCGGATGAGACCGTGCAGGAACCGAACACAGCCACACCCGCATTCGATCTGACGCCGGGTTCACCCGATCAGTTGGCGCGTCACGGCGATTCCGGTCGACGAGAACAGGCGGTGCGCCGAGCCAAGGACAAGGTGCTGCGGCTGCTGGCGACCGGCGAGCCTGCACCACAGGTCGACTCCCCGTATCTGGTGGTCCCGATTCTCGGTCAGTCGAATGCGGTGGGCGACAACGAAGTCCAGCCGGATGACATGTCGCCGGGAACGCTACCCGTACACCAGTGGCCCGGGTGCGGAAGACGTAAGGGACAAATTCTGCTTGCCACAGACCCGCTACTGCATGAGATACCCGCGGGCGGCGTCGGTTTCGGCCGGTCATTCGGCGAACGCTTGGCGGCCGACACCGGTCGGCCGGTGCTGCTCGTTCCGTGCGGGCGTGGTGACACGTCGTTCTATCCCAAGAACGGCTACAGCTGGGACCCTGCTGATACGTCGGCGCGGGTCAACCTGTTCACGTTCGCGGTGACGCAGATAGAAGGCGCACTGGCGGCGGCGGGGCCATCCGCTCGGGTAGCTGCGTTTCTCTGGCACCAGGGCGAGTCCGACGTCCCGCTGCTGGCGCCCGATGCCTATCGAGCGCGACTCGAGTCCGTTGTCACCGGTCTCCGGTCTCGCTTCGGCGATGCTCCATTCGTCCTCGGCCAGATGGTTCCCGAGGAGATCGAGAGTCGACGCGCCGAGTATGCGGGCATCGACGACGTGCACAGGACCCTGCCACGGACAGTCGATAGCTGCGCTTTTGTGCCGGGACCCACCGGTATGGCCAAGTTGCCGACCGAGATCATCCACTACAGCCGCGCCGGTCAGCGGGAACTGGGTGACCGAATGTATGCGGCGTATGCCGAGCTGTCGTCGATGGGAGAGTCTCGCTGAAAACCGGCCTGTCGGCTGGGTTTCAGTACGCGCCGTCGCTGGAGATCACAGCGCGAGCCGTCCTCCACATGATCATCAGATCGTGTGTGATCGACCAGTTCTCGACGTAGGAGAGGTCGAGGCGCACGGACTGCTCCCAGGACAGATCCGACCTGCCGGACACCTGCCACAGTCCGGTCATGCCCGGACGGACGAGCATGCGGCGCGACGTCGGGTCGTCGTAGGTGTCGACCTCTTCACGCAGGGGAGGGCGCGGCCCGACGAGGCTCATGGAACCGAACAAGACGTTGAAGAGCTGCGGGATCTCGTCGATGCTGTACCGGCGTAGGAACGCTCCCACCCGGGTGACCCGCGGATCGTCCCGGATCTTGAACAGCACCCCGTTCCCTTCGTTCTGGTCGGCGAGTTGGCTACGCAGCCTGTCGGCATCCACCACCATCGACCGGAACTTCCACATGTGGAACGGAATGTTGTTGAGTCCTATGCGTTCTGCCCGGTAGAAGACAGGCCCGCGAGAGTTGAGCTTGATTGCGATCGACACCACGATCAGCGCGGGAGTGAAGGCCAAGAGCAGAAGTGCGGCACCGACCCTGTCGACCGTCGCCTTCAGCAGGCGGTTGGCGCCGTGATACTGAGGCTTCTCGATGTGCAGAAGCGGAAGGTTGGCCACCGGACGGACCGACATCCGAGGTCCGGCGACGTCGGTGACGCCCGGGGAGACCAGGATATCGACGTTCATCCCCTCCATGCTCCAGGAGAGCTCCCGCATGGCGGAGTGACCCAGAACCTCGGCGGACGTGACTGCCACTGTGGTTGCGCCGCACAGTGCCACGGCCTCACGGGCGTCGTCGAAGGTTCCGATGATCGGGACTTTGCGCTCGCCCACTTCGAGTGACGACGCGTGCGCTTTCGACGAATCCTCGGGAACGCATAGCCCCACCACCTGGTAACCGAGCCGGGGATGAGCCGAGAGGTGTTCGATGAGTGGCGCGGCGGAGCGACTCGATCCGACGACCAACACCTGGTGCTGGTCGACGCCCTTTTCCCATCGCCGCGCGATTGCTTTGCGCCACACCCAATGTGCGATGAGCAGTGCCAGAGTGCCGAAGGGGAGGGCGATGGCGATGAAACCACGCGCGACGTCGAACTTGAAGACGAGGTCGAGCATGGCGATGATGCCGAACGCGATCACACTCGATTTGAGAATGCGGGTGTATTCCGCGTGTCCGGCGCCGATCACCCGTCGGCTGGAGGTACCCGAAACCTTGAGGACAGTACTCCATAGTGCAATGAGAGCCAATGGAAGCACGATGAATGGAAGGTTAATATCTCCCACCGGATTCAACAGTCGGGGTGCCCCGTATTCTGCCGCCGGGCCGCCATATCGTGCGACGGTCGCGCAGGCCACGCTGATTGTGACGATGATCAGCTCGGTGGCGCGAAGTCGGGACGAATACCGATCCAGCCATGACCGGTCGCCGGGAGACGCGGCCGGGCGGAACACCCGAAGATACCGAGGGTATGGACTATCCGTACGGGGTGATGAAGGCAAAGGACGAATGGCCACAAGTCCTCCGACGGGTAAGTAGTTGTTACTGACACCTGCTGACGGTCAGGCGGAAATTTGTTGCAGGCGCAAATTCATTGAAGGTCGGGATTTGGTGCAGAGCGATCGAGTGTATGTGTGATCGAGCTTTTAAGGACTTCATCAACGCCGAGCGTCCTCTCAGTAAATCCTAACGATTCGCGCTCACGGTGCAAGTCGGAATTGGTGTGAAATAGGACGCGTAACGTTCTCTGTCACTATTTCGATTAAGTGCTGCGCGGTGCGCTCGGCGGGCCGCACAACCCGAGATCGGGTAGCCTGACCCGGTGGTGGCATCGCGATCTGGGCCGGTGACGAATGCCATGCGAAGGCAGGCCGTGCTGGTGGGTGTCGGTGCGGCGTGCGCTGCGGCCGGGCGATATCTCATCGATCGGTACTTTCCGGTGTCGCCGATCGTAATTGCGACGGTAGCGCCCATATGTGCTTGCTTCCTTTATGCGCTTGTTCGCATGTCCGGGCAGCGCTCGGAGTTCTTCGTGACGGGAATCGCGGTTGGGCTGTCGGGTTTTGCCTCGACCGCAGTGCTCGGGCTGATGTACTACCCCATCTGGCAGGGGCTGGTGGTCCTTGCGGTTACTCCACCTGCGTCGGTGATCGCCTACGTCGCCGGCCGGGTGGTGTCGCAGCGATGATCGTCGAAGTGTCGGGACTGCTGCTCACGGGTTTCGTTGCGGCAGTGGTGTGGTGGTATTTTTCGGCGTCGCGAGGCGAGTCCGATGCGCTCGGCAGAGTTTTACTCCTCGGCGTGCTCGCCGCCGCCTGTGCAGGCGCAGCGTGGGGGCTTCCGTTCTCCGGCCAGGTGCGTTCCGTTCTGGTGCTCGGCGGATGTGCCGTTCTCGCGCCCTACGCGTTGGTTGTGGCAGCGGCAGTCGACGCAACGACGAATCGCGCCCGTCGCCAATCGATGGACTCGGGATCCCGACGACGCGATTCGGAGGTCACGCAGTTGCTGAGGTCGACACTGCTGTCCGCGACGCTCGTGATGCTGTACATCCTCGCGGCAGCGTCGGTTGCCGTCCTCGTATACGTCGTTGTGAGTCAGGGTTTCTCCGGAGTGAGGTGAGGACCCGTCAGTCGGGCGGACACCCGGTGAGTGCTGCCCGGGCGGTTCCGGCGAACTGGTAGGCGTAGACGAAAGCCCAAGCCCCCAGCGAGAAATGGTAGGTGCGGGGAACTGCGACGAGCTCTACGTCGATGCCGAGACACTGCCGGAATATCACACCGGCGCGAAACAGATGATGGCGCCAACTCACGACCGTCACTCGGCTCCAATGATGGGCCCGTGCCTGCTCGCGCGTGAACAGCGCCTCGCCGGTTGTCGTCGATGGACTCGGCGTGAAACACACGATCCTGACCTGGCGGTCCGACGACTGGCAGGCCGCACGCATCGTGGCGTCATCGGAGGGATACGGGTTCGAGAGCAGTACGGTGTCCGCGAAACCTGCACGGGCGAGGTCGATTCCGAAAGCTTCGCGGCCATCGTGCGCACCGCCGAGTACCACGATGGCGTCGGAACGGGTCGGCGGCTGTGTGGGTGGATCGGTGAAGAGGCGATAGCCGACGACGGCGCCGCTGAGTTGCACGACCATCAGCGCGGCCACCAGGATGCCGATCACCCGCACCCCGCCGCTCACGGGACCGGGGCCATGTCAGCGACGTCGGGACCGAATGGCGTAATTGATCGCAGGCTTCTCGACGAAGTAGAACGACAGCGTCGCGAGCGCGATGCTCACCGCACTGACCACAACGAAATTGAACGCCAGGCCCGACCAGGTGTCGCCGTGCATCCATCCCCACCTGCCCAGGACCAACAGCACGGGAAAATGCCACAGGTAGATGCTCAGTGATACCCGGCCGCAGTACTCGAACGGGGCCCAGTCGAGTGCCCGGGCAAATGCTGAATCCTCGCCGCGCGCAAAGGGAATGACGATGAACAAGATGATCAAACCGGATGCGAGGGCCGTCGCGGTGCTGGAGAAGGGCGAGCCCATGGCGATGAGCACATAGGTGATCGGAATCAGCGGGAGGATGGCGAGTCCGGTCCATGGTCGCACTCGTTTCAGGCGACGACGCGAGATGAGTCCGGTCTCTGCCCCGACGAACAGAATCGCGGCGATCATGCCGAATGCGAAGTTGTCGGACGAAGCGATGAAGCTGCGCAGCACGACGGCAACCCAGTTGGGCCCCCAGTTCTGCATGATGATGTCGGTGATGCCGAGTCGGCTCGCGAGCCACAGGGCAAAGAACTTCCCGACGGTACCCAGAATCACCAGGACAACGGGGCCGATGAGGGCCAGCAAGAGCGGATTCCACCCATATCGGCGTCGTAACGTGAAGACCAGCAGGCCGATGAGTGGCAATGCCACGTAGAACACGATCTCCATGGTCAACGACCATGACGGGTTGATGCCCGTTTGAAGCATCGACGGGATGTAGCTCTGCACGAGCGTGAGGTTGGCCGCGATCATGGCCGGATCGGTCATCATCCCGATTCCGGCGAACTTCCCGCTTGATTCCGCGACCGCAGCGTTCTCCAGATATACCGCCCGCATGAGATAGCTCGCGACGAGGAAGATGACCAGATATGCCGGGAATACTCGCAGTATTCGGTGTCGGGTGTACGACGCCACGTCAGGCTGTGACTGGCCACCGGTGAACAGGCGGCGAAGAATGGGCAGATACAGCAAAAATCCGGAGAGCGCGAAGAAGAAGATCAGGGATTGACCGAATATCTGCAAGTGGCCGGAAAAGAACGTGTTCGGAGAATAGTGGCCACCGACGTGTTGGGCCAGCACGAGCATGCACGCAATTCCGCGGGGACCGTCGAGTCCGCGAATTCGTGCTCGAAAAGGCTTGGCTTCGGTGGTGTCCTTAGCCTCGGTGACCTGCGGGTCCCGCATCTGTGGGGGATTGTGCGTGTTGTTTTCAGGCATGCGGTGACGACCTGATGATGCGCTCTTTTCGACAGACTGCTCAGGTGCTGTCGCGGAGTGATCACTCACTTGTCAACGATACAACGAGAGTGGAAACGTGTCGCGTCAGATATTCGTGCATCCCGATGGGGTCCTCGATCCTTGCATTCGTTGCTCGAGCCAGGAGATGGCAATGCCGGGATCGACGTCGGCATGTCCGCGATCGGGTTGGAAGGACACGACGAGATTGGCTCCCGCTGAGCAATTCGCGCCTATGACGGCGGTAGTCCAGTCGGCGTCGATCAGGGTGTCTTTTCCGCCGTACATGACCAGAATCGGGGCGGTGGGTAGGCCCTCAGGGAGGCCTCGCTCACGCAAGAGTTGTTCGAGTTGTTCGCGGCTCGTGGTGGAGTCCGGACGGAGGTCTGCATCGGTGAGTGCATCAGCGGCCTGCTGTCGCTCCTGGCTGTAGCGGGCTGCGCACTGCGACAACGCGTCCCAGTTCGTGGTGGCGGAGCCTCGCCGATAGCTGTCGAGGTCGAGGTCGGGGTTCTCGTGCTTGAGTGCCAACAGCAACCACTGGTACAGCCCGTACTGATCTTTGGTCAGATTCGACGACCAGGCCTTATCCGACAGCTTCGAGATGTCGGCGGGAGGCGAGATGGCGACGCTGCCGACGAGGTCGAGGCCTTTACCGTAGGAGGCGGCGAGAACGTTCGACGCCCACGCGGCTTGGCCGCCCTGCGACACCCCGAATCCCGCCCACTTGTCGGAGGTATTCGACGGCGACATCTGCCTCATCGCGCGCACCGAGTCGATGATGTTGTGTCCCTCGGTTGTCGCGTCGAGGTACGGGTGTGTGGGTTCTGCGTCGCCGGGGGTGCCAAGCCCCTGGTAGTCGCTGACTGCCACTGCGTATCCCTGGGCAAGCAGAACGTAGACGAGGTCGGCCGCGCCTCGGAGGCTCGAGTCCAGCGTCGGCCCGCATTCACTGAGGACACCGACAGTCGCATGGCCGAATCCGATGATCGGCCATCCGCCCTGGGGTGCCTGGCCTGCCGGCACGAACAGGCCGCCGGTGACAACGGTCGGATTGTTGTCGCGATCGGTCGAGGAGTACTCCACGCGCACAGCGAGACTCGTTGCGGCCGAGATCCGGCGGTCGAGGATCGGCATGGTTTGCGCCCATGACACAGTCCCGGGCCCGGTGGTGGCGGCGCGGGGCACTTCTACCGGAACGCCGGGAGGACGTCCGGGTGATGTCGTCGCAGACTGCTCGTCGGAGCCGCAGGCGGTCACTGCTGCCGCGACCGCGATGGCCAGTGCCAACCAACTCACGAACATCCGCACGCGTACGGTCGGGCGATTCACTGCGATTTCTCCAACTCTCGGGTCGCTCTGAGGGTGTTCGACGCACCGAGCGCATCGTCGACTTTGTTGCGTAGCAGGCTGAATGCGAGGAGTGCCACCGCGGTGAACACGACGGCAATGGCGGCACCGAGGCCTATATAGGTGAGCAGCTTCGGCGAGCTCACGCCCATATCGGTGGCGGCGTCGATCGTCTTCAGCTCGTAGGGTGCGCGGCCATTCAGGTTGTCGACTTCGACAACCAGCTTGGGCATCTCTCCGGCGAGCGCCGCGGAAAGTTGTTGTGCGGCTTGTGGTGTATCCCCAGTTGTCGTGATGGTCAGTACGGCATTCGTCGGTTCTATCGACGCGACGACGCGCTCTCGGAGGTCGGCAGGGGGAGTCCCTGGATCGATACCCGGCCACTGCGCCGCAGCGACACGCATCAACAGCTGGTCGCTGGTGGCCAGTTCACGATAGGAGGATGCGCGTAGCTGTCCGGCGAGACCACTCGTGCGGGCGCCGGACACGGTTGCCGAACCGGGGGCAACGATGAACAAGCGTGCCTGCGACTCATAGGTTTTCGGTGTCATCTCGGCTGCCAGCCAGCCTGCGAGTCCGCCTGCGATTGCGGCACAGATCAACACAATTCCACCGCGCAGGAGGATATGTGCGTATTCGCCGACGGTCCGCGTCGATGGTGATTTCATGGGCGGTTGTCGCAATTGCTCTCGGGTTTGTCGCCGTTCAACACGCCCTTCATCCAGGGAATTGCCTGCGCTGAATCGAGTCCGGCGTGGGTATCCCCAACGCGTTTGACGATTGTGAGGTTTTCACCTGCCTCGCAGGACTTTCCGATGACCCGCTCCGTCCACTGCGGAGGGATGAGCGGATCATCGGTGCCGTACATGACGAGAACGGGTGAGTTGGTGCGGCCTACGGGCAGTGCGTAGTCGGCGAGTTGATCGCGCAGCGCGGTGGTGGCAGCAGCGCTCTTGGGCATCAGGTCTTGCGGTGTCAGTTCACTCAGGGCGCGCTGGGTAGCCGTCAGATCTCCGGTGGAATCGGGAACGCACTGGACCAAGGTGTCCCACTCCGACTTGACCCGCTCGGAGCGGTAGTCGTCGAGGTTGAAACGGTCGGGGAATGTTTTCGCCAGCGAGTCGAGTGCATAGACGAGAAGCGGGTATTGATCGCGTGTCAGTGTCCCCTGCGCGGCTCGGTCGGCGAGGCCCCTCATATCTCCGACGGGAACCAATGCGACGGTCGCGTCGAGATTGGTGTCGCTTCCGTAGTCGGGTTGGCGGTCTCCGGCAGCCCACGCCGCCATGCCGCCGAGCGAAACCCCGAATGACACCCAGTGATTGCTCACGTCGGGCGCGATCGCCTGTGCAGCTCTGACGGCGTCGATCTGGTTGTTGCCGTACGTCTTCGCGTTGAGGAAGGGATGGACTTCCTTGCCGTACCCGAGGCCCTGGTAGTCGGACATGACGACGGCATAGCCGTTGAGTCGGAACGCCTCGATGATGGTGTCGTTGCCGAGTAGATTGGCGTATTCGGAAGGGCCGCAGGTGCTCTCGATGCCGGAGTTGCCGTGGCCGAATGCGACGAGTGGCCAGCCGCCTGCGGGCGGGGTGCCCTTGGGGACGACGAGAATTCCGGACACTTCGGTTGCGGAGTTGTCGATTCCAGAAGTCGAGCGGTAGACGATTCGCTTGACGACGGCGTCACGATTGTTGATGGCCTTGATCGGTCCCCGGGGCGGATCCTCGACGGCCAGAACCGCACCCGGTTTGCCGGTGTCGCGGGGCGTCGTCAGCGATGCCGATGGCAGCGGTGACGCGGGATACGCAGCAGCCGCGGGCGAGAGCGTCAGCGGGGTGTCGTCGGTCGATCGTGCGCATCCCGACACTGCGATCGCGAGAACGCAGACCAGGCCGACCGCGAGCGCAGACGTTGCGCGACGGCGCGTGATGAAGGTCGAGACTAGTGCGGCAGGGCTCACGAGTCCGCGTGCACCTCGGCTGCGTCGACCTTCGATGCCGACACCCGCTCGGCGGTGAAATCGCTTGTCGGTGAACCGCTGTTGTTGTCCGTTGCCGCGCTGTCAGCCTGCTTGCGAGCGACCTTTGCCGTGAACGTGAGCACGACGCCGAGCAGCGGAGCGTTGACACTCTCGATCGCCTTCGTCGATGTGCGGAGTTGCTTCCTCGTGGTGACGCCGCGTCGAGTCACGAGCAGTGCGCCGTCGGTGCGAGCGGCGATCGTGAGGGGCTCCGGCGACGCGGACAGCGGGCCGGCGTCGATGATCACGTAGTCGTAGGAATGGATCGCGGACTGAACGACAGCGTCGAAGCCGTCTCCGCCGATGGCGCTCCAGGGGTCGGACGTAACCGGCCCACTCGGCAGGAGGTCGACGCCGTCGTGGAGACTCAGCGTCGCATCATGAAGCGAGATCTCGCCCACTGCCACGGTCGTCAGGCCTTCGGTCGGCGGCTGACCGAGGTCGCCGGTGAGGGTCGGATCGGCGAGGTCGGCGTCGATGATCAGCACGGTTTTCCCGCGCGCGGCGAACGACGACGCAAGATTCACCGCGGTGGTCGTCGTGCCGACGCCGCGGGTAGGGCCGACGACGGTGATCGCCGACGGCGCGGTGCGATGTCGAGTACTTCCCGAGGCGATGAATCGGAGGTTGGCGTCGAGGCGGCGGTACGCGTCGGACGTCGGTCCGGTCGCGGGCTCCAGTGACGAATGGTCGGTGAGCTCCGGGTCGGTGGGGATCACGGCGAGAATGCCGGACTTCTCGGTGGTATCGGCGATGTCGGACTCGCTGTCGATGCGACGACGTTGGTAGATGCCGATCGCCACGGCGACGAGCACGCCGATCAGTAATCCGCCAACCGCTCCGATGATGAGCCAGAGCCACCACGACAGACCGCTCTTGGATGACGGGAGGCTCGCGTCGTCGTAGAGAACCGCTGTCGCGGAGGGGGAGTCGCCGCGACGCGACGTCTCGAGTTCCTGAACCACTGCGGTCGTGGAATTGGCAATCGCCTGGGCGTACGCCTGAGCTCGCTTCGCGTCGTCAGCGGAGGCGGTGATCGTCAGTATGACGGTGTCCTTGACCGGGACGGCCGTCACGCTCCCACGGAGGTCTCCGGCGCCGACCTGGCCGCCGAGAGTTTCGGCAGCTCGCTGCGCGACCTGATCGCTCGTCGCAATTGTTGCGTAGCTGTTGACCCGGTCCTGGGCGAACAGGTTGTTCTGGTAGCTCTCGCCGACTGACGTTCCACCCTCCGCGGTCACGAACAACCGAGCGGTGGATTCGTATTTTCCGGGAGAGATCCACGTGCTGTAAGCGAAAGCCGCGAAAGCCCCAACCAGCGCTCCCACTACGAGAACCCACCAAAACCGCACAATGATGCGCCAGTAATCGCCGAGTGGCACCTGACCGGTTCCCTTCTCTGGGGCAGCGCCGCGCGGGCGCTTCGTTCAACCGTCGAACAATGGACAGTTGATTGGATCATGGTTCTTGGGCAATTGCTGTGTGGGATTGCCCTCAGACATTGGTCGATCGCGACGAGCGCAGTGTTACACGATCGGGTGTGTCACTATGTGGCTCGTGGAATCAGCTAGGCGCTCATGGATCCTCGGCACCCTGTTGGTGCTCAGCGCCGCCGTGGTGGCGTTTGGTTCGTTGATGGTGGGAACCAAACCCGCATTTCTTGTCATCGTGTTACTGCTGGTCGTTGTCGGTGCCTACGTTGGCCTGGCGCATCCGACCTGGTTTCTCTGGGCATTCGCCGCTGTTCTCGGATTCATGCCGGTCGCGCATTTACCTGGTGTTCACGTTCCGTTGACATTGGCGTTCGCTGTCGCTGTGATTTTGGCGACCGCGGTCCACCCCATCGAGGTGCGCTCGCTGACCACAATGGACTGGTTCGTGATCGTTCTCATTGTGGTCAGTGGAATCTCGATGTTGGCAACCTACGTCGGTTTCGCCGACATAGCCCAATATGTGAAATGGTTCACGGTAACTATTCTCATCGTCGCGCTTCTGCGCCTTCCGCGACTTCAGCTACGGACGTTCGGTCGCGTGTACGTGGTGGCCAGCGCCGCCTGCGCGATTGTCGCAGCAGGGGTGCTGGTCTATCCGGGAGTGATGAAGCCGTTCAAGCTATTCGGCTACGACCCCAGTGCGCTGCGCTTCGTCTATCACTCCGGAGGTGCGACGCAGCGGCTTGCAGGGACGTATATCGACCCCAATGCCGCCGGAATCGGATTCTTCGTAGCGCTGGTCATGTGTGTTGTCCTGTTCGACGGGCGCGCGCGCAATGTGCTCGGTGTGATTTTGGCGTTGGCGCTTTTGCTCACGCTGAGCCGTGCGGGTCTCTTCTCGGTGATCGTCGGTGTCGTGCTCATGCTCGTGTTCCAGACGATGTCGAATCGCAAGCGGCTTGCCATCGTCGGACTCGGCGTGGCCACCTTCGCCGCGCTGGCTGCGGTGCCGCAGCTGCGCCAGCGCGTGTTCTCGTCGTTCGGTAGCCAGGACGAGGGATCGAGTGCGCGTCTGGACGCACTGAAGGAGTATCCGAGTACCGTCGCCGGGCACTGGGTTTTCGGAAAAGGCTGGGGACTGGCCGAGTTCATCGATCCTGAAACCTCATTCACCACCAACTACGTCGCGAACGCACCCCTGCTCGCTGTCTATCGTGGTGGAATTCTGGTCGGTCTGGCATTTGTCGCGATGCTCATTTACGGCTGCTACCTCGGTTATCAGTGCCTGCGTTCGCGCCGCTGGGAATGGGGTTTCTACGGCGGCGGATTCATCGGATTCTCGGTGGTCGCATTGCAGCTCGACTTTTCGACGATCACCATTCCGGTGTCGACCGCAGATCTATCGCTGCTCATCGTATTTCTGGTCTACACGTCAGAACTCGCGCGAGCCGACTCGCGCACTTCGACGTCAACAGCCGAGGACGGCAGCCTTGGCCAAGCCGACGTACTGGTAGGCGAAGGTCGCCGTCCATAGTGGGATCGACCGGCCGTAGTCGCGCGGCACGGACCGCATGACGACGTCGCCTGCGAAGCACTGGCCGAAGATGTAGCGGGCGCGGAAGAGGTGGTAGCGCCAGCTGACCACAATGACCGAGCGCCAGTGTCGCTCCTTCGCCATCCGCTCCGTGAACATGGCCTCACCACGCGTCGTCGAGGGATCCGGGTTGAAGCAGATGACTTCGATGGATTCGGTGCTCGCCGAGCAGACGCGTTCCATCAGTTCCGCGCCGCCCCGGTGATACCCGTCGTTCAGGTAGGGGTCGGAGATCAGCACCGTGTTGGCGTAGCCCTCGCGGGCGAGTTGCAGCCCGTAGTCTTCGCGGCCGTCGTGTTCGCCGCCGAGCACAACGATGGCGTCGACCTTGCGTAGCGGGTCGGAATGATCCCGATAAAAGAGTTGATAACCGACCCCGTCGAAGGCGAGTACGACCACAACGACAATCACGAGCACCCAACTGATCAGACGGCCGGAGAGTCGTCGTCGACGGCGGGGTGTCTCCTGTCCGCTGCGGGGCTCGGAGACGTAGGAGTCCGTCGGGTCGGGCGACGTCACGTGGCAAGTCCTCCGGCCGGGAATCTGACCTCGTCGACCTTAGTCGAGGCTCCCCTGATTGGCTCGAACCGAGGACGGACGGCCACAAAAAAGCGCTTGATGGAGGGCTGAAAGCCACGATTCTCGGGTGGCAAAACCGCAGATCAGACCCTATATTTGCTAGACCAAAGCGGTGATCAATTGAACTTGAATAGCGGTACTTGGATCCAATTCACACCTGCCCGCTTGGATAATCGTAAACTGCACGCGTGGAGAGGGCGGCGGACAAGTACGGGGGGCACGACGTTCCCGGAATTGTCGTCGCCATCCTCGCCGATCCGCAGCGCCGGGCGTGCGCGGTCTTCGGCCGTGAGCAGACCGAGGCGGCAGCGCGCACGGTGGTTTCTCAACTCGTGGAAACGCTGGGGCCAGACGTGGGTCTGGACACCCGAAACCGATTCGAATGGCTCCTGCAGCTACCACAGGGCCCCGGCGTCGACGCCCTGCTCGTCGCTCTACAGGCGGGCCTCACCGCCACGACAGCCGAAGTCGACGGGGTGAGCGTCTTCGTCGACTTCGCCTATGGCATCTCGAGTGGATCGGTGTCAGGTGCCTCGGCGTCAGGCGTTGGGGCCGACAGCCTCGTCCGGTCAGCCGACGCCGCGCTCTGCCTGGCTCTGGAATCGCAGCGTCGAATGGCAATCGCCGGACCCGAAATCTATGAGCGGCTCGAAGACGACCTCGACCTCGCGGTGAGGCTGACCAACTCGTCGCAGGCAGAGTTCCGACAGTTCTACCAACCGATCGTGCGGATTGCTGATGGCGCGACCGTCGGGTTCGAGTCATTGCTGCGGTGGATCACCGCCGACGGAGTGCTCTTGCCCGGCGACTTCCTCGCCGTCGCCGAACAGACGTCGACGATCCTGCCCATCGGTCGCAACGGGGTGACGCAGGCGGTCCGAGCGCTCCACGAGTCGATCAAACCGATGTGCGGCCCGGACGCGTTCGTCAGCATCAACCTCTCGCGGCAGCAGCTCGTCGACGAGACGATCGTCGATCACGTGGTCACCGAGATCGACAAGTACGGCCTCGGCCCTGGTCAGATCTGGATCGAGGTCCAAGAAAACGAGGTCATCGACTTCGACACGGAGGCTCAGCGCGCCGTCGAGCGACTACACGAGAGCGGCTGCACCATCTCGATCGACGACCTCGGCTCGGGATTCTCGGCGCTGCGATACGTGCGGGACCTACCGGTCGACGTCGTCAAGGTCGATCGGGCGCTCATCTCGGCTATCGCAAACAATCCGACCGACCGAGCGGTGGTGCACGCAATCTGCGAAATGGCCGAGACGATGAACATCTCGACGGTCGCGGAGGGCGTCGAGCACCACGCCGACTTCACCGGCGTCGAAGAGTTGGGTTTCCAGTTCGCGCAGGGCATCTACTTCGGCGCACCCGAGCCGTTCGGGTCGGCGCCCCAGTAGTCGTGCGGGTGCGGGTCCGGTAGTCGTGTGGGTGCGGGTTCAGTAGTAGTACGGGAAGGCGTCCCACTCCGGAGAACGCTTCTCCAAGAACGCATCTCGGCCCTCGACGGCCTCATCGGTCATGTACGCCAGGCGGGTGGCCTCGCCGGCGAAGACCTGCTGGCCCATCAGTCCGTCGTCGGTGAGGTTGAACGCGAACTTCAACATGCGCTGGGCCGTCGGCGATTTGCCGTTGATCGCCCGTGCCCAGTCGATGGCCGTGCGCTCGAGGTCGGCGTGGTCGACGACGCGGTTGACCGCGCCCATGCGGTGCATGGTCTCGGCGTCGTACGCCTCGCCGAGGAAGAAGATCTCGCGGGCGAACTTCTGGCCGACCTGCTTGGCGAGGTAGGCGCTGCCGTATCCGGCGTCGAACGAGCCGACGTCGGCGTCGGTCTGCTTGAAGCGGGCGTGCTCACGCGAGGCGAGTGTCAGATCGCAGACGACGTGCAGCGAGTGCCCGCCGCCGGCGGCCCAACCGTTGACCACGGCGATCACGACCTTGGGCATGGTGCGGATGAGTCGTTGCACCTCGAGGATGTGCAATCGGCCGCCCTCGGCCTTGACGCGCGCCTCGTCGACCCCGGTTGCGTCGGCGCGAGTGACGTCGGAGTCGTGGCTGGTCGCGTACTGGTAGCCCGACCGTCCACGGATGCGCTGATCGCCGCCGGAACAGAAGGCCCAGCCGCCGTCCTTGGGGCTCGGGCCGTTGCCGGTGAGCAGGATTGTTCCGACGTCGGGGCTGCGTCGAGCGTGGTCGAGGGTGCGGTAGAGCTCGTCGACGCTGTGGGGGCGGAACGCGTTGCGGACCTCGGGCCGGTTGAAGGCGATGCGCACGATTCCGTCGGCGCGGCTCGTGCCGACGTGGCGGTGGTAGGTGATGTCGGTGAGGTCGTCGAAGCCTTCGACCGTGGTCCACTGGCTGGGGTCGAAGGGCTGGTCTGATGCGTGCTGGGTCTCACCGGAGGTCATGAATATTGACCTTAGTTGTCCGATGAGTGGCCTTCGCGAAGCCCCATCTGGCACCCTTGATGCATGTCATTCGAGGTGATCGCGATCGTGATCGTCGCCTGGGTGACGATCTCGGTGGTCGTCGCCCTGGTGGTCGGTGCCGTGATCAGGCAGCGTGACCGGCGCGAAGCGCCCCGTCCGACCCAGCTCGCAAGCGGTTCCGAATCCGACAAGCACGAGGGCTGACCGGCCATATACGGTGGCCAGATGGCATCTGACACGCGCGACGGTTGGGACATCCGCTCCGAAGAGGAGTCGCCCCACGAGGGCGGATTCCGCGCAAGGATCGAGGTCACGACCGACCGCGGCGGACCCCGATACGCCGAGCTCAACGAGCAGATCCGACGGCTCATGGACCTCGCCCGCTACGCGAGTCCCGAGGGCGCGGAGACCGACGAGCTACTCGAGCAGATAACCGCCCTCAACGAACGACTGGAGAAGGTCCAGGTCGACGAGTGGCACACTCCTGCGGGAACCCGCGTCGACCTTCCTGCACGAGGCAACATCACGCTCCCGCCGTACGTGATCTCGTCGGCGAGCGCCGACGGAGTAGTCGCAGAGGTCACCTTCAGGCCGTTTCACCTCGGTGGCAACAACGCGGCGCACGGAGGGCAGGTGGGGGTCGCATTCGACGACCTCGGCGGCATGGCGTCGGCGCTCGCGATCAACGGGGTCACCCGCACCGCATACCTGACGGTCCAATACCGCTCGCTGACACCGTTGTCGACGCCGCTGACGTGCCGCACCTGGGTCGACAAGCGTGAAGGGCGCAAGGCCTTCGTGAAGGGCACCCTCCACGACGGCGACCGTCTGTGTGCCGAGCTGGATTCGCTATTTATTGAGCTGAAGCCTGGTCAGCCGTAACATTTCGAGGTACCAGGGTCGGGGGCGTCTACGTCGGGGGTTGTCCATATCCCAGGGGTCATGAGTACCAGGGAGATTGACAGGCATGGACCGGCATTCGGTGGTCGACGACCGCCTGGCGATCACCGTCGCGCTGGGAGCACTCCTGTTCGCGGTGGTTACGTTCGTGCAGGTCACTCTCGACACAACGCCCGGAGCACGTCCTGCATCATCGGTTGCGGCGGTCACGGCCGTCGTGCTCGGCGTTGCCGCGTGGATGATCTGGCGGCGGCCGGGGGCGATCACGTCGCGCACCGCTCCGGTGCTGGTCACTGCGGCTGCGCTGCTTGTTGCCGCGAATCCTCTCGCTTACGTGCTCTGCACGCACGTCGCCTACCCGTCGATCGGAACGCTGCTGGTCATCGTCGGGATCGGGGCACTCGTCCCGTATCCGCGCATCGCGCTCGCGCTGATCGTCGGGCTAAATGTGGCGGCGCTGCTGTTGGCGTGGCGCTATCCGCAGGCCGCTCCACTGGGCGTCGTAGCCGTGCAGTTGCTCAAGGCTGACGTGCTCGCGCTCGTGATCGCGCTGACCTGGCGACGCACCGAGCGTCGCCTCGGGGCGGCCACCGAGACCATCGCGCATATGGCGGTGACCGACGAGCTGACGGGTCTGCTCAACCGTCGAGGACTGACCGAGCGCGGACAGACCTTTGTCGACGATGCCCTCGCGTCGGGAGACCATGTGATTGTCGCCTTCATCGACGTCAACAACCTCAAGGGCATCAACGACTTTCACGGACATTTCGTCGGTGACAGTCACCTCTCCGGTATCGGCGAGTCGTTCAGGTGGGTGCTCGACGGTGGCGATTTGGCCGCCCGGGTTGGAGGCGACGAGTTCGCGTTGGTTGCGCGCGGCGGACCGGATGAGGTCTCGCAGTTCCGATCGCGTGTCGAACATCTACGTGCACGAGTGCCGCACTTCGGCGTCGCGATCGGCTGGGCGCAGTGTGGACCGGAGGACGCCAGGACGCTGCGCGCCCTGTTCGACGAGGCGGACGGAATGATGCTGCGCCACAAGCGGCGGCTGATCTAGGGGTCGTCGGCGCGGCGGTGCGGTTCTTTGGTCCGTGCAGGTGTTTTGCTGCAGTTGTTTGGCTTCAGTGCAGTTCGGTGACCTCGATGGTCGCGCCCGCGGTGTGGAGTCGGTCGATCAGTGCGTCGCCCATCGCGACGGCGGGTGTGAGAACGCCTGCGCGCGAGGGCAACTGGTGGCGGTTCAGCGCGAGTGTCAGTGCGCTCTCGCCGAGCATGACGGCCGTGGCCTTGTATCCGGGGTCGCCCTTCATCGAGAAGGTGGAGCGGAAGCGTCGACCGGTCGTGGTGCGCGTGTAGGTGCGGATCACGAAATAGCCGTTCTCCCGCGCCTTTTCGCTGGGACCGGAACCCGGTTTCGGAAGCACGCGGTCGAGGAGCGCGCGCGTCGGGGTGAACGACATCGCGCCGAGGAACGCGCCGGACCCGATACCGACGGCGCCCGCGATGACCGTCGACACTCCCGGGACACCGCCGACGGACATGGTCTCGGCGTAGTGGAAGTCCTTGCCGTAAGCGCCGTCGAGGAGTGCGTTGGAGCGTCGAACTATGCGCGTGTTGTGCGAAGCCATGAAGAACGGTGCGAGGGTTCCGCGCAGCGATTCGTCGACCTTGTGCGCGTTGATGATTCCGATGTCGCTCGGCTCCGACGACAGCGCGGCTCGCGGGGTCTGGGCGGGTGCGCCCGAGAGTGCCTGCGGGTTGAGCAGGAGGCGTCGGACGCTGGAATCCTTTGCCTGCTCGGCGATCACGCGCATCGAGTCGATGGTTCCGCCCGAGACGCCGCCGCGCATCGCAGCGACGACCATGGTGGTGTCGGTCATTTCGCCCGCGTCGGCGTCGGTGACTCCGCGATACAGCTCGTAGGCGGCGAGATCGGAAGGGACGGAATCGAATCCGCACGAATGCACGATGCGTGCTCCGGTGGCCTCCGCGATCTCGTGGGCTTTCTGGATGGAGTAGTGCACGAAGGGGACCTCGCCGGTGAGGTCGACGTAGTCGGTGCCCGCGGTGGCCGCGGCGACGACGAGTGCCTCGCCGTAGCGCAGGTACGGCCCGACGGTGGTGCAGATGACGCGCGTGCGGGCGACCATGGCGTCGAGCGATGCGGGCGACGACGAATCGGCGACGATGAGCGGCCAGTTGCGAGCGGCGTCTGGCAGGCGGCGTCGGGTGTCGGCGAGTTTGGTCTCAGAACGCCCCGCTAGCGCGATGCGTGTTCCGGCGGGAGCATGCTCGGCGAGGTAGCGGGCGGTGAGTTCACCGACGAATCCGGTGGCGCCGAAGACGACGACGTCGAATTCGCGGATATCGGGCGCCTCGGACGGGCTCGTCGAGGCTGACGACTGGGTGTTTTCGGGCTGGCTTTCACCGGTCATGAGTTCAATGTATATGCGACTCCGGTCACAGTAACAATGGGCTGCGTCGTCGTGAGGGCGGAGCGTCGCAGGTCAGGTGCGGGTTTCAGGGGGTGAGCCTGCGGGCGGCCGCGCGTGCTGCGAAGGGCGCGACGAACAGCATGAGCAGTACGCGCAGGATCTGGGCCGCGACGACGAATGCGACGTTGGAGCCCGCGGCCGTCGCTGCCGCGAGCACCGCGTAGATACCGCCCGGGGTGGTGGCGAGGTAGCAGTCGAACATCGACTCGCCCGTCCACCAGGAGAGCAGCACGCCGAGCAGCGCGCAGCCGACGCCGATCGCGAGGATCAGCACGACTGCGGCGGGCAGGATACGGCCGATGGCGCGGAGTCGGGGGAGCGTGAACCCGAGGCCCGCCTGCCAGCCGATCACCGCGTATGCGACGGCGAGCAGGACCGAGGGGACGGCGGCGTCGCCTGCGATCCCGGTGAGTTCTGCTGCCGTTGCGAGGGCCATCGGGCCGAGGAGGCCCGCAGCGGGGAGATGGATGAGTTTTCCGAGCGGGAGGCCGACCCCGATGCAGATCGCGAGGAGTGCGACGCCCGCGGCCTGTTCTGTCCAGGTCGGCCGGGCGACAACGACATTCGACGACGACGCGTGGAACACCAGCGACGCGACGAGCGGAATGGTGCTGGTCACGAGCGCGACCCGGACGTACTGGACGACCGCGACGACGCGCTCGTCACCACCGAGATCGCGGGTCAGCGCGACGAGACCCGACGCCCCGCCGGCCACCAGAGCGAGTGAGCCGGTCAGGGCGTCGACCTCGCGGTGCAGGCCGAGGAGCGCGCCGCCCGCGACCGACAGCGCGAGCGTGCCGAGCCCCACGACGAGCACCGGCAGCCAGGCGGAGCCGAGGCCCGAGATGGTCGTCGGATCGGCCATGGTGCCGATGTAGACGCCGACCGTGCCCTGCGCCGCCAACATCGCCGCGCGGGGGACCATCGGCGGGTCGGTGGCGTCGGGTTTGGTGGCTTTGTCGGCGGGTTCTGTTGCGCTGTCGGGGTGTGATGCGGTCGCGGTTTGGGTTCTTGCGTCGGCGGGCGTGCGTGGGCGTGGGGCGTATCCGACGATCGCAAGGAGTGCGGCGACGAGGAGTCCGGCGAACAGCGGCGCGGCGTCGACGTCGATGAGGTCCAGCAGGACACTGACGCCGACCGTGAAGGCGGCGAGCAGGAACCAGCGGGTCATTAGTCGAGCGTAGCGAGAGGGCGATCGGGTGGTCGGGTGGAGCGAGGGTGCGGTTTTGGTCAGGGGGCGGTTGCGCTGCCGAGGCTGAGGGCGGCAAACGGTCGGGGTGCGCCGTGTTGGTAGAACTGGTCGAGTGCGGTGAGGTCGAAACCGTTGTCGGTCAACAGTTTCGGGATGTCGCGGGTGAGGTGACAGCCGCCTGCGGTGCGTTTCTGGATCGGTTCGAGGCGTCGCTGCCAGCGTCGGACAGCGTCGTCGGGCGCGCTGCCGTGTTCGAGAAAGACGACGGTGCCGCCGGGGCGCACGACGCGGGCGATCTCGGCGAGTGCGGCGTCGACGTCGGGGATGGTGCAGAGGGTGAAGGTCGAGAGCGCGGCGTCGAACGTGTCGTTGTCGAAGGGGAGGCGCTGGCCATCGAGTCCGGCGCGGCGGATGGGGACGGGCGAGGCCGTGACGCGCTCGACGGCCATGTTCCACGCGACGTCGGAGGGTTCGATCGCGTCGACGGACGTGACGGCGCCCGGGTAGAGGCCGACGTTGCGGCCCGAGCCGAAGCCGATCTCGACGACGCGGCCAGAGAGTGGCGCGCAGGCGCGGCGTCGAAGTGGGTCGAGCATCGACGACCCGCACGTCACGTTGATGACGCGCGGCAGAACGTGATCGGTGTAGAAGCCCACTTGCCAACCTTCCGTCGAGCCGACGGCACGTATCGGAGATCACTTTAGGTGCGGACATAGGCTGGAGCTCATGAATTCCTCGACAGAGTCGACGAACTCCATGCCTGGCGCGGCGAGTTCCACGCCTGCGGAGGCGGGTGGGCCGAATCCGTCGACGTTGCAGGCGCGGGTGATCGTCGACGAGATGATCCGCGGGGGTGTGCGGGAGGCCGTGCTGTGCCCTGGGTCGCGCAATGCGCCGCTCGCGTATGCGCTGTACCTGGCGGACCGGGAGGGTCGGCTGCGGCTGCACGTGCGGATCGACGAGCGGTCGGCGGGGTTTTTGGCGTTGGGGTTGGCGGTGTCGTCGAGGCAGCCGGTGCCGATCGTGATGACGAGCGGCACAGCCGTCGCCAACATGGGGCCCGCGGTGTTCGAGGCGAACTACGCGCGGGTGCCGCTGGTTGTTGTCAGTGCGAATCGGCCGTATGAGCTGCTGGGATCTGGCGCCAATCAGACCGTCGAGCAGTTCGGGATCTTCGGGACGCAGGTGCGGGCGGCGATCAGCATCGGGCTCGCGGAGGAGGGGCTCGACGCCAACAGTCAGTGGCGTTCGGCCGTCGGGCGTGTGTTGGCGTCTGCGCGTGGTGCGCGGACGGGAAATCCCGGGCCCGTGCAGTTCGACATTCCGCTGCGCGAGCCTCTGGTGCCCGACGTCACGAGTACGTCCGAGGATCTCGGCGCGTTCTCCGGACGACCCGGCGGCGTGCCGTGGACGCAGGCGCCGGTGGCCAAGCTCGACGTCCCGCTGCCGATCGATCTCTCGCTCGACACCGTGGTGATTTCTGGGCACGGGTCGGGTGTGCATCCGGAGTTGGCGGGCGTGCCGACCGTCGCCGAGCCGACCGCGCCGCACGCCGCGACGCCGCTGCACCCGCTCGCGCTGGGGTCGATCAAGCCGCAGCAGGCGATCATCTGCGGGCGTCCGACGCTGCATCGCGGGGTGTCGCGGCTGCTGGCCGATCCGGAGGTGCGCGTCTATGCGCTGACCACGGGGCCGCGCTGGCCGGACGTGTCGGGCAACGTCTACGCGACCGGGACGCGCGCGGAGGTCAGCGGCGAGCCGCGCGAGGAATGGCTCAAGGAGTGCGCCGCCCTGGAGCAGCGCGTGCTGGGAGCTGTCGACGCTGTGCTCGACGAACCGGGGCCGCCGACCGGGCTGCACGTCGCGCGTGTGGTGAGTGCGGCGTTGTCGGCGGGTGATCAGTTCGTGGTCGGGGCGAGTAATCCGATTCGCGACGTCGCGCTGGCGGGCCGGGTGTCCGAAGGTGTGCGCGTGCTGTCGAACCGCGGCGTCGCGGGGATCGACGGGACCAATTCGACGGCGATCGGCGCTGCGCTGGCCGGGGGTGCGGCGTCGACCGTCGCTCTGATGGGCGACCTGACGTTCATCCACGACTCGACCGGGCTGATCATCGGGCCGGGTGAGCCGCGCCCGTCGTCGCTGCGGATCGTCGTGGCGAACGACGACGGCGGTGGGATCTTCGGGCTGCTCGAGCAGGGCGATCCGCGGCTCGACTCCGGCGCGTTGTCGGGGGCGTACGAGCGGGTCTTCGGGACGCCGCACCGCACCGACCTGGCCGCCCTGTGCGCCGGGATGCGGGTGGCGCATCGTCGGGTGTCGCTTTCGGAGCTCGCCGCCGTGTTGGGAGAGGAGCTGCCGGACGACGCCGGGGGCATCGAGGTCGTCGAGGTGGTCACCGACCGCGGCCGACTGCGCGACGTCCACGCCGCCATCGCCGCGCGGGTGGCGGGGTAGGGGCGAGGCCTGGCTTTGGGTCGGGCCGTGCTGCGCGGCTGGGGTGGGGTGGGCGGCCGGCGGTGCGCGCAGAAAAGTGCACCCCTGGGGTGGTCGGGGTGTACCGGTACAGGTCCGCGGCCCACAGGACGTAGTTTTCTGCGCGGGGAGCCGCGCCCGACGGGGGCGTCGGACCCGGCGGTTATCCTGGCAGCCATGAATCCGACCATCCTGCGACGTGTGCAGAAGGTGTTGCTCACGCTCGGGATGGTCGTGACCGCGATGTGCCTTGTGCTCATCGTCGCGTGCTTCCGCAACGACGCGGAGATCGAGAAGCACAAGGCCACGGTCACCGCCGACGTCGTGTACGCCGACCGGCTGCACGCCAACGCGTACTTCCAGACGCCCGACGGCTCGGTGCACAGTCCGCGGCTCGGGCTGCTGTATCCGACGGAGCTGACCGCAGGCCAGCGCATTCGAGTCGACTACAGCACCGCCAACCCCGACCTCGCCAAGCCGACCGGGCGCACCGCTGTGCTGTCGATCGTGCCCGCGGTGTCGGTGGCTGTGCTGGGGTGGATCGTCGTCGGGGCGCTGATGCTCGGCGTCGCGGAGTTCTCCCGACGCTGGGGCCGACGCCG
Organism: Gordonia jacobaea; assembly: GCF_965344965.1. Taxonomy (NCBI): domain Bacteria; kingdom Bacillati; phylum Actinomycetota; class Actinomycetes; order Mycobacteriales; family Gordoniaceae; genus Gordonia; species Gordonia jacobaea. The sequence continues at coordinate 273,666 of NZ_CBDRLS010000002.1, read as the reverse complement.
TGCCGCGCTGCGCACCGCGCGCGACGAGGCCGACGCGGGGAGCGCTGGTGCCCAGGCCGACGGTGGTGCGCGGGACGAGGCCGACGCGGAGGGCGCCGGTGCGCAGGCCGACGGCGGTGCGCGGGACGACGACGGTGCACAGAACTCCGGTGCGCAGGCCGAGGCCGACGCGTCTTCGACTGGCGCTGAGTCCAACTCGTCGGCTGCCGAGACTTCACGCGGAGTTTCGAGACCCGACACGTCGGCCGAGGTTGCCGGAAACCTCGGCCGCTGATTCTTGCGGCATGCGCGTCGCAATCGCCGCCGAGAGTTTCCTTCCGCAGGTCAACGGGGTCGTGAACTCGGTTCTCCGGGTCATCGACCACCTCGAACGTCAGGGCCACGAGGCCGTGGTGATCGCTCCCGACTCGGCGCGCGGCGTCGAACGTGGTCCGCGACTAGTGGGTCGGCGCACGCCGGTGCATCTGTTGCCGTCGGTGAAGGTGCCGCGGGTGTCGTCGTTGCCGGTGGGTGTGCCGGCGCCGGTGCTGTATCGGACGGTGCGTGATTTTCAGCCCGACGTCGTGCATCTCGCGTCGCCGTTCGTGGTGGGCGGGGCCGCGGCTGTCGTTGCTCGACGACTCGACATCCCCACGGTCGCGGTGTTCCAGACCGACATCGCGGGTTTTGCCGATGCGTACCGGCTCGGCGTGGCCTCACGCGCGGCGTGGCGCTACACCAAGCGTCTGCACGAGATGTGTGACCGTACGTTGGTTCCGTCGAGTGCGACGCTGGAATCGCTTGGTGCACATGGTGTTCCGCGCCTGTATCGGTGGGGGCGCGGCGTCGACACGCAGTTGTTCAATCCGACTCGGCGCGACGAGGAGCTGCGTCGTGAGTGGATGGGTGATCGGGAGCGTTTGGTCGTCGGATTTGTCGGCCGGTTGGCGCCGGAGAAGCACGTCGAGCGGTTGGCATCGCTCGCGCACGACGACTCGGTGCGGGTGGTGATCGTCGGCGACGGACCGGAGCGCGCGAGGTTGACGCGACTGCTGCCCGACGCGGTGTTCACCGGGGAGTTGCGCGGCGTCGAGTTGGCCCGCGCGTACGCGAGCCTCGACGTGTTCACGCATGCGGGCGAGCACGAGACGTTCTGCCAGGCGATCCAGGAGGCGATGGCCAGCGGGCTGCCGGTCGTCGGGCCGGACGCCGGTGGGCCGCGCGATCTGGTGTCGGCGTGGCGGACGGGGTATCTGCTCGAGCCGGCGTCATACTCGGCGAAGTTGCCCGAGGTGATCGACGTGCTGCGCGACGACACGCATCGCGCGGCGATGGGGCGGGCGGGGCTTGCGGCGGTGCGCGATCGGACCTGGCCTGCGATCTGCGAGCAACTGGTCGGGCACTACCGCGCGGTGATCGCCGGGCAGAGCGGACTGACCGATTCGGAGCTGTTGGCCGGGTAGTAGCGTGGTCGGCATGGCCATCACCGACCGCGCAGGTCTCGACAAGGCGCCTGCCGAGGTCGCCGCGATGTTCGACGGCGTCGCGAAGCGCTACGACATCACGAATACTGTGCTCTCCTTCGCGCAGGATCGTCGGTGGCGCAAAGCGACACGCAAGGCACTGGCGCTGGGCCCGTCGGACGTGGTCCTGGATCTCGCCGCGGGGACCGCGGTCTCGACAGTCGAACTGGGGGAGTCGGGAGCGACGTGCATCGCCGCCGACTTCTCGCTGGGAATGCTGAAGGCGGGCGCCGACCGCGACGTTCCCAAGGTTGCGGCCGACGCGCTGGCGTTGCCGTTTGCTGACGGATCGTTCGACGCCGCGACGATTTCGTTCGGGCTGCGGAACGTGCAGGACGTTCCACTTGCGCTGTCAGAATTGAGCCGTGTGCTGAAAACCGGTGGGCGACTTGCGATCTGCGAGTTCTCGACCCCGACCTTCGGGCCGTTTCGCACCGTGTACATGGAGTACCTGATGAAGGCGCTGCCCGCGGTGGCGACGAAGGTGTCGAGCAATCCGGCGGCGTATGTGTATCTGGCAGAGTCGATTCGGGCGTGGCCGGATCAGTTCGGGCTAGGCGACCTGATCCGCGCCGCGGGGTTCACCGACGTGCGCTGGCAGAACCTGACCGGCGGCATCGCCGCGGTGCACACTGGCCGCAAGGCTTAGCGCGGCCGGGGGTACGTACACAATCGTGACGTGAGCGGGGCGCCGAGGAGATTATTGTCTCGGCGCCCCGCTGACGACCGAGTTGTGTACGCGCGCCGCGGGTGTGGAAGTTCAGAGGGCGTCGAGCAAGGTGTCGCGCGGGCCTCGATCAGCGGGCCAGGTTCGGGCGCGCGCGGGTGCTGGCCTCGTAGATGTGTGTCTTATCGAAAGATGTGGGTGCTGCAGCACACAGATCCTTCGATTCGACACACATTTAGCCGCCGGGCACTGCTCGGCGCAGCTCTTGAGCGACGCGGGGTTCACCGACGTGCGCTGGCTGAACCTGACCAGCGGAATCGCCGCGGTGCACACGGGTCGCAAGGCTTAGGGCGGCCGGGTGCGTACACAATTGTGACGTGAGCGGGGTGCCGAGGAGATTATTGTCTTGCCCCCGCGCTGACGACCGAGTTGTGTACGCGCGCCGCGGGTGTGGCGGTTTGGCGGGCGTCGCACGGGCTCCCGATCAGCGGGCGGGGCACGACGGCGAAACCGCAGCTCCGCTGGTCGAGCGGACGCGAGCGCAGCGAGCACCCAGGTCGAGACCACTGGGCCCGGCGGGGTGATCTCGACAAGCTCGATCAGCGGCGCGGGGCTCGATCAGCGGGTCGGCTCGATCAGCCGGCCGGGCTCGGTCAGCGGGCTGGGGCTCGATCGGCGGGTCGGGTTTGGGTGCGCGCGGGTGCCGGCCTCGTAGATGTGTGTCTTGTCGAAGGTTGTGGGTGCTGCAGCACACAGATCCTTCGATTCGACACACATTTGGCCGCAGGGGCGCTAGGCCGAGCTCTTGTGCGCCACAGGGCATCCCGTGGGGAAGGTGCCGAGGTCCTCGACGCGGTAGCCGTTCGGGTAGCCGCGGACCTCGGCGGTGTCGATGCCGAAAACCGGTTCGGTGCGGGGCGTGGCGAAGTAGCGGATCGCGAGGCCGCGGGCTTTGAGTCCTGCGGCGACGAGTACGCGCTCGGCGCGTGTCGGGTGCGGGTAGTGGAAGGCGTCGAGGAGGGGTTCGTCCATGAGTGCGCGGGCGAGTCGTCGGACGAGCGGGGCGGGAAGGAGTCGGTACGGCATGAAGGTGGTCAGGAGGTCGAGCGTCGAGTCGGCAACGGCGCGGGAGCCTTCGCGGAAGTCGAAGTGCTGTTGCTCGTAGGAGTCCATGAGGGACTCGAACTCGGCGTAGGTGTCGGGAATGTCCTTGATTCCCATGTGCTTTCCGAGTAAGCGGTAGTAGTTGGTGAGCCCGTCGATCTCGCGCTGGCTGAGTGTGCGCCACTCGTAGGCATTGATCCAGCGGGGTGGACAGACGACGAACGTCGCGAGGACGTAGAGCATGTCGTCGTTGGAAATGTCGTAGCGGCCGTGCATCTGGTTGATCCGACGGACCGCCGCGTGCCCCTGGCTGCCCGGAGCGAAACCGTGCTCGACGGGTGCGGACAGGAGTAGCACCGTGTCGTCGTAGCGCTTCTGGGTTTCGTCGGTGAATTGGACTGTCTTGTAGAGCAATTCGCCGATCGACGGCACCGCGTAGGTGCGGAACAGGGCAAAGCTGAGCGCTTGCGTCGTGGCCCAGACGAACTCCTTGCTCGACAGTTCAAGGGCGTACGTGCGCGGATCGTCGGCTGGATCGACGGCGGCGAGTTCGTCGCGGCGACGGTACCGCTCGCGTCGACGCGCGGAGGTGATGCCGGAGAGCCGCGAAGGCAGGGTCCGCAGAGGTGGTGTCCGCAGAGGCATGAGGGGCTCCCTTGTCGTCGACGTTGTGGTGCATGACACATTCTCAATGGAACGTATCACGCAAAACGTCTCAAACCAATGGTCGACGCCTCGACGTGGAGCTACGGGGAAGTATTCAGGCGAACGGAGGCCGGTCGTCGATGCGCGTGGAGACGTGGCCTGCGGCACGCCAGGCGCGGGCGACGAGATCGGCGTCGTCTTCGGTGATGAGGTTGCCCATCACGCGCACGACGAGCGACATCAGCTTTGCCGACCGAATGCCCGGCCGCCCGAGCAGCGGCACGGCGCGAGGGACGGTCAGCACGCCGGCGAGGCGTCGAGCGGCTGAGAACGCCAGACCGTAATGCTCGACGAGGGTCTGCTGCCACTGCACGGTGTGGTCGGGGCTGCCGAGGCGCTGGGCGGCGAGGCGGCCGGTCTCGAGGGCGTAGTCGATGCCCTCGCCGTTGAGCGGATTGACGCATGCGGCGGCGTCGCCGATGAGCATCCAGTTGGGTCCGGACACACCCGTCACCGCGCCACCCATCGGCAGCAGCGCCGACGTGAGTCGAGCGGGTTTCCCGGTGATCTGCCACTCGTCGCCGACCATGCGCGCATAGTGGTCGAGGATGGGACGTAAAGCCATGTGCGCCGGGCGTTTTGACGTCGCCAGCGCACCCACCCCGACGTTCAGCAGGCCGCTCGCAGTGCTGTGTTGATCCGGCCCACTCCCGGTGCTGTGTTGATTCAGATCGCCCCCTGCGCTCCCGAGCGGGAAGAGCCACCCGTAGCCGGGTAGGAGCTCGCCGTCGGGGGCGCGTAGCTCGAGGTGCGACCCCATCCAGTTGTCGTCGGCGCGTGTCGACGGGACGTAGGCGCGCGCTGCGACGCCGAATGCGGTGTCGCGGTGCCACTCTCGGCCGAGCTTCTTGCCGAGCGTCGAGCGCACGCCGTCGGCGACGATGACCTCGCGCACGCGGATCGTGTGCTGTCCTTCCGGACTGTCGACGGTGACCGTCGAGATCCGATCGCCGGACATCTCGACGTCGATGGCCTTGGCGCCCTGGAACATTCGGGCGCCGCGAGTGACGGCGAGTGCGCGCAGCTCGTCGTCGAGTTCCATCCGCGTGATGGCGCTGCCGTACGCGGGGAAGCGGCCGGCCGGCCACGGCACGCGCTGCGTGGCTCCCCAGCCGTGCAGTTCGAGGCCGTCGATGCGGGGGCTGGCGGCAAGGCGGTCGGCGAATCCGAGTTCGATGAGCTCGGCGGTCGCGCGCGGCGTCAGGCCGTCGCCGCATGTCTTGTCGCGGGGGAAGGTGGCGGCGTCGAGGAGGACGACGTCGAGTCCGGCAGCGGCGGCGTGGGCGGCGGCGGCAGACCCGCCCGGTCCCGCGCCGACGACGAGGACGTCGGCGCTCTCGGGGATCTGGCTCGTCACTCGACCAGTATGTGGCCTCCCGGCACGCTCGCCACACGCGCCCACCGACTAGGCTCGGCGGAGTGAAGTCGACTTTCGCGGGTCTGGATCTGGGTTCCGAAGAGTTCGCTGGCATGGTGCGGACATCGTTGGGCCAGGTAGAGGAATTGTTGCTGTCCGAGTTGGCATCCGGCGACGACGTCATGACCGAGGCTGCGAGCCACTTGGCCAAGGCGGGCGGCAAGCGTTTCCGCCCGATGTTCGCGATCCTGGCCGCCCAGTTCGGGCCGCGTCCGGACGCGAGCGAGGTGATCACGGCCGCGACGGTCGTCGAGATGATCCACCTCGCGACGCTCTATCACGACGACGTGATGGACGAGGCGCCAATGCGACGCGGCGCGCAGAGCGCCAATGCGCGGTGGTCCAACAGCATCGCGATCCTCTCCGGCGACTACCTGTTCGCCCGCGCGTCGCGCCTGGTGTCGACGCTGGGGCCCGACCCGGTGCGGATCATCGCCGAGACTTTCGCCGAGCTGGTAACGGGTCAGATGCGCGAGACCATCGGCGCCCGCGACGTCGACCCGATCGATCACTACCTGAAGGTGGTGTGGGAGAAGACCGGTTCGCTCATCGCGGCTGCCGGTCGGTTCGGTGCGATGACCTCCGGTGCAACTTTGGACGACGTCGAGCGGCTCTCCCGACTCGGCGACATCGTCGGCACGGCGTTCCAGCTCTCCGACGACATCATCGATATCCGTTCAGCCACAGGCGATTCGGGCAAAACGCCCGGAACCGACCTGCGTGAGGGTGTGCACACGCTGCCGGTGCTCTACGCATTGGCCGACGACGACGCGGCGTCGAACAGGTTGCGCGAGCTGCTCGTCGTCGACGGTGGTGCCGCGAGGCCGCTGACCGACGACGCCGAGGTTGCCGAGGCGCTCGGCCTGCTCGTCGAGTCGCGTGGCATGACCCAGGCCAACGCGACCCTGCGCGGATACGCAGACGAGGCGGGGCAGGTTCTTGGCGCGCTTCCCGAGGGGCCCGCGCATGCCGCGTTGACGTCGCTGGTCGATTACACGATCGCGCGCACCGGGTAACTCGCCGACGCCACACGGAAACCCAACCGGACCCTGGATCGTTTGAGAAACTGAGAGCCCCGGCATCGCGTCGGCGGCGAGTTCGAACGAGGATCTGATGCGAAACGGTGTGAAGACGGCACTTCTGCTCGGAACGATGTCGGCGTTGATCGTCGCGATCGGTGCCTGTTTCCGGAGTCCGACGATTCTGTGGGGGTCGGTGATCCTTGCGATCGCCGTGAACGGCTACGTGTACTTCAACAGCGCCAAGATGTCGCTGAAGGCGATGCACGCGCAGCCGGTGACGGAGGTCGAGGCACCCGTGATGTACCGGGTGGTGCGCGAGCTCGCGACGCAGGCGCGGCAGCCGATGCCCGCGCTGTACATCAGTCCGACGGAGTCGCCCAACGCCTTTGCGACGGGCCGTAACCCGAAGAACGCGGCGGTGTGCTGCACGGCGGGAATCCTGCGGCTCCTCGACGAACGGGAACTGCGCGCGGTGCTCGGCCACGAGCTCTCGCATGTCTACAACCGTGACATCCTGATCAGCTCGGTCGCGGGTGCGATGGCCGCGATCATCAGTGGTCTGGCGAACTTCGCGATGTTCTTCGGGATGTCGGGTAACCGCAACAACGGACCGAACCCGATCGCGCTGATCCTCATCTCGCTGCTCGGGCCGTTCGCTGCGACGTTGATCAAGCTCGCGGTGTCGAGGTCGCGGGAGTTTCAGGCCGACAAATCGGGTGCCGAACTGACCAACGACCCGTTGGCGCTGGCGTCGGCGCTCGCCAAGATCTCCGGCGGCATCCAGGTGGCGCCGCTACCCCCGCAGCCCGACATCGCCGCGCAGAGCCACGCGATGATCGAGAGCCCGTTCCGCGCCACCGACCGCATGGCCAAGATGTTCTCGACGCACCCGCCGACCGAGGAGCGCATCCGGCGCCTGCAGGAGATGGCGCGGCGGGGGGTCTAGCGGGTCGCCGAGTGAGAATCGACGAGCGCAGCGAGGAGGCTCGGAGCGAGGGCGGGCCCGCGCTTCTGACTAGCTCAGCGGTAGTTGACGAACTGCAGGGCAATGCCGAAGTCCTCACCCTTGAGGAGTGCGATGACGGACTGGAGGTCGTCGCGCTTCTTGCTCGACACGCGTAGTTCGTCGCCCTGGATCTGAGCCTTGACGCCCTTGGGGCCCTCGTCGCGGATCTTCTTGGAGATCTTCTTGGCGTGCTCGGAGTCGATGCCCTGCACGAGGTTGCCGGAGATCTTGTAAGTCTTGCCCGACGACTGGACCTCGCCGGCGTCGAACGCCTTGAGCGAGATGTCGCGGCGGATCAGCTTTTCCTTGAACACATCGAGGGCTGCCTGGGCGCGCTCTTCGGCGTCGGAGGTGATGACGATCGTCTCTTCGCCGGACCAGTCGATGCCGGTGTTGGTGCCGCGGAAGTCGTAGCGCTGCGAGAGTTCCTTCGCGGCCTGGTTGAGGGCGTTGTCGACCTCCTGGCGGTCGATCTTGCTCACCACGTCGAACGATGAATCAGCCATGGATCACAGCGTAGCCCGACGCCGCTCGGGCCCGGGGCGAGTGGGGTGGTCTCGACAAGCTCGACCAGCGAGGAGTAGCTCGACCGGCGGTGGGTGCAGCTCGGGCGGCGGGTGGTCTCGACAAGCTCGACCAGCGGTTGGGGGCTCGACCCGGCGGCGGGCGCTCGACCGGCGGCGGGTGGTCTCGACGAGCCCGACCAGCGAGGAGCAGCGGAGTGCCTCGTGGGGCGTCGTGCTGACCTGCGGGTTTGCGTCGAAGACAGGGGTTCGTTGTATTCTTCTCGGCGTTGTTCTTACGGTCGTGAAGGTCGTGGGAAACAGCACGGCAGATTGCCCGAGCGGCCAATGGGAGCGGACTGTAAATCCGTCGCGAAAGCTACGCAGGTTCGAATCCTGCATCTGCCACAACGAGGTGAACGTCTGGTCGGCGGTCCATCGGAGAGCTGTGAGAGCAGCGATTTGGTGAGCCGCCGCATCGGTGTGTAACCTCGTTAAGGCTCTCCGGACGCCCGCAAGGGCTGCCGGAAACGCCCCCTTAGCTCAGTCGGCAGAGCGTTTCCATGGTAAGGAAAAGGTCGACGGTTCGATTCCGTCAGGGGGCTCGGTAGGACTTGAACGCCCGACGCCGCAACGCCACCGCGAGGACTGCGTCCACGCTGACGGCGTTCATGTCACCATGGCGGTGTAGCTCAGCTGGTTAGAGCGCACGACTCATAATCGTGAGGTCGAGGGATCGAGTCCCTCCACCGCTACACGTAAGGCTTGTCGCGCGGCCCGGGTCGGGCGAGGCGGCGCCTAGTGCTCCGACGACCCAGACCCACCCGAAAGAAGGCGAACCCAGTGGCTTCCTCAACTGACGTCCGGCCCAAGATCACCTTGGCCTGCGAGGTGTGCAAGCACCGCAACTACATCACCAAGAAGAACCGTCGTAACGATCCCGATCGCCTCGAGATCAAGAAGTTCTGCCCGAACTGCGGCAAGCACCAGGCGCACAAAGAGTCGCGCTGATTTGTCGCTGAGGCCGATGGCCCGGAGCGTCGTCGAATGACGGTGTCAAGCAGGTTGTCGGTACGCGATCGGATCGTCGAATCCGGTTTGCGTAGTTCGGCGTTGTGCGTCGTCGCGAGATGCGCACCCACAAGTTTTGTGCAACTGCGGGCTGTCTCACACGAGGCAGCCCGCAGTTGTCGTTCAGATGAACAAGTTCAGTACAGTTGCCAGCGAGTATGCGTCTCGACGATGAGCGGTCAGCCCTCCGTCCGTCGGACGTACAGCCCAGTGCAGCGTGAGGAGTCCAGCCGATGTCACAGATCACCGATAGCGAGATCCAGGAACGGATCGACGCGTTGAAGAACGGTGTGAAACTGACTCCGGAAGAGATCGCGGCGCACACCAAGTCGATGGTCGGTTTCAACTACACGGTCGACGACTACTACGAGGTCGGTCGTGAAGAGATCCGCAAGCATGCTCGTGCGGTGCAGGACGCACATCCCGTCCACTGGGACGAGGCGGCCGCGGCGGAAATGGGTCACGACACCCTGATCGCCGCGCCGACATTTGTCTCGGTGCTCGGGATCATCGCGCAGCGTCGGCTCTTCGAAGACATCGTCACCGGCTACGACCTGTGGCAGATCATGCAGACCGACCAGCGACTGATCTTTCACCAGCCCATCAAGGTGGGCGACCGACTGATCTGCGACGTCTCGCTGGAGTCGTTCCGGCAGATGGGTGGCGCGGACGTGATGGTCACCAAGAACATCATCTGGAATCAGCACGACGAGCCGGTCATGACGACCTTCACCAGCCTTGTCGCGCGGGCTGCCGTCGACGCTGATCCCGAGGTCCTCGACGAGCTCGAGCACGTCATGATGAAGGTCGACAAGGAGCCGACGCTGCCGCGTAGCGTGCACGGACCGTTCGACCGCTACAACGATCCGGACCCGGTCGTTGCGCCGAAGCCGTACTCGGCGATCAACTTCGACGACCTCGAGGTCGGCCAAGAGCTGACCCCGATGACCAAGACCCTCACGCGCGGCAACCTGGTCAACTATGCGGGTGTCGCGGGAGATCCCAACCCGATCCACTTCTCCGACGAGCTGGCCAAGGTCATCGGACTCGAGACTGTGGTCGCGCACGGCATGCAGACGATGGGCCTCGGCGCCAGCTTCATCACCGAGTTCATCGGCGACCCGGCCGCGGTCTACGAGTACAACGTGCGCTTCACCAGCCCGGTGTACGTCTACCCCGACACCTACGCGAACGTCGACTTCACGGGCAAGATCAAGTCGCTCGACCCGGAGACTCGACGCGGCGTGATCAGCATCGTCGCCAAGCAGGGCGACCGCAAGATCTTCGGGCGCGCGCAGGCGCACGTGCAGTTCAACTGACGCTAACGGCCTGGCTGGGTGGTCTCGACAGGCTCGACCAGCGGGTGGGGCTCGGCCGGGTGGTCTCGACAGGCTCGACCAGCGGGTGGGGCTCGGCCGGCGGGTGGGCGCTCGGCCAGCGGTGGTCTCGACAAGCTCGACCAGCGGGTGGGGCGCTCGACCAGCGGGTGGGCGCTCGGCCAGCGCTGGTCTCGACAGGCTCGACCGGCGGGCGAGGCGCTTGACCGGCGGTTGGGCTCGGCGCGCGGGAGTGGTCAGGCGGCCTGATGGGTCGCCACGTGGACCGGCTGCCCGAGCGCGATGCGGAAGAGGGCGCGCACCGAGTCGAGTGCGCCGTCGGGCACGTCGGCCGACGGCGAGGCGCCGGGGTGCTGGCGGGCGATGCGGGCGCGCAGCACCTGGTGGCGGATCTCGAAGCGCACGGGCGCGGTCAGTGTTGCGGCCTCGCCGTCGATTCCCGCGTTGAGGTCGGTGTCCGAATCGATCTCGAACGTCGGCGCCACCCATTCGCTCCAGAGGTGTTGTAGCCGTGTCGAACCGGGACGCGACGTCGGGTCGGCGATGACTGCGACGCCGAGCAGGCCGTCTTCGATGCTCGGGCGGGTACCCGATCCGATGATGTGCCCGAGGCGATACTGGTTGTTGGACACCATGATTGCGGCGACGGACTCGTGTTCTGTGCCGTTGGGGTCGTGCCAGGAGACCGATGGCTGGTCGGCATTGGGTCCGAGGACCTGCGACGCGACGTCGAGCAGCGTTTTGGCTTTGGCGTTGCGGTAGCTCTCGCGTTGGACGGCCTCGCCGTAGACGCCGAGCGAGACGTTGTTGACGAAGACCTGTCCGTTGACGACTCCGAGGTCGACGCGACGTTCGCCGCCTTCGACGAAGGAATCGAGGGCTCCGACGGCGTCGTCGCGGTCGACGCCGACGTCGAGTGCGAAGTGATTGCGGGTGCCCGACGGGATGCACGCGTACGGCAGATCGTGCGTCGCCGCGACGTCGGCGACGACCGCCTGCGAACCGTCGCCGCCCGCCATCGCGAGTGCGTCGGCGCCGTCGGCGATGGCGCCCTCGGCGAGGGCTCGCAGATCGTCGCCCTTGACCAGTTCGATGGTCCGGTAACCCCGACGTTCAGCTTCGTCGGCGAGGTGGAGGCGGTCGGCTTTGCCGTCGCCGGAGCGTCGGTTGTAGATGAGCACGGGAGCACTCGGGGGTGCGACGATGGGCAACGGCACCGAGACGCGGAACGCTCGCGACGCCGCCGCGATGGCGATCGCGAACAGCGCGATCACGACGAGCGTGCCGATCAGCAGCCACCAACTGCGCAGCACGACGATGACGATGGCGACCACAGCCAGGATCACCGCGATGACCAGTTCGGCGAGGCGTCGGTTCCCGATATTGAACAAGCCGTCGACGGCCAGTCCCGCAGCGACGAGCAGCAGCACCAGCGCGATGAGTCCGACGGGGAATTGCTTGCCCGCCGAGACGATGGCGATCACCACGCCGAGAGCGCCCGAGGCGAGCGAGAGGATGGCAAAACCGCGTCGTTGTCCCGCAGATTGTGTCATCAGCTCACGATACGCAGCCGACGAACAGTGAGGCGGGACATCGGGCTGCGGCGCACGGAACTGTCGCGGGATCGACTCCTGACAGTGAACGCAGCGCAGGCAATCACGGCGATGCCACCGGCCACGACCCCGAGCGAAACCCCCTCGTGCAGCAGCAGCGCGCCCCACGCGACCGAAAGGACGGGTTGGACGAGTTGCGTCTGACTGACGACGGTCATCGGCCCGATCGCGAGTCCGCGATACCAGGCGAAGAATCCGAGGAACATGCTGACGGCACTGAGATATCCGAACGACGCCCATTGCGACGCGCTGATGTCAGTCGGCGGTTGCAGGTGGATCGAGCGGGCAGAGACCATCGCCATGACAGGCAGCGCGAGCACCAGCGCCCAGCAGATCGTCTGCCACGCGCCGAGTTCGCGCGCGAGAATGCCGCCCTGGGCGTACCCGACCGCGCCGAGCACCACGGCGCAGAGCAGGTAGACGTCGTCGATTCCGCTCGACGACGCGCCGCCGTGCGCGAGGAGCGCGAACGTGACCGTTGCGATGGCACCCGCGGACGCACCGATCCAGAACCGCACGCCGGGACGTTCGCGGGTCAGCGTGACCGCGACGACGGCGGTCATCGCGGGAAGCAGTCCGACGATCACCGCGGCGTGGCCGGAATCGGAGTGTTGCAGTGCCAGCGACGTGAACAGCGGGAATCCGACGACGACGCCCGCGGCGACCGGGAGCAGGCGAAGCCACTGCCGGGCGGTGGGGAAGCGGGTGCGCGTGACTCCGAGCGCGATGACGGCCAGCGCTGCCGCGACGACGGCCCTGCCGCATCCGACCAGCAGCGGGTCGAGTCCTGCGTCGCCGCCGGAACCGACGGCGATACGGGTCAGTGGCACCGAGAACGAGAACGCGGCCACCCCGACGAAGCCCCAGACCAGACCGCTCGACGGTGCCTGGTGCGATAGCGGCCTCGAACCTGGTGCGATAGCGCTACTATTGTCTCTCATGTTTGACGATAGCAGCTCGCGGATCGCGCAACACCTGAGATTGCTCGCCGAGCGTGAGCAGCCGGGATCGAGACTGCCGTCGACGCGTGCGTTGGCCAAGCAGTTCGGGGCCGGTCCGGTTACGGTCCAGCGTGCTCTCGCGGCGCTGGTTGCCGACGGTATCGTCGAAACACGCTCGGGTGAGGGGACATTCGTTGCTTCTCGACGTTCCGCCCCGAGGCGCGACATCGGGTGGCAAACCGCAGCGCTCGGGCCGGAACGTTCCGGAATCCCCGCAACAGGGTCGACGCTGCGGATGGTCCCGCACGACACCATCGCCATGCACGGCGGATACCCCGACGACGAGCTGCTACCGCAAGAGCCAGTCGCGGCCGCTGTGCGTCGTGTGTCGCGAATGGCTGAGGCATTCACGCGACCGCCTGTCGCGGGCGTTCCGGAGTTGCGTCGCTGGTTCGTGAGCGAGCTTGCCGGGGTCGAGGGCGGTGCCGGCGGTTGGCGTGACTCCGATGTCGTGATCACCTCGGGCGGGCAGGCCGCGCTCGCCGCGACGATGCGGGCGATCGCCGCTCCGGGCGAGGCGATCGTGATGGAGTCGCCGACCTACTGGGGTGCGATCGCGGCGGCGCGCCAGGCCGGTCTGGTGATCGTTCCCGTCGCGCGCACCGGGGGCGCACCGAGCGCCGTCGACCTCGACACCGCGTTCGCGACGTCGGGTGCGCGCGTCTTCTACGCCCAGCCCAACTACGCCAACCCGACCGGCGAGCAGTGGTCGGCGCAGCAGCGGGCCGAGGTGCTCGACGTCGTGGCGGCGCATCGGGCTTTCGTCGTCGAGGACGACTGGGCCCACGACTTCGGCATCGACACCGTGCCGCGAACACTCGTCTCCGCGGACGAGAACGGGCACGTCATCTACCTCAGGTCATTGACGAAGAGCATGTCGTCGTCGATCAGGGTCGCCGCGGTGATGGCGCGTGGGCCGGTGCGTCAGCGCATCGAGAGTGCTCTGGCGCTCTCCGACCTGTACGTGTCGCCGATCCTGCAGCTCGCCGCGCTCGACGTCGTGACCAGGCCCGCGTGGCGCACATCGCTGCAGCGGCTGCGACGCGGACTCGGTGCGCGTCGCGACGCTTTGCTCGACGCGCTGCGCGCCGAACCGTCGTTGACGGCCACGACACCGCCGGGCGGGTTGCACCTGTGGGTTCGGCTGCCGGACGTCGGCGCTGGGGACGTGCCCACCGACCCGGACGTCGTCGCCGCGCGGGCGCTGGCGCGCGGGCTGTCGGTAGTGGCCGGCCGCGAGTGGTTCCCGGCCGAGCCGACCGGACCGTACGTGCGACTCAGCTACGCCGCCGCGGCACCCGACCGCTACGCCGAGGCCGTCGAGATCCTCGCTGGGTCGTGTTAGGCAGCCGCTGCGGCGAGGGCGTCGAGAACCTGGCGGGCCGTGGCGTCGGGACGTCGAGTGATGTCGTCCCAGGTGAAGTTCAACATCCGCCAGCCGTCGGCGAGTAGGGCGTTGCGCTTGGTCCGGTCGCGTTGGAAGGTCTTGGCGTCGCGGTGGAACGCGAAGCCGTCGATCTCGACGATGAGTCGCGCGTCGCGGAACACGAAGTCGAGCAGGTACCCGAGGACCTCTGTGTTGGCCGTCCACCCGGTGATGCCGTGCGCGTCGAACAGTGCGGTGGCCGTGCGTTCGGCATCGGATCGCGCTCCGGACCGCGGTGCGTCGAAGAGTCGTCGAGCCTCGGGTGAACCACGACGACGCGGGTAGCGGCGTAGCGCGTCGTCGAGTTCGGTGATGGTGACGCGGTGGGTGAGGAGGGCGTTGTCGACGGTCGAGGTGTCGCCAGCGGCGGCGACGTCGAGCAGGGTGGTTGCCACCGACGCCACGCGCAGCCCATCGACCACGACGACGTCTGGTTCGTGCAGACGGCGATGCGTGACGAGAACGCCTGCCGACGCACCGGCGTGGCGGCCCTTGACCTGGGTGGCGACACTGATCTTCGACGGAAAAGCACTGGTCAGGCCGTGCCACCATGCGGCCGACGACCCGACGAGCACCGCGGATTTGCCGACCGATGCGACCGCGATCCGGACTCGTACTCGCGATGTGCGCGGATGGTCGACGGCGCGGAAGGTGGCCTCCGCCTCACGCACCCACGTGCCGGCGGAGAGTCGACGCTGCACCGAGTGCCTGCTGAGGCCGAGCGCTCGAGCCTGTGCGAGAGTGATGACGCCGTCGTGCGTCGACAGGTGCTGCGCGAGCGTGGTCATGCGATATCGGACGTGACGGGGCGCCCTGAGGTTCCATGCCGTGGGGTTCCACGCCGGCCGAAATCTTGCGGTTGCCCAGACGCGCGGAATCCGAGCGTCTGGGCAACCGGAAAAATTCGCGGATCGACGCAGGTCGGGATGGATCGGTACAGGAAGTGTTTTGGGTTAAGCGGGGCGGGTGTTCTACACTGAAGTGTCAGGTTTACCCTTGACTTGCGCGCCGCCCATAGGGTGGCGCGTTGGTTTTGTCGGCGACGGCCCATCGGTTTCGGATCGGTAGGCTGGTTCCGGCAGGTCGACCATGACCGGCGACTGCAGAACTCGCAAGAGTCGACGCAGTCGCAAAGGGGCGTAGCTCAACTGGCAGAGCAGCGGTCTCCAAAACCGCAGGTTGCAGGTTCAAGTCCTGTCGCCCCTGCCCTGGAGAGGGCACACGTTGACGAGAGGACCTCGAAGGTGAGCAAGCGAGATCGAGCGGCCCGCGCCAAAAACGACGGGCAGTCCAACGCCGCCGATTCGGCAGCGGAGGAGCTCGAGACCCGCGACGACGCCGTCGAGGACGCGGATGCCGCAGCCTCGGATGCGTCGTCGGACGATCTTCGTCCGAAGGGCAAGCGTTCGGGACGCGGTCGTCGCTCGTCGGCGAGTGCCGTCGACACGACAGATGGTGATGCGGATTCCGAAGGTGGATCCGCGGTCGCCGTCAAGGAACGCAAGGTAAAGAAGGCGTCCGAGCAGAGCAGCAATCCGTTTGTGCGGATCTGGGTGTTCATGCAGCAGGTCGTCTCGGAGATGAAGAAGGTCATCTGGCCTACGCGGCGCGAGACGATCACGTACACGATCATCGTGCTCGTGTTCGTGGTGGTGATGACCGCGTTCATCTTCGGGATCGACATCGGCTTCGCCAAGCTAGTTCTCTGGATCCTCGGCTGATTCGGGCTCACTCAGGTGAGCCCGCTCCCGACCGGGTCATCCGACGGACGACCAACTTCATGAAAGAGGAGCGTGGGCTGCAGTGAGCACCCCGGATAACGAGTTCGACCCGACCGACGCGGTCGAGACCGACGTCACCGACGCCGGGAGCGAAGCGACCGTGGACGAGACCGACGATCCGGGCACCGAGGCGCAGGTCGAGGCCGCACAGGACGACGCCGCAGCCGTCGACGGTGGCGAAGAGGCCGTCGAGCAGGCAGAAGCAGCCGAGGACGCCGCGGTTGATGCCGACGCTGCCGAAGCCGAGGAAGAGGTCGACCCCGCCGAGGAACTGCGCAAGCAACTGCGTCGCGCACCCGGTGAGTGGTACGTCATCCACAGCTATGCCGGTTACGAGAACAAGGTCAAGACCAACCTCGAGACCCGCGTGCAGAACCTCGACGTCGGCGATTACATCTTCCAGGTCGAGGTCCCGACCGAAGAGGTCACCGAGATCAAGAACGGCCAGCAGAAGAAGGTCAACCGCAAGGTGCTGCCCGGCTACATCCTGGTGCGCATGGACCTCAACGACGAGTCGTGGGGCGCGGTGCGCAACACCCCGGGTGTCACGGGCTTCGTCGGAATGACCAGCAAGCCGTCGCCGTTGAGTCTCAACGAAGTGCTGCAGTTCCTGCTGCCGCGCACTCCCGCGAAGAAGGCCACGGCCAAGGGCGCCGAGAGTGTCGAGCAGGCCGCAGCGGCCGCAACGGCGGTTGTCGAGGTCGACTTCGAGGTCGGCGAGTCGGTCACCGTCATGGACGGCCCGTTCGCGACGCTTCCCGCGTCGATCAGCGAGGTCAACGCCGAGCAGCGCAAGGTCAAGGTGCTCGTGTCGATCTTCGGTCGCGAGACGCCCGTCGAACTCGGCTTCAACCAGGTCGAGAAGATCTGATACCTGCCGAGAAGATCTGATACCTGCTCCGGACGGAGCAACACACAAGCTTCCACGCCTCCAGCGGACGTGGATCTGCAAGAAACAAACAAGGAACAAGGATGCCTCCCAAGAAGAAGAAGCTCGCCGGGATCATCAAGCTCCAGATCCAGGCAGGCCAGGCAAACCCGGCCCCGCCAGTGGGTCCGGCGCTCGGTCAGCACGGCGTGAACATCATGGAATTCTGCAAGGCGTACAACGCGGCGACCGAGTCGCAGCGTGGCAACGTCGTGCCGGTTGAGATCTTCGTGTACGAAGATCGCTCGTTCGACTTCAAGCTCAAGACCCCGCCTGCAGCCAAGCTGCTGCTCAAGGCTGCCGGTCTGCAGAAGGGTTCGGGCGAGCCGCACACCAAGAAGGTCGGCAAGGTCTCGATGGATCAGGTCCGCGAGATCGCCAAGACCAAGGCCGAAGACCTCAACGCCACCGACATCGACCAGGCCGCGAAGATCATCGCCGGTACTGCGCGATCGATGGGTATCACCGTCGAGTGAGCTTGCGAACTCGCGCAAGAATCACCGTCGAGTGAGCTTGCGAACTCGCGCAAGTTTGACCGTCGAAGGCTAAAAGCCGCTGAGTGGGAGGGCCGGCTCGGCCCACACACCACCAACCCGAATCATCAATACGGAGAAAGAACAGAGCAATGAGCAAGAGCAGCAAGGCCTACAAGGCCGCGGCCGAAAAGGTCGACAAGGACAAGCTCTACAGCCCGCTGGAGGCTGCTGAGCTGGCGAAGGAAACGTCGTCGAAGAACACCGATTCGACCGTCGAGGTCGCAATCCGGCTGGGCGTCGACCCGCGTAAGGCAGACCAGATGGTTCGAGGCACCGTCAACCTGCCTCACGGCACGGGTAAGACCGCCCGCGTCATCGTGTTCGCCGCAGGCGACAAGGCCGCCGAGGCCGTGGCAGCCGGTGCCGACGAGGTCGGCGCCGAGGACCTGATCGAGAAGATCCAGGGCGGCTGGCTCGACTTCGACGCCGCGATCGCCACCCCTGATCAGATGGCCAAGGTCGGCCGTATCGCGCGTGTCCTCGGACCGCGCGGCCTGATGCCGAACCCCAAGACCGGCACGGTCACCACCGACGTGACCAAGGCGATCAACGACATCAAGGGCGGCAAGATCAACTTCCGCGTCGACAAGGCAGCCAACCTGCACTTCGTCATCGGCAAGGCGTCGTTCGAGCCGAGCGCGCTCGCCGAGAACTACGGCGCTGCGTACGACGAGATCATGCGTGCGAAGCCGTCGGCCGCGAAGGGCCGCTACATCAAGAAGGTGACCGTCTCGACGACGACGGGCCCGGGCATCCCGGTCGACCCGGCCGTGACGCGTAACTTCACCGAGGCTCCTCAGGACTGAGAGCGTCATCTGTTGTAGCGCAACAGTTTCGAAGCCCCCGAACGCCAGTGGCGTTCGGGGGCTTCTGCGTTGGGACCTATCCGACGACGTTCCGCTGTCCGACGACGCCGCCTATCCGACGACGCGCTCGGCGAAGGCGATGATCTCGTCGGCGACCTCGTCGCGGATCGGTGGTTCGTTGTGTACCTCGTGCCGGTAGCCGGTGTAGATGCGGGTGCGCACGTCGGCGTGTCCGCTCGCGGCGAGCTGATTGCCGACGTGGTAGGCGCCCTCGCCGAAGTTGGCGACGGGGTCGGCGTCGCCGGCAAGGATGAGGATGGGCAGGTCGGAGCGGACTGTCGGATACCAGGTGTCGGCATTGACGGCGTCGTAGAGATCGACGAATCCGCGGATGAATCGCACGGACATGGGTGCGCCGAAGTTGTTGAACGGGTCGCGGGCGTGGTCGCGGACGACGCCCGGATCGCGCGCCACCCATGCCGTGGGGAAGGCGTCGGAGCCGAAGCGCGCGGTGAATCCCTCGAACATCTGGCCCGCGTACGTCTCCGTCGCTGTCGACGTCGGGTCGGACTCCGCGGCGAGTGCGTCGCGGTCGAGGACGTCGTCGATGCCGTGGATCTGGGCCGCGATGCCGCAGAGGATAAGGCCCTTGAGCCAGTCGCTGTCGTCGGACACGAGACCGCGCGCGATCATCGAACCCCAGGAGTGCCCGAAGACGACGTAGGGCAGGTTGGGGTAGAGCTCACGCACCTTGTCGCGCAGGGTGCGTTCGTCAGCCACCACGACCTTGTCGGCGTCGTCTCCGGCGTCTGCCCAGACTCCCGAGGTCATGGCCGTCTTGCCGTGTCCGGCGTGGTCGTCGGCGACGACGACGAATCCGGCGTCGAGCAGCTTGGTGATGAGCCGTAGGTAGCGGCGTGAGTGCTCACCGAGTCCGTGGACGATGTGGATGATGCCTCGCGTCTTGGTCGCGGGCTCGTAGACCCAACCGAAGATGGTGTCGCGACCGTTGGCCGACGTGAACTCGATTTCGTGAAGTGACAACGCTGTCCTCTTCCGACGGGCCGCGTGCGCGGCGTGACTGTGTCACTTCCGAGCTAATCACGCACCGCCTCAGACGTCGACGGGCGCGGCGTCGACCTGCTTGATCGGTCCGGTGAACCACTTCTTCACCGACAGGTGCCAGTAGCCGTAGAGCAGGATCAGTGCGCCGCCGACGAGCAGCGGGGTGTAGTTGACGTACTTACACTCGAAGCTCGCGTCCCACGGCATGCCGCCGAGCGAGGTGGGGAACATGGCGACGAGCGAGGTCAGCGCGATCTCGATGAGAGCGATCGGTGCGATCCACTTGTACTTGGAGCCGAGTGTCCACGAGCCGGCCTCGAACGAGTCTCCTGCCTTCCAGCGGAAGTAGATCGGGACCGCGAAGCACAGGTACAACCCGACGACGCCGATCGAGACAACCGCGTAGAAGGCGACGGGCACGGGTGCGCCGTTGATGTCGACCGGCACCAGAGCGGGCAGCGTGATGATCGCGGCGATGACGGCTGTCACGACAACGGCGTTGGCGGGCATGCCATTCGAGCGGACCTTGGACCAGAGTTTGTGGCCGGGCACGGCGCCGTCGCGGCTGAACGCGAACATCATTCGCGACGCACTCGTCTGGCACGCCGCGGTGCAGAAGAGCTGGCCCGCAGTGGAGATGATCAGCACGACGCCCGCCCATTTCGAGGTGAGTGCCTGGGTGAAGATCGTCGCGACGGCGCCGCCACCCTTGGAGACGCCGTCTGCGTCTTGGACGGCGAACAGGAAGCTGAGCAGCAAGATCCACCCGCCGACGGCCGAGTAGGCGATGGAACGCCAAATGCCCTGTGCCGCAGCGTTGGCCGCGCCCTTGGTCTCCTCGGAGAGATGGGCGGAGGCGTCGTAACCGGTGATCGTGTACTGGGTGAGGATCGCCGAGATGGGCAGCACGAACAGGATGAAGCCGAAGCCCGACGTCTTGCCTTCGAAGATGCCGCTGTTGTTGACGGTCTTGGCGAAGACGTCGGAGAAGGACGCGTGCTGATCAGGGAGCAGGAAGAGGATGAGAATGACTGCGGCAGCACCGAATACGTGCCACCAGACCGAGATGTTGTTGAGCATCGAGAGCAGGTGACCGGAAAAGATGTTGATCAGGGCTGAGCACGCCAGGATGATCAGGAAGATGACGAACACTCGGGTCAGGCTGTAGCCGTCGAGCCACGATTGGCTGAATGTGCCGATGGTGAGGTCGAGGAAGGTAGCTGCGCCATACGCGACCGAGGCCAGGATGGCGACGAGGCCGATGAGGTTGAGCCACCCGGTGTAGAAGCCCGCCTTGGCGCCGCCGAGTTTGGCTGCCCACCAATAGATTCCACCCGACGTCGGGTATGCCGAGACGAGCTCGGCCATGCAGAATCCGATCAGCAGGATGAAGATCGAGACGATCGGCCAGCCCCATGCGATCGCGGCCGGTCCGCCGTTGTTCCATCCGAGTCCGAACGACGTGAAGCAGCCCGAGAGGATCGAGATGATCGAGAACGAGATCGCGAAGTTCGAGAAACCGGACCACGAGCGGTGAAGTTCCTGGGTGTAGCCGAGTCTCGCGAGGTGGGCCTCGTCGTCGGAAAGATCCTCGGCAAGGGTGTCATGGCCTTCAGGCATGGGTGAGCTCCCCCGGTAAGTGATGGTGCGACGCCACGTTGCGATGCGCAAGACCAGCAGAACATAAGCTCTCCGTGGCGATTTCGCATGCCAGAAACGGACATCGCGACGAATTCATGAGTGTGATGGTCATACCCGTCGTGAAACG
Organism: Gordonia jacobaea; assembly: GCF_965344965.1. Classification (NCBI taxonomy): domain Bacteria; kingdom Bacillati; phylum Actinomycetota; class Actinomycetes; order Mycobacteriales; family Gordoniaceae; genus Gordonia; species Gordonia jacobaea. The sequence continues at coordinate 252,408 of NZ_CBDRLS010000002.1, read as the reverse complement.
ACGGTATGGACGGCGAGTGAAATGATCGGCGATCAGGCTGCGGGCGCGGCGTCGGCCGACGATAATCGGCACCAGGGGCAGGATTTCGGGGCAGCACGAGACACAGGCGGTTGAACGTGAGACAAGCCCGACCGAGCAAGTTGGCCATCATCGGCGCAGGCGCTGTGGGTACCGCCATTGCGTACGCGTCGTTGATCCGCGGTGTCGCGCGCACGATCGCGCTGATGGACATCAACACGTCGAAGGTGACCGCGGAAGTCCTCGACCTCTCGCACGGACTCGAATTCGTGCCGCGCGCCGACATCATCGGCGACGACGACGTGTCGGTCTGCGCCGACGCCGACGTCGTCGTGTTCACCGCGGGCGCGAAGCAGAAGCCCGGGCAGTCGCGGCTCGAATTGGCCGAAGCCACAATCAATCTGACGAAGAACATCCTGCCCGGTGCCATCAAAGTTGCGCCCAACGCGATCTACATCATGGTCACCAACCCTGTCGACATCGTGACCTACGCGGCGCTGAAATACAGTGGGCTGCCCAGCAATCAGCTGTTCGGATCGGGCACGGTGCTCGACTCGTCGCGTCTGCGGTTCCTCATCGCGCAGCACGTCGGCGTCGCGGTGCAGAACGTGCACGGCTACATCGTCGGCGAGCACGGCGACTCCGAGATCCCGCTCTGGAGTTCGGCGTCGATCGGCGGGGTGCCGCTGCTCGAGTGGAAGCCCCTGCCGGGTGGCCAGGCCATCGACGCACCGGCGCGCGAACGCATCCAGCACGAGGTGGTGCACGCGGCGTACAAGATCATCGAGGGCAAGGGCGCGACCAACTACGCCATCGGGCTCGCGACCACGCGCATCATCGAGGCGGTGCTCAACGACGAACACCGCGTGATGCCGATTTCGACCGTCACGGGCGGGTACGAGGGACTCGACGACGTATGTCTGTCACTCCCGACGCTCATCGACCGCAACGGCGCGGGCAGCCGACTCGAGATCAAGATGTCCGACGCCGAGCACGAGGGACTGATGAAGTCCGCCGAGACGCTGCGGGAGATGCAGGACAAGTTCGGGCTGTAGCGCCGCTCGGTGACTTCGGGGTCGGGCGCGGCGTGGTCTATTCCGTGCTGGCCTGTTGCACGCTGTCTTGTTGCGTGCCGCCGACGATGGCCTGGAGCGCGGCGACATGGCCGCTGAAGGCCTCGCGTCCGGCGTCAGTCAGGCGGGCTCGGACGCTGCGTCGACGGCCGGTGCTCGGACGTTCGGTGCTCACGTAGCCTGCGGATTCCAGGGTGGCGAGCTGCTTGGACAACGCTGAGTCGGACAGGGCGAGCCGTTCTTTGAGGTAGCCGAAATCGGCCCAATCGGCGGCGGCGAGGGTCGCGACGAGCGTCAGTCGGGTGCTCGGGTGGATCAGCTCGTCGAATTTCGGTGTGCTCACGCGCCCACTCGCCTGCGGATGTCGTCGAAGATCTGCGGTCCGCCGAAGCCGAGTATCGCCGCCACGAACACCGCCGCCCCGATGGACGGGTGCCGTGCGCCGTCGGCGTCGAGCACCAGTGCTGCCGCGACTGTGACGGCGACCGCGGTCAGCAGCATGCCGATGACGATCAACGGTATGCGACGATCGGCGACGCTGAGGGCGGGGCGCACATGCGTGCTTGCGCGTCGGCCGTCGAAGAGTCGGGATGCGATCGCCGAGTGCGCGGCGCCGAACGCGATGGTGGCGACGGTCGTGACCCACGGGGGAGCGAATGCGCTGATGACACCGAGAACGATCCATGAGGCGGCCATCGCCCACCAGTAGCTGCGGGGAAGGCCGAGGTCGTCGGCGACCCGGCGACGTGCGTCGTCGGCGGACCCGAGCGCCTCGCGCGCCTGGTCGGGGGTGATGTCCATGAGGGTCTCCTCGGTGGGAGGTCTTGGCCGTGGGTGCCGTGGGCTACTTTCCGTATAGGAAAGTAGTGTCTACTTTCCTACTGGGAAAGTCAAGGGATTCGAGAAATCCTGCGCGGAGTGGAACCAAACGACAGTCGATCTAGTCTGATCTGTATGCGCGACGACAAACTCCTCACCCGGATCGCGGGGTTGCTGCGGCAGGCCGAGAACACCGACAACGAGCATGAGGCCGAGACCTTCATGCAAGCCGCGCAACGATTGGCGACGTCGGCGTCGATCGACCTGGCGGTCGCCCGTGCGCACGATCCAGCGGCACGGCGAAAGACGACGCCGATCACCAGACAGGTCGCGATCGGCGAGACCGGAAAACGTGGATTGCGCACGTACGTGCAGCTTTTCGTCGCGATCGCGCGTGCCAACGACGTGACGGTCGACGTCGCGGGCAACAACACCTTCGTGCTGGCGTACGGATACGAGGCCGACATCGACACATGCGAGGCGCTCTACACGTCGTTGTTGATCCAGATGGTCGCGGCGAGCGACGGTTACCTGCGGTCGGGCGATTACCGGGGCGAGACGTCGGCGCGGGTGGTGCGCAAGGGGACGGGCTGGCGGTCGAGGAGAGTTGTCGAACGTAAACCGCTCGCCCCGATCACCGCACGGTTGAACTTTCAGTCGGCGTTCGCCGAGCGGATCGGCGTGCGACTGACCGAGGCACGTGACGCCGCACGGGAGGAGGCGGTGGCGCGTGACGACTCTCGCGAACTTCCCGCGGGCTCGACGTCGACCGCACTTGCGTTGCGCGACAAGGAACTCGAGGTGAGCAGCTTCTACAAGACCGAGTCGACGGCGCGCGGCACCTGGCGGCCGACGAGTGCGTCGTCGGGGTACTCGGAGGGCGCGCGTCAGGCGGGCGACCGCGCGGGGCGTCGGGCGAAGATCGGTGCCGATCGCGAGTTCGGTGCTGCCCGCGGGGCGCTCGAGGGCTAGGGTGCGCGCCTCAGCGCATCTCGCCCTGCAGTGCTTGGGTATAGCGCTCGTTCTGGGCCGCGTCGGTGCCCGCGGGAAAGGTCAGCACGAGGTCGACGACTTGGAAATCTCCCGGATGTGCGCCCGCGTAGAGCTGCGCGCGGCCGGTGCTCGGAAACTGCATGAGGATCACTTGATCGGACTCGACGGCACTGCTGCATCCGGCCGCCGGACACCGCGCGGCGGTCGCGTCGTGACGGCCGGTGACGGGCAGTCCGGTGGCGGCGATGCGGTCGAGCACCTGGTTGAGCTGGGCGGGGTCGACCGGGTTGTCGACGTACGACGTCGAGGGCGCCGACACCGTGGAGACCTCACCCGACGACGAACTGCAGCCGGTGAGTGCACCCCCGACGATCGCGGCGCCGACGATCGCGATCGCGGCAGACTTCCCGATGGTGTGCGAGCGCGGCGTCATCGCGTGGACTCCCTGCGTGTCGAAGTGCGAAGTGCTGACCTCGTCGAGCCTAGTCACGGCGGGGTCGGCCTCGGAATGTGCGGTCGCCGGGCGCGAAGGGTCGGGGAGCGTCGTGCCGCCGCGCCCCATCAGGTATCGACTTTGAAGCATGGGCCGATCAACTCGAGCTGCATTGAGAGAGCGGCGACTCGTCGAGGCATCCCATGCCCACAAACTCGCTGCTCAACTCGGAAGCTCGTGTTTCGTGAGTCGATGACCCCAGGTCAGTGCGCAACTCGGCGTGGGATAGGAAGTACGGGTGAAGATCGTCTACATCGCAACGCAGCTCACCTATTCGGGTATCGAGCACTTCGGCCGTTCACTAACCCGTCATCTTGCGAGTGAACACCAAGTGCGGGTGTGCGGTGCGATCGCGCTGCCTGACTCGCGCCTGTGGAAAACTCGCGTCGCTGATGAATTCGTCATGCCAGTTGCCGACCTCGCCGATGTCGACGTCGTCCTCCTGGAAGGCGGTTGGATAGACGGCGCGGGCGCGGAAAAACTCCCCTACTCGGCGGCAGAGGAGTTTGTGCGCCGCGGCGGACAACTCATCATCGCCGACCTAACCAGGGACACGCTGCAGGTGAGTGATCGCATGCAAGGTGCCGGTGGCTTGTTCGGCGCTGTGCCCACTGGCCGCTACCTTTACGACGAGACTGCTGGCGCAAATGGAGCAACGTACTATCTCCCTGGCGAAATGTCGGCGCTGGCCCCTCGTTACCAGCCAGTCTTCGACGGCATTGACTCAGTCCTGGCGGCGTCAGCGATCGAACTGGCACCGACCACCGCCGACATCGTCTCCACCGGTAACAAGTTCACCGTCACCCTCAACATGGATACCGACATGCGTCTAGACGTCGCGCCGTGGGCCACGATCAATACCTACGGCAGCGGCCACGTCGTTCTCGTCGGTGCGTGCGTCACCTACGATGCGATCGTCGACCTCTGCCCCGACAACGCTCGATGGATTGGCAACATCATCACCGCAGTGTGCGACGAGACTCGAGAGACCAGCAACTGGCGAGTCGCGGCTAAAACCTCACCTCGCGACACCCACCACGATGTTGCGTCGCTCCTCGCGCAGCCTGAATCGCAACGGCTCGAACGGAAATCGTCGTTTCTCACACCGACTGACCCGACTCGCGGCGGGGTGTCGAAAGACATCCTCAAGCATGCAGTCGGCAAGTCGATCGCCGCGCTGGCGAACACCGACGGCGGGCACCTGATCATCGGCCAGGACGACGCAGGGGAGGTGCTCGGATTGGCGGCCGATTTCGCGGCCTCAGGCAGCAGGCACCCTGACCGGGACGGGTGGTATCAGCAGTTCGTCCACTACGTCCGCGACAATTTCAGTGACACCTGGGAGTCGCTGCAACTCGGCCTGGAATGGGTGCCTACAAGTTCCGGCGACTACGTGGCCATCATCGCAGTACCTGAGCGTCAGTCATCAACTCCGGTGATGGTAAAGGACCCGAAGAAGCAGAACGCGGAGAAAGTGTTTGTGCGACGCGGCCCTGTCACAGTAGCGCTCTCCACCCCCGAAGTGATCGCTTGGTACGAGGCCCGCAGGGAACGCCTCGCTCATCGTCCTTGACGGCGAAACGGTGAGCGAGGCGCGTGTTCCGCACAATATGGTGGCCAGCGCTGGCAGGTCGCTGTCGGCGGGGTCGTTCGGGTTGTAGGCAGCTCGGACGTGGTGGGTTCTCTTGCTAGTTCGGTAACGAGGAGTTACCCACCGCGAACCCCGGAGGAGTGGTACCAAGAACGAAGTAATAGTGCCTCGGGTTCTCCTAGTACGACGCGCGCGAGGTAGAGCATCGCTTCACGGAACTCCACCCCGTGCCAGCGCGTGCCCGTCGGCGACGCCGGAATTCCTGCCGCTACCGACAGGTGGTGGGCGAGTTCGTGCAACACGATGCTCTCGCGGCCGAACTCCCTGCGGTGCATAGGAATTGCCATGGTTGAGGTTGCAGGCTCGTAGTGAGCGCTGCCTTGTCCGCGCCGTTCTCTTACTTGGATTGGGCCCGCTGTGGGGTACCTGCTGCGTAGAGAGTCCATTGAGAGTATTTCGTCAACGTATCTCTGAATCGACGCTATGTCGGCGAATCGTCTTTGAGTGGACACGTAGAGGTGTGAGCCGTGGAAGTCCACAAGACCGCCCCTATCGAGGGCAGAGGACCAAATGCTCTCCGCGCTGTAGACCGCTGACGCGTTCACGGCTGGCGCCTACCGCTGGTCGGAGACACGATCGAGCAGGCTTGCTCGCGGTGAGAATTCCCGGAGAAGGTGACATTTCGGCGCCCGTGCGCCGTGGAGTAGAGCGGTTGTACGCGCGGCCTGCTCGCGCGAGACAGCGTGCCGAGTCTGCCGGCGTGGCCGCGCGTGTCTGTAAGGTCCTTGTTCTTACGATTGACGACTATGTGCCTGTGAGTCAGTGCTAACCGGGTCACGTCTGCCTCTCCGCGGAGCTTATCGAATGCATGTCGGTCGTCTACAGGTACAACATGCGTTCTTCCTCGGCGGGCTCGGCGTGTTGTGGCGACGCTCTTCCGTCCAGCATTGCATTCGACATCGGCCTGCGAAATGGTGCTACGGGGAGCGTCGCATCTGAGTGCAGCTACGGCGTGTAGGTGCTAGCACGGCATGGTGTTCGTGAAGTTGAATCTGAGACGCGACGTTTGTGTGACGCGATGCCTCAGAGCCCTTCGCCTGCAAGGAAAGTCAGGTGACTCGGGTGCTCAGGGTCGAGGATCGAGGATCAAGCGTTGCCTGCGGCCGCGCGCCTTGACCAGATCCGGCACGACGGTCAGGTAACGCGGGAAACTTGCCGCGTACACGTCGACTCGTAGCCGATGGCCGGGTTCGAGGACGGCGTCGGTCGGGACGAGATCGACGTCGATGCGCACCGGGGCGTCGGGCGGTACGGGCAGTTTGCGCTTGCGCGACAAGAAGTGGTGCGCGCCAACGAGACTGCCGTCCGAGGCGTAGGTCGATTTGCTGGGATCGAGCGCCCGATTCGACGCCGACAGGGCGCCGTTGGTCAGTACCTTCGACGTTCCGTCCGGCGCGACGTCGTTGACGGTGACGGCCCAGATTGCCTCGTGTGCGGTGGTGGCGACGTTGAGCCGTAGATTCATCGAACCGGACGTCGGTGATCTCGACCTCGACGTGCAAATGGTCGCCCGGTCGCGCCGGGGACGGCCAGCTCAGTTCGATCCCCGTGCCAATGATGCCGGTCGCCAAGGGTAGGCAGGTCACGAGCAGACGCATGGTGATCGCCGCGGTGTGCCAACCGCTGGCGGCTAGGCCGCGGAAGAAGGTGTACGCGGCGGCATCCGCGTGGAGGTCTGAGTCATGGGTGTCCCCTTCCCCCGGTGGGGGTTGCGCTAGCTGCCGTCCTCGGTCCTGGCCAGGTAATCGCCCAGATTCAGCTCGACGTCTAGCCCGTGGCTGGCGAATTGCTTTCCCAGCCGGGCGAATCCGGAGGCAAAGCTGGGCCATCCCAACGATCGCGAGTATTCCGCGTACTCGGTGAGCAGATCGGCGTCGGGCGGCAGTGATGCTCGGTTCACCTGCGCCTTCGCCCCGGCAAGCACTTGCTTGTCGAAGGAGGCCAGCCGTGTCGCCAGCGTGCTGACAAACGTGTCGAGTTCGGCATCGGGCATCGCGCGCGTCACCCAGCCGTATTGAGCTGCAAGTTTTGCGGAGTAATCAGCGCTGGTGAGGATGGCTTCCAGGCTGCGATCCCGTCCGATCAAGCGGGGCAACCTGTCGGAGCCACCTCCGCCGGGCAGGATGCCGGTCCCCACCTCGGGCTGGCCGAATAGGGCCAATTCCTCGCTGGCATAACGTAAGTCGCAGGCGAGTGCCAATTCGTTGCCACCTCCGCGGGTTCTACCGCGTATCTTGGCGATGCTGACGAACGGCGCCTTCGTGAGGCGAATCACCAGATCGATCCAGGCTGGGACGTTGTCGGCGAGTGTGGGGAAATCCGCGGCTTTGGTGAGGTCGAAATGGTTGAAGTAGAAACCGTCGGTGGCGCTGGCGAATACGACCACTTTGACGTCGTCGTCAGCGCCGAGCTGGTCGATGGTGGCGTGCAACGCGGACACCGTCTGCGGATCTATCAGGTTGACCGGCGGATTGGCGAAGGTGACGGTGGCGATCTCTGGCGCTGACCGGGCCAGGCTGACAGAACTCATGGACACACCCGACCTATCGTCCGAGGAATTGATTGACGTCGGCGGCGAACGCGGCCGGATATTGGAACAGGAACGCATGGCCGGCATCGGGATAGATCTTCAGCTGCGCGTTGGGCAGGTACTCGGCGAGGAGATAGGTGTTGGGCGTCGGGACCATGATGTCGTTGTCGCCGTTGGCCACCAGTGTGGGTTGGTTGATCGCCCGCAGCCGAACCAGTTTGGCCGGGTCCGGGATGCCCCAAGTGGAGATGGCGGTCATGTGCGCGGCAACGGTATCGGCGTTCACCGTCGTGTCGCGGTCGCTCTGCCGCAGTCGCAGTCGGCTGAGGAATTCGCGTCCCAGGGCGAGACTGGAGGCGGACTTCTCGAAGAACATGGTCAGCAGGCCCTCGCCGTCGATCGCGTCCCTGATGGCGACTTCCAGGACCTCGGGAACATACATGTGCATCCGTTCGCCGCCCTGGGGCCCGGTGCCTGCCAGCACCAACCTCCGCACTTGGTGGGGCCGCATCAACGCGAACTCCTGGGCGACGAACCCGCCCAGTGAGAAGCCGAGCAGGTCGATGTGCGTGAGCCCAAGCGCGTCGACGAAAAATATTGCGCCGTGCGCCATTTCAGCCACGGTATTGGGCGTGCGGCCGGTGCTGGCACCGACGCCGTCGAGGTCAACGAGGATCACTTCGCGCTGCTCGGCGAGCGCATCGACGAAGGCCGGGTCCCAGTTGTCCAGGTTCGCGCGGTAATGCACGAAGCAGACCAGCGGAGGGGCCGAATTGTCGGTGCTCCCGAACCGCCGATAGGCGTATCGCACGCCGTTGGTGGCCTCGACGCTCAAATTGGGGGTGTCGACCTGGGTTGCTGTGCCCATGAGTGAAATTCCGTTCTGGGTAGCGGTTTAGCGGAACACCGAGGCGCGGGCCCGGCGGGTGAACTCGTCGGCGATCACTTCGGCTGCGCCGGTCTCTATGGCGTCGACGATCTGGCGCGCCACGTCGGCGGGGTAGTTCTTGGGGATATCGATGTCGGCGACCATGGACGTGTCGGTGTAACCGAGGTAGACGCCGACGACGTTGATGCACCGTGGCGCCAGCTCCGCCACAGACTGCTCGTCGGTGACGTCGAGTTCCACAGGGACGATCCGGTGATCGGAATCCGGTCAGGGCCTCGGCTGGTCGCGTACACCTTGCCCGCACCTCGGGTAAGCAATTCGTCGACGATGGCCTTGCCCGGGCCGCGTTGACCTCCGGTCACGACGACTGAGGCGTTCCTGACTGTTCGCGCGCTCGACATCCACCCACCGTGCCGGAGATCCGGTTGTGGCCGGTATCCGTCAGATGACTGGCGGGCGCCGGATCCTCGTCGAAGCCGACCGGCTGGGCCTGACGGCGTTGCAGGAGCTGGTGTCGCAGGGACCTCTGACGCCGACGGTTGTCGCCATTTTCCCGTTGCGCCAGACCAGTGAGGCGCAGTCCAGTAAGTCAGGTCCGGGCAAGACGGTGCTGACCGTGGTTTCGCGCGGCTGAACAGTCATCACGCGGATACCCCCGGATACCAGTGGCCAGGAGGCTTACAGACATGTCGCAATCCCCTTCCGCACCAGTCTTTTCCCGATCTGCCGAGACCCAGTATGTGGACGGCCCGAACGCCCGATTCGCCTACCGCCGCTTAGGATCAGGCGCGGGAACGCCCTTGGTGCTCGCACTGCGCTTCCGCGGCACCATGGATCACTGGGATCCGGAATTCCTCGACGGACTCGCTGCGCACCGTGACGTCATCATCTTCGACAACATCGGGCACGCCAAGACCGGCGGTGTCGCGCCGACGACGATGTCAGCGTTGGCCGGTGGCCTGATTGAGTTCGTTGAAGCACTCGGATTGGCCGAAATCGACCTGCTGGGTTGGTCGCTGGGCGGAATCGTGGTCCAAGCTGTCACCCTGCAGCGCCCCGATCTGGTGCGCCGTCTCGTGGTCGCCGGCAGTTCGCCCGGGGGAGGGGTCCCTGGCATGCCGCAACCCGACCCACGGATCTGGCAGGTGGCAACCAAACCTGTCAACGACGACGACGACTTCCTATACCTGTTCTTTCCGGATACTGCGCCGGCCCGAGAGCTGGGCCTGCAGTCGTTACGGCGCCTCGACGCTCGCACGCAGTCGGCCGAACACGTGCCGGTGTCCCTCGACACCATGAAGGCGCAGCTGGCTGTCATCGCCTCGACCGGATCGATGGTGTGGGATGAGCTGGCGGACATTCAAATTCCGGTACTCGTCGCCAATGGTGCACATGACCGAATGATCGATGCCTACGCCACCTACGCGATGGCCGGCCGCCTGCCGAATGCCAAGATTCTGCTCTACAGCGACGCCGGCCACGGCTTCTTGTTCCAACACCTCGCCGACTTCACCGGCGAGGTAGTGAAGTTCCTGTCATGACCGCCACCATGGATGCCGATCTGTTGGTCATCGGCTTCGGCAAGGGCGGCAAGACCCTGGCCGGCGACATGGGCAAGCGCGGGCAACGCGTTGTCCTCGTGGAGGCGTCCCGGTCGATGTACGGCGGAACCTGTATCAACACCGGATGTGTTCCCACCAAATCGCTGGTGTTTCACAGCGGCCGGCTTCCCTACGCTTCGGCGGTCGCCGAAGTCGAACGCCTGACTGCGGGTCTGCGGGCAGCCAACCTCGCCGGCCTGGCACCGATACCGACGGTGACGGTGCTCACCGGTAGTGCCGCCTTCCTCGATCCGAACACCGTGGCGGTGACGACCGCCACGGGCCCGGTGACGGTGTCGGCGCGCCAGATCGTCATCGGGACGGGATCGGTACCCGTGGTCCCGGATCTGCCCGGCCTCGCGGATTGCCCGGTCGCGGTGACCAGCGCTGAACTGCTCGGGCGGGTGTCTCGACCGGATCGGCTCGTCGTGCTCGGCGGCGGTTACATCGGTTTGGAATTCGCCTCGATGTACGCCGGGTACGGCGCCTCGGTCACCGTTCTCGAACGACGACCGGCCGTGCTGGGGCACGAGGACCCGGAGGTCGCCGAGACCGCCCGAGCCCTCCTGCACAGCAGGGGCGTCACGATCGTCACGAGTGCGACCGTCACCGGCGTACAGACGATTCCGCGTCCGGGTGGCCCACCTGAAGCCAGCGTGGAGTACGTCCTCGACGGGCGCTCGACGAAGATCGGCGCCGACAATGTTCTGGTCGCCCTCGGTCGCAGGCCCAATACCGCGTCGTTGAGGCTCGACCGAGCGGGTGTGGATACCACCGATGGCGGCGCTGTCGCCGTCGATGACTTTCGCCGCACCAGCCAGCCCCACATCTTCGCCGTCGGCGATGTCAACGGCGGCCCGCAGTTCACCTACATCTCGCTGGATGACTACCGCATCGTCCTCGACCAGCTCACCAGTGCGTCTGCGCCCCGAAGCGCCGCACAGCGGCACGCCGTGCCGAACTGCCTGTTTCTCACACCGCCGCTGGCGCGTGTGGGGCTGACCGAAACCCAAGCGCGGGCCGCCAATTACGACATCCGCGTCGCCACCAGCCCGGTGGTGAACCTGGCTACGGTGGCCCGGGCCCGCATCGTCGGCCAAACCGAGGGCATGATGAAAGTGGTGGTCGACGCGGCCACCGACCGTATCCTCGGTGCGGCACTGCTCTGCCACGACGCGCAGGAAATCATCAACATCGTCGCGCTGGCTATGCGCCACGGCATCACCGCGACGGCACTGCGGGATGAGATCTACACCCATCCCTCCATGGCCGAGTGCTTCAACCAACTTCTGGGACTGCTGAAATGAAATTCGATCCCGACGACGCGGGGTGGCTGTTCAACGGGCCGCTGGAGGCCGATGAGTTCGCCACCGGCACGTTCGCGCGCGCCGGGGTGCTGGATCTGACCGAGTTCGCCGGTTCCGGCGCGGATTGGCTACCCGACTTCCCGCCGTACATCAACCACGCGAAAACCACGGTGGTCAGTCCACACAAGGTATTCGGCCCATAGACCAACGACCTGGTTCTGCAGCTGCGCAAGCGGGGATGCCGCCGGGTGATCCTGGGCGGGATGCTGGCCAACATGTGCGTCGAGTCGCACCTGCGGCACCTGCTCGAAGACGGATTCGAGGTGGCTGTGGCGGTCGATGCTGTCGCAGGTCCGCGGCACCCACAGTGGGGCGACGGATATCAGGCCGCCACGGTCAACTACCGCTTTCTCGCCCATGCTGTGGCACCGACCTCGGAGATCGTGGCCGACATGACGGCAGCCGCGCCGTAGCGACGGCCGTGCCGGTGCGCTCATTGCGCTGTACCAGGATCCCTCCAGCGCCGCACGACGATGAGGTGGACGACAGGCAAGGCGACGGCGGCCGCCGCGGTGACAGCCCATTGGCGGGTGTGTCACCGGCGGACATAGCGACACCCAACACCGAGGTTGCCAGGATCGCGCCCAGATACCGGGTGGCGCCGAGGTTCGGCGAATGCCGCGCTACGTTGAGGACGGCATTGTTAGCACGACTCTGAAACGTGCCTGGTTGCGCATCATCCGGTCGTATCCGGCGGCAGCGTCGTCCAAAGGAACGGGCTCGACCCAGGGTCGAATACCGTGCAGTGCAGCGAAGTTCAGGGTGTCCTCGGTGTCGGCAGCTGCCCCGGCAGGGTGTCCGTGGACGGTGCCGGAGCTGTTGATCAGCTGCAACGGGGTGACGTGAATGGACTCGTCGAGCACCGCCAGCGTGAGCAGCTCGCCGTGGGGAGCCAGACCGTTGACCGTCGCGCTGATCGCGTCTGGATTGGTCGCGGTCGCGGCGATCACTCGGGCGCCGCCGAGCTTGCGCAACTCGGCGGCTACGTCCTGAGAGCTCGAGTCGATATAGCGGTGGGCTCCGAGTTGCCTAGCCATATCGGCCTTCTCGTCGCCGCGGGAGATGGCGACGGTCAGGAAACCCATGTGAGCGGCGAATTGCACGCCCAGGTGTCCAAGGCCGCCCACGCCGAGAATCGCCACGACATCGCCGGGTCGGGCACCGCTTTCGCGAAGGGAATGGAACATGGTCACGCCGGCACACGCCAGTGGGGCTGCGTCGACTGCGCTGAGTCCATCGGGAATTCGCGCCAGTCCCGACTGGTGGACGATCAGCTGCTCAGCGTATCCACCCGGGAACGCGGCCCCGGTGATCTTGGACCGCTCGCAATGTACGAAATCACCTCGGCGGCAACGGAAACAAGTGCCGCAGTAGAAGCCGAACCAGCCGACAGCGACACGGTCCCCGACCTGCCAGTCCAGCACGTCCGGGCCTATGGCCTCGATGTGGCCGGCAACCTCGTGCCCGGGAGTCACCGGAAACGTCGTGCCCGGCAAATGCCCGGCTGCGATCTGTGAATCGGAGTGGCACACGCCGCACGCCTCCACGGTGACTCGGACTTCGCCGGGTCCGGGCTGAAGAAAAGGACGGTCGGTGAGTCGCAGCGGCCCACCGGGCTCGATGACCTCGACTGCGCGATAGGTATCAGATGCCATGAGAATGCCTTTCAGTTGGAGCTCAGCGGGGTAGGGAAAAGTCGAGGACGACGCGGAAACGCGCGCGACCGGACATCATGCGGTCGTAGGCCTTCGGCGCGTCGGTGAACGGCAGCGGTTCGATCAGGGGGGCGATCTGATGAGCCAGGCTGAATGCCAGGTTGTCCTCGTTTTCGATGGCCGATCCGGTCAAGCTCCCGACGACGCTGCGGCCCCCGAAGATCAGGTCCGGGGTCAACACCGGCATCGGCTCGGGCGAAGCGCCCACCACCACCAGTCGGCCGCGGGGTTGCAGCCCGGGTACCAGACTTGCCATCGACGGGCCGTGACTGGCGGTCGCAACGATCGCCGTCGCCCCGCCCAGTGCGTTGAGCGCGGCCGAGGGGTCGGCGGCGGCGCTGTCGATGTAGTGGTCGGCGCCCAGGGTGGCGGCCAGCGCGGCTTTGTCGGTACCCCGGGCGATCGCCGCGACCCGATAGCCCATCTTCTTTGCGTATTGGATCCCGAGATGACCCAGGCCGCCGATACCCTGGACGGCCACCAGCGAATTCGGCGGGGCCGCTCCGGCCCGTAGCGCATTGAAGACTGTGATTCCGGCGCACAACAGCGGGGCGGCGGTCAGCGCGTCGAAACCTTCGGGGACGCGCACCAAGCCGCTGGGCCGGGCGTAGACCACTTCGGCGTATCCGCCGTCGGTGGTGGTCCCTGGCTGAGGTTGGTCGGTGCAGTTCACGAAATCGCCGCGCCTGCAGTAGTCACACTGATTGCACTGGCCGCCGAGGAACCCGAGCCCGACACGGTCGCCGGCACTCCACCGCGGGTCCACTTCAGCGCCGATTGCGTCGATGACACCGACTACCTCATGACCGGGCACCCGGGGCTTGGTGGGGTCCGCCCGCTGACCCTCGACGGCAAGAAGATCGCTGTGACACACACCGCAGGCCAAGGTCCGGATGCGCACCTGTCCGGGAGCGGGTTCCAACAGCTCACGGTCCACCAATGCGAAGTTCCGTTGGCCGGTGACCTGATAGGCACGGTAGGACGTCATCTCAAGTACGACACCAGTTCAGTCGTCGGCGCGGTATCGGCACGTTGACGGCGGTGTCCGCTCGCCCGAGGCGCCCCGCGGTGTGAGGGCTTGCGCTGACCAGGAGCGGGTACCGGAGTCGCGTGACCTATACCGGGGAAGCGCTCCGGCCAGGACACTCCACTGAGTGAACGAACTCGCCAGCGCTCAAGCCGCAGTGGCCGCACTGCGTCCGGTCCTCAGTGACATCACCTCCGATCAACTGAGCTGTCCCACCCCGTGTCCGGGGTTCGATGTCGCGGGTCTTGCCGATCACCTGGTGGGCACCATCACGATGGCCCGGGAATCAGCCGAAGCGGACCTGACCGCCCGGTTCGGCGAGCAGCGCAGTTCCGAGAGCGCGAGGCTCGACGGCGAGACCGAGGACTCCGTCCTGACCCGCGTAACCTCGGCCGCCGAATCGGCCCTATCTGCGTGGCGGCGTCGCGGGACCGATGGTGACGCCATCTTCGCCGGGCGTGTCCTACCGACTGGTGGCATACACCGGACGCGAGCCCCGCAACCATAGTTAAACGACGGATATCCGTCCCGAGGTCCGCGTGCCACCGTCGACACCATGACCAACACAGCAGCGACCGAAATCGACGACACCTCTTCAGCGTTCACGCCCAACCTGACCATCGACGTCGGCGGCGCTCCGATGCTGTACCGCCGCACCGGCCGGAGTTCACACACCGTGCCCCCGCTGGTCCTGTTGCAGCACTTCCGGGGCAACCTGGACTACTGGGATCCGCTACTGCTCGACACCCTTGCCGCAGACCGTGACGTCATCACCGTCGATCTGCACGGGGTGGGCGGTTCGGGAGGACAGACGCCCGACAACGTCTCGGACATGACCCGCAACGCGATCGCATTCATCACCGCGCTCGGACTCACCGAGATCGATCTGCTCGGATTCTCGCTCGGCGGTCACATTGCGCAGGAGATCGCACTGGTTCGGCCGCGACTACTGCGCAGACTCGTCCTGGCCGGGACCGCGCCGCAGGGCGCTCCGGACCTGCATCGGTGGAGCGAGGACGTCTACCGCTGGGCTACCGGAGACGTGACGGCGCCCGAGGACTTCATCTCCCTGTTCTTCTCCGGCTCCGATGACGGGCGACAACGCGCGTGGGAGTACCTGGCCCGAACCCACACCCGTCAGCAGGACCGCGATCCGGAGTCGTCGCTGGCCTGCCGCGACGCGCAGTTTCAGGCGCTGATGACTTGGGGAATACCGGAATCGGCCAAACTTCAACGGCTCTCGGCGATCACCCAACCCACGCTGGTAGCCAACGGCGACAACGACACCATGATGTACACCAAGAACTCGCAACTGCTCGCCGAGAACATTGGCGGCGCGCAGCTGCGGATCTACCCCGATGCCGGACATGGGTTCCTCGATCAGTACCCGGTCCAGTTCGGTCAGCACGTGCGTCAGTTCCTGGGGTGCTGACCGTTATTCGGCATCCAGAGCATCGCGGAGCTGGACCCGGCTGGTGATCCCGAGCTTGGGAAAGAGTTTGTACAGGTGCGCTGCCACGGTGCGGTGCAGCAGGCTGGAATGTCGGGTTGTGGATGCAGCCGGTCGGTGCCCAGTGGTTTCTGATCGACCAGCACGCCGGCCCCGCCGTGATCTCACTGGTCGCGTGTTCCGACAGCTACGGAGCCCCTCGATCTTCGGGCGATCGACGTCGATCCGGCACGGCAGGCCGGTTCGACCGCGCTCACCAAGTTCCGGACCCGGCTGGGAATCGCCCCGGATGTCCTCAGTGTGAGGTTGGCGAGCCTGGTCAACGCTGGCGTGTTCGAACCGATCGACTGTGGCGGCCCGTTTGCGCCGCCGTGATGGACAGGTTGTGGATCCCCCCGTGTGCAGTTGGTCTTACCCGTTGGCTGATCAGGCGGCCAGGAACCTCAGGATGTCGCGGCCGAGCTCCGCCTGGTAGTCACCATGGATGCCGTGCGAGGCGCCGGGATACACGCGAAGGGTGCCGTGGCTGACAAGCTCGATCGCCTTGTAGGCGGCGTCATGGATCGGCACGATTTGGTCGTCTTCGCCGTGCGCGATGAGAATGGGAACGGTCAGGTTCTTCAGGTCCTCGGTGAAGTCGGTTTCGGAGAACACCTTGATGCAGTCGTAGGCCCCCGCCAGGCCAGCCTGCATACCCAACAGCCAGAACTGATCGATCAGCCCCTGGGATACGGCCGCACCGTCTCGGTTGAACCCGTAGAACGGAAGGGCGAGGTCTTTCCAGTACTGGGACCGGTCGGCCAGCACATGGGCGCGGATGTCGTCGAACGCCGCGATCGGAGTCCCGTCCGGGTTCTGATCTGAACGCACCATGACCGGTGGCACCGCACCCGCCGTCACTACCTTGCTGACCCGACCCTGCCCGTGTTGCGCGGCATACCTGACCACCTCACCACCGCCGGTGGAATGGCCCACCAGGGCGAGGCCGGTCAAGTCCAGCGTGTCGACCAGCGCCGCCAGGTCCGCAGCGTAGGTGTCCATGTCATTGCCGGTCCAGGTCTGCTCCGAGCGGCCGTGCCCACGGCGGTCGTGGGCGATCGCCCGGTATCCGTTGTCGGCAAGCAGTTTCAGCTCGGTGTCCCAGATGTCCGCACTGAGTGGCCAGCCGTGACTGAAAATCACCGGGCGTCCCGCACCCCATTCCTTGTAGAAGATCTGCGCTCCGTCGGGGGCTGTGACATAGGGCATGAACGAATCTCCCATCGTGGGTTTCCAGTGCTGCTGCTATCAGTATTTCCACGGCCGCACCCCTGACGCATCGGTCGAACGACTGCAGCTAGAGCCAATTCGGTGACCCGCCGCGGTCGTAGCGAGCCGGGTGGCGCGGCAGTCATCTGACCGATACCAAGCGGCTCCGCCGGCTGAGACGCTGTGCGCACCGGACGACAAGCGGGAAGTGAGTACTGCCATGAGCAATCTGGTTGATGAAGTTCTGGACGTGTACGGAGGCGCGGCGCGCTGGAAGCAGATCCAGACAATCACCGCACACAAGAAGTTCGGGGGTGCGATCTGGGACATCAAGGGTGTGCCGGGTATCGTCGACGACGGCGAAATCACCGTGTGGGTTCAGCAGCAACGCACGTCACTGCGGCCGTTCACCGCGCCGAACCTCAAGTCCGACTACACACCCGGACGCGTAGCAATCGAAACCCTCGACGGTCACCCGGTCGAAACTCTCGATGACCCACGCGCCTCGTTCATCGGACATACGCTGGAAACGCCGTGGACAATTCCACAATTGGCGTATTTCACCGGCTATGCCATGTGGACCTACGCAGCGGAACCGTACAACCTAACCCTGCCGGGCATCGTGGTCACTCAGGGAGACGACTGGACGGAAGGCGACGAAACATGGCGGCGCCTCGATGTCACCTATCCCGCGGACATTGCCACTCACAGCAGCCACCAGGTCTTGTACATCGATGAGAGCGGGCTGATCCGGCGTCGCGACTACGAAGTCGATATCGCGGGCGGATCGCCAGCAGCACACTATGTTTCAGATTTCCTGGAGATCGGCGGAATCCTCGTCCCGGCCAAGCGGATGATCTACGTCCGCGACGAGGCCGGCCAACCCATGCTCGACCAACTCGTAGTCTCGATCAATCTGTCGGACATCGACGTGGTGTGAGTCGCCGCGCAACGCCGCGCACTGACGGACGATATTCATAGCTGGTGGGCGGCACGACTGCAGATCCGGTGTCGCCGGGGCCACGGATTACGGTTATCGCGTCGTCTTACGGTTATCGCGTCATCGGCTGAGTCGTCTATAGCGGTACGGCGGTGAGTATGGCGTGTACGGAGCTAATGGCGCTGGCACCTTCGCCGACGGCAGCGGCGACGCGTTTCATCGAACCGGCGCGGACGTCGCCTGCAGCGAACACGGCGGGCTGGCTGGTTTCAAACGGCAGCGGTCGGCGCCCATCGGGGCTCCAGTTCGCATCGAGGGTGTAACTGGGCAAGCGGGCGTCGGTGAGAATGAAACCGTGGTCATCGAGGGCGACGGTGGTGAGCCAGTCAGTGGCTGGCGTAGCCCCGATGAAGCAGAACAGTCCGCAGCAGTCGTGGCTGGCACCTTGGTCGTCGTCGCTGCCGGATGTGGA
Source organism: Gordonia jacobaea (assembly GCF_965344965.1). Classification (NCBI taxonomy): domain Bacteria; kingdom Bacillati; phylum Actinomycetota; class Actinomycetes; order Mycobacteriales; family Gordoniaceae; genus Gordonia; species Gordonia jacobaea. The sequence continues at coordinate 234,122 of NZ_CBDRLS010000002.1, read as the reverse complement.
CAGCGTGATACTGCGCAGCCGATCATCGCCGTCGACGGCACTGACATGAGTGCTGGTATGCACGGTGACACTTGGATGGGCGTCGATGCGTTCGGCGAGGTAGGCCGACATTCCGGCGCCAAGAGTGGATGCGCGCACCACGAGGTCAACGTGATTGTCTCTACTGGCCAGGAATAGGGCGGCTTGTCCGGCGGAGTTGGCTCCTCCGATGACCGCTACCCGCCCAGAGCCGCAGAGCCGGGACTCCAATTCTGTTGCCGCATAGTAGATCCCGGAACCTTCGAAGGAGGACCAGCCGGGCAGTGGTAGCGATTTGTACCGGGCTCCGGTGGCGATGATGACCGTGCGGGTGTTGATGGCGGTGTCGTCATCGAGTCGCACCGTCAGCCCGTTTCCGGTGGCGTCGATGGCGGTGACCGGGGCCGGAGTGGCGATGCGGGCGCCGAACTTCTGGGCCTGGATGACGGCGCGTGTGGTCAGGTCCGCGCCGGAAAGACCGGAGGTAAAGCCAAGGTAGTTCTCGATGCGGGAGCTGGCGGCGGCTTGCCCGCCTGTGGCGATGGCGTCGACAAGCACGGTGCGCAGGCCTTCTGAGGCGCCGTAGACCGCGGCGGCCAAGCCGGCGGGGCCCCCGCCGATGACCGTGACGTCCATCGTGGTGCCCAGACTCGGGCGTCGAGACAATCCGATGACGTTCGCTACACGGGTGGGAGTGGCGTTGCGTACCACGGTGGTGGCAGTGAGCACGGCGGGTAGATCATCGGGTTGCAGCTGCGCGGCACGCAACAGCAGCTGGCCGAGTTCGCTGTCAGCTTCGGTCCAGGTGTGCGGGAGGTGATGGCGTTCGAGATAGGTGCGCAGAGCGAGGGATGAGGCTGTAGGTGTGCCGACCAGGACCTCGACGCTACGGGCGGCTTCGTTGGCACGCAGGATCTGCCGTCGATCGATCAATGCTCGAAGGATGAGATCGGACAAGTCGGGTTCTGAATTCATGAGCCGCCGGAAGTCCGACGGGCTGATGCGGTACACGGTGGCGTCGGAGGTAGCGAGGGCATTGAGGTAGGTGCGTTGACCGGTGAGCAGGTTCATCTCGCCGCTGAATTGTTTGTGTTCGTAATGGGCGACAACGGCTTCGGGGCTGTCCGCCGTGGCCGCACGCAGGATGTCTACTGATCCGGTCTCGACCAGCAGCATGTCGCAGTCGATGGTCCCGGCGCGGAACAGCCATGTCCCGGCAGCGGCGTCTTGCCGCGTACCAAAGTCACGGAACCGTTCCCATTGATCATCGGTGAAGCTCGGCTGTGCCGCCGTGTGGGCTTCGAGGGCCATCGCGTTCCTTTCGTGGTGGTCACGCTTGGGTGTGCCGGTGAACGTTCAGGACCCATCGCGGCGGGGTGAAGCGAATTGGCTGTCTGCCGCGGCGTGCAGCGTGTAGGGGTTGCCAAAGTGCCCGTAGGTGGCCAGCATCGCCTCGACGATGGCTCCAGCGGTATCAGCACTGGCTGCGAGTCGGTCGAAATCGCTTATGTATTGCCGTGATTGGTCGAGCAGCCGGCGGGCGTCGTCGTCGGGTGCGGCGGGGTCCCGGTGCCCGGCGATGATGGTCTTGGGCGCGTATGCCTCAAGGCGGTCAAGGGAGCTGAGCCATTCCCTACGGCTGTGCGGGGTGGATCCCACCAGCCACATGTGGATGTCGTTGTAGGCTATGTCGCCGGAGACGATGGCATCGAGGTCAGGAATGTGCACGATGGTCGCGGTCACCCCATCGGCGCCCCCGATGGGCAGGACGCGCAACAGGTGGCCGTCGACGTCGAGGTGGTCGGCGGACACCTCGACGGGCACGGTGGGTGCGGTATCGAATTGGCCGTCGAACCAGGCCGTCCAGGCCGCCATCATGGCAGGTTCGACCTGTTGTTGCGCTTCGTGCAATGTCTCGGGCCTGCTGACCAGTCGCGCGTAAGGGAATTGGCGCAACAGCGCGCCGGCACCGAAGAAATGATCCGCGTGCCCATGGGTGATGTAAATGTGCGACAACGCGGCGTCGGTGCTGTCGGTCACCCACCGCGCCAGCTGTTCTCCCTCGGAGCGGGTCAGCAAAGCGTCGACGAGGACCGCGTGCTCATGCCCCGCGATCAGGGTGGCGGTGGTCGCAGGCCACGTCGCTTGCTGAGCCGGATCCCAACTGGGCACCTCGCCGTACGGGATCGGCTTGTACTGGCCGGTGAAGACGTGAAGGGTCAGCGGCGTTGACATAGGACACTCCTTCGAGGGCACATGGCGTATACCAACCAACGAGCTACTCGATCGCCCACCAAGCCAGCGCCCGCCGCCTAGCACGCTGCCATCGGGTCCAGTCGGTGCGCATCCGTCACATGACTACCGTCGCAGGATGCGGGTCCTGGCCCCAGGCCCTTTGCCCGCTACGCCAGTTGCGCGGTGCGACCGATGATGACGAACACCGCCAGGACGAGCAGCAGCGCGTTGACCGGCAATTTCTTAAACGCAGCGCGCCGTGCGTGGAAGATTCCCGCGGCGATCTGCAACAGGGCTAAACCCGCGGCCGCCACGGGAGTCAGAATCGGTGCAATCCACGTGGCCCAGGGGAAACGTGCCTCTTTGACGAACGAGCCTCAGAGCCCTTCGCCTGCAAGGAAAGTCAGGTGACTCGGATGCTCGGGGTCGAGGATCAGGCGTTGCCTGCGGCCGCGCGCCTTGACCAGGTCCGGCACGACGGTCAGGTAACGCGGGAAACTTGCCGCGTACACGTCGACGCGTAGCCGATGGCCGGGTTCGAGGACGGCGTCGGTCGGGACGAGATCGACGTCGATGCGCACTGGGGCGTCGGGCGGTACGGGCAGTTTGCGCTTGCGCGACAAGAAGTGGTGCGCGCCAACGAGACTGCCGTCCGAGGCGTAGGTCGATTTGCTGGGATCGAGCGCGCGATTCGACGCCGACAGGGCGCCGTTGGTCAGTACCTTCGACGTTCCGTCCGGCGCGACGTCGTTGACGGTGACGGCCCAGATGGCCTCGTGTGCGGTGGTGGCGACGTTGAGCCGCAGATTCATCGAACCGCTGATCGGTGTCTGCTGGGTGACGGGAGCGCTGGTGAACGAGAGTGCACCACGCTCCTGGAATCGGGCGTCGGCGTTGAATGGCCTGCCGAGGGCCATCGTCGCGCCCGCTGTCACCTGCGTCATGTCGCGTGAGACGAGGCCGCGAACATCCGGGCGGACATGAAGCGAGGCGTAGTCGGAGCACGGGGTGGATTGCAGGCTGCCGTCGTGCACGCAATGTGTTGCGCTGGAAGAACACTCGCTGGAGAGATAAAGCCGACGCGGCGAGACGCCCTGGCGCGGGAACGACTGACCAGCAGTCCAGGTGCCGCCCTGCTGGCGCAGTGTCACCGGTCCGTAGTGTTCGACGCCGTTCGCGTGCCCCTTGAGCCAGCGGTCGAACCACGCGCGTTCGAGGACGTCGAGACGAGGTGGCGCGAACTTGCCGCCGTAGCCGGACCCGACGTCGAAGTGATAACCGTCTCCGACGATCAATTGCTTGCGGCCCGGTTCGAGGTTGAGGCGCTCGTAAATGCCTGTGGCACTGCGTCCGAAGAGGTCGTGCCATGCACCGACGGTGAGCGTCGGCGCCTCGATCCGGTCGATCTGCGGATCGCGGGCGTCGAAGTACGGGTCGTCGAAGATGCGGTCGTCGCGGGCGGTGAGGAACCCCCAGAGGAGCGAGGGGATTTCGGTGGCAGGTGACGCGACGCGGTCACGAAGCCATCGGAAGTGGTTGCCGCGCAGAACATCTCGCATCAGCGTCGACGGATTCGGTACCCACTTCAGTATGTTCACCACAGACAGCCATGCCGGGATGAAGGCTGAGGGCATGCCGCCGGTGATGTAGATGTCGCGCACGATGTCGTCGCAGCCCTCGACCGCGAACACCGCGCCGAGCTGGGGTGGCCGCTTGTCGGCGGCCTGCAGCGAGTTGATGGCCGAGTACGACCACCCCGCGAGTCCGATCTTGCCGTTGCACCACTGCTGCTCGGAGACCCAGTCGATGATCTCGACGGAATCCTGCTGTTCACGCGGGCCGAGGATCTCCCATTTGCCGTGGCTGGCGCCGGTGCCGCGAACGTCGACGATGATCTGGGCGTACCCGCTGCGCACCAGGTTTCGATTGATCCCGAAGACGTCGATCACGCCGCCCGCGAGCATCTGGGTCAGAGTGGTCAGCCCCTCGAGTGCCGTGCCTGTCGCGTCGACCGATCGCGCGGCCGCGCGCACGGCACCCCCGAGGACGGGGGCGTGCATCGTGCTGTCGATGAAGTCGATCGCGGCGCGGTTGTAGGGGTTGATGTTGATGATCGCCGGATAGGGCGTCGTGACCACCTCGCCGAAACGTGTGGCAGGCCGAACGATCGTCGCCCGCAACTCGACGCCGTCGCTCATCGTCAGAGTGACATCGCGGTCGATCGAGACGCGGGGGTAGACCTGCGGGCCGTCGACCTGCTCGCGCCAGCGCATCGCACTGGCGCCTCCGGTGGGATCGCCGAGGGGGAGTGTGCCGAAGACGGGTGTGTCGGTGCTGGATCGGCGCAGTGATGAAGGGTCAACTGGAAATGGCTCGATGCGCGCGCGCTCTGTCGCCGCGTGCTCGTCCGCTGTCGGTCTCAACTGAAACGCCATGGTGCATCAGCCTGCCTTTGAGGTCACTGCACCTGCGTCAGCCGGTCGTTGTCCGGTGGGCGTGCCGCCGCGGATGCCGTCACTTCATCGTGTCGGTAGGAGTGACACGAACCGCGTTGTGGCACAGCCACAACCCCACCCAAATGTGGTCCACATCACTCCGGACCTCGACAATAGTGCATGTCGTGTCTCAGAACGCTAACTAGGGGGCGTCAATTTGGCGCTCAGTGCCATAATCGCAGGTCAGGGGCGAACATTTTGTTCGGATAGGCCGAGATCTATTGCGGCAGCGGCCTCGAGGACCATCCAACCGGACAGTTGAACCGACAGATCGCGTTCGGGAACCGACGACGAATTGACCGCTCCCGCGATGAATGCGGCGTCGGTACCGCCCCTGGTCGGCCGAATCGCCTGCTGGTGCCAGTCGGCGCTGAAGACCACGGTGTCGTCGACTTCTGCACGCGTGGACCACGCGGCGTCGGCGCTGCTGAGTACGAGTGCAGCGCTGCGTCGACGCAACTCATCCGCCCCGGGAAGATCGGCAGGGAGATCGGTGGCGACCAGAGCCAGGTAGCGCGCGAGTACGCCCATGAACAATCCGCCGTCGCCTCCGCCCGCGCCGCGGATCACGCCGTCGGGGCACTCGTGTGCCTCGATGGCGGTCAGGAGTCGATCGATGCGGTCGAGGTGAACGGTCTCACGGGTGCGTCGTGCCGCCTCGACTTCGGACCCGAGTACGACGCCCTGACAGTAGGTGTAGATGGCGGTGACGCGCTCGAATCCGTCACCCTGCGGCTTGATGCCGTCGATCACGAGGTGGGAGTCGGGGTCGACGAGGGCGGTGTCCATCCAGTCGCACATCGCCAGCGCACGGTCGAGGTGGCCTGTGCGCGCGAGCAGGATGGTCGCCGGACCATTGGCGGGCGCATTGAAGAAGGTGTCGACGGTGCGCCACGGGATTCCGCCGCCGCGCTCGGGCTCCCAGGCGTCGTACATGCGTTTACTCAGGGTGCGTAGCGCTTTGGGATGGTGGAGTTCGAGGTGGCGGTCGGCACGTTCGATCGCCAAGCCCAGCCAGGCCATGTCGTCGTAGTAGTTGTTGGTCCAGCGGCCGAGGTTGCGCAGCCGGATTCCGCGGAGCAGTCGGTTGGCGACGTCGGCGAGGTGAGGGTCGTAGGACATGTCGTCGGTGGGGCGATGGATCGCGGCGTCGACGATGAGGTCGAGAAGGTGTGCGTGCCACCAGTAGTGCCAGAATCCGAAGCGACTGCGGACGACGTCGAGCGGCAGCCTCCCGAGCGGCCAGGCGATCGTCGCGAGGCGGGTGCCGGGGACCCACCATGCGTGCCTCAGATGTCGGCCGAGAATGGCGTCGGCCGCGATCGCCGCTCGTGCGTTGGGTTCGGTGACAACAGATGCGTTGGGCTCTGGGATATTGGGTTCTGGTACACCGTCTGCGGACGATTTGGATGCATTCCCCATGGTCGGGTAGCCTATTACTTCGGTGTGACGTGCACATGTACGTCGTATCGGTTCAACCAGAGACCGTCGGTCATCGGGAGCGATTCCGATCGAAGGACGACTGCAGCGTCGAAAGACGCGAGGTCGGCGGCCCACGCAGGGAGAACGAGGAATAGTGGTGAGCGCCTGGCGCGCTCTGCCGAGAAACTACGCCCCGTGCCATCTGCGTGCCGGGGCGTTTATTTGTTTCGCCCCTCCTTGCGGGTATCTGGTCCGAACTCTGACCAACTCGAGTGATGAGGAAGGAGGCGAAGTATGGCCAAGTCCGAAAAGATCGCAGCAGTCGCTGAGATCGCCGAGCAGTTCAAGGGCTCAACGGCGACGGTCGTCACGGAATACCGTGGATTGTCCGTCACCCAGATCACCGATCTGCGACGTTCCCTCGGCGAGGGCGCAACCTACTCCGTCGCCAAGAACACCCTGGTGAAGCGCGCCGCTGCTGAGGCGGGCGTTGAGGGACTCGACGAGCTGTTCTCCGGCCCGACCGCGATTGCCTTCATTGAAGGTGAGCCGGTGGTGGCCGCGAAGGCGATCAAGAACTTCGCCAAGGACAACAAGGCTCTGGTCATCAAGGGCGGGTACATGGATGGCAAGCCGCTGTCCGTTGCCGAGATCGAAACGATCGCCGACCTTGAGACCCGTGAGGTCTTGCTGGCCAAGCTCGCCGGTGCCATGAAGGGCAACTTGGCAAAGGCCGCCGGACTGTTCAATCAGCCGGCGTCGCAGGTGGCACGACTCGCTGCCGCCCTGCAGGAGAAGAAGGAATCCGCAGGCGAATAAGTACTTCGGTACTCATCCGCCAGCACACAAGCATTCCCCCGCGCGGGGATTGAACAAGACAAGATGCCCCGCGTGGGGACTTACAGGAAGGACGCCACCATGGCGAAGCTCACCGCTGACGAGCTCATCGATCAGTTCAAGGAACTGACCCTGCTGGAGCTCAGCGATTTCGTGAAGAAGTTCGAAGAGGTCTTCGAGGTCACCGCGGCCGCTCCGGTCGCCGTTGCCGCTGCAGGTGCCCCGGCTGCTGCCGGCGCCGAGGCTGCTGCCGAGCAGGACGAGTTCGACGTCATCCTCGAGGGTGCCGGCGACAAGAAGATCCAGGTCATCAAGGTCGTGCGTGAGGTCGTTTCCGGCCTCGGCCTGAAGGAGGCGAAGGACCTCGTCGAGGGTGCTCCCAAGCCGATCCTGGAGAAGGTCGACAAGGAGGCCGCCGAGGCCGCCAAGACCAAGCTCGAAGAGGCCGGCGCCAAGGTGTCCGTCAAGTAAGACGGGCTCTCAGGGCTCCCAGCCACGCTCTTCATACGAGCCCGGGACAGCATTGCTGTCCCGGGCTCGTTGCTGTCTCTGCCTGGCCCACAGTTGCCGTGCAATGTGACCGGCGACCTACTTTTGTTATGTCGGTGGCATGGGATACTCTCTTGGGCAGTCAGGTTACCGGCCGGTAATTGGCCAAACCTGAGAACCGCCGAGAGGCGGTGTGGCTACGGGGGAACTGTCCGCTAGAGTGACCCCAACCACAGTTGAGTCCACCTGCGTTGTGCCGCCTGCGTCCGATGTGTTGCCTCGGCTGCCGCGCTTCGGGACCCGAGTTTCTTGGAGGATGTAGTGGGTGTTGAGGTCAGCGTCGAGGGGCTCACCAAGTCTTTTGGTTCTCAGAACATCTGGCGTGATGTGACGTTGACCCTGCCGTCGGGTGAGGTGTCTGCACTCCTGGGGCCGTCGGGTACCGGTAAGTCGGTGTTTTTGAAGACGCTGATCGGTCTGTTGCATCCCGAGCAGGGTTCGGTGGTGATCGACGGCACGGATATCACCCAGTGTTCGGCCAAGGAGCTCTACGAGATCCGCAAGCTGTTCGGCGTGTTGTTCCAGGACGGCGCACTGTTCGGGTCGATGAGTTTGTACGACAACATCGCGTTCCCACTTCGTGAGCACACGAAGAAGAAGGAAGACGATGTCCGCAAGATCGTGATGGAAAAGATCGATCTGGTCGGTCTGGCGGGCGCCGAAGACAAACTGCCGGGTGAGATTTCCGGTGGTATGCGCAAGCGCGCCGGGTTGGCGCGCGCGTTGGTGCTCGACCCCCAGATCATTTTGTGTGACGAGCCGGACTCGGGCCTGGACCCGGTACGTACCGCCTATATCTCCCAGTTGCTGATCGATATCAACGCTCAGATCGACGCGACGATTCTGATCGTGACGCACAACATCAACATTGCCCGCACGATTCCGGACAACATCGGCATGTTGTTCCGTAAGGAGCTGGTGATGTTCGGGCCGCGTGAGCAGTTGTTGACCTCGGAGCAGCCGGTGGTCAAGCAGTTCCTCTCCGGTGATCGGTTTGGTCCGATCGGCATGTCGGAGGAGAAGGACGAGGCGGTGCAGAAGCAGGAAGAGGCTATGCAGGCCGCCGGCATCGGTGGTGGTGGTACGAAGGATGATTTCTCGGAGATCATTCCGCAGGTGCAGCCGAATCCGGGTATGCCGGAGCGAAAGGCCGTGGCTCGTCACCGCGAGCGGGTGTTGGAGTTGTTGCCGTCGTTGCCGGAGAACGCGCAGCGCGCGATCCGTGAGTCGATGGAGCAGGAAGACCAGATCCGCGAGGAATCCCGCGCCCACGCCGCCAACACGCAGGGCGTCGAATGGTCCGACACCGACGGCGAGGCGCAGGGCGGTAGCGAAAACGTCATGGTCGACACCTCCACCGATGTCATCGATCACGGTGACCGCAATCAGGGTGGGTACGGAAACGATTACGCCGGAGACGATGCGCAGACCCAACAGTGGGCTGTGCCTGAGGAAGCGAAGACTCAACAACTCGAGTCGGAACGTCCCGAGGGTGGGCGTCACTACGGCGGGGGCTCTTAGGTATGACGAATGCCACCACGCGTGGCGTCGACAGAATCGCGCGGGCCGGTGAAGGTGCACTCGCCCAGACAGGCAATATCGTCCAGCTTTTCGTCGATGTAGCACGCCAGACTTTCGTGCGCCCATTCCAGTGGCGCGAGTTCATTCAGCAGGCATGGTTCATCGCCAGCGTGACGATCCTGCCGACTGCGCTCATCGCGATCCCGTTCGGCGCCATCGTGTCTCTGCAGACCGGTTCGCTGATCAAGCAGCTCGGAGCGGAGTCGTATACCGGCGCCGCGTCGGTGCTGGTCGTCATCCAGCAGGGTTCGCCGCTGGTCACCTCGCTGTTGATCGCGGGCGCCGCGGGCTCGGCCGTGGCCGCCGACCTCGGATCACGGACGATTCGCGAGGAGATCGACGCGATGGAGGTGCTGGGAATCAACCCCATTCAGCGCCTCGTCGTACCTCGTGTGCTCGCGATGGTGTTGGTCGCGATCCTGCTCAACGGTCTGGTCGCCGTCGTCGGTATCGGTGGTGGCTACTTCTTCAACGTGGTCGTCCAGGGCGGAACGCCGGGTGCGTATCTCGCGTCATTCGGTGCGCTGGCCCAGCTTCCCGACCTCTGGATCTCACTCCTCAAAGCAGCCATCTTCGGTGTGATCGCGGGCGTCGTGGCGTCGTACAAGGGACTCACCCCGAAGGGCGGACCCAAGGGTGTCGGTGACGCGGTGAACCAGAGCGTCGTCATCACCTTCCTCCTGCTGTTCCTGGCCAACCTGATCATCACTGCGGTCTACCTGCAGATCGTCCCGCCGAAGGGGAGCTGACCATGGCCGGTGGAGTGACTATCGCCAAGAGCCGCCCCGAGTACTACATGTACGAGGCGCGCAAGCAGCTCGGCAAACCGCTGAAGCTGCTCGACGGTGCGGGCGAGCAGATGTCCTTCTACGGACGCACGCTCGCGTGGATTCCGCGCACCCTGGTGCACTACACGCGCGAGGTCTTGCGCATTCTCGCCGAAGTGGCGTTCGGTTCCGGCGGTCTCGCCGTGATCGGCGGCACCGTCGGCGTGATGGTGTTGATGTCGGGGTTCACCGGCGTCGTGGTCGGTCTGCAGGGCTACGCCGCCCTCGACCAGATCGGCTCGCAGGTGCTCACGGGCTTCTTGTCGGCGTACGTCAACACCCGAGAGGTCGCGCCCCTGGTCGCAGGTCTCGCATTGTCGGCGACCGTTGGCTGCGGCTTCACGGCCCAGCTCGGAGCCATGCGGATCTCCGAAGAGATCGACGCGCTCGAGTCCATGGCCGTCCCGTCGATCCCGTTCCTGGTGTCGACGCGTGTCATCGCAGGCTTCATCGCGGTCATCCCGCTGTACGTGCTCGGACTGTTATCGGCGTACTTCGCCTCGAGAGTGGTGACGACTGTCTTCAACGGACAGTCCGGCGGCTCGTACGACCACTACTTCAACCTGTTCCTACCGCCAGAAGACGTGTTGTGGTCTTTCGGCAAGGTGCTGGTCTTCGCGTTCGTGATCATTCTCGTGCACTGCTATTACGGCTACTACGCAAGTGGTGGCCCCGCGGGTGTCGGCGTGGCCGTCGGACACGCGGTGCGAGCGGCGTTGGTCCTCATCGCCGTGCTCGACTTCTTTCTCGGCCTCGCCATCTGGGGGACGACGACGACTGTGAGAGTGGGGGGCTAGGCGATGACAGTGATTCGTCGCCGGTTGCTCGGACTGGTGTTCTTCATCGTGGTCGCACTCTTCTTCACTCTCACGATCATGAAATTCAACAAAGATTTCACGACGTTCACCGACGTCACGCTGAAGACCGACTCGGTGGGTAACGCACTACCCGCGAACGCTGACGTGAAAGCGCGCGGCGTTCTCGTCGGGGAGGTGCGCGACGTCGAACCCGCAGGCAATGGCACGGTCAACGTGACGCTCGGCCTCAAGCCCGAGATGGCCGCGCAACTGCCGGCCGACACCACCGCCCGTATCTTGCCCAAGACGCTGTTCGGTGAGCGCTACGTCGCACTTCAGGTTCCCGAGCAGGCGGCGGGTCCGACGCTGGACAACGGCGCGACGATCCAAACCGACACCAGCGGCAATGCAAAAGAGGTCCAGGATCTCCTCGACCGTCTACTGCCCGTCCTCGACGCGATCCCGCCGCAGGACCTCAACGTGACCCTGACTGCGTTGTCGCAGGCTCTGTCGGGTCGTGGTGAGCAGATCGGTACGACGCTCGAAGAGCTCAACACGATCTTTGGCCGACTGTCGACGCCGAAGAACCTCAACTCGCTCGAGGGCACGTTGCAGGGACTCGCGTCGTTCTCGAAGACCTATTCGACGGCATTGCCGGACGTCATCGACGCACTCGACAACTTCCGCACGACCAACAAGACGATCGTCGACCGTCAGGGAGATCTGCGGACTCTGATCGCAACTCTCGGAACCGCGTCGACCGACACGACCAATTGGTTGCAGCAGAACGGCAACAACCTCGTCGATCTCGTCACCAACTCGGAGCCGTTCCTGACCGGACTCGCCAAGCAGTCGCCGACGTTCGTCTGCGCCTTCCACAACTTCGCGACGCTGATCCCCGAATCGGAGAAGATCGTCGGAAAGGGCACCAAGAATCCCGGTGTGCGTGTGAACCTGCAGTTCGTCAACCCGCGTGGTCGCTATCTGCCCAACCAGGACGAGCCGCGGTTCTTCGAAACCGACGCTCCGGCTGTCTGCTACGACCCGCCGACCAACGGCCGTCCGTTCCCGCAGTACCCGGGCGGTAGCCTCGCCGACGGCTCGTACCAGCCGCCGTCACGCAACCCCGGCCCGACGACCGTCCAGAAGCTGCCGCAGCCGCAGTTCACCAAGACCCCCGTCGGGACCATCCGCGAGAACTCGTTCGACGATCCGACCTACCGGGCGCAGCTGAAGGTGATCTACGGCGCGGCCAGCGGGACTGAGCCCGACGACGTGCCCACCTGGACCACCATGATCGGTGCTGCGCCACTGCAGGGAGCGCAGGTGCACATCAAATGAAGTCCATTGTGGGGCCGTTGACCAAGCTGATCATCTTCGCTGTGGTCACCGTGGTCGCGACTGCGTTGCTCGCGCTGACCATCGCCAACATCGGTGGTGGGGCCGACAACGACTACAAGGCCGTGTTCTCCGACGCGTCGATGCTCAACAAGGGCGACGACGTGCGCATCGCCGGTGTGCGTGTGGGCCAGGTCAGCAACGTCGAGGTCTACGACAAGAACCGCGCGCAGGTCTCGTTCAACGTCGACCGTCAGTTGCCCGAGGGTGCGCAGATCTACATCAAGTACCGCAACCTCACGGGTCTGCGATACCTCTCGGTCGAGAAGGGTGCGGGCGACGCGTCGCAGACGGTGAACCCGGGCCACACCTTCGGCGCGAACCCGAACGACAACAACACGCATCCCGCGGTCAACCTGACGCAGTTGTTCAACGGCTTCAAGCCGCTGTTCCGGCAGCTTCAGCCCGAAGACGTGAACAAGCTCTCCGACGAGATCATCAAGGTCTTCCAGGGTGAGTCGAGCAACGTGTCGAGCCTGATCAGCGATACCGCCGACCTGACCAACTCGATCGCCGACAAGGACGCCGTGATCGGCGACCTGATCACCAACCTGACCAAGGTTCTCGACACGGTCAACCGCAACGACGAGCAGTTCACCGCGCTCCTCGACAACACCGAGCAGTTGGTGACGGGCCTTGCCGCACAACGCGGTTCGGTCGGTTCGGCGATCACGTCGGTCTCCAACCTGACGGCGGTCACGGCGTCGATCCTCACGTCGACGAGGCCGTCCATCCAGGGCGACATCGCAGGCCTCAAGCAGGTGGCCGACCAGGTCAACAAGCGTCGTGACGACGTCGCGCAGATCCTGACCAACCTTCCGATCAAGCTCCAGAAGATCGGCCGCGCAGCGACATTCGGCTCGTGGTTCCAGTTCTATCTGTGCGGAATTGACGTCGTCGCAGGAAACGGCAAGTCGACGCTGCTGACGCAGCCGCTCGTCCCGCTTCCGTACATCAACCATGTCCTTTACACCAGCGCGGCAAGCCGTTGCTGGAAAGACAACCAGCCAGGGGGGTGAGCATGGCAGACGGAACAGCCCAGAAGAAGCCGGGGCACAAGCGATTTGGTGGGCATCGCAGCCCCGTCAGTATCGGTGCGATCGGCATCCTGATCCTGCTCATGATGGCGGTGTCGGCGTTCTACCTGAACTCGTTGCCGCTCGTCGGCGCGGGTGCCCAGTACACGGCCAAGTTCACCGAGGCCGCCGGGTTGCGTGCAGGTGCGGAGGTTCGTGTCGCAGGCGTCAAGGTCGGTGAGGTCAGCGACGTCTCGCTCGACGGCAACCGCGTCGACGTGAAGTTCCGCGTGAACAACACGTGGATCGGCGATCAGACCCAGGCGTCGATCCAGATCAAGACGGTGCTGGGGCAGAAGTACCTGTCGCTCAATCCCCGCGGCAGCAAGATCGCCGACCCGAGCGTCGCCCTCACCGATACGGTGTCGCCCTACGACGTGATCGAGGCGTTCTCCGACGCCGCCGACTCGGTCGAGACGTTGAACACCGATCAGCTCGCGACGTCGATGAAGGCGATCTCCGACACGTTCTCCGGAACGTCGGGCGACGTCGGACCTGCGCTCGAAGGCGTCACGCGTCTGTCGCAGACGATTGCCAGCCGCGACCAAGAGGTGCAGAAGCTACTCGAGGCGACCAAGAGCACGTCGAAGATCCTCGCCGATCGCAACCAGGAGTTCGTGAAGCTGATCGCGGGCGCGGGCCAGTTGCTCGACGAGCTCAACAACCGCCAGAAGAACATCTCGGCGTTGCTGAAAACGACGACGGCACTGAGTGATTCGCTGAGCGGGATCGTCCGGGACAATCAAGCTCAGATCGGTCCGGCGCTCGACTCGCTGAAGGGTGTCAACGACCTGCTCAAGGAGCAGAACCAGAACCTGCAGGACACGATCACGTACATGGCGCCGTTCTATCGGCTGTACGCGAACGTGCTCGGCAACGGTCGGTGGTTCGAGTCCGTGGTGACCAACCTCCTGCCGCCCGCACTGCCGCAGCAGAACACGACACGCCTGCCCAACAAGCAGGCGAACCAGAACAACGGTGGAACGGAGGCAACCGGATGACCACCCCGGATCTGTCCAAGACCTCCGGTCCAGGACGTTGGTTTACTCCACGCCACATCGTGATCATCGTGCTCGGGTTGATCCTCGCGCTGATCGTCGCTGGTGCGCTGTGGTGGGTCTTCAGCTCGATGGGGACCACGAAGATCACCGCGACGTTCGCGCGGACGGTCGGCATCTACAAGGGTTCTGACGTCCGGGTTCTCGGTGTGCCGGTCGGCAAGATCGACTCGGTCACCCCTGACGGCCAGACCGTCAAGGTGACGATGACCGTCGACCGTGGCGTCGACCTGCCTGCCGATGTCCGTGCGGTTCAGGTGATCCCGTCAGTGGTCGCCGACCGGTACGTCCAGTTGACGCCCGCGTACTCGGGTGGCCCCAAGGCGCCGCGCAACATCACGCTGACCGAGAAGCAGACGATGGTTCCGGTCGAGGTCGACAAGATCTACGAGAGCGTCGAAAAGCTGTCCAAGGCGTTGGGTCCCAACGGAGCCAACAAGGATGGCGCGGTCAGCGACCTCGTCGCGGTCGGTGCGCAGAACCTCGAGGGCAACGGCGCCAAGCTCGGCGATGCCATCGAGAACCTGTCCAAGGCGACGACGACCCTCTCGGATTCGCGCGGCAACATCGTCGATACCGTCAACAACCTCGACGTGTTCGTCGGGGCGTTGAAGGAGAACGACTCCCAGGTTCGCCAGTTCAACAACCAGATGGCGTCGTTCAACACGTTCCTCGCGGGGGAGCGGCAGCAACTGTCGGCCGCGCTGAACAAACTGTCGATCGCGCTCGGCGACGTCGCGACGTTCGTCGCCGACAATCGCGAGCAGATCGGCGAGACCGTCAACGACCTGAAGCCGACGACCCAGGCGCTCGTCAACACACAGCAGAGTCTCAAGGAGACGCTGACCGTGCTGCCGCTGACGATCAACAACCTGATCAACGCCTACGACGCGGAGTCGGGCACGATCGCCATGCGTCTCACGCTGCCGGACCTGCAGGACCCGACGCAGGCAACGTGCCAGTTCCTCGACCTCGGTGCGCTGCTGCCGGGCAATCCCGCTGCAGATCAGTTCAGCGACACGCTCAAGCCGTTCATCAACCAGTGCAAGACGATCGGCAAGCAGATCACGAATGACGTGCTCACCCCGATCCTGCCGGTGCTGCCGTTCGGCATCATGAGCAACAACAAGCTGCAGCGGTACCCGGTGCCGGGAACGGTCCCCGGAACACCCGACCCGCAGGCGAACCCGGGCCCGGCGACCAAGACGCCGGCATCGGCGAAGCCGTCGGCCACGCCACGGTCGGGAGGTAACTGATGACTCGGCTTATCGGTGGGTTCGTTCCGCGTGCATGGCGCGGGGTCATCGCCGCGGTGGCGGTGTTGACCGCGGTGCTGACGGTCGCGGGTTGTGGGTCAAATGGGATTCAGTCGATTCCGCTGCCCGGCGGCGTCGACGTCGGCGACAATCCGCGCACCTACAAGATCCAGTTCTCGAACATCCTCGACCTGGTTCCGCAGTCGGTGGTCAAGCGTGACGGTATCCCCGTCGGACGTGTGACCAGCGTCGAGATCCCGAAGAACGAATGGTTCGCGCTCGTCACCGTCAAGGTGAAGAACGACATCGATCTGTCTGATCAGGCCGGTGCGGCTGTGCAGCAGACGTCACTGCTCGGCGAGAAGTTCGTCGCGCTGACCGAGCCCGCGAACAGCGCGTCGCTGCCGCGTCAGGACCAGTCGGCGGCGATTCCGCTGGATCGCACGCGGACCGCAACCGATATCGAACAGGTACTCGGCGCACTGTCGATGCTGCTCAACGGCGGCGGCATCAACCAGCTCGAACCGATCGTCACAGAGCTCAACAAAGCGCTCGACGGTCGTGCCGACAAGGTCAACGATTTGATCCAGAACGCCAGTTCGCTGATGGCAGGCCTCAACCGCCAGCGCGACTCCATTCTCGCGGCGATCGACGGCCTCGACAGGTTGTCGGACAGGGCTGCAGCGCAGACGACGCAGATCGATCGCATCCTCAAGGAACTGCCGGCAGGTGTGGCAGTGCTCGAGGAGCAGCGTCCGCAGTTCGTCGACCTGCTGACCAAGCTCGACAAGCTCGGACAGGTCGGCACCGACGTCCTCGGACGGTCGCACGACGCGCTGATCACAGATCTGAAGGCACTGCGTCCCGTGCTCACAGAGCTCGCGAAGGCTGCCCCTGATCTGATCACCGCGGCACCGCTGATGCTGACTCACCCGTTCCCGGATTCGTTGCTGCCTGCTGTCCAGGGCGACTCGACCAACCTGTTCATGACGCTCGACCTGCGGCTGTTGAACCAGCTCGAGGCGTTGGGCGTCGGACAGGGGACGCCGAAGTACTCGCCGCCACAGCGGCACAGCGTCCCGGTGAACCCGAGCAACCCGTACATCAACGGAAATGGCCCGCGTTACGGCTGGCCGACCATCACGCTGTTGCCGCCTGCTCGCAATGCGACGCCGGGTCCGAACACGCCACCGTCGGGTGGCCGATACCCGGCTTCGGCGACGGTCCCGCGTGGCAGTGGGGCGTCGGCGCAGAAGCCTGCGAACTTCCCGGCACCCGCGTCGAGCGACCAGAGGTTCATCGAAGGTCCGCTGAAACTCCTGGGGGTCGGATAGATGGTCAGCAGACTCGCGAAGATCCAGCTCATCTTGTTCGTGGTCGTCGGTTTGGTCGCGATCGCGTTCGTGGGCGCAAAGTACGCACGACTCGACAAGACGGTCGGCATCGGCACGTACACGGTGACGGCGTCGCTCAAGGACTCCGGCGGCATCTTCACCAATGCCGAGGTGACCTACATGGGCATCCCGGTCGGTCGTGTCGGCAAACTCGAGCTGACGAAAACCGGCGTGAACGTCGCACTCGTCATCGATTCGAACTCGCCGCAGATTCCGGCTGATTCGGTCGCGGTGATCGCGAACCGCTCGGCGATCGGTGAGCAGTACGTCGACCTGCAACCGCAGTCGACGGGCTCGCCCTACCTCGCCGACAACTCGACGATCACCCGGTCATCGGTTCCGCCACCACTCGAGGACGTCGTGTCGTCTGCGATCGACTTCACCGAGTCGATCCCGATCGACGATCTGCACACGGTGATCACCGAGCTCGGCAAAGCATTCAATGGTCAGGCCGAGAACCTCACGCGGCTCGTCGACTCGCTCGGCAAGCTCTCGCGTGCAGGCGTCGACAACCTCGACCAGACGATCTCGCTGATCAACAACGCCAACGTCGTACTGGCCACGCAGGCCGACCAGTCCGATCAGATCCTCGCGTGGTCGCGCAGTCTCGACCTGGTCACGGCGACGCTCGCGGCGTCCGATCCCGACCTGAGACGACTGCTCACCACCGGAACGACGTCGGCGACGCAGATCTCGAATCTGATCCAGAAAAACGGCGGCGATATCGCCAAGGTCGTCGGACAGCTCTCCGAGGTTGCACGCACGATCGAACCTGCCGGCTACATGACGAACGGAACGTTCGCGATGCTGTCGGCGCTCTCGGCGGGCAGCCATTCACCGGCACCCGGCGACGGGCAGATCCACTTCGGCATCGTGCTCGAGACCAATAACCCGCCGGCATGTACGCGTGGTTACGAGTCGACCGACGCCATGATCGACAACATCCGTAAGAAGGACCCGACATTCGACATCCGCTACGACGAGTTCCCGTTCAACACGCAGGCGTCCTGCAACGTCCCGTTCGGAAATCCGACCGGTGTGCGCAGCGCCAAGCGCGTGGAGTACGCGAACCCGAACACACCTCAGCCCTGGGATTCGACCCCGAAGAAGGATCCGGACAAGCTCAACCTGACGCCGTTGGCCACGCAGTTGGCGGCGATGATGGGCGTCCGTCCGGTGAAGCCGGGTGGGTTCGGCACCGACGGATTCGGTGGCTGACCGGCGGGAGCGCCGCGTCGTCGACGATGTGTGTCGATCGAATTGGCTCTCTCTCAGGTGTGCTCGCTACAGTGACGCCCGATGACCACCATGACTGACCCGACACAGGCGTCGGAGCCGACGAACGTCAACGACGGCACATGGCGCAGTCACCCGCTCGTCGGCGTGCTCGCCATCGTCGCGGTGCTTGTTGCCGCTGCGTGTGTCGCCTTCTTCGGCTACCGCGCCTACGAGGTGTACTTCGTCGAGAAGCCGATCCAGACCGCGCGCGACGAGGCGGTGTCGGGTGCCGAGCAGGCGATCATCAACGTCACGACCGTCGACCCGAAAAACACCGCTGACTGGAAGCGTCGCGTCGACAGCTCGTTGACCGGCAAAGCCAAGGAGCAGATCACCGCACAGGACGTGACGACGCTCAATCAGCAGATCACGCAGGCAGGTCCGCAAGCCGCGACGCTGACGTCCCGGCTCAAGCGGTCGGCTCCGACCGAGGTCAACGCCGACGCCGGCACGGCGAAGGTGCTGATCTACGTCGACGCCACGGCCAAGCGGGCCAATGAGGCCGGCGTGACCCAGACGATGGGCTTCTCGGTCACCATGACGGACGTGGACGGCACCTGGAAGGCGTCGAACATCTCTCCGCTGGACGGGATCAGCGTCGAGGAGCCGGGACAGTCGGGCTCTGGCAACCAGCAACAGGGAGGGGGGAACTGATGGCACGCCCACCGCGTAAGCCGGGCAACGGCCCGTCCCGTCGACCCTCCGCATACCGGCCACGAGTCGCCGGCCGCGGCCGCTCCTCGGCCGCAGGCGACCCGCAGACGCCCGAGACCACGGAGACGCCGGAGGTCGTGGAGACCACCCGGAGTCCGGAGACTCCCGAGGTCACTGAGACCTCGCCGGTCGACGCCCCGGCCGCCGAGAGCGCAGACGCCGAAGCCGTCGAGATGGCCGAGGCTGCTGAGAGTGCCGTCGTCGCTGACAACAGCGCAGAGAGCGCCGAAGCAGCCGAAAAGGCCGAGGCCGCTGACACAACGGATGCCGCTGCAACCACTGAGGCCGCCGAAACCACCGCGGGCACCGGCCCGTCGCTCGAGAAGCCCGACTCCGACGTCGCGGAGGCACGTCCGACCGCGAAGACCCGACGTGTCGCACGCGTCTCGACGATCAAACCCAACACCGCGGCGTCGCAAAGTACGACGACGCCGGTGTCGACGGACCAGGCCTCGAAACCACGCAGGGGCGCTTCACCGTCGTCGTTTGTGAAGCTGAGCCGTCGCACGTTGACGGTCCTCGGCATCATCACGGGCGTGCTCGCGATCGCCGCGATCGTGCTGGCAGTCCACCCGGGCGCGACAATCGGTTCGAACAAGGCTTTCATCGACCAGGCAGCGACCAGCGAACTGGTGTCACAGGCCCAGACCAAGGTCTGCACGGCCAACTCCGCCAACGGGACGAAGTTCGACGAGTGGTCGAACAACGCGAGGTCGGGACTGACAGGGGAGGCCCTTGCACAGTTCAACAAGCAGGTCGCGCCCCTCAAACAGGTCATGGAGCAGGCAAAAGCCACCACCGACTGCCAGATCGACGCGATCGGCGTGCGCGACCTCACCGGCAGCGGCGACGGTTCCCGCGCTGTCATCGTGGTCAACATGATCCTGTCCGGCACCCAGAACGGCGTACCGACACAGAGCCTCACCCCGCGCTACCAGGTGAACATGGAGAAGCACGGCGACTCGTGGCTCATCGCCAAGGTCGCGGATATCTGAGTTGCCCGACGGCGGCTCCTCGTCGTGCAAAACTGCCCAGCGCGGCCACGTGGCCAGCGCGTGTTCTACGCGCGTCGTGATGCTGAACAGTCGGCGCTTTGACCCCCTCGACGCGGCATCACGCAGGTGAGGCGCTAATTTTCTTACACAAATTGGCGCGTACCGCTTGACGTGGCGGCGTTGGCGGGCCAATCTGTGACCAGCGATTGCAGCGCGGGCAGCCACCAGTGCGAAATCGTTTCCAGACGCTACTTGACAAAGTGCGTCTATTTTCTGCTACAGTTGGACGTTGCGCTGGCTGCCTCCTGTCCATCTGTCGATTCTCCTTCTGGCCACATTCTCCTCTGGTGTGTGCATGGTGATCGCGATCGAAGGTTGTCACCAGCGAACGGCCCACCAAGCCACTTAGCGCTTGTTGCACACACCGCTAGGCAGAACCCTCGTGTTGGAAGGACGCACCTTGGCAGTCGATCGCCAGTCCACCTCAACCACCATCCCGAATGCGCCGCATCGCGCATCGTTCGCGAAAATCAGCGAGCCTCTGGAGGTACCGGGCCTCCTTGATCTACAGCTCGATTCCTTCGAGTGGCTCGTCGGCTCCCCCGAGTGGCGCGCCAAGGCCATCGCCCGTGGCGAAGAGAACCCCGTCGGCGGTCTGGAGGACATCCTCCACGAACTGTCGCCGATCGAGGACTTCTCGGGCTCGATGTCGCTTTCCTTCTCCGACCCTCACTTCGACGAGGTCAAGGCCTCCGTCGAGGAGTGCAAAGACAAGGACATGACCTACGCGGCGCCCCTGTTCGTCACCGCGGAGTTCATCAACAACAACACCGGTGAGATCAAGTCGCAGACCGTTTTCATGGGCGACTTCCCGATCATGACCGACAAGGGCAGCTTCATCATCAACGGCACCGAGCGTGTCGTCGTGTCTCAGCTCGTCCGTAGCCCGGGCGTCTACTTCGACGCCTCCATCGACAAGGCCACCGAGAAGACCCTCCACACCGTGAAGGTCATCCCGGGCCGTGGCGCATGGCTGGAATTCGACGTCGACAAGCGCGACACCGTCGGTGTGCGCATCGACCGCAAGCGTCGTCAGCCGGTCACCGTGCTGCTGAAGGCTCTCGGCTGGACGAACGAAGAGATCAGCGAGCGTTTCGGGTTCTCCGAGATCATGATGTCGACCCTGGAGAAGGACAACACCGCCAACCAGGACGAGGCGCTGCTCGAGGTCTACCGCAAGCTGCGTCCGGGCGAGCCCCCGACCCGCGAGTCGGCCGAGAACCTCCTCGAGAACCTGTTCTTCAAGGAGAAGCGCTACGACCTCGCCCGCGTCGGCCGCTACAAGGTCAACAAGAAGCTGGGCCTCACCGACAACCCGATGACGGGCGAGTCGGTCCTCACCCGCGAAGACATCGCCGCGACCGTCGAGTACCTCGTGCGTCTGCACGATGCCGACCCGCACACCGTGTCGTTCTCGCAGGTCGCCGGACCCGACAGCCTCGAGGTTCCGATCGAGGTCGACGACATCGACCACTTCGGCAACCGTCGTCTGCGCACCGTCGGCGAGCTCATCCAGAACCAGATCCGCGTCGGACTCTCGCGTATGGAGCGCGTCGTGCGTGAGCGCATGACGACCCAGGACGTCGAGGCGATCACCCCGCAGACCCTGATCAACATCCGTCCCGTCGTGGCCGCGATCAAGGAGTTCTTCGGAACGTCGCAGCTCTCGCAGTTCATGGACCAGAACAACCCGCTGTCGGGTCTGACGCACAAGCGTCGTCTCTCGGCTCTGGGCCCGGGTGGTCTGAGCCGTGAGCGTGCGGGCCTCGAGGTCCGCGACGTCCACCCGTCGCACTACGGCCGTATGTGTCCGATCGAGACCCCTGAGGGTCCGAACATCGGTCTGATCGGTTCGCTGTCGGTGTACGCACGGGTCAACCCGTTCGGCTTCATCGAGACGCCGTACCGCAAGGTCGTCGATGGCGTCGTCAGCGACGACATCCAGTACCTGACAGCGGACGAGGAAGATCGCTTCCTCATCGGCCAGGCGAACACCAACTTCGACCTCAACGGAACCATCACCGACGATCGCGTGCTGGTCCGTAAGAAGGGTTCGGAGGTCGAGTTCGTCGGCGCGAGCGACGTCGAATACCTCGACGTCTCGCCGCGACAGATGGTGTCGGTCGCAACCGCGATGATTCCGTTCCTCGAGCACGACGACGCGAACCGCGCCCTGATGGGTGCGAACATGCAGCGTCAGGCCGTGCCGCTGGTCCGTAACGAGTCGCCGCTGGTCGGCACCGGTATGGAACTGCGTGCCGCGGTCGACGCCGGCGACGTCATCGTCTCGGGCAAGACCGGTGTGATCGAAGAGGTTTCCGCCGACTACATCACCGTGATGGCAGACGACGGCACCCGCGACACCTACCGGATGCGCAAGTTCGCCCGCTCCAACCACGGCACGTGCGCCAACCAGCGCCCGATCGTAGACGAGGGACAGCGCGTCGAGGCAGGCCAGGTCCTGGCCGACGGTCCGTGCACCGAGAACGGCGAGATGGCACTGGGCAAGAACCTGCTCGTGGCGATCATGCCGTGGGAGGGTCACAACTACGAGGACGCCATCATCCTGAGCCAGCGGCTCGTGGAGGAGGACGTGCTCACCTCGATCCACATCGAGGAGCACGAGATCGATGCCCGCGACACCAAGCTCGGTGCCGAGGAGATCACGCGTGACATCCCGAACGTCTCCGACGAGGTCCTCGCCGACCTCGACGAGCGCGGCATCGTGCGTATCGGTGCCGAGGTCCGCGATGGCGACATCCTGGTCGGCAAGGTCACCCCGAAGGGCGAGACCGAGCTGACCCCGGAAGAGCGTCTGCTCCGCGCGATCTTCGGTGAGAAGGCTCGCGAGGTTCGCGACACGTCGCTCAAGGTGCCTCACGGTGAGACCGGCAAGGTCATCGGCGTCCGCGTCTTCAGCCGCGACGACGACGACGATCTCGCACCCGGTGTCAACGAGCTGGTCCGCGTGTACGTGGCTCAGAAGCGCAAGATCCAGGACGGCGACAAGCTCGCAGGCCGCCACGGCAACAAGGGCGTCATCGGCAAGATCCTCCCGCAGGAGGACATGCCGTTCCTGCCCGACGGCACCCCTGTCGACATCATCCTGAACACCCACGGTGTTCCGCGTCGTATGAACATCGGTCAGATCTTGGAGACCCACCTCGGGTGGATCGCCAAGACCGGCTGGAACATCAACGTCGCGAATGGTGTGCCCGACTGGGCGTCGAAGCTGCCCGAGGACATGTACTCGGCCGAGCCCGACACCAACACCGCAACCCCGGTGTTCGACGGCGCCCGCGAGGAGGAGCTGACCGGACTGCTGTCCTCGACGCTTCCGAACCGCGACGGTGAGGTCATGGTCAACGGCGACGGCAAGGCGATGCTGTTCGACGGTCGTTCCGGCGAGCCGTTCCCGTACCCGGTGTCTGTCGGCTACATGTACATCATCAAGCTGCACCACCTGGTCGACGACAAGATCCACGCTCGCTCCACCGGTCCGTACTCGATGATCACCCAGCAGCCGCTCGGCGGTAAGGCCCAGTTCGGTGGCCAGCGCTTCGGTGAGATGGAGTGTTGGGCCATGCAGGCGTACGGCGCTGCCTACACCCTGCAGGAGCTGCTGACGATCAAGTCCGACGACGTGGTCGGCCGCGTCAAGGTCTACGAGGCCATCGTCAAGGGCGAGAACATCCCCGAGCCGGGCATCCCCGAGTCGTTCAAGGTGCTCCTCAAGGAGCTGCAGTCACTCTGCTTGAACGTCGAGGTGCTGAGCTCCGACGGTGCGGCGATTCAGATGCACGACACCGATGACGAGGATCTCGAGCGCGCGGCCGCCAACCTCGGCATCAACCTGTCGCGCAACGAGTCGGCCACTGTCGACGACCTCGCGAACTGATCTCGCTGCCGCCGGTCACGGAGTTTCCGTGACCGGCGGCCAACGGCCCTTTATTGACAGAGCTCTGGAAAGGTAACAAGTGCTCGACGTCAACTTTTTCGACGAACTGAAGATCGGTCTTGCAACGGCCGACGATATCCACAACTGGTCGTACGGCGAGGTCAAGAAGCCGGAGACCATCAACTACCGCACGCTGAAGCCTGAGAAGGACGGCCTGTTCTGCGAGAAGATCTTCGGACCTACTCGCGACTGGGAGTGCTACTGCGGCAAGTACAAGCGCGTGCGCTTCAAGGGCATCATCTGCGAGCGCTGCGGCGTCGAGGTCACCAAGGCCAAGGTGCGTCGTGAGCGGATGGGCCACATCGAGCTGGCCGCACCGGTCACCCACATCTGGTACTTCAAGGGTGTCCCGAGCCGCCTGGGCTACCTGCTCGACCTCGCGCCGAAGGATCTCGAGAAGATCATCTACTTCGCCGCATACGTCATCACCTCGGTCGACGACGAGCTCCGCCACAACGAGCTCTCGACGCTCGAGGCCGAGATGGAGGTCGAGAAGAAGGCCGTCGCCGATCAGCGCGACGCCGACCTCAACGAGCGTCAGCAGAAGCTCGAGGCCGACCTCGCCGAGCTCGAGGCCGAGGGTGCCAAGGCCGACGTGCGCCGCAAGGTGCGCGACGGTGGCGACCGCGAGATGAAGCGGATGCGCGACGCAGCACAGCGTGAGCTCGACGCTCTCGAAGAGCTGTGGGACAAGTTCGTGAAGCTCTCCCCGGGCGACCTGATCATCGATGAGAAGCTCTACCACCAGCTGCAGGATCGCTACGGCGAGTACTTCACCGGTGCGATGGGCGCCGAGGCGATCAAGAAGCTCCTCGAGACCTTCGACATCGACGCCGAGGCCGAGTCGCTGCGCGAGACCATCCGCAGCGGTAAGGGTCAGAAGAAGCTGCGTGCGCTCAAGCGACTCAAGGTCGTCGCGGCGTTCCAGCAGTCGGGCAACTCGCCGCTGGGCATGGTCCTCGACGCTGTGCCGGTGATCCCGCCGGAGCTGCGTCCGATGGTGCAGCTCGACGGTGGACGCTTCGCGACCTCCGACCTCAACGACCTCTATCGTCGTGTGATCAACCGCAACAACCGCCTCAAGCGACTGATCGACCTCGGTGCACCCGAGATCATCGTCAACAACGAGAAGCGGATGCTGCAGGAGTCTGTCGACGCCCTGTTCGACAACGGCCGCCGCGGCCGTCCGGTCACCGGACCGGGCAACCGCCCGCTCAAGTCGCTGTCCGATCTGCTCAAGGGCAAGCAGGGTCGTTTCCGTCAGAACCTGCTCGGTAAGCGCGTCGACTACTCGGGCCGTTCGGTCATCGTCGTCGGCCCGCAGCTCAAGCTGCATCAGTGTGGTCTGCCCAAGCTGATGGCTCTCGAGCTGTTCAAGCCGTTCGTGATGAAGCGTCTCGTCGACCTGAACCAGGCGCAGAACATCAAGAGCGCCAAGCGCATGGTCGAGCGTCAGCGCCCGGCCGTGTGGGATGTCCTCGAAGAGGTCATCGCCGAGCACCCCGTGCTGCTCAACCGTGCTCCGACGCTGCACCGCCTGGGTATCCAGGCGTTCGAGCCGCAGCTCGTCGAGGGCAAGGCCATCCAGCTGCACCCGCTCGTGTGTGAGGCGTTCAACGCCGACTTCGACGGTGACCAGATGGCCGTGCACCTCCCGCTGAGTGCGGAGGCGCAGGCCGAGGCGCGCATCCTGATGCTGTCGTCGAACAACATCCTGTCGCCCGCGTCGGGTCGCCCGCTGGCCATGCCGCGTCTGGACATGGTGACCGGTCTGTACTACCTGACCACCCTCAAGGAGGGCGCGGCAGGCGAGTACACGCCGGCAACCGACGACGACATCGAGCGTGGCGTCTACTCGAGCCCGGCCGAGGCCATCATGGCCGTCGACCGCGGTGCGCTCACCGTGCAGTCGCGCATCAAGGTGCGTCTGACCGATCAGCGTCCGCCTGCCGACATCGAGGCCGAGCAGTTCCCGGATGGCTGGAAGTTCGGTCAGCCGTGGGACGTCGTGACGACGCTGGGTCGCGTGCTCTTCAACGAGCTGCTCCCCGTCGAATACGCGTATGTCGACGAGCAGATGCCGAAGAAGCGTCAGGCCGCGATCATCAACGATCTCGCCGAGCGCTACCCGATGATCGTCGTCGCACAGACCGTCGACAAGCTCAAGGACGTCGGCTTCTACTGGGCCACTCGTTCGGGTGTCACCGTGTCGATGGCCGACGTGCTCGTGCCGCCGGCCAAGGCTGAGATCCTCGAGCGTTACGAGGAGCGGGCCGACGGACTGGAGCGCAAGTTCCAGCGTGGTGCCCTCACCCCGGACGAGCGTCGTGATGCTCTGGTCGAGATCTGGAAGCAGGCCACCGAGGAAGTCGGTAAGGCCATGGAGGACTACTACCCCGACGACAACCCGATCACCATGATCCCGAAGTCCGGCGCGACCGGAAACATGACCCAGGTGCGAAACCTGTCGGGCATGAAGGGGCTGGTGACGAACCCGAAGGGTGAGTTCATCCCGCGTCCGATCAAGTCCTCGTTCCGCGAGGGTCTGACCGTCGCCGAGTACTTCATCAACACGCACGGTGCTCGTAAGGGTCTGGCCGACACCGCACTTCGTACGGCCGACTCGGGTTACCTGACCCGTCGTCTGGTCGACGTGAGCCAGGACGTCATCGTCCGCGAGACCGACTGCGGCACCGAGCGCGGCATCAACGTGTTGCTCGGTGAGAAGCAGCCGGATGGTTCGATCATCCGCGACGCGCACGTCGAGACCTCGGCGTACGCCCGCACCCTGGCCGCCGACGCGGTCGACGAGAACGGCAACGTCATCGTCGAACGTGGTCACGACCTCGGCGATCCGGCCATCGAGGCTCTGCTCGCAGCAGGCATCAACCAGGTCAAGGTCCGTTCGGTCCTGACCTGCGCGACCGGCACCGGCGTCTGCGCCATGTGCTACGGCCGTTCGATGGCGACCGGCAAGCTCGTCGACATCGGTGAGGCCGTCGGTATCATCGCGGCCCAGTCGATCGGTGAGCCCGGTACCCAGCTGACGATGCGTACGTTCCACCAGGGTGGCGTCGGTGACGACATCACCGGTGGTCTGCCGCGTGTCCAGGAGCTCTTCGAGGCGCGCGTACCCAAGGGTGTCGCACCGATCGCGGAGGTTTCCGGACGGATTCGCCTGGAGGACGACGACCGCTTCTACAAGATCACGATCATCCCCGATGACGGATCGGAAGAGGTTGTCTACGACAAGATCTCGAAGCGTCAGCGTCTGCGTGTCTTCAAGCACGACGACGGCTCCGAGCGTCTTCTCGCCGACGGCGACCACGTCGAGGTGGGCCAGCAGCTCATGGAGGGTTCGGCGAACCCGCACGAGGTGCTGCGCGTCATGGGTCCGCGTCAGGTGCAGGTGCACCTGGTCAACGAGGTCCAGGAGGTCTACCGGAGCCAGGGTGTGTCGATCCACGACAAGCACATCGAGACCATCGTGCGTCAGATGCTGCGTCGCGTGACGATCATCGACTCGGGTTCGACGGAGTTCCTGCCCGGCTCGCTCACCGAGCGTGCCGAGTTCGAGGCCGCGAACCGGCAGGTCGTGTCCGAGGGTGGCGAGCCCGCCGCCGGACGTCCGGTCCTCATGGGTATCACCAAGGCTTCGCTGGCGACCGAGTCCTGGCTGTCGGCGGCGTCGTTCCAGGAGACCACGCGTGTCCTGACCGATGCGGCCATCAACAGCCGCAGCGACAAGCTGATCGGTCTGAAGGAGAACGTGATCATCGGTAAGTTGATCCCGGCTGGTACGGGCATCAACCGGTACCGCAACATCGAGGTCCAGCCGACCGAGGAGGCCCGCGCGGCCGCCTACGCGGTGCCGTCCTACGACGACACCTACTACAGCCCGGACGGCACCTTCGGTGCTCCCGCCGGCGCTGCGGTTCCGCTGGACGACTACGGTTTCGGCAGCGAGTACCGCTGACGGCTACCCGCTGATCGAGCTTGTCGAGATCACCGAAGCGGCCCCGCACCTTCCGAGGTGCGGGGCCGTTTTGCGTCGTGACGATGCGTCGGGCGCTCACTCGTACCGGTAGGGCAAATACTGCACGTTCCAGTGGTTGCCGTCCGGATCGTCGAAGTAGACGAAGTGGCCCCACGACTGGACGTCGACCTCACTGGCGTCGACGCCGGCGTCGAGTAGCTGCTTGCGAGCAGCCTGGATGTCGGAGACGCAGAGCATCAGTGTCCCGGCGTTGGGTGGCGCGGCGTCGACGATGCCCCGGCCGAAAGCGATCGAGCAGCGCGAGCCGGGCGGTGTCATCTGCACAAACCTGATCTCGTCGGTGGGGGACGAGTCGTGGTCGGGGTTGAACCCGATCCTGGTGTAGAAGTCTTTTGCTCGATCGACGTCGGTGACGGGCAGAAACGCGACTTCCAGTGTCCAATCCATGATTGTGGCCTTTCAGGTGGGGCGCTTCGAGGTTCGAGCCGAGTGCCGATCACTCGACGAACCGAGCATCGCAGCCAATGCGGTCATATCGGGTCCGCAATAGAAACCCGGCGCCGCCCACTCGAAGGGCGGAGACGCCCAGTCGACGCGACGAGACGCCCACTCGGCTGGCTCGGGCGCCCAGTCGACGCGACGAGACGCCCACTCGGCTGGCTCGGGCGCCCAGTCGACGCGACGAGACGCCCACTCGGCTGGCTCGGGCGCCCAGTCGACGCCACGAGACGCCCACTCGACGCCCCCGCTGATCGAGCGCAACCCCCGCTGATCGAGCTTGTCGAGATCACCAGAACATCGGGGCGAGGAACTTCGACGCGTAGTCGCGCAGTGCGTCGGCGTCGTCGATGTCGACGGTGTGCGAGTCGGTGAGCGCGAACGACATGATCAACCGAAACAGTGTCTCCGACGCGAGCCGCAGGTCGGCGTCGGGCATGTTGGCGCCCGCGGCGCGCAGGGAGTCGACAATGCTCTGACTGAACTGCCCGACCATTTCGACCACGTACGGGCCGTCGAATCCGATGATCAGGTCGGCGGCGCCCGGCTCGTCGGCGAGTATGCGGGTGACGAGTTCATTGCTGCGAGCCCGCGTGATGGACACCTGGAACCCCTCGATCACCGCCTCGCGCGGGTCGAGGTCGCGAACAGCCTGTTGCATCTCGGAGAAGAAGTCCCTGCGCAGTTGCAGTACGACCTCGGCCAGCAGCGCATCCTTGCTGGGGAAACGGCGATACAGCGTGCTGCGGCTGACGCCTGCGTCGCGGGCGATGCGGTCGATGTTGGCTCGACGGACCCCAGAGCGCACGAACTCCGACGACGCCGCGTCGATGATCCGACGCTCCTGTTCCTCGGCACGCCGACGACGCGACGCACCCAGCATCGTCACCGCCGAACCCGCGTGAGTCGACGACGCGGTCGAGGCTGAGCCTACTTCTGACACTCGTGAACCATAACTCACTCCAACGTTTCACGATCTCAAACACTCGACACCGACGGTATCGAGCATCGAGCTTGCGACGAGCTTGTGTTTCTGCAGTTGAAAGCGCACCCACCAATAGGGGTGTGACAGCGGACACATGGATATGTGATACTCGCCTCGGCGCGAAGAATGAAACCGGGATGTCTGATACGTCCCAAAACCAAACAAGTGCTTGATTGAGTATGGGGGTTGCGCGTGCCGATGGCGCAGAGTGTGCAGGGCTTCGGCCGCACGGTCAGGCTGGGCGTGCGCACCTCTGTCATCGCGACCACCGACATCGTTGGCGGCAGGTTCCCGATCCGCGAGGCGACGATTCAGGCGTGGTTCCTGCTCAGCATTACGGTCCTGCCGGCCCTGTTGATGGCCGTACCGTTCGGAGTGATCATCGCGGTGCAGATCGGCGGCCTCACCAGCAACCTCGGCGCCACCTCGATGGCCGGAGCCGTCGGCGGCATGGGTGTCATCCAGCAGGGCGCGCCGATGGCCGCGGCCCTTCTGCTCGGTGGTGCAGGGGCGTCGGCGATCACGGCGGATCTCGGAGCACGCACGGTCCGCGAGGAGATCGACGCGATGCGAGTCCTCGGCATCGACCCCACCCGACGGCTCGTCGCACCGCGGATGGTCGCGATGGTGCTGGTCGCCCCGGTTCTCTCGATCCTGATCATCGTGATCGCGGTGGCCGCGAGCTTCATCGTGGCGATCGTCGGACAGGGGGTCATCGCGGGCTCGTATTGGCAGTCGTTCGGCAGCTACGCGTCGACCACAGACCTGTGGATCTGCCTGGGTAAGTCGGTCATCTTCGGTTTCGTCGTGGTGGTCATCGCGAGCAGACGAGGGCTCGAGGCCGCCGGGGGTGCCCGCGGCGTCGCCGACGCGGTCAATGCGGCCGTCGTGCTCGGCATCGTCGCGTCGATGGTGATCAACGTGATCATCACCCAGGTCACGACGCTCTTCATCCCGCCGCAGGTGATCTGACATGGCGGTGATCTGAGATGGCGCAACGCGCCGGGAGTTACATCCCGAGTACCAAGTTCCCGCGCTTGGAGAGAGTCGCCGACGACGCGGGCCGCCCCTTCGAGCACATCGGCCGCCAGGTGACGTTCGTGCTCGATACCATCGCGGGTCTGCCGCATACGGTGCGCGCGTATCGCAACCAGACCCTCGCGGCGTTCGCCGAGACCACCTGGGGCAACGGCTCGATCCTCGTCGGCGGCGGGATCGCGAGTGTGCTTGCAATCCTTGGTGTTTCGGTCGGCGGCATGATCGGCATCCTCGGTGTCACCTCGCTCTCATCGCTCAACCTCTCGCCGATGGCAGGCCTCATCACCGGGTACGCCGCCACGCGTGAGATGGCCCCGATCGTCGCGGCAGTGGGGTTCGCGGCGCAGGCGGGATGCCGGATGACCGCCGAGATCGGCTCCATGCGCATCTCGGAGGAGATCGATGCCCTTGAGGCGCAAGCGATCCGGCCGATTCCATTCGTGGTGGGCACGCGCGTCATCGCGGGAGTCCTCGCCATCGTGCCGTTCTATCTGATTTCGCTCTGCCTGGCCTATCTGTCTTCGAGGCTGGTCGTCAGCGTTGTCTACGGCAACTCGGCGGGCGCTTACGACCGCTACGTCGAGGCATTCGTGAGCCCGGTCGACGTCGTCTATTCGACGATCAAGGTCGTCGTCTTCGCGGTCCTGGTGATCATCGCGCACACCTATTACGGCTTCTTCGCGAGCGGCGGCCCCGAGGGCGTCGGCATCGCTTCCGGGCGGGCGATCCGCGCCAGTCTCGTGCTGATCGTCGCGGCCGACATGGTGATGTCGCTGATGTTCTGGGGTCTGAACTCGGGGCTGAACTTCGCATGAGCAGGGCACGCGAACTCTCCCCGGCCGCGCTGCGCAAGCGAGGCATCCTCGCCGTGCTCGTGGCTGTAGCCGTCGTCGCCCTCGTCGTCATCAAGCCCTTCAGCGGAGGCGACGACTCCGTGCGCTTCGCCATCGACGCCCCGTCGCTTCCCGACGGCGTGCAGGAGGGCGTGCCGGTCGATATCCGCGGCGAGACCGTCGGAGAGGTCTGCGGCCTCGACATTTCGCGACGCGACGTCACGCGCATGGAGGTCTGCGTCAACCGGGACGCCATGGGCGAACTGACCGACAACACGGCGGTCAGCTTCGTGTCCCGCAACCTCTTCGGCTCCGACGCCGTGCGTCTGAACCCGACGGGTTCAGGCTCGTCGGTCACCAGTGGCAGCACCATCACGCTCGCACAGGCGCCGTCGGATTACACCGTGACGGCCACCGTGCGCAGTGCGGGCTCCTTCACCCTGCCCGTGCTGTCCCCGCAACTCAGCGACCTACTCAAGCAGGTGAGCGACACGACGATTCGCCTGTCACCGTTCCTGACCGCCG
The DNA here is from genome assembly GCF_965344965.1 of Gordonia jacobaea. Taxonomy (NCBI): domain Bacteria; kingdom Bacillati; phylum Actinomycetota; class Actinomycetes; order Mycobacteriales; family Gordoniaceae; genus Gordonia; species Gordonia jacobaea. Next base: position 202,298 of record NZ_CBDRLS010000002.1, on the reverse strand, counting down.
CAACCGTCACCCTGCAAACAGTGCAGCAGGGACAGCGCACACGCCTGAATGCGCTCTTACCCACTGCCGCAGACGCTTTCAGTGGTGTCGGTGCAGCGGCAGCGGGCGCAATCAAGGGACTCAACATCTTCAACTCCAACCCCCTCCTGCTCGATCACGGTTACGTGCTTCAGGTCGCGCAGATGATCGGCGACATCGGAGATCTGTTCGGCGGCATGGGATCACTGTTCAACGGCCTCGCGCCGTTCGGCGCGTTCATGGACCTCACCAACGCATTCACGACGCCGCTCGGGCAAGGACTCTCGGGTGTCACCCCCGCACAGGTCGGCACACTGATCGATCATTTCGGCAACGCGTTCCACACCGATACGACGACGGGGCGGACCACCCTGTCGGTAACCGCGCACCTCGACGTCGTGCCCGGCGCATCGGCGCCGTTGAACCAACTGCTGTCGAGAGTGGGTGGCGGTTCGTGAGAAACGCGTCGTCGGCGACGAAACGACTACTTCTCGTGGCGGCCGTCGTGATCCTCGCCCTCTATGCGATCGTGCAGGCGATCAATCGGCCCGTCGGCGGCGACGTCGAGACCTACCGCGCCGAGTTCTCCGACGTGTTCGGGCTGCACAAGAACGCCGACGTCCGCGTGCGCGGCGTCCAGGTGGGCAAGGTAACAGACATCGATCTCCAGTCCACCGGCGTGGCGATGGTGACTTTCACCGTGCGCCAAGAGAATCGGCTCACCAGTCGCGATCAGCTCGCGATTCGATTCCAGAACCTCGTCGGCCAACGCTACCTCGCCGTCACCAAAGCAGAAGTCGCACAGAAAGCGGAGGTGAACGGGACCGCCAGCTCGACCACGCCAACGGATGCGGCGCCACTCGACCCCGATCAGGTGATTCCCGCGGCCAAGACGAGTGGCTCCTTCGACATCACCAAGCTGTTCAACGGATTACGGCCACTGCTGCAGGGCGCCGACCCCGAGGTGTTCAACACCTTCGCGACCAACATGCTCCATCTGCTCCAGGGCGAGGACGGCGTCGGGCTCGGCGACGTCCTCGCCGACGTCGAACGTCTCACCCGTTTCGCCACCGACAAGAAGGCCCTGATCTCCACGATCGTCAACAACCTCGGCGTCGTCTCCGCTGCGTTGCAGGGCAAGTCAGAGATCATCGGGGTGCTCATGAAAGGCCTCGGCGTACTCTTCGACACTCTCGAGACCAAGCTCGATCTGCTGAAGTCCGCATTCGGCAACGGCTCCAGGGTGTTTCCGCCGATCGTCGACCTGCTCTCGAACCTGTTCGACCTCACTCTCGGCGGCCACGACAACGTCTCTGCGCGCATCATGCAACTCGTCCCAGACACCAACCAGTTCGCCGAGGTGCTCGGCGCGTTGCCGACCTTCCTTGCGACCGTGAACGCGTCGATGAGTCACCTGGGCTTCGACGCGACGTGCTCGCGCGGCGAGGTGGCGCTGCCGGAGATGGGGCAGGTCCTGCTCGGCGGAGGGAAGGTGACGTTGTGCAAGGCCTGAGCCGACTGTCCGACTTCGCTGTCCGCGACCAGGTCTCCCGCAGGGCCGAGATCTCCTGGGCCGTCGGGGTTGTCGCCGTCGTGGCCGTGCTGGTGGTCGTCGTCGGCTTCCTCTACATCTCGCCTCCCGGGCGCGCGACCGTACACGCGGTGATGTCGGAGAGCGGCGGCATCAAGGGCGGCACCGAGGTACGCATCGCAGGCGTGACCGTCGGCAAGGTCACCGACGTCGCGCTATCCGACGACAAAGTCGACGTCTCACTCTCCGTCGACCGCACCGTATTCCTCGGCGACCAGACCTCCCTCGACGTCCGGATGCTTACCGTAGTCGGCGGAGCCTACGTCGCACTGCTGCCCGCAGGAGATAAACCTTTGGGCGACTCCGTGATTCCCGCTTCGCGTACCTCCGTGCCCTACTCGATCTCCGAGGTGCTCGACGCGGCAGCCAAGACCACGTCGGGCATCGACGCGCCGACGATGCGCGGCACCGCGGTGGCGCTGACCAACAGCCTCGACGCCGCGCCCGGCGCCATCCGCGGCATCATGTCCGACGTCGACACCCTCACGGGCTTGCTCGACAAGCAGCAGGATCAGATCAAGAGTGTCGCCGACATCGGCGGCGAATACAGCACCGCCATGGCGGCACAACGAGCCACTCTCGTCGAGATGATCAAGCGTATTCACGCCGTACTGCCGCTCATCATCGGCTACAAGGATCGCGGCATCATCACCTACGACGCCCTCGCGTCGCTCGTGCTCTATGTCGGCGACGTCCTCGGCGAGCCGTATCAGGCGCGCATCAAGCCGCCGCTGCGCAAGATCATCGCCTCCGCGGGCGAGACCAAAGACATCGCGGCAAAGATGAGTGTCGCGATCACACAGTTACGCGGTATCGCCGACAAGCTCAGTCGCACATTGCATCCCAATGGCGTGGCACTCGACTTCGGTGACCAGGTGATCGACGACTCGTCGATCTGTATACCCATCGCGGGCCGCTCATGTTGACCGCACGAGCACGCCGCATCGACAGCAGGGTGATCGCACTGGTTGCCGCGATCCTCGTCGTCGTGCTGCTTGTGGGTGCGGTGGTCGTCTACCTGAGGTCGACGTCGAACAACGCGCGTGCACTCTGCGCCAAGCTGCCCGATTCGGCCGGCCTCTATGCGGGAAATGCGGTCAACATCCGGGGCGTCAAGGTCGGAACAGTGACCTCGCTGAACCCCGAAAACGGTTACGTGACAGTACACATGAAGGTCGACGACCGGCCGCTGGCTTCCGACCTCAAGGTGGTCGCGATCAACAACTCGGTGCTCGCCGACCGTCGTCTCGAACTCGTTGGCACCGACGCACGCGGCGGCCCCGAACTCGCCGCGCAGACATGTGTTCCGCTCTCTCGGACGTTCACGCCCATCTCGGTCAGCGATGCGTTCCAGTCGTTCACGACGATGTTCAACGAGGTCGGGGGAGTCGGTACAGATGCGAAAAAGCCGGTGGGAGAGCTCATCTCGGTCACCTCGCGGGAGATCAACGGGACCGGCGGCGACATCAACAAGTCCATCAAGAACATGTCGAGCCTGATGGCAGCACCCGACGAGTTCCTCGCGCAGATGCGCTCGATCTTCGACAATCTGGCGACGCTCACCGACGTCACCACCCAGAACTGGGATGATCTGCGCGACATCGGGACCAACTCGGCGTCGTTGACCTTCATGATGGGCAGGCTGATCGAAGACTTCGTCTACATCTTCAACGGATTGTCGGAGGCCGCGCCCGCGATCGACGACCTTCTCGGCGACCTCCTGCCGCCGTTGCTCGACACGGCCGACGTCGCGAAGCCACTGATTGATCTCGGTATCGCCAAAACCCCTGACCTGCTTGTCCTTCTGCGTGAGATCCCGGGAATCGCGACGTCGGCGTCGGCCATGATGAGCCGGTCCGCGCGGGGGGTTCCGGTGTCTGTGTCGGGGCCGAAGGTGCTCACCAGGACTCCGAGTAGCGCGGCGCTGTGCGGACTCCTCGCCCGCAGCGGTGCCGGGCGCTGCGACGTCCGCACCGGACAGACGGCGGTCGTCGATCTCACCGGTCTGGTTGGCGCTGCGATTCAGGGAGGTCTCGGTCGATGATGCGTCGTGGAGTCTCACTTGTTCTGTGCGTATTGGCCGTGGTGGCAGCACTCGTCGTCGTCGCGGTCGGCCGTGGGACCAATCCCGCGAATCTGTTGCCGAGACTGACCTCGTCGTCGTCGAATTCGATGACGCTCTACGTCGACTTCTCCTCGGTCGTCAACCTCCCGTTGGGTGCGCGGGTGCTTTCGCGCGGCACCCAGATCGGCACCCTGGAATCCATCGAGCTCGTCCCCAACGCCGCGCGGCTGACCCTCGGCATCACGCCACAAGCCCAGGTGCTGCGAGGCTCGAAAGCCGAACTGCGACAGTCGACGATGCTCGGCGACATCTACGTCGCGTTGATACCGCCTGCCTCGTCGAGCGCGCCCCTCCTGCACGACGGCGACGTCATCGGTCTACACGACACAGACCCCGGCCCCCAGATCGAAGACATCATCACCAATCTCGCCGACTTCATGGCGGGCGGTTCGGTGATGCGAGTGCAGGATTCGATCCGCAAGGTCAACGAGTCCGTCGACATCAAGAACGGTGACCTCCCCGCAGCATCACGCGTCGGCGCCCACGATATCCAGGATCTCGCACGCGGCACCGACGAGCTGAACTCGATGATCGACACACTCGATGAAACCAGCCGCCAGATAGCTTCTGACCCAGATCTTCTCGCGATGTCGATGGGCCCGCAGGGCCAGTTCACCCTGGGATCTGTCATGGACGCGATCAGTGAGGGATTCAAACTCGTCGCGGGTTCCAGTGCCCTCGCGATCGGCCTGAGCTGGCTCACGCCGAGGCTCGCCGAGCTCAACCCGTTCCTGGAGAAGATCACGCCCCTGCTGCGCAGTTACTCCGCGACGTCGACCGAATTCAACGGCAACATCGGCAAGGTCGTCGACGTGACGCAGACAAAACTCCTCCCGTTCGCCAAGAACGGCGGGATCTCTGTCGACAAGATAACCGTGGGTGGGGATCGTCGGGAAGCAACCCGGTCGGTGACGGCGGTGCTGCGCATGATCGGAGCGGTCCGATGAAGGCGCGCTACATGTTCTCCATCGTGGCGACCGTAGCGGTGCTCATCCTCGCTGTCGCCTACCTCTCGGTGGGCGTACTGAAGATGCGCGTCATCTCCGACCAGACGACCGTCACCATCACCGCACCCAAATCCAATGGCCTGCATGCCGGTTCGGCTGTCTTGCTCCGCGGAGTATCGATCGGGCGTGTGTCGTCGGTGACCTACACCGGCGGCAACGACATCGACATCGAGATCTCCTACGACGCCGCGCACCAGATACCGTCGAACAGCAAACTCGTCATCGAGAACCAATCGATGATCGGGGAGTCGGGACTCTTCCTCATTCCCCCGAAAGACGATGCGGCCCAAACCATTCGTAGTGGTCAGACCCTGACGGCAACCGTGGTCGACGTCCCGGCGTCGGTACCGGAGCTCCTCGGCTCGACGCAGACGCTGCTCGACCAGGTCGACCCGACACTCGTCAACGATCTCGTCGACACTCTCGCGGCCGCACTCGCCGGAACCGAGTCCGACGTCGAACGCCTCACCCCAGCCGCGCAGGTACTCGCGGCGACGATGATTTACTCACAGCCGGCCATCGAGAAGATCATCGGAAACTCGACGACGATGCTGCAGGACGGCGCCTGGATCGGCCCGTCGCTGCGTCCGACTGCTCCCCAACTCGTGTACGCGGGCACCAGCGTCCGCGACGTCGTGACCGCGGTCAAGCCGTTCGCGGTCTCCACCGACGGCGGAAAGAAGATCCGGGATCGCTGGAAACCGTCGTTGAATCGGTCCGCTGAGTTCGTGAACACCATCGCACCCCCGTTGGGCAGCATCGCCGACACACTGCTCCCCGCCGCACGGCAGTCGGGTTCGGTGCTGGCCCAGATCAACATCGCGACGCTGGTGGAGCAGGCGATGAAGGTCCTGCCCGGCGACAGCCTGCAACTAACCGTGACCCCGCCGAGATGACAGCCCGAGGCAATAAGGAGCCAGCCCATGACGACCGACCTGCACACCACGACCAACGACGTCGAGCCGGAGAACGACGACGGCGGAACTGACACCACCGCTACGCCCGCCGAGAAAGCTACTGCCGAGAAGCCCTCCGCAGGGAAGGCTGCTGCCGAGAAGGCTCCCGCCGCAAAGCCTTCTCCCGAAGAGTCTCCGGTCGAAAAGCCCTCAGCGCGAGCTCAGTTGGCCGAGTACCTGACGGTGCGTCGCCACCCCGTCGTCGCGGCGGTCAGCATGCTGTGCGTCGCCGCGCTGGTCGCGGTCGGCGTGCTCGCCTACCTCCTCGTGCAACGATCCGACGACCTCGCCGCCGAACGTCAACTGACCGCCGACAAACAGACAGCCGAGACCGTCGCGGGCAAGTACGCGGTCGGCGCGGCAACGTTCGACTTCAACAACCTGCAACCGTGGTCGGCAGCACTCAAGAACGGCACTGCGCCGGAACTCAATTCGCGCTTCGACGTCGCGGTGAGCACGCTGACACCACTCATCCAAGAGGTCCAATGGGTGCAGACCGCGAAGCTGATAGCGGCGAAAACTGTTGACATCAGGGCTGATCGGCAGTTCATCGTGCAGGTCTTCGTGTCGACGCACATGACGAGTACGCAGAATCCGAAGGGACTCAACACCGTCACCCCCTACACCATCACGCTCGACCGCGACAGCAAGTGGCTGATCACCGACGTCGCCGGGATGGCAGGCGCGGCGCAGGACGGCTCGTCGGGCAGCGGCACCCCGAATCTCACGCAGACAGACGCGGGCACCGGAACCCAGGGGACCGGAAATCAGGGCAGCAGCACTCAAGGAAATGGCAACCAGGGAAACAGTAACCAGGGGAGCGGCAACGGCACGGGCGGTCAGGCCCCGGCCGCCCCCGCGCAGCCGACACCGTGACCTCGTCCACAACCCCACCAAGCGGACGCCGCTGGTCGGTCGTGCTGCTCGTCGTGGCAACGGTGGGAGGCGTTGCCACGACGATGACGTGGGTTCGGGCGCAGGGGTCGGTCATTCCGGCGTCGACCGATCTGACCGACCAGGCCGTCACACGTTCGGGAGCACCCGAAGAGCTTGCCGCGCGCGGCGTCGTGAGTCTTGCCGGAGCGATCGCGCTGGTGGCAGCCTGCCTCCTCGTCGCGCTGGCGCTGTGGGCAGTCAGCCCGGGCTATCGGCACGCTCGCGCCGGGTACGCCGTGATCGGGGTGTCGGCGGTCGGCATCGCGGCGGTGGTGTGGTTCCTCATGGATGCGGCGGTGCATTCGTCGGTCTTCGGCGGGGCTGTCGACGTCCAGACCGACACCGTCGAGGTGTCCGCATGGCCCCCGATCACGCTGTGCTGCTTCGTGATCGCCTGTCTCGTGGGTGTGATGCTGGTGCCGCGAGCGGGTCGAGACGATCGCACACCAGCCAACGACGTTGCCGCAGAACCCTTTACGACGCCGCGTCCCCCAACGCTCAGAGCATGACGCCGAACATGATCGACATCCCCGCCGCCATGCAGATCTGCGAGATGTCACCCGCGAAGGCGAGTACATCCGACGTCGTGCCCGCGCGGCGTCGTCGATCGAGGTAGCGGTACAACCACACCACGGCGGCGATGGCGAAACCGATCGTGAGAATCCAGTTGATCGGCGTGATGTACGCCGGTTGGCTGGTGCCGGTCATGTCCATTCCCGGCATGTCCATGCCGCCCGAGCCGTGGTCGTGGGCGAGCACGAGCTCACCGAGCGCCGACGTGTATTCGACTGCGCCCGAAGCACTTGCCGAGGTGCTCCCAGGGAGCAGGCTTCCGTTCATCACGGCGTACATCCACGCCATCGCGCCCATCATGACCGCGTGGTAGACGGCGACAGATCGTCCGAACACCGAGTCGGTCGCGGGGACGCAACCACAGTTCGCCCCGCAGGTGCACACATCGCCACACCCGCATTCCGGTTCGGCGAGAACAGAACTCGGGAATGCGAGAGTCACCAGAAACCAGATGGCGGCGACGATGAAGAAGACCATCGGGCCTGTGGTCGGCCAGCTCATCGAGAACGGCCACGCCATCACGATCATCGCGACGGCCATGATCAGGTGCAGCACGTGTCCGACGTAGGCGGGCCAGCGAAGCGGTTGGCGCACCATTGCGTACACGGTCAACGCCGCAGAGATCGCGAACAGGATCGTGACGACCCAGCGGAGTGCGAGATTGTCGATCATCGGGCACTCTCGGTTGCTGCCGTAGCCGGTTGCTCATCGGACGGGCCGTGCTCGCTTCCGTGCGGAGGGGTCCCCGAACCGCGGCGCGAAGCAACGATGCCCCACACGGCGTCGACGATCACGAACAGCGCCAACGGAATTCCGAACCACGGCGCAAACCACCCGAGTACTGCGACCACGACGATGAGCGCAACCGCCTCACCGGGCAGGAGCGAACTCAGCGATCCTCGCCCCGGCGCCTTGGGCAGTCCACCTCTGGTGGGACGCCGCCGCCACCACATCAGGTAGCCGCGGACGATCACGCTGATCAGTCCGATTCCCAAGAGCACCAGGATGATCTGATTGATGATGCCGAAAAGGCCCATATGTGCGCTGATGGCCCAGTCGGTCATTTTCGCCATGAATGGCCACTGCGCGAAGTTCACCCGATCGGCGACAGCAAATGTCTTGGGGTCCACCGCGATCGCGTCGTACCGGGTGGGGAATCCGCGGTTGTTCTCGTTCACCGACCACGCCGCACCCTCCGCGGACGGCGGCGTGATGACCATCGGTGCGCGCAGACCCGCTTGCGTGGCGGTGTTGTCGACGGCGGTGAAGTCCGACGGCGTGATCGTCGGCGGGGCATCGGCTGTCGCATCACCCACGTGGTGATGACCTTCGCTCGACGACGCGGGCGATGTCGAGACCGCGGGTGTCGTCCACGACAGTTCGGTGCGCAACTCAGAAATGCTCGCACCCGCATACCGCGACCAACTCAATCCCGACGCCGACAGCGCTACGAGCCCGATGATGATCCACGTGCCGACGGCCCCGTGCCAGGTCAATGTTCGACGACGCTTCGGAGCGTCGCGGTCAGGGGTGAGCATACGGTTGAGCTTGTGGGTCCGTCGTCGATAGCCGATCCAGAGGACCAGCCCACCCAGCGCCGTCACCCAGAGCCAGCTCGCGGCGATCTCGCTGTAGTTGCGACCGACGACACCCAGGTGCAGGTTGCGGTGCAGGTCGTCGAACCACGTGCGTACCGGCAGCCATTCGCCCATCGTGGTCAGCGATCCGCGCACATCACCGGTGTACGGATCGACGAAGACGGTGCGCGTTCGGTCCGACGGCAGGTCGTCGACGCTCAGTGTCACCCGCGTCGTCGAGTCGGCCTTCGGCGCAGGCGTCACCGACGCGATGCTTCCCTCCGGATGAGCTCGACGCGCCGCAGCGACCTGATCGCCGAGCGGAAGCCGCTGTGTGCCGACATTGTCGACGGTGAGCTCATGGCTGTAGACGGCCCGGTCGACCTGCGGGATGAGTGCGTACAGCGTGCCGGTCACGGCCGCGACCAGTAGGAACGGGCCGATCAGGATTCCCGCGTAGAAATGCCAGCGCAGCAGGAGCGGACGCCACCGCTGTGCCGCCGACGGGGCAGGCCGCGCGCCTCGCGCATCACGATCTGGTTCGACGGTCTCGGACTCGGCTGGCTTGTCTGGCGCGGAATCCACGGGTGGAGGGCTGACCACGGCTTCGGTGACTTCCTTCTCGGGATGGCTGCACAGCCGCCGGTTTTCCGACGGCACTGTGAGGAGTAGTCGCCTCGGCCCCGCTTGCGGTTCCCGCAGATCTTGGATGACCTGGGTCACTGTCGACTGGGCGCTCGAGACCGTCGACCGTGCGCTCGAGACCGTCGACTGTGCGCTCGAGACTGTCGACTGTGCGCTCGAGACCGTCGACCGTGCGCTCCATCACGCCGACCGTGCGCGCGAGGCAGAAGTCCCGCACGTCAGCGCGCCAGACCATAGGGTTGATACGTGCAGCCAGACGCACCTGTCACCATCTTCGGCCCCGACTTCCCGTTCGCATACGACGACTGGATCAGCAATCCCGCGGGTCTCGGTCGTGTGCCCGACGACGCGCTGGGCGCGGAGGTCGCGATCATCGGCGCCGGTATGGCGGGCATGGTCGCCGCGTACGAGTTGATGAGGGTCGGTCTGCGGCCCGTCGTGTACGAGCCTGATCGCATCGGCGGACGGCTGCGCTCCGAGCAGTTCGTGCCGGGAGAGCCCGAGGTCGCCGAGCTCGGCGGCATGCGGTTCCCCGTCTCCTCGAGCGCGTTCTTCCACTATGTCGACGCGCTCGGTCTGCGCTCGCGCCCGTTCCCCAACCCGCTGACCGAGGCGGCGGGCAGCACCGTCATCGATCTCGGTGGCGAGACGTTCTACGCCGAGACGCTCGACGACCTGCCGCCGATCTACCGCGAGATCTCCGACGCCTGGGATTCTGCGCTCGAACGCATCGCGGGATTCTCTGCGCTGCAGGATGCGATCCGCGCTCGCGACACCGCGACGCTGAAATCGATGTGGAACGAACTCGTCCGAGAGTGGGACGACCGCAGCTTCTACGACTTCCTCGCGACGTCGAAAGAGTTCGGTAACGCGACCTTTCGGCATCGAGAGTTGTTCGGGCAGGTCGGATTCGGGACAGGCGGGTGGGATTCGGACTTCGGCAACTCGATGCTGGAGATCCTGCGCGTCGTCGTGACCAACTGTGACACCGACCAGCGGTTGATTGTCGGTGGGGCAGAACAGGTTCCGCGTCGACTGTGGTCGGCCACGCCTCATCGCATCGCGCACTGGCCGGTGGGGACGAGTCTGTCGTCGCTGCACAGTGGTGCGCCACGCGCGGGCGTTGCCGCGATCCGACGACTCGGCCCCGACCGCATCGAGGTCACCGACCGCTGGGGCGACTCGCGGGAGTTCTCCGCCGTGGTCGCCACCTGCCAGGCGTGGCTGTTGTCGACCGAGATCGAGTGCGACGAATCGTTGTTCAGCCAGGACCTCTGGATGGCGCTCGATCGCACCCGCTACATGCAGTCGTCGAAGACGTTCGTCATGGTCGACCGTCCCTTCTGGACCGACACCGACCCGGCGACTGGCCGTGACGTCTTGAGCATGACGCTCACCGATCGCCTCACCCGCGGCACCTACCTGTTCGACAACGGCCCCGACCGTCCCGGCGTCATCTGCCTCTCGTACACGTGGATGAGCGACGCGCTGAAAGTGCTGCCGCATCCGGTCGACCGCCGCGTCGAACTTTCACTCGCGGCACTGAAGAAGATCTACCCCGACCTCGACATCGCGTCGCACATCGTCGGCCGCCCGATCACCGTCTCGTGGGAGGACGACCCCAACTTCCTCGGTGCGTTCAAGGGCGCACTGCCCGGCCACTATCGCTATAACACCCGGATGTACAACCACTTTCACGGTCAAGAGAATCTGCCCGACGCCGAGCGGGGCATCTTCATCGCGGGCGACGACGTCTCGTTCACGCCCGCATGGGTCGAGGGTGCGGTGCAGACAGGCCTCAACGCGGTCTGGGGAGTGATCTCTCATTTCGGCGGCGCCTCGCACCCGTCCAATCCCGGGCCGGGTGATCTGTTCGCAGTACTCGGACCCATCGACATAGGGCCGTGACCGCCGTCGCGCCGGAATCGCGTCCCACCGCAGAAAGAGACTTGGATGACCACCGATCGACTACGAATTGCGTTGTGGCAGTGCCACTCTGTCGCCGACGACGTCGAGGGCAATCTCGACCGACTCGAGCAAGCTGCCGCGGAGGCCGCTGCACTCGACGCCGACCTGTTGATCACGCCCGAGATGTACCTGACCGGCTACAACATCGCGCCGAGCACCGCGCGACGCCTCGCCGACCCCGTCGACGGCAGGCTCGGCAACGCCGTCGGTGACGTCGCGCGTCGCACCCGGATCGCGATCCTGTACGGATGCGCCGAACTCGACGACTCGGCCGTCTACAACACCGTGAGACTCGTCGACGCGAACGGCATTTCCCTTGCCTCGCACCGGAAGACGCATCTGTTCGGCGACGTCGACCGCGACGCCGTGACCGCGGGTATCGCCCCGCCCCCGGTGATCGACATCGGCGGCTGGAGTCTCGGTCTGCTCATCTGCTACGAGGTCGAGTTCCCAGAACTGGTGCGCGACCTCGCGGTCCGTGGCGCCGAGGTGATCTGTGTTCCCACCGCCAACATGCCCGAGTTCGACGCCGTCCAGACGGTGCTGCTCCCGGCCCGTGCCCTGGAGAACACCGTCTATGTGGCATACGCGAACTACTGCGGCGTCGAGGGCGACCTCGCATACGGTGGCCTCAGCGAAGGCATTGGCCCGGACGGTCGGGTGCTCGCGCGTGCCGAGCGCGAACCAGAACTGCTGGTCGTCGACGTCGAGCGAAAAGTGCTCGACGACGCGCGCGAGCGATTCACCTATCTGGACGACAGACGCTCAGATTTGTTGTCGTAACGCGAGGCCTCTAGGGCGCGGCACATCATCCGTTGATTTCAATATGAAGTTTGGTTCAGCAATTATTCAGTCCTCGCATCTGCGCAGGTCGAAGGCGCTCTGTGAGACGCTTGGACCAATGTGTCGACAGTCACGTCGGGATGTGGACATGACCTACGGCCGTGTTCTACCGTTACCTACGGGTCAGTAAGCTACCGGCTGGTAGCGATGCTTTTGGGGTCACTTTCACCACGACGGTGTTCGCTAAAGCGTGCGCTCTGCTCGGCGGTGGTGGCCCCTTTTTCATGCTGATCTGTCATCCGATCGAGTGTCGACGAAGGGGGCGGGTTCATGACCGAGACGGCTACGGATATCGGAGTGTCCACACATACAGGACAGGTGCGTTCGAGGGGTTCGCGCTCGTCCGAAGCGCAGCGGCAGGGGCGAGGTGCGCGACGACAGCAACGCGCGCGCGCCTTCCTGCGGCCTGCGGTGTTGATCGAGGCGATCGAGGTCGAAAAGCTCATCGTCATACCCGGACTCGACGTTCTGCTCGCTGAGCCGGAACGCTTCGGACTGATCAACGAGACGTCGGCAGCGTTGCGTCAGGCGGTCGATCGGCACGAGACCGCGGTCGACGTGCTGATCGGCATGCTCATCGATTCGATCGGCGACGACGAGAGTGCCGCAGACCAACTCAACAATGCTCCCGTGGTGCTGCCGGTTCGGGCATTGCAGAGCATCGTCGACGACTACCGCGACAGCAACGACGTCGCGAAGGTCGACATGGTCCGGCTGGCCTTCCTCTTTGTTGCGGTTCATGCACTCACCGACCCGACGAACTGTGCGACGGCCTCCCGCAACCTCAACCTCGTGCCGCCGCCACTGCACCGCGACCGCGCTGTGCTCGGGCGGGTCATGGCCCACGCCCTGCCCACCTTCACAGCACGCGACCGCGACCTGTTCGCCGTGTACGTAAGCAAGGCGAGCGCGTTCTTCGCCGTCCCGGCTCCGGCATCGCCGACGTCCGAGGACGACGGTGCCACCGACCTCGCGATCGTCCGCTACAACGCCCACGCCCTGCGCACCAGTTGCCAGCACGTCGGGCTGGGCGGCAACGCTGTCCGCGTCGCCGGCTTGGGCTGACCAGCAGGGAACGTTTCGCGGCGCGGTGCGCAGCGCGACCGTAGGCTTTGACGTGTGAGCACCGACCGGCCGCAACGCTTCCGGTGGCTCCTGCACTTCGATCTCGACCAGTTCCAGGTCTCGGTCGAGCGTCTGCGGAGTCCCGAGCTCGCCGATGTCGCGCTCATCGTCGGTGGTAACGGCGACCCGTCGGAACCGCGCAAGGTCGTGACATGTGCGTCGTACGAGGCTCGCGCGCACGGCGTCCGCGCGGGCATGCCTCTGCGCACCGCGCACCGCAAGCTACCCGACGCCGTGTTCATCCCCCTCGACACGCAGGCATACGACGCCGCGTCGGCTGAGGTCATGGACACGATCCGCGGACTCGGGTATCCGGTCGAGGTGTGGGGCTGGGACGAGGCATACGTGGGCGTCGAAAGAGAGGGCATCGAAAGAGAGGGCGTCGAGAGAGAGGGCGTCGACGACGCCGCGATCACCGAGATCGCTACCCGCATGCGCACCGCGGTTCTCGGTGCAACCGGCCTCGACTCGTCTGTGGGGATCAGCGACAACAAACAGCGGGCGAAGATGGCCACCGAGTTCGCGAAGAAGCCCGACCGTCTGCCTCCGCGAGACCCCGCAGGCGTCTCGACCTTCCTGCCGGTGCAACCGTTGCCCGACAAGGTCTTTCTGCTCGACGACCGCAACTGGATCGAACTGATGGGGCAGCGTCCCACCAGGGATCTATGGAGTGTCGGACCCAAAACCGCGCAGAAACTCAGCGCCAACGACATCGACACCGTCGACGACTTGATCGCGACACCCCGCGACGACCTCATCTCCACATTCGGTCCGCACCAGGGCAATTGGCTCTACGTGCTGTGCCGGGGCCATGGCGACTCGACGATCACCGCAGAACCGTGGGAGGCGCGGTCGCACTCGAAGTCGCGGACCTTCCCGACCGATCTGACTTCGCCGGACGAGAAACACTCTGCGGCGCAACAATTGACACGAGAACTGCTCGACCAGGTGATCGACGAAGACCGCGTGCCGTTCCGGATTGCGGTCACCGTGCGGACGTCGACCTTCTACACCAGGACCAAGTCGCGCAAACTCGCCGCACCCACCCTCGACATCGCAGAACTCACGCCGGTCGTTCTCGATCTCCTCGACCGTTTCGACGCCGACCGCCCCGTGCGACTGCTCGGAGTACGCATGGATCTCGTACCCCTCGACGCTCAGCCCACCGCCGACACAGATCTCGACCTCGAGGTGACCTGATGCAGCAGAACAGAATTCGCTCAGTGTGGCCGGCCATCACGGTGACGTTGACAGCCGTGATCGCACTCGTGCTCGGCCCGGCGTCGGCCCACTCCGCGCCCCGGCTCCCCGTCACCTACAACTTTCTCGACGGCGCACGAGCAGAGCTCGCGCACGCGGGTGGTTCACTGCCGGGCACCAACGACTTCTCGTGCCGTCCGACGCCGCGCCATCCCCGACCCGTCGTCCTCGTACACGGCAGTGGTGGTGGGCAGCAGACGAATTGGGCGACGCTCGCACCCGTGTTGGCCAACGAGGGCTACTGTGTCTTCGCCCCAACATACGGAGCCCTCTCGACGCAATGGCCCGCATCGGCGCTCGGTGGCCTCGGCCCCAAAGAAGACAGCGCATGGCAACTCGCGTCGTTCATGTCGAAGGTCATGGCTGCGACGCACAGCGACCAGGTCGACGTCGTCGGGCATTCACTCGGTACCGAGATCCCCACCTATTGGATGAAGTACCTCGGCGGACGCGGCCATGTGGCGCACTACATCTCACTTGCCCCGTACTGGCGCCAGGGACCCGACGACGACGATGCTCGCGGTGAGGCGGTGGCCGAGTTCCGACGCGCGCTCGGTGTTCCGACACCGAAACGCCCGAACTGCGCCGACTGCGTTGCGCCGCCCCGCAATCTGGACTTCAACCACGCCGTTCGGCAGCCGACTCCCTACCTTCCCGGAGTGCGCTACACGAATATCGTCACCAGATTCGACGACATCGTCACGCCCTACTGGGTGGGAATTCTGCCGGGCGGTCCCGGGACGTCGGTACGCAACATAGAGTTACAGGACGGGTGCGACCGCGACTTCGCCGACCATCTGTCGATCGTGTCCGACCGTCGAGCGGTCGCGCACGTCCTCAACGCGCTCGACCCCGCACATCCGCGTCCGGTGCCGTGCGTGTTCGTGCCACCCATCACAGGTGGCTAGCCCGCAGGAGAGACCCGATCGTTCGCGACATGTTCGCGGGCATGGGTGATCGCGTCGTCGAGGTTGGTCATCAGATGATTCTCGTGACGGAGTTCGTCGATCACCCCGACGCCTTCGAGCAGCTTGAGATGGTCGTCCTGCACGCCCTTGATGATGACGGTGATTCCGCGACCCTCGAGGTCGGAGACGATCTCTGCGAGCGTGTGGGCCCCTGTCGCGTCGAGCATCCCGAGATGCGACATCCGGATGATCACCACCCGTACCGTGGCGTCGGAGTGGGCGCCGGACGAGATGGCCGTCGAGATGCGTTCTGCCGCACCGAAGAACATCGCTCCGTCGAGTCGGAGCAGTGCGATGGCCTCATCGCCCGGTTGTGCTGGTCCCGGTAGCTCTTCGCGCGTCACACTCGACCGCTTCGCGACCTGCCGCAGCGCGAAGAACGCTGCGACGACAATGCCGATCTGTACCGCCTCGATGAGGTCGAAGCACACGGTGATGACTGCCGTCACCGCGAAGATCAGAGCGTCGGATCGTGTGGAACGCATGATCTTTCGGACCGTCGACGACGAGATCATCCGGAAGCACGTCACCATGAGCACACCCGATAGCGCAGCCAGCGGGATCTGTGAGACGGGACCCGTTGCCAGGTACACCACTCCGAGAAGGAACACGGAGTGCACGATGGCCGACACACGTGTGCGTGCTCCCGAACGCACGTTGACCGCGGTCCGCGCGATCGCTCCGGTCGCGGGCATGCCGCCGAACATCCCCGACGCCACGGACGCGAGTCCCTGGCCGGTGAGTTCGCGGTCGGGATCGTATGGGCCGGTCGGCGACATCGTTGCGGCGACCCGTGCTGACAGCAGCGACTCGATCGCCGCGAGTGCTGCGATGGCAACAGCAGCTCCCGCAAGGGATTTCATGGTCGAGACGTCGAGGTGGGGTAGCGCGGGTGCAGGCAGATGTGAGGGGAGTTCGCCGATTCGACGCACCCCCAGGTGCATGAACCCGACGATCACGGTCACCAGGATGACGGCGGTCAACGACTCGGGAATGCTCCGATGGATGCGCGGCAACCCGACCATCAGCACGGCGATCACGGCGACGATTCCGAGGGTTTGGAGCGCGACGCCCCAGTCGGCATGTGTGACAACGTGAATCGCTGCCGGAAGAGTGCGTTCGCCTTTCGGTGCGTCGGCGCCGAACGCGGCGGGAACCTGCTGCAAGAAGATGATCACGGCGATGCCGAGTGTGAACCCCTCGATCACCGGCCATGGGATGAACGTGACAGCCCGCCCGAGGCCGACGGCTCCCGCGATCAGCACGATGAGCCCGGCCATCACCGTGACCAACGCGATCGACGAGATCCCGTGCGCCGCAACGATCGGCGCGAGGATCACGGCCATCGCACCCGTAGGGCCGGAGACCTGTACGTGCGAACCGCCGAAGATCGCGGCGACGAGGCCCGCGACGACAGCGGTGATCAGGCCCGCGGCCGCTCCGACGCCCGAACTGATACCGAAGGCAAGTGCCAGCGGGAGTGCGACGACGCCGACCGTGACGCCGGCGACGACGTCGGACTTCCACGAACGACGTAGCCCGGCGTAGTCGCCGGTGGTGGGGATGAGTCGCAGCATGCGGCGCGGGGCGATCGCATGCAGCCACGCTGAGCTTCGGCGCCTCGGCCCTGTGGCCGTCGCGCTCACTGTGCGACGACGGGCGGGAGCGCAGCCATCGAATCGAGTTGGTCGCGTTCAGCACCCAGCGTGTCGGCGAGGAAGCCGCGCGCGGTCACGAGAAGGTCCGCGACCTTGGGGTTCGCCAGGCTGTAGAAGACAGCGTTGCCGACGCGTTCGCTGTGCACCACGCGATGCCGCTTCAAGACGGCAAGGTGCTGCGACATCGTCGTCGGTTCGAGCCCAGTGATGGTGAGCAGTTCGCTGACGGGCGTCGGCCCACCGTTGGAGCTGAGCACCTCGAGCACGCGGATCCGAACCGGGTGCGCGAGTCCCTTGAACAGATTTGCCTTGATTTCGTAGAGCGGTTGCGGCCAGTTGGTCGTCATCTGCCGACCTCCTCGGTGATTGATGTGGGCGATGAAATGATGGATTGATAAATTGCGCAATCCATTGATAGCACTTCTGGCATCTCGGGTCGAGTCAGGTGTGACGTACTACGCCTCGGCGCGCGGTATCCGGACGCCGAGGAGTTCGGCATCGGGATCGGCGTCCAGGCCCAGGCGATCCCAGTCGAGGGTCACCGCTACCACGGCGTATGCCGAGGTCGGGAACCGTTCGATGTATCCATCCGGGTCGAGGGTGAGTGCCGTCTTCGGCATGCCCGGTTCGTGTCCGACGACGAGAACGGTCGACGCATCGGCCGGCGCGTACACCCGCACGACCTCCAGGATGTCGACGGGTGATCCGCCGTAGATTTCGTCGAGGAAGGTCGTCGGCGCGCTGATGCCGGTGCGCTCGAGCGTCTCGCGTGTGCGTGTCGCGGTCGAGCAGAGCACGGCGTCGACTCGGAGATCCTCTGAGCGAATCCACTCGCCTGCGAGCGCTGCTTCTCGACGGCCGCGGTCGGCGAGCGGGCGGTCGTGGTCGGCGACACCCGGCGGGTAACCGGACTTGCCGTGACGCATCAGTACCAGCGTGCGGGGTGCTGCGCTCATGCGATGTTCCGCGAGCGGCCTGCGCCGTGGTCGCCGCGCTGGCGGGCGTCGGCGATACGCAGCACCGTGACCGTGGCTCGCCACGCCGCGGACTCTTGCCGACAGAACTGCGCGTGGTCGTCGTCGCCCGTTGCCGACGCCTCGTCGGCCTGGGCGTCGAACTCGTAGGCCTCGTCGAGGCAGTCGGCGATGATCGACAGGACGGTCGTGTGGTCGGTGTGCGCGGCGTCGAGGACCTTCGTGATCGTCTCGGCGTCGAGGGTTGCGAGTTGCTCGAGTTCGGTCCGGAACCACGCGATCGCGCGTGCGTCGTCGTGCCCGGAAGTGCCGTGATGTGTGCCCCGCATCTCTTCAGATTAGTGGGGGACACCGACGCAAAGCCGCTACGACACCGTTAGCCTGGATTTCGTGCATTCCTGGCTTCCCGCGCTGCTGGCTACTGCCGCAGCACTCCTCATCGCCGGGGGTACGGTGCTCCGGCAGCGTGCCTCTCGGGCGTCGGGGGCCATCACGCCGGGCTGGTGGCTCGGAGCGGCGATCGCGATCGCCGGGTTCGCGCTCCAGGCGTCGGCTCTCGGATTGGGTTCGATACTGCTGGTCCAGCCGCTCGTCGTGCTGGCGGTGTTGTTCGCGTTGCCGCTCGAAGCGTGGGCCGACCATCGGCATCCGCAGGCCAAGGAGTGGGCCTGGGGTGCGATTCTCGTCGGCTGTGTCGCGACCTTCCTGCTCATCTCGCGCCCCGAGCCGTCGCTTCGACGACCCAACGACATGGTGGTGTGGGGGGCCGTCGCGGCGGTCGCGGCGGTCGTCGTCGGATGTGTCGTCCTTGCCGAGCGATCCACCCCGCACTACCGGGCACTGTTCTACGGACTGGCCGCGGGGACACTGTTCGGAGTGTCGGCGCTCCTGGTCAAGACGGTGGTGTACCAGGCGATACACCACGGCATCCACACCTTCGCCAAGCCCGAGGTCTACCTGCTGGTTCTGGTGGCAACGGGAGCCGTGGTGGCCCAGCAGAAGGGGTTCGGCGCGGGCGACCTGCAGACGTCGTTCCCGGCCATGAACGTGATGGAACCCGCGGTGGCGATGGCCCTCGGCGTGGTGCTCCTCGGTGAGAACCTCAAGGTGTCGGTGCCCACCGCGCTGTTCCTCGGGATCGTGCTCGCCGCGATGGTCCGATCCGTCGTCGAGCTCGCGAAATCGTCGGCAGTGCGAGGCGAAGAACGCGAAGCGCAACTGCGTGACTCGTCACCCTCGCCGATCCGCAGGGTCGCCTGACGGGAGTCGACGACGCCGCGCGTCCGGGGACGTTCAGGCGTCGACGGACTCGATCACGTTCGCGATGCCCTGCGCCCATTCGGTTGCGGCCTTCGCAGGCTTGATCGACGACGAGTTGTCGTGGCGGTGATGTTCTCCGACCTGGGTCGCTCCGTGGCGGGTGAGGAGCTCGGCCATGAGCTCGCCGCCGCGGTTGAAGGTCTCGCCGTAGATGGTGTCGCCGAGTCCGAACACGCCGAACCGCACGCCGGACAGGTCCGGGGTGGTTTCGGTGATCTCCTCGGCGAAGGGCTCGGCACCCGTCGGCAGTTCGCCCTCGCCGTAGGTCGAGCAGACGACGACGAGGAAGTCGTCGGGGTCGAGATCCTCGACGGCGAACTCGCTCATGTCGTAGATCGACGGATCGTGCTCGGCAGCCAGGACATCGGCGATGGCGTCGGCCACGAGCTCTCCGTTGCCGGTCTCGGTGCCGTAGAGGATGACGACGGACACGATCTACTCCCTTGATTCTTCGCTTGATGGATACGGGCGCGATCGACGGGCGATCGCAACCAAACGAAGGCTACCCTAAGTGGCCACTCGGGCACACCGGAGCCTTCTGCGGCTCCTTTGCCGGAAGGCGTTTACGAAATTACTTGGATGTCCTAGTATGTGTGAGTACAGGGTCTGATGGCTCACATCTCCCGGCCCCACAAGCGTCACGACACTCGACGTCCACAATCCGAACCTCCACAACCCAGAACAGGTGATCACCGGTGACCGCTGATGTATCCGTACCGTCCATTCCGCACTACCTCAACGGTGCGCGCGTCGAGGTGACAGATGGACGTCACGCCGACGTCTTCAACCCCAGCACCGGCGCGGTCCAGGCCTCCGTTCCCCTCGCGAGCACCGACGACGTCGCCGCCGCTGTCGCAACCGCCGTCGAAGCGCAGAAGGAGTGGGCCGCGTGGAACCCGCAGCGTCGCGCCCGCGTGTTGATGCGCTTCGTCGACCTTGTCAATCAGAACGCCGACGAGATCGCGACGACGCTCTCGCTCGAACACGGCAAGACGCACGCCGACGCCCTCGGCGACATCCAGCGCGGCGTCGAGGTCATCGAATTCGCCATCGGCATACCGCATTTGATCAAGGGTGAGTTCACCGAGGGTGCCGGCTCGGGCATCGATGTGCACTCGATCCGCCAGCCACTCGGCGTGGTCGCGGGCATCACTCCGTTCAACTTCCCGGCCATGATCCCGTTGTGGAAGGCCGGGCCGGCACTCGCATGCGGCAACGCCTTCATCCTCAAGCCGAGCGAGCGTGACCCGTCGGTTCCCGTGCGTCTCGCCGAATTGTTCACGCAGGCAGGTCTTCCCGACGGCGTGTTCCAGGTGGTGCACGGCGACAAGGAGGCCGTCGACGCACTGCTGAACCACCCGGAGGTCAAGGCGCTCGGTTTTGTCGGCAGCTCCGACATCGCGCAGTACATCTACTCAACCGCCGCCGCGAACGGCAAGCGCTCACAGTGTTTTGGCGGCGCCAAGAACCACATGATCATCATGCCCGACGCCAATCTCGACCAGGCCGCAGACGCGTTGATCGGTGCAGGCTACGGCAGTGCAGGCGAGCGCTGCATGGCGATCAGTGTCGCCGTCCCGGTCGGGGAGCAGACAGCAGAACGTTTGCGCGCCAAGTTGATCGACAAGGTCAACGCCCTGCGCGTCGGCCACAGCCTCGACCCCAAGGCCGACTACGGCCCGCTGGTCACGGCAGCGGCACTCGAGCGCGTCAAGGGCTACATCGGCAAGGGCGTCGAAGAGGGTGCAGAACTTGTCATCGACGGCCGCGACCGCAGCAGCGACGAACAGACCTATGGCGACGACGATCTGTCGAACGGCTTCTTCATCGGCCCGACGCTCTTCGATCACGTGACCAAGGACATGTCGATCTACACCGACGAGATCTTCGGGCCGGTGCTCTCGATCGTGCGCGCCGGCGACTACGAGGAGGCGCTCGCTCTCGCGTCGGATCACCAGTACGGCAACGGTGTCGCGATCTTCACCCAGGACGGCGACGCCGCCCGCGACTTCACCGCGCGTGTCGACGTCGGCATGGTCGGCGTCAACGTGCCGATCCCGGTTCCGGTGGCCTACTACACCTTTGGTGGTTGGAAGCGTTCCGGATTCGGCGATCTCAACCAGCACGGACCGAGTTCGATCCAGTTCTACACCAAGACCAAGACGGTCACGTCGCGCTGGCCGTCGGGCGTCAAGGACGGGGCCGAGTTCGTCATCCCGACGATGGACTGAGGGCGATGACGACCACCGCTTCGGCCGGAACCGCGGTCGGTCTCGACGACGACGAGCGGGTCATCGTCGAGACCGCCGCGGCATTCGCGGCCAAAAGGCTTGCGCCACATGCTCTCGAGTGGGACTCGACCGATCACTTCCCGGTCGAGGAGCTGCGCGAGGCGGCCCAACTCGGGATGGGCGCCATCTACTGCAACGAGGACGTCGGCGGAAGCGGACTGCGTCGACTCGACGGCGTGCGGATCTTCGAGCAACTCGCCTACGCAGATCCCGCGGTCGCCGCTTTCCTCTCCATCCACAACATGTGCACGTGGATGGTCGACAGTTACGGCACCGATGAGCAACGTGCGCACTGGATTCCACGCCTGGCGAGTATGGAGACCATCGCGAGCTACTGTCTGACCGAGCCGGGTGCGGGCTCCGATGCCGCGGCGCTGTCGACGCGCGCGGAGAAGGTCGGCGACCACTATGTGCTGTCCGGCGTCAAGCAGTTCATCTCCGGAGCCGGGTCGTCGGATCTGTATGTCGTCATGGCGCGCACGGGTGGCGACGGACCGAAGGGAATCTCGACGTTCCTCGTCGAAAAAGGCTCCGACGGGCTGAGTTTCGGCGCGCAGGAGCACAAGATGGGGTGGCACGCCCAGCCGACGGCGCAGGTCGTTCTCGACGAGGTGCGCGTGCCCGCCACCAACCTGCTCGGCGAGCAGGAGGGCATCGGCTTCGGCATCGCGATGAACGGGCTCAACGGGGGAAGGCTCAACATCGCGGCATCGTCTCTCGGTGGCGCCCAGGCCGCCTTCGACAAAGCGGCGTCGTACGTCGCGTCGCGAAAGGCATTTGGGAACAACCTGATCGACGAGCCGACGATCCGCTTCACCCTTGCCGACATGGCCACTTCGCTGCAGACCTCACGGTTGATGCTGTGGCACGCGGCGTCGTCTCTCGACGCGAATGCGCCCGACAAGGTGGAGCAGTGCGCAATGGCGAAGCGACACGTCACCGACGCCTGTTACACCGTCGCCGACCAGGCGCTGCAGCTTCACGGCGGATACGGCTACCTCACCGAGTACGGCATCGAGAAAATCGTCCGCGACCTGCGCGTGCACCGCATACTCGAGGGGACCAACGAGATCATGCGCGTCGTCGTGGGTAGGTCGGTGGCCGCACGGTTCCGCGAGTCCTGACCAACTCCACCTGACCACACACACTTCAACACAGGGAGAATCGACAATGACGACGATCGCCTTTCTCGGACTCGGCAACATGGGCGGCCCCATGGCCGCCAACCTCGTCAAGGCCGGACACACCGTGCACGGGTACGACCCGGTTCCCGAAGCGGTAAAGACCGCCGAAGCCGCGGGCGTGCAGACCTTTCCCACGGCGGTCGAGGCGGTCGCCATCGCCGAGGTCGTGATCACGATGCTCCCGAGCGGAGCCATCGTCAAGAAGCTCTACGACGAGATCCTCCCCGCCACGGCAACGGGCGCGCTGCTCATCGACAGCTCGACGATCTCCGTCGCCGACGCACGCGAGATCAATTCGCGCGCAGCAGATCATGGCTTCGCCCAGGTCGACGCCCCGGTCTCGGGCGGCGTGAAGGGCGCGGTCGCAGGCACGCTGGCGTTCATGGTCGGCGGCACCGAAGAAGCGTTCGTCGCCGCACGGCCGACGCTGGAACCGATGGCGGGCAAGATCATTCACTGCGGTGAGTCCGGTGCAGGCCAGGCCGCGAAGGTGTGCAACAACATGCTGCTCGCCGTCCAGCAGATCGCGGTCGGCGAGGCGTTCGTGCTGGCCGAGAAGCTCGGACTTTCCGACGACGCGCTCTACGACGTCGTCACCGGCGCGACCGGAAACTGCTGGGCCATCGAGACGAACTGCCCGGTCCCCGGCCCGCAGCCGACCTCGCCCGCGAACAACGACTTCAAGCCTGGCTTCGCGACCGCGCTGATGAACAAGGACCTCGGCCTAGCACTCGACGCCATCGCCGACACCGCTTCGCGCGCCCCCCTCGGCGAACACGCCGCCGCGCTGTACCGCTCCTTCGCCGAACAGCACTCCGACCTGGACTTCTCGGCGATCATCACGACCCTGCGCTGAGCTCGCCGAGCCGGCCCTCGACCAACCCGCTGGTCGAGCCCGACTCGCCGCTCGAGCGCAACCCGCTGGTCGAGCTTGTCGAGACCACTCGCCGCCCGAGCCCACCCGCCGCCCGAGCTGAACCCGTTGGTCGAGCGCAACCCGCTGGTCGAGCTGAACCCGCTGGTCGAGCCCAACCCGCTGGTCGAACCCAACCCGCTGGTCGAGCTTGTCGAGACCACTCGCCGCCCGGGCTGAACCCCGCTGGTCGAGCCTGTCGAGACCCCGCCGTCGGCGGCGCAACCCGCTACGGCCGCGGATCAGTATGACGCGCAGCCCGAAATGTGTGTCGAATCGGAAGATGTGGGTGCTGCAGCACACAGATCCTTCGGTTCGACACACATCTAGCCCGGCGGGGCTGCTGGCGTGCATACGGGTCGTCTAGCTGGAGCCGGGGTGCGTACACAAACGTGACGTGAGCGGGGCGCCGAGGAGATTATTGTCTTGGCGTCGCGCTGACGACCGAGTTGTGTACGCGCTGTGCGGGTGTGGTGTTTGGTGGGCGTTGGGCAAGGTGGCGCGGGCCCCGACCAGCGGAGCACCCGGGTCGAGAGCACTGGGCCCGGTGGGTGATCTCGACAGGCTCGATCAGCGGGTGGGCTCGATCCGCGGCCGAACGGCTCACGGCCAAGATCCTCGACGCAGCAGGCGTTTCCGGATGGGTGGCGAACCTGGCGGAGGGCGACTACCTGATCGACGTCGCGTTTCCCGCCGCGATGCTCGCCGTCGAGATAGACGGCTTCGCATGCCACCGGGACGCCAAGGCTTTTCAACATGACCGCACTCGACGCAACGCCCCTCATCGCCAAGGGCTGGACGGTACTGAACTTCACGTGGTCTGACCTAGTAGAGCGGCCCGACTACGTGATCGCCTCGATCGAGGCAGCCCTCGAAGCGGCAGCAGCCTGATCAGTATGACGAGAAGGCCCGAAATCCGGCGAGATTGTCATACTGATCGACGACGTTCGAGGGCGATCCGGGTCTGGCGTGATTCAGGCTCAGAAGTCGCCTGCGTTGTGGCGCAGTTCGTGGATCGCGTCGACGAGGCCGCTGATCTGGTCCGAAGTCATTCCGACGTCGGCGAACACCTCGCGGTTGAGCGTCGCGGTGGCGTCTTCGACAGTCGAGCGGCCGAGTTCGGTGATCTCGACGAGCGTGGTGCGGCCGTCGGTGGGGTGGGGGAGGCGTCGAACGAGTTGCGCCTCCTCGAGGCGTCGAATCGCATGGGTGACGCTGGTGACGTGCACCTGTAGGCGGTCGCTGGCCTTGGTGATCGGCAGTGCACCGTTGCGCGAAAAGGCAAGCAGCCGAAGCAATTCGTAGCGCGAGAAGGTCAGATCATAAGGGCGGAGCGACGATTCGACGCGAGCCAGCAGAATCTGGTGTGCGCGCATCACGGAGGTCACCGCGACCATCCCGTCTGCGACGTCGCCCCAGCCGGCCGACGTCCAATTGGCCTTCGCCTCGGCGATCGGGTCGAACTCCATGCTGTGCCCTGCCATGAGTGTCAGCCTATCTGCCGTCGGCGCCGCCAGACGCTGGCCCAGGGCTCCGCGCGCCGACGCTCCCGAACGTCAGGCGGGGCTGCGGTGCGTGAGCAGCATCTCGATCGCGCCGACGATCGTGTCGACGAGGTCGGCGGCGGTGCGGCCGTCGAGTTCGTCGCGTTGCTCGTCGGAGCGGAGCATGATCATCGATTCGACGAGGCGGAAGGGCAGCAGGCTGCGGGTGTCTGTGGGGTCGTCGAGCACGGCGGCGGCAAGGGTTTCGTAGGCGGCGGCGAGTTCGCTTCGCGCTGTGCGGAATTGGGCGTAGCGGTCGTCGCCCACCTCAGGAAGCAGGTACAGCGAGCCGAGGTTCCAGCGCTCGTCGACGAGTTGTGTGGCGTCGAATCGTGCGAGGTCGAGGAGTCGGTCGAGGGGTGCGCGGTCGTCGTCGAGCAGTTCTCTTGCGCGCTCGAGAGATCCGACGACGGTGGCGTCGAGCAGCGCGGCGAGGATGTCGTCCTTGTTCTTGAAGTAGTGGTACATCGACGCCTGGCGGATGCCGACGGCTTCGGCGATCATGCGGGTCGACGTCCCGGTGTAGCCGTGGCGGCAGAAGAGTTCGGCTGCGGCGTCGAGGATTTCCTCACGCGCGGTGGCGCCTCGCCTGCGCTGTTCGACCAGGCGCGGTCGGCCGGGGCCTGGCGCCACTCGGCCTTGCCGGGACGCAGTACTCATCTGGAAGCTCTTTCATTCGTGCCGAGGCGTGGGTTGCGGCGATAGCGTCATCGAGTCTAGTCCGACCAATTCGCAGGGATTTCGCGATCGGAGCGGGCCGCAATGCGTGGGGGCGAAGCGACCTGGTCCTCGTAACACGCTCGTAGCGTGAGTTTCCATCCCTGCAACATATCTGTCACCCGATAGAAAAAGCGCGCGCGTTATCTATCAACTGGCAGATAAACCCGCTCAATGTGGAGCCTCACCTCGAAGGAACTCACGATGACCTCCACCGCACAACCCGACTCCAAGGCTCCCGCCGGCACCTCGCCCACGAGCGACGTCGACGACGCCGACTCACTCGCCCAACTCGGCTACAAGCAGGAGTTGCACCGCGGCATCGGAGGATATGCCGCCTTCGCCTCCGGCTTCTCGTTCGTCTCGATCCTCACCACCGTGTTCGCGCTGTTCGCGCTCGGCTTCGGTCTGGGCGGTCCCGCGTTCTTCTGGACCTGGCCGATCGTCTTCGTGTGCCAATTCTGCGTGTGCCTCGTCTTCGCGGAGCTCTCCGGGAAGTTCCCCGTCGCCGGTGCCGTCTACCAATGGTCTCGACGACTCGCCGGCGACGGAGTCGGCTGGTTTGCCGGTTGGTTCATGCTCGTCGGCTACATCGTCAGTGTCGCGGCACTGGCCATCGCGATGCAGAGCGTGCTCCCCGAGATCTGGTCGGGCTTCCAATTCGTCGGCGACGACACGAGTCTCACGTCCGTCTCGGGCGCTACGAATGCGATCATCCTGGGCACCATCACGATCATCGGCTGCACGATCATCAGCGGCGTCGGCGTCAGCTTCATGGGCAAGATCACGGTCACGGGCGTGACCATCGAGATCATCGGCGTCGTGGCGCTCGTCGTCGCGATGTTCATCAAGGCGGAACGCTCACCGGCGGCGGCGATCGCGAACACCGGAGAACACGGACAGGGACTCGGCTACTTCCCGGCCTTCCTCGCTTCGATGCTCATGGCCTGCTACGTGATGTACGGATTCGACAGCGCTGCAGAGCTTTCCGAAGAGACCAAAGATCCTCGACGCACCGCGCCGAAGGCGATCATCAACGCGCTGCTCGTCTCGTTCGTCGGCGGAGGTCTGATGATCATCGGTGCGCTCATGGCCGCTCCGTCACTCGGTGCGCCGGAACTCTCCGCTCAGGGAATCGCCTGGGTCATCACCTCTCAACTCAACACCGTCCTCGGTAAGGCGCTGCTGATCATCGTCGCGATCTCGATCTTCTCCGCGACTCTCGCCATTCAGGCGTCGGCATCCCGAGTGATGTTCTCGATGGCGCGCGACAACCGCCTCCCCTTCGGTTCGGCACTGGCAAAGGTCAACCCGCGCACCGGAACTCCCGTCATCACCGGCATCGTCGTCTCGGCGTTGGCGATTCTGATCTTGCTCGTCAACCTCGGGCAGGCTGGCGTCTTCGCCGCGATCACCAGTGTGTCGGTGGTCATCGTGTACCTCGCCTACCTGATGGTCACGGTGCCCGCACTCATCCATCGCCTGCGCGGAACCGAATTGAGCCACGGCCGACCGGTCTTCGGCCTCGGTAAGTGGGGCATCCCGGTCAACATCATCGCCGTCGTCATGGGTGGTCTGCTGATGGTGAACATCGCCTGGCCTCGCGCGGAGGTCTACGACCCCGACGGCGGCAACTGGGTACTGCAGTACTTCGCGATCCTCTTCGTCGCGGCGACGCTGATCGTCGGATTCCTCGCGTACCTCAAGGTCAAGGGCCAGCCGGGAGCACCGGAACCCGAAGACGCACTCGTCGGACGCAAGCGCTCGTAGCGATTGCCGCAGTATCGATCAACTGATAGATTTGTCAACCGAGCGACGACGCCCTGCCGGACCGTATCGAGTCCGTGCAGCCGACCACCGGGACGACCCGGAACCTCGCCAGCTCATTCTCGAAGGACGTCGACATGACCACCTCGACCACCACCTCCACATCCTCCACCGCCGGTGCCCGCGCGCATGCTCGTGCACAGGCCGGAGCCATCACCGACTCCATGCCCGTGGTGCCTGCCACCGACTGGCCGACGACGATCGCCGACGTCGACTCGTCGACGCTCACCTGGGCCGAGACCGTTCCCGGCGGCAGGTACACCACCAAGGTGCTCGCCCGCGGGACGCGAATCCGATTGCGCGACATCACCGGTGACGCGTGTGCACACCTCCTCCTGTGGCGCGTCGACGCCCCGTGGGAACGCCTGAACGTCGCCGACACCGTCAAGGTGCCCTGGCAGGCATACCTCACCACCGGCCACCCACTTCTGAGCGATCAGGGCAGGGTGCTCGCCACCATCGTCGACGACACCAGCGCGCACCACGACGCGCTCACGGGCACAACCACACTCGCCGACAACGCCGCCAAATACGGCCACGGAGAGGCATACTCGACGACTCCCGCGGGGCGTGAGCTTCTCAAGCTGGCTGCGGCCAAGAACGGATTGACGCCCACCGATGTGGCGCCATCGCTCTCGCTCTTCGAGGGAGTGAGAGTCGACGACGACGGATCGTTCGAGTTCCAGGGGAGCGCGGGCGCTGACAAGAGCGTCGACCTGCTTCTGCACCTGCCGTGCATCGTGGCGATCGCCAACACCGCGCACCCGCTGGACCCCAGCGTGGAGTTCCGTTCGGGGCCACTCGAAGTGCTCGCCTGGCGTGCCACCGACGACCTCGACGCGCTGCTCGCCGGCGTCGCCGACCGCGACCCCGAATACCAGCGAGCCGTCGCCAACAGTGAAGACGTGTACGGCGCGACGCGCTTCTGACGCCGAGTGGTTTCGACTCGGGTGCTCGCTGCGCTCGCGCCCGGCTCAACCAGCGGGAGGCGGCGCCCGGCTCAACCAGCGGGAGGCTGGCGCCCGGCTCGACCACCGAAATGCCGTGTCGAAACCACCACCCCACCCCCGAACTACACACATCCGAACGCAAGGACCAATCATGACCACCACGATCAATCCCACCACCGCCCCGGCGGCCGAACTCGCGCTCGTGCCCGGCGACGTGATCTACGACGGCATCGTCGCAGAGCGCGCTCCCTGGTCGGAAGTCGTTGCCGCGGGCGATGTCGCGACCATCGTCGACCTCTACGGCAACCAGGCCGTCGACACGCTGTTCTACGGCGGTCACGACCACTCGATCCGCTACTCGGCGCAGACAACCATTGCCGCGCAGGGGAATATCTTCCTCACGACCGGCACGGTCATCCGTGACCAGGAGTCGCAGCCGATGATGACGATCGTCGCCGACGAGGTCGGCAATCACGACACCCTCGGCGGTGCGTGCTCGCAGGAGTCCAACACGCTGCGCTACGGCCACCACACCAAGCATCAGCACGCGTGTGTCGAGAACTTCCTCATCGGCGGCTCACGTCACGGCCTCGGCAAGCGAGATCTTGTCGGCAATGTCAACTTCTTCATGAACGTGCCGGTCGATCCCGACGGTGCACTCGGAATCGTCGACGGCCTGTCCGCGCCAGGCAAGCGCCTCGCGCTGCGCGCCGAGGTCGACACCCTCGTGCTCGTGTCCAACTGCCCCCAGATCAACAACCCCTGCAACGGATTCGACCCGACTGCCGTCCGCGTGATCGTCACGCGGCCGCGGGGCTGACCGAGTACCGACCGCCAGGAGACGAGATGAACAGCCAGACAACACAGTTCGACGGCGTCGATGTGCTACGCGCCGGACCCATGACCACCATCCAGGATTGGCCCGGCCGCGTCGGTTACTGGAAGGTCGGGGTCCCGCCGTCGGGTCCGATGGACGACCTGTCCTTCCGGCTCGCCAACATGGCCGTCGGAAATCCGGTCGACGCCGCGGGACTCGAGGTGACGATGCTCGGACCGCGCCTGCGCTTCTCGACGTCGGCAACGGTTGCCGTGACCGGCGCCCCGGTCGCTTTGACTCTCGATGGAGTCGTTGTGCCCCAGTGGGTCCCACTCAACGTGCCTGCGGGCGGCGTGCTCGACGTCGGGGCCGTGGGTTCCCTGGGGCTGCGCGTGTACATCGCGATCTCCGGGGGTGTCGAGGCTGAGCAGTACCTCGGCAGCCGTTCGACGTTCACGATGGGCAAGTTCGGCGGACTCGACGGTCGCGTACTTGCCGACGGCGACATTCTGGCGCGCGCGGGTCTCCCGACAGGGAACCCGACGCGGATTCTCACCGAGGAGCAGCCCGCGTTCACGAATGCTTGGCAGCTCGGGGTGACAGTCGGACCGCACTCGGCCCCGGAGTTCTTCACGCCCACCGACATCGCCGAGATCATGGGCACCGACTATCAGGTGCACTTCAACTCCGACCGCACCGGCATCCGCCTGGTCGGTCCCAAACCGCAGTGGGCACGGACCGACGGCGGCGAGGCAGGACTGCATCCGTCGAACATTCACGACAATGCGTATTCCGTTGGAGCGCTGGACTTCACCGGCGACACCCCGATCCTGCTCGGCCCGGACGGACCGAGCCTCGGCGGGTTCGTCTGCCCGGTGACGGTAACGGCGTCGGAGCGATGGAAACTCGGGCAGCTCAAGCCCGGTGACACGGTGCGGTTCGTCGCGGTGAAGGCCGCGGAGGCGGCGTCGCCGGCAGAACTGGGTCTCGCACGCAGAGCGAGTTTTGTCGACGTGCTCTCTCGCGGAGGTGATCCCGACAGCGGAATCCTGGGAACCACGACGACGGCCGACGGCACCACGTCGGTGACCTACCGCCGCAGCGGAGACGACAACATCCTCGTCGAATACGGCGATATGCGACTCGATCTCGCTCTTCGCGCCCGCGTGCACGCGCTCGCCGAGCGGATCGAAGCGGAGAACCCCGCGGGCCTCGTCGACCTGACGCCTGGGATCAGATCGCTTCAGGTGAAAGCAGATCCGACGAAGTGGTCGCAGCTCGCCATGCGGGACTGGCTCATCGAGTGCGAGAGCCAGTTGCCGGCAGCGTCGGAACTCGTAGTACCCAGCCGCACAGTGCATCTGCCGTTGTCGTGGGACGACCCGGCCACGCGCGAAGCGATCGAGCGGTACATGCTCGGCGTGCGCTCCGACGCTCCCTGGTGTCCGTGGAACATCGAGTTCATCCGACGGATGAACGGACTCGACTCGGTCGACGACGTGCACCGGATCGTGTTCGACGCCGACTATCTCGTCCTCGGTCTTGGAGACGTGTATCTCGGTGCGCCCGTGGCAGTTCCGCTCGATCCGCGGCATCGACTGGTCACGACAAAGTACAACCCTGCACGCACCTGGACTCCCGAGAACGCCGTCGGCATCGGCGGCGCCTACCTCTGCATCTACGGGATGGAGGGGCCTGGCGGCTACCAGTTCGTCGGCCGCACCACGCAGGTCTGGAACCATCGCTATCCGCAGCAGGCTCCAGGGTTCGATCCCGAACATCCCTGGCTGCTCCGCTTCTTCGACCGCATCAAGTGGTACCCGGTCGGCGCCGACGAACTGCAGGACATGCGGGCCGACGTCGCGGCCGGCCGCGGCGACAGCGTGAAAATCACCGAGGGCACCTTCTCGCTGGCAGAACACGAGCGCTTCCTCGCCGACAACGCCGACGCCATTGCCGCATCCCGCACGACGATGGAGTACGCGCGCGCCGAAGAGCGTGAACGATGGTCCTTGGCCGGAGAGTTCACGACGACCGAGCAGAATGAGACCGACAGCTCCGATCCGAAGGGGAAGGTCGCATGACCAAGATCGACGACATCTACACCGCGATCCGCGACGCCGACCGGCCCGAGGTGTTCATCACCCTTCGCCCGAAGGCCGACGTCGCACGCGACTACCAGCAATCCGTGGCGAGCGATGGACCGCTGGCCGGAGTGATCCTCGCCGTGAAAGACAACGTCGACGTCGCAGGATTGCCCACGACCGCAGCGTGTCCCGGGTATGTCTACGTGCCCGACGCAGATGCGCCCACGGTTGCCGCGCTGCGCAAGGCCGGCGCGGTCGTCATCGGAAAGACCAACCTCGACCAGTTCGCCACCGGTCTCGTCGGAACCCGTAGTCCCTATGGCGCCGTGCGTGATTCACGGCGTACTGATCGAATCTCCGGCGGGTCGAGTTCCGGTTCTGCGGTTGCCGTCGCACTCGGTTTCGCCGACATCGCGATCGGTACCGACACCGCAGGGTCGGGCCGTGTTCCGGCAGGTCTGCAGGGGATCGTCGGCGTGAAGCCGACCGTTGGCGCGATCTCCACCGACGGGGTCGTGCCCGCGTGTGCCGACTACGACGTCCCGACGATCTTTGCCGCCGACCTCGAGCTTGCGAACCTGGCCACCGCAGCGATGGCGGAGGCAATGGGCGAGCGACCATTCGACAGCGAGAGTCGGTTTGCAGCGCCCGAGGCCCCGATCATTGCGGTGCCCGCCGACCTCCCCGAGCTCGACGACCGCTGGCGCGACGCCTTCCGTGAGGCTGTGGCCGCGGCCGAGGCTGCGGGCTTCACGATCAAGACCGTCGATCTGACGCCCTTCCTCGCCGCAGCACGACTGCTCTACGACGACGCCCTCGTCTCGCAACGTTACGACGCCGTCGGTGAGTTCATCGACAGCGCAGCGGACTCCGACGATGTCGGACTCGATCCCGTTGTGGCACAAATCGTGTCGAAGGCATCCGGCTACACCGCCGTCGATCTGCTCCGTGCGCGACGTCGACTCGCCGAGCTCAGGGCGTTGGCGATGGAGCAATGGGGTGACGCGACGGCACTGATGGTGCCGACCGCGCCGTTCCACCCACGGATCGACGAGGTCGCCGCCGACCCGATCAGCGTCAACAGCCGGATGGGCACGTACACGAACTTTTGCAATCTGTTCGACCTCTGCGGATTGGCGGTCCCGGCAGGCGTCGTCGACGAGGCCGACGGAACCCGATCCCAGTTCGGTATCACGCTCCTCGCGGGTGCACACGAGGACGCGGTCCTCATCGATCTTGCTCGGCGACTGCGGGTTTCGGCAGCCGATTCCCGGCACGGCGCGTCGGCACCCACGTGGCCCGAGCGGGTCGCGCCATCGGTCGAGCTCGCCGTGTTCGGCGCGCACATGGCTGGTGGCCCGCTGACGCACGAGCTCAGCGACCGCGGCGCGCGCTGGGGTAGGGAAGTACGCACAGCGCCGTCGTATCGTCTTGTGGCACTGGATACGACGCCGCCCAAGCCGGGTTTGATCCGCGACCTCGATGCGGGTCGTGTCATCGAAGGGGAGAGCTGGGTCCTGTCGCCCGCGGCGCTGGGAGAGTTCCTCGCCGCGCTGCCGCAACCGATGATGCTCGGCAAGGTCGAGCTCGCCGATGGCGACTGGGTGGTCGGATTCGGATGCGACGCGCGGGCCGGCGAGTCGGGGCGTCCGCTCGACCGCACGCGGTGGTGAGGCACTTTTCTTGAAACCGTCCGTTCTCGCCGAATCGTGGTGATTGAATCCTCCTAGCTCGGGGACGGTACTCGAGCCGATGTCTCGGAGGGGGCAAGCCACATGGCTCAATCGGCGGTGAACGGTGCGCGGCGCGGTGGAGTTCGTCGAGCGGAGAAGCAGGATCGACGCCGCAAGCGCAAGGCCGGTCAGCGAGCCGCCGCCGGTGCCGTGGCGGTGGCCGCCGCAACCACGCTGAGCTTCGGGCAGTCGGTCGGGGCGGGGCACGCTGAGGCCGGGGTCGCCGACGACATCGTCAATTCGATTGTCGATGGGGCCGGGACGGTCGCGGGCGTGTGGAACATCGACGTCTGCGCCACCGGCGAGACGAAAGGAAACGCCAACTGCGACGCCGCGACAAAGCTCGGGGTCGCGGTGGTCCTGCCGGACGAGATCTCCGTCATCCCGAGCGGCAACAACACGGCGCATGGATCGGCCGTCGTCAAGGGGTCGGGTTACGAGTTCGCTTTGGCGGGTCGCGAGGGCACGGCGACGGCGATCGCTTACCTGCCGGTGAGTCTCGCGACCGCGGGGGCGACGGATGGACGTACTGCCTGGTCGTTCGCCGTGCTCGGAATGGCGAACGCATGGACGACGGATGCCACAGATGTCACGGCCTGGCACGACGGACCGCGCTTGACCAGCGTGCCGGGCGTGAAGTCGGTTGGCTGCTACGGAGGGTTGACCGCAGGCTATGCCGAAGGCGTCGGCGCATGCAGCAATGTCCTGGGGACATTCGACTTTCGCTACTCCGAGCTCGACGAGACCAAGCACAACCTGACGATTCCGGAGGTTCAGTTCGCACTCACCGACCCGACCGCGGTGCTCTCGGATCCGGCGGGCGTTTTCGCGGACGTGATCAGCGACCTGCTGCAGGGTAGAACTCCTACTCTCAGCAAGGACTTCACCAGGCTCACCGTCGGAGGTGATCGGACGGATGCTTACGGTCTGCCCGTCTTGCTCACCCTCACAAGCGATTACGGCACGCAGGCGCCCATCGTGGTGCACTGGCTCGGCTCGTCGGTGACGTTCAATCCGACGGTGACGGTCAACGGCAAGGTCAAGCCGAATCATCTGGGACTTCCCGTGATCACCCTCGGCGACGTCGACACGGCACAGTTGTTGCCGACAGTCGACATCCCCGAGATCGCGTTCCCGTTCGGGGTGCCGTCGGTGGGCCCGTTCGGCGGGTCGAGCAGCGCCGCCAGCACGTCGAAGATCACCGCCCTGCGTGCCAGCAGCACGAGCGAGGCCACTGCTCCCACAGAGACCGACACCGAGACCCCGGCGGCGTCGAGCGCACCGATCGTCGCCAACGAAAAAAGCACGGCAACAAAGCAATTCGACGCTCCTTCGGTACCGGAATCGACAGCTGATGCCGCGCAGAGGGATTCGTCGGGTCTCGGCGCTTCGGGGTACGTGGGCAAGCATCGCTCGCTCGACGACTACGTGGGCAAACACCGTTCGACCGACGGCACAGGCGACCGGGCCGACGCGTCGTCGAACAGCTCCCCGAGTGCCGAAGCCACGACCGACTCTTCTGACACCAAGGCTCTCGACACCCAAGCCCCCGACGCGAAAGCCCCCGACGCGAATGCCTCCGAAGCCGCATCGGGGTCAGCGCACTCGGCCAGTAGCGCCGCGGGCGGACAGTAGCCTTCCACGCGATCTGACTGTTTGTTACAACGGAAGAGGCCGATCACTCGACACGAGGAGACGACGATGAGCGGACCGATCTCAGGCGAAGACCTGCCCGAAGGCGTCGTCGACCCCGAAGCGCCACTCGACGACGAGCCCGGCGAATCGCTTGCCGACGATGCGCCGCTCGACGAGTTCGTCGACCCCCTTGCGGGAGTCGAACCGCCACAAGCCGACGACGTTCCGAGCGCCGATTATGTCGAACAACACCTCGACGTCGACGAGGTGGAACCACCCCGGCGCGACGACTGACCGCAGAACCCCATTTGACCCTGAAACGTCGGCAGGCTCGAGAACCCCGTTGGCTACAGTGGAGCCACCGAAGCAGGTTCGGCCCCGATGTGTCGCCGACCGCTCGCTCAGCGGAGTCAAGCGGTCGACGGTGGCGCACGCTAGGAGGAAGTCATGGCGATCGATCCCGCAAAGAGCAAGGCAGTCTCGCAAGTGGTGCGCGAGCATCCCGGAATGAGCCTTGTGGCGATCTCACCCGGCATCGTGGTCTTTCTCCTGGTAGGAATCTTCGCCAATTGGTTCCTGGCGATCGTGCTCGGCGTCGCAATGGTCGCAGGCGGGTACTACGTGCTGACGCGACAGAAGTGAGCAGGGCATAACCGGTGCGAGTACGACCGCGGACGGGTGACGTGCACTCGTGGGCAACGAGGCCCCGACGGTGAGCGCACGCGTCGACGCCTACATCTGGGCCATCCGGCTCACAAAAACACGTTCGGCTGCAGGTGACGCATGCCGAGGTGGTCATGTCCGGGTCAACGGGGCGACCGCGAAGCCCGCGCAGCACGTCAGTATCGGCGACGAGGTGCGGCTCCGGCTGGGTGGTCGTGAGCGCATCGTCGAGGTGACCCAGGTGATCACCAAGCGAGTGTCGCCCGCGGCGGCGTCGGCCTGCTACATCGACAAGAGCCCACCCCCGCCTGCCAAGGAGATCCTGGCGAGTCAGCCACGACGCGATCGCGGTGCCGGCCGGCCGACGAAACGCGAGCGACGCGAGATCGACAAGCTGATGCGCGGTGGCTTCCTCGTGTCGTTGGCGGTACTGATCGCGCTGATCGGCAGTGCCTGCTCGTCCGACTCCGACGATTCGGGAGGCAACAGCAACGGCAACGCTGCGGCGCCGCCGGCGAAGGCGGGGTCGGGTCCGTTCTTCGGTGAATGCGGAGGCGTCACCACAGAGGAGGTCAACAACCTCACAAAACTCGGCACGCTGACCAACACGGTGAACAATCCGTCGGTGTGTGAGTGGTCGTCGAGCGCTGATCGCACAGGACCGGTGGCATCGTTCAACTGGTATCGCGGCTCACCGATCGGACGTGAGCGCGCCACCGAGCAACTCTCCCGCGAGTCGACCAAAGACATAGAAATCAACGGACACAAGGGATTCATCGCATCCGACACAGGCATCTGCGAGATCGGAATCGCCTTCGGTGCCGACTTCTTCGAGTGGTCGGTGAGCGCCGGTACCTCATCACTGAGCGCGCAGGCCCCCGACACCCAACAGATCTGCGACGCCACGCGTGAGCTCTCCGCGATGTCGATCGAGCGTGCGTCATGAGGCGCGTGAGACGCGTCGTCGTGCCGTTGCTTGTCGCTCTGGCCGTGCTTGTCGCCGCGCTTTCGGGCTGCACCGTCGACGGCCAGGCAGTCTCGTCCGAACAGGCCAACGCCGATCAGCCCGGCAACGTCGACACCGACCGATTCGACAAGTTGACCCTCGAATGCCAGGTGCTCTCGACAGCTCAGATCGCCAAAGCGGTCGGCGGAACGACGGCTCGGGGCACCTTCAACGGCGCGATCTGCCGATGGATCGTCGACGGGCCGGTCGCCGCGAACGTCACCTTCAACTGGTTCGAATGGGGCGACTTCAACGTCGAGAAGGACACCGCCAAGCGGCTCGGCTACACAACCGAAAACGTCCGGATCGTGAGTCAGGCTGCGTTCACGCAACGCGACCCCAAGCGCCCAGGGGTGTGCGGCGTGACCAGTCGCGCGCCCACGCGTGGCGTCTACACGTTCTGGGTCGAACCGATCGGCGGAGCAGCAGCTGCCGACCCGTGCGCCGCCCCGACGAAGCTGATGGAGCTACTCCTCAACGGTGGTCAATAGTCGCTGCCGCGACGGTGGTCAATGGTCGCTGCCGCGACGGGTGGTCAATGGTCGCTGCCGCGACGGCAGCCAGTACTGACCGACCGGCACCGCCGCGCTCGCCGAGGCATGATCTATGCCCATGGGAGACTCCGGGTTTCGATTTTTGCGTGCGCTACTCGTACCGGCGCTGGCGGCACTTGCGATCGTGAGCGTCGGATCGGTCGCCGACGCGGCCCCGGGCACCCGGTGTGCCGGCGCGACGGTCACCACCAGGACTGCCTCGCCGTCCGCGACGGGTTGGGCAGAGAACCTCACGTTCGATCCCTCGGGCAACCTGTGGGTCTCACGTCTCTACGGGAATTCGGTGGAACGCTACGACCGCTCCGGACGGCGCACCGCAACCGTCCCGGTGTGGGCGCCCGGCGCGTTGCGCGTCGGTCCAGGCGGTGATCTGTACGTGAACTCGGGCGACCAGTTGTCGTTCGGCGCGGAGCGCAACGGCGTCGTCGTAAAGCTTGATCCGCTTGCGGCTCAACCTAATCCGACGGTCTATGCACGCGGGTTCGCGATGCCCAACGGGCTGGCGTTCGACGCGGACGGGTTCGGATACGTCGTCGACAGTTCGCTCGGAGTTGTCCGGGTCGCGCCCGGTGGCGCCATCGACCGACGATGGACGGATACGGCGCGCGCGGCGTTCGCCACGTCGCCGGCCGTCAACGGGTTCAGCCCCAATGGCGCGACGCTCATCGGCAACGACCTCTACCTGACTTTCACGGCAAGCCGAACGGGACGGGTCGTCGCGGTACCGCTCGACGATCCCGGCTCGATGCGTGTCGTCGCCGACCTCACGGCTCCGCTGCCCGGCCTGTTCGACGACCTCACCGCGCTGGACCCGCACACCATCGCTGTCACGTCGACGCTCGGCTCGCTCATCCTCGTCGACGTACGCACGGGCGCACACTGCAGCATTCCACTCGGCCGACCGGCGACGGCCGTCGCCGTGCAACCCGCGGATTCGCGTGCCCTGGTGGTTGCGTCGGAGACCGGTGACCTGCTCGACGTACGGCTCGCCAAATGAACAAGAAGCAAACATATGTTCGACTAATACGCCGATCGTGATTAAGGTGAGTCCATGACTCTCTCGGTTGCCATGATCACTGTCGACACGCTCGAGCCGATTTCGCTCGCCACCTGGTGGGCCACCAATCTCGGCGGCACGATCGTCGCGGAAAATGACGGATTCTTCGTCGTCGTCGCGCTCCGTGACGGCGGACCCGCGATCGGCTTCCAGAAAGTCGACGACCCGACGCCGGGGAAGAACCGCATCCACCTCGACCTCGCGTCGCCGGACTATCCGGCCATCGTCGACACTCTCGTCGCGAACGGGGCCACCAAGCACGGCGACCGGGAGATCCCTGGTGGTGGCTTCGGATGGACCACGCTGACCGACCCCGCCGGCAACGAGTTCTGCGTGTCAGGCGGTCACTGACCGATCCGCCGCAGCCCGATCGCCGGCCTCCCGATCGACAGCCTCTTGATCAACGGTCTCCCGATCGCCGGCCGCCTGGTCGGCTGAGCGCTTCGTCACCGACACGGTGGCTGCGACCTGGTCCTCGCCGTCGTCGTCGGGAATGAGCATCCACAGGAGGAGCCGTTCGGGTTCCCGGACGCGCCGCAACGTGATCGGCGTGCCGGGGACGATCGGACGCAGGTACTCGATCACCAGCCGGTGCGGTCCGTCGATCAGGTCGAGATGATCGACGAGTTCGTCCTCGACCGCCTCGAGGTACGCGGCGTTGTTGAGGTGCTTGAACGGGTCGAAGTCGGTGCTGCGCAACACATGTTCGCGGTCGTCGGCCGACGCACCCTCGGCGTCGGGAGCCTTCTCCGGATTCAGCGACTTCCAGCGCAGGCGGTGCTCGTCGGTCATCGATGAGAGCAGCTCGAACGCGTCGTCGGAGATTCGCGACGGCATGCCCTGGTCGTTGACGTTGATCCAGAACGCCTCTGTCTCGATCAATCCGGACTCGCGTGGTTCGG
Organism: Gordonia jacobaea; assembly: GCF_965344965.1. NCBI lineage: Bacteria > Bacillati > Actinomycetota > Actinomycetes > Mycobacteriales > Gordoniaceae > Gordonia > Gordonia jacobaea. The sequence goes on along the minus strand of NZ_CBDRLS010000002.1, from coordinate 162,874 downwards.
GGTTGAACCGATTGGTCTCGTGCTCGGCTGTCAGCCGGACGCGCATGTTGGTCCACCGGGTCGAGAGCGACCCGCACCACCGCTGTGCGGTGACGGTCGCAGGCCAGGAGATGGGCTTGATGACGTCGACGACGGTCCGTCGCACAATCCAGAACGGATCCGAATCGCCGAGTTCGGTTGCCTCGATGTTGTCGTTGGCGACGTCCTGCAGATACCTGGCGACGGCGTCGAGCCGTACGCGCATGTCTTGGTCGACGTCGCCGGTCCGTACGCGGTACGTCGCCTCGAAGAAGCGCGCGCCGTCCTTGCGGTCGGGGAGTGCTGCGCCGGTGGCCTGGCTGTTGTCGCGGGTCAATAGATGTCCTCTGTCGGCTGTGTCGGCTGGCTCACACGCCACGGTTACGATCGGGTAGCTCACGGTGTGGTCGTTAAGATACAGTCACCACAAAAATAGAACACGTTCTACGTGTTGACTTCGAGGACAGCACAGATGGCCCATGTGATCACACGCCCCTGTTGTAACGATGCGAGCTGCGTCGCGGTGTGCCCGGTCAACTGTATCCACCCGACGCCGGATGAGCCCACATTCTTCACCGCGGAGAGCCTCTACATCGATCCGGACACCTGCATCGACTGTGGGGCATGTATCGACGAGTGCCCCGTCGAGGCGATCATTCCCGACGACCAGCTCGACGAGCGTGACGAGCCCTACCTGCAGATCAACGCCGACTACTACAAGGATCACGACGTCGACGGTGGCTTGGTTCCCCCGAAGAAGGCCCCCAAGCTCCCCGAGGGAGATGTCCGCGTCGCCATCGTCGGCGCCGGGCCTGCCGCGTTCTATGCCGCGGAGGAACTGGTCCGTAAACCGCAGATCTCTGTCGACATGTTCGACCGTCTACCCACGCCGTACGGGCTGGTGCGCGCGGGAGTCGCCCCCGACCACGCTGCCACCAAGGGCGTCGAGTCGACCTTCGCGGCGACCTCGGCCAAGCGCAATTTCCGCTACTTCCTCAACGTCGAGGTCGGTAAACACATCAGCCACGACGAACTCACCGCCCGCTACAACGCCGTCATCTATGCGGTCGGCGCCCCAACCGACAAGCGGCTCGGCATCGCCGGCGAGGACCTGTCGGGTTCGGTGTCGGCGACCGAGTTCGTCGCCTGGTACAACGGGCACCCCGATTTCGCCGACCTCACCTTCGATCTGTCCGGCGAGCGCGCGGTCGTCGTGGGCAACGGCAACGTCGCGCTCGACGTCGCACGCATTCTGGTCACCGATCCCGACGACCTCGCCAAGACCGATATCGCCGATCACGCCCTCGCCGCGCTCCGCGAGTCGAACATCCGCGAGGTGGTGCTCCTCGGCCGACGCGGAATCGCGCAGGCCGCCTACACCAACAGTGAGTTCCTTGCGCTGGGTGAGGTCGACGGTGTCGACGTGATCATCGATCCCGCCGAGCTCACACTCGACCCGGTGTCGGAGGCCGCGCACTCCGACGACCACCTGGATTCGACGATCGCGACCAAGCTGCGACTCGCGGAGGAGTTCGCGCAGCGCCCCACCACCGACGGAAACAAGCGAATCGTCTTCCGCTTCCTGACGTCGCCGACGGAACTGACGGGCGACGGCAAGGTCGGAGTACTTCACGCCGTGCGCAACGTCTACACCGAGGCCGGTGAGAACGTCGCGATCATGCCGACCGACAACAGCATCGACTTCGAGACCGGACTCGTGCTGCGCGCGATCGGCTATCGCGGCGTACCCATCAACGACGTCCCATTCGACGAGTTGCGCTGCGTGGTACCCAACGTCGAGGGCAGGGTGCAATCGAGCGTCGACGGCGAGGTCGTCCGAGGTCTGTACGTGACCGGATGGATCAAGCGCGGCGCCACCGGCGGTATCGGACGCAACCGCCTGTGCGGGCAGGAGACAGCGGAATCGGTGATCGCCGACTTTGTCGACGGCGTACTGCCGCAGGCGTCTACCTCGGCAGACGACGTCGCCGACCTGGTGGCCGACCACGGCGCCCATCGCATCGACCTCCCCGGTTGGAAGAACATCGACGCCACCGAACGCAGTGCTGGCAAGTCGGCGGGGCGGCGTCGTGTGAAACTGGTGCATATCGAAGAACTCGAGTCGGCGTCCCGAGAGGCAGCCGAATCGAGATCGTGACAGCGGCGTCGTCGAGCGAGCCGGGTCAGTCGTCGAATGGGCCGGCGAGCCGTAGCAGCGTCGGGCCGTAGACGGTCCGTGAATGGAGAGGTGGAAACACAAGGTGCGCGTGGCATTTCTGTCGTATCGCAGCAAGCCGCATTGCGGTGGGCAAGGCGTCTACGTACGCCACCTCAGCAGAGAATTGGCGCTGCTGGGGCATCAGGTCGAGATCTTTTCGGGACAGCCGTATCCCGAGCTCGACCAGTCGGCGATAGACGCGGGCGTCACGCTCACCAAGGTCCCGAGCCTCGGTCTCTACGATGAACCCGACCCGTTCCGTACTCCGCGGCCCAGTGAATTCCGTGATTGGATCGACGCCCTCGAGGTGGGTGCGATGTGGACGGCGAGCTTCGGCGAGCCGCTGACGTTCAGTCTTCGTGTCGCGCGGCTGCTCGCCGACCGTCGCGACGACTTCGACATCGTGCACGACAACCAGTGCCTCGGCTACGGCCTGCTGCAGATCCAGAAGCAGGGCTATCCGTTGATCGCGACGATCCACCACCCGATTACGCGTGATCGGTCGTTGGCGGTGAAGGCGGCCAAGGGGTGGCGCAAGGTCAGCGCGTGGCGGTGGCATTCGTTCCTGCGGATGCAGGGTCGGGTCTCGCGTCGCATTCCGGAGTTGTTGACGGTGTCGCGGAGCAGCGAGGTCGACATCCGCAAGGCCTTCGACATCGAGGCCGGTCGGATCACGACCATCCCGCTCGGCGTCGACACCGCAATCTTCCGCCCCGAGGCCGCTGCGGCGCGTGTGCCCGGTCGCGTGGTCTGCGTTGCCAGCGCCGACGCCCCTCTCAAGGGTGTGTCGTATCTGCTGGAGGCGATCGCCAAGTTGAGCGCCGAGCGCGACGTCGAACTGACGTTGGTCTCCAAGCTCGACCCCGACGGACCGTCGGCGAAGATGATCGACGACCTCGCCATCTCCTCGCGGGTGCGCGTGGTGTCCGGGCTCGAGGATTCGGAGATGGCGGAGCTACTCGCGTCGGCCGAGGTCGCCTGCGTGCCGTCGCTGTACGAGGGGTTCTCCCTGCCGGCAGTGGAGGCCATGAGCTGCGGCACACCACTTGTCGCCACGCACGCGGGCGCGATCCCCGAGGTCGTCGGCACCGACGGCCGGTCGGCTACGCTGGTGCCTCCGCGTGATTCCGAACGACTCGCGCAGGCGATCGGAACGCTGCTCGACGACGAATCCGCGCGTGCCGCAATGGGTGTGGCCGCGCGTGAGCGGGTAGAAGATCGCTATAGCTGGGCTGCTGTCGCAGCGAAGACGGCGGCACATTACGAGACGGTTCTCGCGCGAGTGCGCAGTGAGGACGCGAACTCGCAAGGGGTAACGATGGATTCGGAGAAGGGGAGTCATGCTCACAGTTGATTTCGACCGCTTGGGCGTCGGGTCGCACACGAAGGTGATCGACATCGGTGCGGGCCAGGGCAGGCACTCGTTCGAGATGTTCCGCCGCGGTGCTGATGTCATCGCGTTCGACCAGTCCGAGAGCGACATGGCCGACGTTGCCGAGATGTTCGACGCGATGATGGCCGAAGGTCAGGTCCCCGCCGACGCCAAGGCGCGCGCAGAGGTCGGCGATGCTCTGCGACTTCCGTACGCAGACAACAGCTTCGACGTCGTGCTGATGTCGGAGATCCTGGAGCACATCCCGTCCGACGAGGCTGCCATCGCCGAGATGGCGCGCATCCTCAAGCCCGGCGGCATCGGCGCTGTGACGGTGCCGCGGTACTGGCCCGAGAAGGTGTGCTGGGCGCTGTCGGACGCCTACCACGAGGTCGAGGGCGGCCACGTCCGGATCTACAAGGCGTCCGAGCTGGCGGACAAACTGCGTGCGGCGGGCCTCGAGGTGACCGGGACCGATCACGCGCATGCCCTGCACGCCCCCTACTGGTGGCTCAAATGTGCTGTGGGCGTTGAGAACAACAAGAACCCGTTGGTGCAGGCGTACCACAAGCTGTTGGTGTGGGACATGATGTCGGCACCGGCTCTCACCCGTGTGGGTGAGCAGGTGCTCAACCCCGTGATCGGCAAGTCGGTCGCGTTGTATCTGCGGAAGCCGGAGAGCGCGGCGTCGTGACCCCGACGTCGAGCGTCGTCGACCAGTCTCCCGGTCGATGACCGCACAGGCGCACGTCGGTGCGCTCGCCATTGCCGGTGTTGTGACCGGTGAGCAGATGCGTGCCACCGGCGCCGCCATCGCCGCCATGCAGGAGAATTCCGGCGCACTGCCGTGGTTCCCCGGCGGACGCACCGACCCCTGGGATCACATCGAATCGGCAATGGCGCTGAGCGTCACCGGCTTTCACGCAGAAGCGGAGGCCGCGTACGCTTGGAGTCTGCACACGCAACGCGACGACGGATCGTGGCCGCTGCGTTTCGACTCGGGTGTCGTGACCGACCACGGCACCGACTCCAACTTCTGTGCCTACATCGCCGTCGGCGTGTGGCATCACTATCAGATCACCGGCGACGTCGTGTTCCTCGAACGCATGTGGCCGGTGGTGTGGTCGGCGATCAACCTCGTCCTGCGTTTCCAGCGGCCCGACGGCGCCTTCCGCTGGGCGGGCGATCACGCGACCGGCACCATGTTCGACGAGGCGCTGATCACGGGGAATGCCAGCATCTTTCAGGCGCTCGACTGCGCCGTGCGCATCGCAGCGGAGGTGGAGCAACCCGACGACGAGTGGGTACGTGCCCGTGAGGCGTTGCGCGACGCGTTTCGTTGCAGGCCAGAGGTTTTCGAGAAGCCGTCCGAGCACTCGATGGACTGGTACTACCCGGTGCTCGGCGGGGCGGTCCGCGGTCGGGCCGGTCAGGAGATGATCGCTCGACGCTGGGACGAGTTCGTCGTACCCGGTCTCGGCGCGCGCTGCGTCGACCACCGGCCCTGGGTGACCGGTGCCGAAACCTGCGAACTGGCAATCGCACTCGATGCGCTGGGCGACACCGCGGACGCCGTGAAGCTCATCGCATCCATCCAACATCTGCGCGACCCCGACGGCTCGTACTGGACCGGACTCGTCTTCGACGACGGTAAACGCTGGCCGGTCGAGAAGAGTTGCTGGACGTCGGCGGCGGTTGTCCTCGCCGTCGACGCGGTCACGAGAAGCAGTGAGGCCAACGGGATCTTCCGCGACGCAGGGGTGTTCTGAGCGCTTGGGCTTGGGCGACGCAGAAATTAGAACATGTTCTAGACAGGTGTCCAGTGGTCTGCCTATTCTTGCGGTATGGATTTCGGGATCGTTCAGTTCACCAGTGATCGCGGGCTCAAGCCGCAGGTGCTCGCACCGCTCATCGAGGAGGCGGGGTTCGCGTCTTACTTCGTTCCCGAGCACGGTCACATCCCCACCCGACGCGACGCCGCGCACCCGCAGACCGGCGATTCGTCACTGCCCGACGACCGCTACATGCGCACCCTCGACCCGTGGACGACTCTCGCTGCTGCTGCGGCGGTCACGTCGCGTATCAAGCTCGCCACGGCCGTTGCGTTGCCCGTGCAGTCCGATCCCATCACGCTCGCGAAAACGCTTGCGACACTTGACCACATCTCCGACGGCCGGCTGACGCTCGGCGTCGGATTCGGGTGGAACCTCGACGAACTCGCCGATCACGGCGTTCCGTCGAAGCGTCGTCGAACGATGCTGCGGGAGTACCTCGAGGCGATGCGCGAGCTGTGGACGGTCGACGAGGCCGAATATCACGGCGAGTTCGTCGATTTCGGCACGAGCTGGGCGTGGCCCAAGCCGCCACAGGGAGCGATCCCGACGCTCGTCGGTGCCGCAGGCAACGAGAAGAACTTCACGTGGATCGCGCGCAGCGCCGACGGCTGGATCACGACGCCCGGCGAGGACGACATCGCCGGCTCCGTCGCGCTGCTCCGACGCATCTGGGCCGACGCCGGGCGCTCCGGCGAACCGCAGATCGTCGTCCTGGACTTCAAGCCCATCCCCGAACGTCTCGAAGAGTTTCGCGACCTGGGCGTCACCACGGTCCTCTACGGGCTGCCCGACGACAGCGTCGAACGTGCCACCGCCTACCTCGCCAAGCTAGCGGGCAAGGTAGGCCTCGCCCCCGCCGCGGCCCGCTGATCGGCCCGCGCCAGCCCGCCGGTCGAGCCAACCCGCTGATCGAGCCGCACCGCCGCCGATCGAGCTGCCCCTCGCTGATCGAGCTTGTCGAGATCACTTCCAGCAGCGGTGGGTGGTCTCGACTCGGGTGCTCGCTGCGCTCGCGCCCGCTCGACCAGCGGTGGGCGCCGCGCCCGCTCGACCAGCGGTGAGGCCCGCTGATCGAGCTGCCCCCGCTGATCGAGCCAATCCCCGTTGATCGAGCTTGTCGAGATCCACTCGCCCGGCGGTAGGTGGTCTCGACTCGGGTGCTCGCTGCGCTCGCGCCCGCTCGACCAGCGGTAGGAGTCACGCCCGCCCCCGCTCGAGCCAGCCCCTCGCTGATCGAGCCAGCCCACCGCTGATCGAGCTGCCCCCGCTGATCGAGCTTGTCGAGATCACTCGCCCCGCGGTGGGTGGTCTCGACTCGGGTGCTCGCTGCGCTCGCGCCCGCTCGACCAGCGGTAGGAGTCGCGCGCGCTCGACCAGCGGTGGGTTTCGAGATCACCTCAGCCGGCGGCGGGCCCTCGGTCGAGCGAGTGGTACTCGGCGTTCGGCACGATCCCGAGGGCCGAGGAGATCCGGTTGGTGAAGTTGTACATCGCGGTCAGCTCGACGACGTCCCAGATGTCGTCGGGACCCAAACCTGCGGCCGCGAGGGCGTCGACGTCGGAACGCTCGACGGTCGCGGGCGCGCTCGTCAGCTTCTCGACGAAGGCACAGATGGCGCGCTGCCGGTCGGTCAGATCGGCGTGACGCCAGTTGAACGTGATCCGGTCGGCGTTGGCTTCGTCGTGCAGCTCATGCCGTAGCGCCTGACCGTGCGAGACCAGGCAGTACGTGCATCGGTTGATCCCCGACGCCACCACCGCGATCATCTCCCGATCTGCGCCCGAGAGCGTCTCCGACGGCTCGGTGACCTGTCGAAAGTGGTTGAACCACGCGGAGAATCGCTCCGGGCGATGTGCATACGCCGTGAACACGTTGGGCACGAAGCCGAGTTGCTCGGATGCCTTGCCGAACAGTTTCTGTAACTGCGGCGACAGTTCGTCGACCTCGGCGTCGGGGAAATATGATCCGCTGCTCACGGGACACGCTCCTGAAAGGGGTAATGACGGCCGGCTGTCGGCCGCGTGGTCACTCGATCACGCACGCGGTTGTGCGCTGAGCCCCGGCATCACAAAATTGTGGATGTACACCGCGACGGATCGCGGGTCGTCGGGGTCGATCGTCGTGCCGGGTACGGTGCCCAGGCTGATGAGGATGCGCGCAATCCACTCCGATGTCGTATCGATGTCGTGGCCGGCGTCGACCTCGCCGGCGCGGATCGCGGCCTCCACGTAGGGCCGCCAGAAGTCGGCGAGGTCGGGGACGAGGCCCGCGACGCCCGCACCCGCGCAAGCCGCGAACTCGTCTGGCTCCGCAGTGCGTAGGCGGAGGAGCAAAGCGCCCGGATCGTCGTAAGCGCCACGCCCGATTCGCACACCCGCGATGAGTTGTTCGGCGAAACCGTCGATCGTGTCGAGTTCGGTGCGGGCGTTGGCCCAGAATGCCTCGTTGAGTCGGACGATGGTCGCGCCGACCATGGTCTGCTTGTCAGGGAAGTGTCGATACAGCCAGGCGCGAGACACGCCTGCGACATCCGCGACCTGTTGCATGGTGGTGGCGCGGATTCCCTTGTCCGCCAACAGGCTCTCGGCGGCATCGAGCATCCGGTCGGTTGCAGACGCAACCTCGACCGCGCGGGACGCTCCGGTGGTCTCTGTCTGCACGATGCCTCCCACTCCACGTCAATCGCGTTTCACGTCAACTCGATGCGGCCGCTGCGTACTCCGGCGACGACACCACCGTCGACCAGGATATCGGTCCCGGTGATGAAACCGGAGCGCACCGGGTCGAGGAGGAACTCGACGGCGGACGCGATGTCTTCGGCCGTGCCGAAGCGGCCCGCGGCGCACTTGTCGATCATGGCCTCGTAGCTCGAATGCGCGAACTCGGCATTGAACTCGCGCCATCCCATCTCGGTCGCGGTGACGCCGGGGCACACCGAGTTGATTCGCGCCCCGCGGTCGCCCCAGATCGGCGCAGCGGACTGTACTCGAAAAATGTTGCCACGCTTGCTGTATCCGTACGCGAGGCCGCACGCGAACTCGGGTTGCATGTCGGGAAAGGCGAACATCGGCAACCCGGCCAACTCGCTGGCCGGAAGCGTCGAGAGTGCTGTGCCCTGCTCGGCGGTGACCGCGTCGGCGAAGATGTGTGCCGCGACGCTGGCAATCACGACGCCGGCGCCGCCGTCGGCGATGACCCGTCCGAACTCCTCTATGACGTATGCGGTGCCGACCAGATTCACAGCGACGATCCGCTCGGGAGTCGCCTGCGCCGGCGACACGCCGGCGGTGTGTACCAGCGACGTGACCTCGCCGAGCGAAGCGGCACGGTCGGCGAGTGCGGCGACCTGGTCGCGATCGGCGACGTCGATCGTCTGTGCGGTCACGTCGAATCCGCAGCGATGCAACGAGGAAGCCACTTCGGCGAGGTGCTCGGCGTCGTAATCGGCGATCAGCAGCGGCCGACCAGATCCGAGGCGACGCGCGATGGCCTCACCCATTCCGCCGACACCGATGACCGTCAGCACTGATGGCATGGTTTCTCCGCTCGATCGTCGGAAAGCGCCGAGGCGCGGGCTCTGCGCCGAACTCTATCAACGAAAGTAGACATTTTTGCCAAAGTGTTCACCGAGTGTGACGGCGAGGAGTAGACACAATCATGAATCTGTCAACTAGACGGTCGTCGACGCGCTCTCCGCGCGTCGTCATCACTACCGAAAGGGCAATATGAGCGCACGTCCACCGCAGACGGCTGTGATCGGCGCGGGCATCAGCGGACTGACCGCGAGCAAGATGCTGGCCGACTACGGCGTGCCATTCGCCACGTTCGAGTCGTCGGATCGTGTCGGGGGCAACTGGGCCTTCGGCAATCCGAACGGCCACAGTAGCGCGTACCGGTCACTGCATATCGACACATCCAAGCACCAGCTGTCGTTTCGTGATTTCCCGATGCCCGACGACTACCCCGACTTCCCGCACCACACGTTGATCAAGCAGTATCTCGACGACTACACCGACGCCTTCGGCCTCCGCGAGAAGATCGAGTTCGGCAACGGAATCACTCACGCGCAGCGCCTCGACGGCGGCGGTTGGGAACTCTCGACGCAGCGGGGCGAGACTCGCTATGCCGACCTTCTCGTCGTCGCCAACGGACATCACTGGGATCCTCGATTGCCCGACTTCCCGGGCGAATTCGCGGGTGCCGAGATGCATGCGCACTTCTACATCGATCCGCGTACGCCGCTCGACCTGTACGGCAAGCGCATCCTGGTCGTGGGGCTGGGCAACAGCGCCGCCGACATCGCGGTCGAATTGTCTTCGCGCGCACTTGAAAACACGGTCACCATCTCCACGCGTTCGAGTGCGTGGATCGTCCCGAAGTACTTGGGCGGCAAGCCCGCCGACAAGTACTACCGCACCTCGCCGTACATTCCCTTCGCCTGGCAACGCAAAATCGCCCAGGTCTTCCAGCCGCTCACCGCAGGTCGTCCGGAGAACTACGGGCTCCCCGCGCCCAATCACAAGTTCTTCGAAGCGCATCCGACGCAATCGGTCGAGCTGCCGTTCCGTCTCGGCGCGGGCGACGTCACGGCGAAGGGCGACATCTCGCGTCTCGACGGCGACACCGTGCACTTCGTCGACGGGACGTCGGCCGACTTCGACGTGATCATCTACGCGACCGGCTACAACATCACGTTCCCGTTCTTCGATCCCGACTTCATCAGCGCCCCCGGCAATCAGATCGATCTCTACAAGCGGATGATCTACCCGGGCGTCGACGATGCGTTGTTCGTCGGCTTCGCGCAGGCGACACCGACGCTCTTCCCGTTCGTCGAATGTCAGGCGCGGCTGGTCGGTGCGTACGCGGTCGGCCAGTATCAGCCACCGCCCGTCGACGAGATGCGCCGAGTCATTGCCGAGGATCAGGAGTTCTACACCGGCCACATGGTGCACAGCGCACGGCACACCCAGCAGCTCGACTACTTTCTGTACGAACACGACATGCGCACCAAGGAATTACCCGCAGGCCGACGACGTGCCGCCGAGATCGGCGCACCGAGTTGGGCTGGTGTTGCGGAGCGTTCGACGCGCAATGTCGAAGCCGCAACGGAATCAGCCGAAGCCGCAACAGAATTGGTGTCCACTAGCGACGGGGGAGCACGATGAACCAGTGCATCAGAGAAGACGTCACCTTCGACAGCGACGGAACCGACTGCCACGCCTGGTTCTTTCCGCCCGCGGCACCGTCGCCGTTCGCGGCGACCGGCGGTGTTCCCGTCGTCGTGATGGCGCACGGTTTCGGTGGCACCAAGGATTCGGGACTGGAACCCTTCGCTCGACGCCTCGCCGACGCAGGTCTCGCGGTGTTCGCCTTCGACTACCGGGGCTTCGGGCTCTCGGGAGGCTCACCCCGCCAACGGGTGTCGATGGCCGGCCAGATCGCCGACTACCACGCCGCGGCCGACGCCGCGGCACGTCAACCCGGTGTGGATGCAGGCCGCGTCGTCCTGTGGGGGCTGTCCCAGTCGGGTGGTCACGTCCTGTTGGCCGCCGCGGACCGGACCGACGTGGCTGCGGTGATCTCGGCGGTGCCCATGGTCAGCGGCGTGGCCGCAGGACGTCATCACCTTCCGCACGTCGGCGTGTTCTCGATGCTGCGACAGACTATCGACGGCATCGCGAGCGCGGCGTCGTCGAAAGTCGGTGGGGCGCCACACATGCTGCCGATCGTCGGTCGGCCGGGTCAGCAGGCGGCTCTCACCAGCTCCGGCTTCTACGAGAGCTACAAGGCTATCGCCGGACCGTCGTGGCTCAATGAGGTCGACGCGTCGGTCTCGCTCGAACTCGGCTCCTACCGGGCAGACAAGCACGTCGATCGCATCGACGCGCCGAAGCTCGTGCAGATCGCCGACTTCGATCGGGGAGCACCTCCGCACGCCGCCGCGAAGGCCGCGTTCAAGGCGCGCGCGGAGGTACGGCACTACCCGTGCGATCACTTCGGCATCTTCGCCGAGGTCGACCCGGCGGCCTTCGAGAGGGTCGTCGAACATCAGATTGCCTTCTTGACAAGGCATCTGGCGACTCCGGTCGAGCTCCGCGAGGTCGTTGCCGCGGTGAGCTAAGCCAGCCGGGCGCTGTTGGCCCCCTCGGTAGCCTCGATCGTCAGCTCGACGCCGAACGGGTCGCCCGTCTCGAGAAGCGCGAGCAGTGCGTCGTCGGAGGTGAGTGCGGCTACGCGGGTGTGGTCGTCGTGTGTTGTCGCGACGACCACGCCCACGGGTCCACGCTTGCCGTGATCGACGGTGTAGGTATCGAGAGTTGCTGAGCCCGTGAAGAACTCAGCGACAGGTCGCGGCGCGGTGTCGTCGAGACCGGCCTGCAACGCGCGATCGGACCGAGGTGTCCAGGTGGCCGGCGTCGTCGAATAGACACCGACGGACGTCTTGCTCATGATGCCGCCGTTGGCAACGACGAGGCCGAATGCGTCGGGTTGGCGTCGCAAGCGCTCGACGGTCTCGACGATCGCGTGGCTCGAGTAGTTGTGTCCCGGTCCGCCGAAGAAGGGCAGTCCGCCGGTCACCGTCAGACCGATGGGTGCGTCGACATCGAATCCCAGTGCGTCGCAGACGTTGAAGACGGGGATGGGAAAGCAACTGTAGAGGTCGACGGTGGCAAGATCGTCGACGCCGATCCCCGCCATCTCGAGCGCTCCGGACGTCGCGACGGCGGCCGCAGGGCTCGTGCCGAGGTCGGCTCTGGCGAGCAGCGCGTGTTCACGAAGGTCGGTATGCCCGTGGAGGAATGCCCACTTCTCGCGTGGTACTCCCATCTTCGCGGCGTTGGCTGCCGAGGTGAGAATGATGGCCGAGCCGACGTTCACCAGATCCCGCGCCACGACCAAACGCGGATATGGCTGTGCGATAACGCGATTGGTGTCGGTGATCGTCGCCAGCTCGTCCGCGCTGCGGATCACGGGCGATGCCGCAAAGGGATTCGCCGCCGCTACCTCGGTGAACGGGGCGAACAGGCGGCCCATCGCACGTCGATGATCGTCGACGCTCACGCCGAGGCTGTTGCGTCGTGCGTTCTCGGCGAGCGCATACGCCACCGGCATCGACGTCAGCCGGTGCCGGACCATCGTCATGTCGATGAAGTTCTCGAAATGCGGTCCGCGATCGTCGAGTTGACCGTCGATCTCTTCGCCGAAGTCGGGTCGGTCGTCGCGGTCGGCGAAGTGCCGAGCGGTCGATGTGGCCTCAGCGCCGACGATGAGCACGCAGTCGGCGCTACCCCTCGCGATTGCCTCGGCATGTTCGGTTACCAGGGACTGCGGCGACTGTCCGCCGACGACCTCGACGAGTACCCGCTCGGGCGCCAAGCCCACGCGCCGTGCGACCGACCGCGGATAGTTGTTCGAACGCCCCAGCGGACTGGGCACGTGCGGCATGTTCTCCATCTCGCGAACCGCAGCGATCACATCGATCGCTTCGGCTACGGCAGAGGCAGCACCGGTGTCGGACAGTGCGTTTCGCGTTGCGGCGGCACCGAGTTCGATGCTCGACCACGCCTGGTAGTCGGGCGTATCGATGCGATCGCCGGACTGCCCGACGCCGATGACGACCGGCGTGGTGGGGTCGATGCGCATCAGCGCGGCAGCTTTTTCCCGACGATGCCGGTGTCGCGACGGAGCACGCGCAGCGAGCCCTCTACGCGCACCTCGGTGAACTGGCCCGTCGCGAGTGCCTGACAGTAGATCTCGTACGGGGGCCTCCCGCCGTCGGCGGGGTCGGGGAACACGTCGTGGATCAGCAGCGCTCCACCGATCCGAACCCAGGGCGCCCAACCGTCGAGATCGTTCTGCGCGGCCTCCATCGAATGACCGCCGTCGATGAACACGAAGTCGGCGGGCGAACCCCAGATGCGTGAGGCGACGGTCGACGGCGCGAGCACACCGATCACCGTTTTCTCCAGATCGGCGTCGAACATCGTGCGACGGAAGCGTGCCGAGGTGTCGAGGGTGCCGGTGTGCGGGTCGACGAGCGTCGTGTCGTGGTACTCCCAGCCGGGTTGGTGTTCTTCGGAACCGCGGTGGTGGTCGACAGTCACGATGGTCGCGCCGAGGGGTTCGGCTGCGGCGCCGAGGAAGACCGTCGACTTTCCGCAGTAGGTGCCGATCTCAATGCCGAGCTTCGTCGAATCCGGTTGGGAGAGATACTCTCCGGCGATCTCGAAGAGTGTCTGCGCCTCGTCGAGCGGCATGAAACCGGGCGCGTCGTCTGCGACCTTGCGTCGGATGGCCGAGGGGGCTGACGTCGGCTGCGAGGCCGAGGGTGCACTCATGTTCCAGATCCTAATAGTGCGAGCGTTCGCTCCGCGTAGGGTTGGCTGCATGAAAGCACAGGTGCTCACCGCAGAGTCCGGACCAGACGGTTTGCAGTTGACCGAGGTCGACGATCCGACGCCCGGCGCGGGCCAGGTACTGGTCGACATCAAGTCGTGCGGCGTGTGTTTCCCCGATCTCCTGATGAGCCAGGGCAAGTATCAATTGAGGACTCCAGTGCCGTACACCCCGGGGACTGAGGTCGCGGGTGTAGTGCGCGTGGCGCCCTCAGACTCCGGATTCAGCGCGGGCGACCGCGTGCTGGTCGCGTCGATCGTCGGCGGGTTCGCCGAACAGGTCACCGCGGCACCAGAACAGTTGCTGCGACTGCCCGACGAGCTTTCGTTCGACGAGGGCGCCGCCATGGGCATCAACTTCCAGACTGCGCTGTTCGCCCTGAAACTGCGCGCACAGACCGCGCCGGGCGAGATCGTCGGCGTCCTCGGCGCCGCCGGTGGTGTTGGCGTGGCGTCGATTCTGGTTGCCAAGGCGATGGGCGCGACGGTGGTCGCGATCGTGCATCGCACCGGCGCCGAGCAGATGCTGCGCGACCTGGGCGCCGACCACGTGGTGCAACTGACCGACGGCTGGGGAGACCGGCTCAAGGAGTTCGCGCCCGAGGGCGTCGACGTCATGATCGATCCCGTCGGCGGCGATGTCTTCGACGAGGCACTGCGCCAGGTGGCGCCCGACGGGCGTTATGTGGTGATCGGCTTCGCCGCGGGCGGCATCCCGACCGTCAAGCTGAACCGTGTGCTGTTCCGCAACATCGCCGTCGTCGGTGCCGCCTGGGGCGAGTACGTGCGTACCCATCCCGACGTGCCCGCGCTGCTGCACGACGAGCTGACCGAGATGATCGAGGCGGGACTCCGGCCCCCGGTGAACGTCCGCTACCCGCTCGCCGACCTCCCACAGGCGTTGACGGATCTCGCCCAGGGGCGGATCCTGGGCAAAGCGGTCGTGCACGTCGCAGACTGAGGTTGCCCCCGCTGGTCGAGCTGAGCCTCGCTGGTCGAGCGGACTCCGCTGGTCGAGCTGAGCCCGCGGGAGTGGTTTCGACTCGGGTGCTCGCTGCGCTCGCGCCCGCTCAACCAGCGGGAAGCTTGTCGAGACCACCGCTGGTCGAGCTGGGCCCGCGGGAGTGGTTTCGACTCGGGTGCTCGCTGCGCTCGCGCCCGCTCAACCAGCGGGAAGGCCTGGTCGAGTCTTGCCCACCGCTGGTCGAGCTTGTCGAGACCACCAACCGAAGAGGAGCCACTATGTGCCGCAACATCACCGAGCTGCGCGGGCTCGAGCCGCCCGCGACCGACGACGAGGTCGAGGCCGCCGCGCGGCAGTACGTCCGCAAGGTCAGCGGAGTCCGGCACCCGTCGGCCGCGAATGCCGAGGCGTTCGAGGCAGCGGTCGCGGCGGTGACGGCAGCAACCGAAACGCTGCTCGACGCGCTCCCTGAGCGTCGTCAACCACCCAAGACGGTGCCGCCGCTGCGGCGACCCGAGGTGCAGGCCCGCATCGCGGCGTCCCAGTCGCGTTGAGTAGGCCGGTCACCTCACGCGCCGACGCCGAAGAGTGACGCCGCGTTCTCGTAGAACACCCGACGCAACCAGTCGTCGCCGAGGTCGAGTCGCACGAGAGCGTCGAGCCCCTCGGCGTAGGGATACGGGATGTTGGGGTAGTCGCTGCCGAACAAGATCTTGTCGCCGAGGTCGAGCAGGCGTGGCCGGAGCTCGACCGGGAACGGCGCACCCTCCTCGGAAAAGTCGGTGAACGACATCGTCGTGTCGAGCCGAACGTTCTCGTAGGTGTCGGCCAGGTCGAGGAAGGCCTCGTACTCCGGCGTACCCATGTGCGCGACGATCAGCGGAAGCGAAGGGAACTGCCGCAGCAGCGCGGCAATCGGTTCGGGCCCGGTGAAACGACCGGGCGTCGGTCCGGAACCGCAGTGGATCACCACCGGCACCCCGACGTCGGCGATCTGTGCCCAGACACTCGTGAGGCTCGGGTCGAGCGGCGAGTAGTCACCGACCTGGATGTGCGACTTGAAGACTCGCGTCCCGCGCTCGATCGCCTTAGACACATACGACGCCGCGTCGGGCTCCGGATAGAACGTCGACGTGTGCAGGCAATCGGGGTGGTGCGCGGCGAAATCGGCGCCCCAGCCGTTGAGCCACTCGGCCATATCGGCTTTGTGAGGGTAGATCATCGACGAGTAGACACGAACTCCGAACGCCTGCAACGCCGAAACGCGCACATCCTCGTCGGCGCGATAGGTGATCGGCCATTCCCGACCGATCATCGGCCCGACCGAATCGAAATACGCCCACACCTTGTCCATCACCCGGCGCGGCATGAAGTGCGTGTGCACGTCGATGATTCCGGGTAGGCCGAGGTCGCGCCAGAACTTCCGCACCTGTGCGGCTTCTGCAGCCGTGAACGGTGCAGGCGGGGTGTCGTGGTCGTGGGCGGCCGTATCTGATGTTCCGGTTTCTGGGTCGGTCACAAAATCACCGTACGCCGCGAGCGTCGTCGCGAACTACAGCTCGGGCACGTCCTTCGGAACTATGAAGAGTCCCTCCGCCTCGACGGTGATCCCGCCGGCGTCCGACAACGTGCCGCGCACGGTCTTCTTGCGACCCGTTCGTTCGACGATCTCGGCGCGAGCGACCAACTGTCCCAAGGGAGTCGGTCGTAGGTAGCGGAACTCGATCGTGCCGGTGTAACTCGCCTGGTTGTCGGCGGCAGCGGCTTCGCCGAGGACCTGATCGAGGACCAGAGCGCAGACACCGCCGTGGACATGCCCAGGTGGACCCTCGTAGGCGGCGCCGAGGGTGAACTCTGCGCGTACGCCACCGCCGTCGGGCGTCGAATGTACGGGCGGCGCGATCGCATTGCGCATCCCCATCACCGCGTTGCCCCAGGCCATGCCGACCAGATTGCTGGTGTACCGCACGCCGTAGGCGCCGTCCATCTGCTGGGAACGCAGTGCGTCGACGACGCTCGACACCGTGCGCTGGGCGTCGAGAATCACCTCGTCGTCGACCTCGGTACGGATGACGGCGTCGACGAGTTCACGCACCGACGCGACCAGCGGCTCGAAAACCGCTCGGCGTCGGGCGATCTCGTCGTCGGAGATGTCTTCGAGGGTGAAGTCCACGGGCGGCTCTCTTCGATCGGAAACGACACAAGCAGGCACAGTCGGGTCAGGGCGACAGCGGTCCGGGACGGGCGTCGGCCAAGACCTCGTCCCTGTCGACAGGGCTGATCACTCCGCGCGCGATGGCGTCGTCGGTCGATGCCTCGTACGCGCGCAGATAGTCGGCGCGGGTCCGATAGCGCGCTGCGAGTTCGTCGTCGGATAGCGGTGTGGTGGAGCCGAAGAGCACGCAGATGCGCGGTACGTCGCCGGTGACGACGCCGCTGAGTACCTCGGTCGGTGCATCCACACACGGTGTGCGAACGCCCCCGCGGACATTCCCCACGTCGTCGCGCGCATAGTGCGGCGAAGCGGCGGTGACGTCGACGTCGAGCGGCGCGGCAGGCGGTGGTGGCGTTCCGTTTTCGATCCACTCGCGCAGATGCGCCACCGCTGCGCGCAGCACGAACACCTGCTGGCCGCGGTTGACCGGCTGCGGACAGCCGAGGAGATCTTCGTACTCGCCGATCTGTATGAGATCCGCGTGCGACGTCCCGGCGACCTCCCACGCGCGGAAGACGTCCGTATCCGGTTGTCGCGCTTCGATATAGCGAAAATCGGTGAGTACATCGGTCTCTGTCTGCACGACGAACACCGGGGTTGTGGTGTCGGAGCGGATCGGTTGCGGTGGCCCCACGTAGGCGGGGGAGATGTCGATCGGCTTGCCCGGCTCGCCGAGGGGGAGTTGTCCGAGTGGGCGTGAGTGGATGAGTGCTGCATCGATCGCGCCGTGTTTCTGCGCGATCCGATTCACGTAGGTGGTCAACGCCATTGCCGATTGCGATTCACCTGCCGCGATCACCCAGCGTACGTCGAGGCCGGCGAGTGGGTGGCGTTCGGAGTCGTTGTCGCGCAGGGCTTGTGCGATCGACCCGAACATGTCGTAGCTGTACCCGTCGCCCGGATGATGCAGCCCCGCATAGCGCTCCGGGTCCTTCGCCTCCAGCGAATCACCCTGGACTCCTGCGGTTCCCGCGCCCGTCGTTTCGAGGTCGACGGAGTCGCGGCCACCTGCGATACCCGTGTACTGCGCGGAGATCCCAACGTATGCCGTACCCGTACGCACCAATTCCTGTGCGACGTAGGTGTATTCGGGCGCGGAGTCGGCGCCGCTGCTGACGTTGAACCATTCGACGACGACGTGACCGTTGAACTGCGCCGCGTCGGGACGACGTACGAGAATGCGTGTGGTGAACGGCGCAGGGTCGACACCGTCGAGGTCACCGTCCGGTCTTTCGACGAATCGTCGGGCAATCCCGCTGGCGGCGAACTCGTGTTCGGAATATCCATGGCCGGCGAGGTCGGGGCCGGGGGACGCAGACATCACGCTGGTCTGTCCCGCCCCGCCGGTCAACTCGCGGAAAGCGATCGTCGCAGTCATCCCTCGAGGCTAGCCCTGCTTACTCTGCGACTTGCGATACTTGCTGATCACCTGGCCGAACATCATGTTCATCTTGGTGCCCAGCGGCCAACCGACGTAGTAGCAGAGGAACAACGCGATCTCTTCGAGTTGCTCTGGTGTCAGTTCTTCGTTGCCCAGGGCGGCGCCCGCTTGGATCTCCGCGACGTCGACCTGTCCGCTCGCGGCGAGTGCGCCGAGCAGGATGAGCCGTCGATCGCGGATACTCAGCGCCGGTCGTGACCAGACCTCGGCGAAGAGCTGATCGGCAGTGTGCGCGAAGTGCAGGCCGGGGCCGTCGGACATCTCCCACCCGTAGACCTGCGACATCAGATCCAGTCCGCGTTTGCGTTGCTCGGTCTGGGTGTCGGGGTCGGGGGTTGCGTCGTCGGTCATTTCTCTCCTTCGCTGTGTGGCACGCCGAGGCCTGTTGCCAGATCGGCGAGTGCCTCTGTCCCCAAGGGCAATTCGACGTCGAGAGTGTCACCGAGGGCCAGCGCGAGCGAGAGATCCTTCTCGCCCAGCTCGCGGACGTGAGTGAAAACGCCGTACCAGAAGTCGTCCGGTTCGATCGGTGCCGTGGTGTCGCGCAGCATGATTGCACCCGCGCCGCCGGTGATGGCGTCGGTGTGGCGGACCACCTTGCCCAGTTTGGCGATATCGATGCCTGCCGCCTGCGCCAACCGCGACGCCTCCGCGGTTGCCGCGAAGGAGATGAAGTGCAGCAGGTTGCGAGCGAGCTTCATCTTGGTGCCCGCGCCGACGTTATCTCCCGCGTGGACGAGCATGTCGGAGGTCAGCGCGAACGGTTCCTTCAGGCGTACGTAGGCGTCTCGCGGCCCGCCGACCATCACGGCGAGACGTCCCTGCTCAGCGCCAGGCGCACCACCGGAGATCGGAGCGTCGAGCAGCGTCACTCCGCGTTCGGCGCAGACGGCGGCGAGGTCGACGGCTGTTTCGGGGCTGATCGTCGAGTGGACCGTCACGAGTGTGCCGGGCGCTGCGCCTTCGAGCAGGCCCGTCACCACCGTGCGGACCTGCGCGTCGTCGCGCACGCAGATGCCGATGATGTCCGACGACGTCGCGAGCTCCGACAGCGACGACGCCGCGCGTGCGCCTTGATCGACGACCGTGGCGACAGCGTCGGAGGCGAGGTCGAAAACTGTCAGTCCGCCAGGCCATTTCGCCAATCGGCCGGCCATCGGGCCTCCGATGTTGCCGAGTCCGACATAGCCGAGGCGTGACGCGGAGTCGGAAGTCATGAGCGGATGACCTGTCCGCCGTCGACGTTGAAGATCTGTCCGGTGACCCAACTGGCCTCGTCGGAGAGCAGGAACAGGCACATGCCGACCAGGTCTTCTGGTTGGCCGAATCGCTTGAGCGGCAGACGGTTGACGATGTCGGCGACCATCTCCTTGGGCGTCGTCTCGCGTGTCGCCTCGGTGTCGATCGGGCCGGGAGCGATCGCGTTGACGCGGATGTTCTGGCCACCGAGTTCGGTGGCTAACTGCTGCGTCAGACCGTTGATCCCGACCTTGGCGAGGCCGTAGAAGCCGCTGTAGAGCCATGCGGCGGTGGAGGATTGGTTGACGATGGCACCGCCGTTGCGCATGTGTCCGTACACAGCGCGGGTGACGTTGAGCGCACCGTCGAGGTTGACGCTCATGAACTTCTTGTAGTAGTCCCACGGCACGGTGATGAGGAAGTCGAGCTTCATGCCGCCGTAGATGGCCGCGTTGTTGACCAGGCCGTCAATGGAGCCATAGGCGTCGACGGTTGCGGCGGCGAGGGCCCGCGCGGAGTCGGGGTCGGAGACGTCGGTGTGGACGTACCGTCCGCCGATGTCGGCGGCGACCTTCTCGCCCGCATCGTCGTTGAGGTCGGCGATCACGACATTCGCGCCCTCGGCGGCGAGGCCGCGGGCGTACGCCTCGCCGATGCCGCCCGCGGCTCCGGTGACGATGTAGGTGCGATCAGTGAATCGTGCGGAAGTCATTGCGCTGCTGTCTCCTTCGGGGTTGGGGTGGGGTGGGTGGTCTGTTCCCGCTGATCGAGCTTGTCGAGATCACGCTTCGGCTTGCGGTGGGGTGGTCTCGACTCGGGTGCTCGCTGCGCTCGCGCCCGCTCGACCATCGGTGGTGTCGTGCCCGCTCGGCGTGCGGTGGGACCCGCTGCGCGAGCTGTTTCCGCTGATCGAGCTTGTCGAGATCACGCTTCGGCCTGCGGTGGGTGGTCTCGACTCGGGTGCTCGCTGCGCTCGCGCCCGCTCGATCAGCGGTGGGCATGTCGAGATCACGCCGGCTCCGCGATGGCCTTGGTCTCGAGGTACTCCTCGAAGCCCGCGACGCCCATCTCGCGGCCGATGCCCGATTGTTTGTAGCCGCCGAACGGTACGTCGGCCGAGTACCAGATGCCGCCGTTGATCGACATCGTTCCGGTGCGGACGCCGTCGACCACTTTGTTGATGCGGTCGCGGTCGGTTCCCCAGACGGCTCCCGAGAGACCGTAGGGTGAGTCGTTGGCGATGCGGATGGCGTCGTCGTCGCCGTCGTGGCCGAGGATGACGAGCACTGGGCCGAAGATTTCCTCCTGGGCCGTGCGGGACGAGTTGTCGAGGCCGGAGATCAGGGTCGGGGATACGAAGAAGCCCTTGTCCTTGTCGGCGGGTCGCGCGCCGCCGATTTCGATTGTGCCGCCTTCGGTCTGGGCGAGCTCGATGTACGACTCCACACGCTCGCGCTGCGTCGCCGAGATGACGGGACCGCAGATGGTGCCGGGATCGGTGGGGTCGGCTGCCGCGAATCCCGCCAACGAATCCCGCGCCAATGCCGTTGCCTCCGCGAGCTTCTCACGCGGGACGACGAGTCGGGTGGTGATCGCGCAGCCCTGGCCCGCATGAGTCACGACGGCGAACGCGGCCATCGAGACCGCGGACGCAAGGTCGGCGTCGTCGAGCACGATGAACGCCGATTTGCCGCCCAGTTCGAGGAAGACCTTCTTGAGTGTTTCGGCCGCCGAGGCCATCACCTTCTTGCCGGTGGCCGTCGAGCCGGTGAACGAGACGATGTCGACGCGCGGATCGGTCGACAACTGTGCCCCGAGGGTGTGATCACTCGACGTCACGATGTTGACGACGCCCGGCGGGAAGTCTGTCTCTTCTGCGATCACCTTGCCCACCAGCGCTGCGCACCACGGTGTGTCGGGAGCCGGCTTCAGCACGACGGTGCAGCCCGCGGCCAGCGCCGGTCCGATCTTGGCGAAGTTGATCTGATGCGGGAAGTTCCACGGTGTGATTGCTCCGACGACGCCGACTGCCTCTTTGCGGATCTCGCGGGTGTTCTTGATTCCCATGGGCTTTGCCTCGCCGAGGTCATGGGTCCACTCGTAGCTCTCCGCGAGATCGGCGAAGTATCCGAGGTCGCGGATCGGCCCCTCCAACTGCGGTCCGTGAGTGAGGAACACCGGGCAACCGACCTCGGCGACGGTCAGCTCGCGCAGTTCGTCGGTGTGGGCGAGCAGTGCGTCGCGCAGCTGCCGCAGGCAGTGTGCGCGGAATGCGGCGTCGCGCGACCAGTTGGTGGTGTCGAAGGCGTGGCGGGCGGCGGCGATGGCCGCGTCCATATCGTCGAGGG
Source organism: Gordonia jacobaea (assembly GCF_965344965.1). NCBI lineage: Bacteria > Bacillati > Actinomycetota > Actinomycetes > Mycobacteriales > Gordoniaceae > Gordonia > Gordonia jacobaea. The sequence goes on along the minus strand of NZ_CBDRLS010000002.1, from coordinate 140,828 downwards.
TCGCGTCGGCCGCCTGGCCGATGACCTCCTCGGTTGCCGGATTCACGACGTCGAAGACGCCGCCGCTGCCGGGAATGAGCTTGCCGTCGATCAAGAGATCCGACGCTGATGCTGGACGAAGAGACATGAACTGGGCTCCAACGCTGACTGGAAGACTATCTGGACATGTGTCTGGACTCGAGTTCAAACCTAGTGTAGCGTCGGTCACATGTCCAGCCCCGTGTCGCAGGAATCCACGCGCCGCCGACTGACCGCCCAGCAGGCCGAGACGGTTGCGCGGCTGACAGATGCGGCGGTCGACGTACTCAATGCAGACGGTTTCGACGGCCTCACGGTGAGGGTGGTCGCCAAGCGTGCAGGGGTCGCGCCGGCGACCGCGTACACCTACTTCTCGTCGAAGAGTCACCTTGTGGCAGAAGTCTTTTGGCGTCGACTGGCCGAGGGGGTGCCGGAGGCCGACGCCTCGCTCTCGCGCGAGGATCGGGTCGCCGAGATCTTGCGCAACGTGTCACTCGTCGTCGCGGGCGAGGGGCAACTCGGCGGCGCGGTCACGGTCGCACTACTCGGTACCGACCCCGACGTCGAGCACCTGAGATTGCGGATCGGTGGCTTCATCCGGACCCGACTCGCGCATGCGCTCGAGGTCGACGTCGAACATCCCGGTCCGGTCGTCGACGCCCTGGAAATGCTCTACGCGGGTGGCCTCGTCCACGCAGGCATGGGGCATCTGACCTACGAACAGACATCCGAGCGGCTCGTCGCCGCGGCACGCCTGATCCTGTCGGCACAGCCCTAGATAGGCACTCCTGGTCAAGCGAGGATGCCCCGAAAGCGCGCGCACGACATGCACATACCGTCAATGGAGGTTCATCGATGACCGACACCGCAATGGTCGCGGGGATGCAGCAGCAGATTCCTTTCGACCCCTACGCCTACGATTTCCACGAGGACCCGTACCCGACGTACGCGCGACTTCGCGAGCAGGCGCCGGTGTATTACAACTCGGATTTGGATTTCTGGGCGCTCGCCGGTCACGACGATGTGCGAAACGCGTTCCGCGACAGTGCAAATCTGTCGAATGCGTGGGGTGTGTCGATGGACCCCTCGTCGTACGGACCCGACGCACACAAGTCGATGTCGTTTCTCGCCATGGACGATCCCAAGCACATGCGAATCCGCAAGCTCGTATCGAAGGGCTTCACTCCGCGCCGGGTCAACGACCTCGCCGGCCGGATCACCGCACTGACACACCATCATTGGAGCTCGTGCCTCGACAAGGGCGAGTTCGATTACGTCGCCGACTTCGCCGGATTGCTCCCGATGGACGTCGTATCGGAAATGCTCGGCGTTCCCGAATCCGACCGCGCGTATCTGCGGAAGCAGTCAGACCTGTTGCTCCACCGCGAGGAGGGCGTCCTCGACATCCCTGAGGCAGCCGTCTACGCCTACCTCGAACTGCACAAGTACTACTCCGCACTCATCGCCGAACGCCGTGGCAACCTCGGCGACGACCTCGTCTCCGCACTCATCACCGCGGAGATCGACGACGACGAGACCGGCGAGAAGACCACACTCACCGAGGACGAGATCGTCGGATTCATGGTGCTCATGGTGGTCGCAGGCAACGAGACGACCACCAAACTACTCGCCAACGCGCTGTATTGGGGCTGGCGCAACCCCGACGAACTCGCCAAGGTGCTTACCGATCCCGAAGCGGTGCCGCAGTGGACCGAAGAAACACTGCGCTACGACAATTCGACCCAGATGGTGCTACGCAGAGTGGCCGGAGACGTCACCTACGGCGAGCAGGTCATTCCGGAGGGACAGCGGGTACTTCTCCTCGTCGGCTCGGCAAACCGGGACGAGAATGTGTTCGACGACGCGTCGTCGTACCGCATCGGCCGCGACTGCAGCCAGGCGTTGATGAGTTTCGGTATGGGAGCACACTTCTGCCTCGGCGCGCATCTCGCGCGGCTCGAGGCGAACATCGGTCTCGCCGAGGTCGTTCGGTCGATTCGTTCCGTCGACATCGACATCGCCAAGGCCGAACGGGTGCACTCGGTGAACGTGCGCGGGTTCGCGTCGCTACCGGTGAAGGTGACGGTGCGCTGATGGCATACATACCTCATCCGGTACGTCGGCCCGTACTGGTTGCGGGAGCGTCGTCGGGAATCGGGGCTGCGACGGCCGAATACCTCGCCGCCGCAGGCTATCCCGTCGCACTGGCGGCCCGACGCGTCGACAAGCTTCAGGAGCTCGCCGACAAGATCGCGGGTGCCGGAGGCGAAGCGGTCGCCGTCCCACTCGATGTCACCGACGACGCGTCGGTGCGTGACTGCGTGGCGAAAGCCCAAGCCGCGCTGGGGCCAATCGAGATTGCGGTTGCCGGGGCAGGCGACCTCGACGTCGCGCTTTCCTACGAGATGAGCGAAGCCGATTTCGCGTCTCAGGTCGACATCCACCTCGTGGGCGCACATCGGCTCTACCGCAACATCGTCCCCGGGATGATCGACCGCGGCCGTGGCGATTTCGTGTTCATCGGGTCCGACGTCGCGGTTCGTCCACGGCCATGGTCGTCGGCCTATGTCGCGGCGAAGACGGGCGTCGACGGTTTGGTTGCCACAGCGCAACTCGAACTCGAGGGCACCGGGGTCCGCGCCAGCATCGTCCGCCCGGGCCAGACCATCACCGGCATGGGTTTCAACCTCGCGCCCGACGTGATGGAGAAGATGCTCAACTCGTGGATCACACACGGACTCGCCAGACACGGCAATTTCCTTGCACCAGAACACATTGCCCAGGCGATCTCGGCGATCGTCGGCATGCCGCGCGGTGCGCACATGCGCGTCGTCGAGGTCGAGGCCGAGGGCGCCATCCCCCGCGACAAGAGCGGTGGGGGAGCAGACATGACCGGAGACGAGACGACCGGAGGCACGAAATGAGCACGCTGACCACGCCGAAACGAGTGTCCGGTGGCGACGGAGAGCACGGACACCTCGACGAACTGGCAGCCGACCCGATCGGACTGTTCTGGCGTGTGCGCGACGAGTGTGGAGACGTCGGGCAGTTCCAGCTCGCCGACCGGGAGGTGGTGCTGGTATCGGGCGCCGCGGCCAACGAGGACTTCTTCCGCGCACCGGAAGAGGATCTCGACCAGGCAGCGGCATATCCCTTCATGACACCGGTTTTCGGTGAGGGAGTCGTCTTCGACGCGAGCCCGGAGGAGCGATCCAAGGCGATCCACAACGCCGCCCTCAAGGGCCCGCACATGAAGCAGCACGCGGTGACGATTCCCAACGAGGTCGAACGCATCATCGCCCGCTGGGGCGACGAAGGCGAAATCGACCTCCTCGAATTCTTCGGTGAACTGACGCTCTACACCTCGTCGGCGTGTCTGATCGGCCGCAAGTTCCGTGAACAACTCGACAAGCGGGTCTCCGAGTTGTTCCACGACCTCGAGAAGGGCACCGACCCGATCGCCTACGTCGACATGCACGCCGACATCGAGAGCTTCCGCAAGCGCGACTCTGCGCGGGCGGAGCTCGTCGACTTCATCCAGGGCGTCATGAACGAGCGCATTGCGCGCCGCGATGAAGGCACTTCCGATGAGGACAAGGACGATCGCGACCTCATGGACGTGCTCATCCAGGTGGGGTTCGACGCCAACACCATCACCGGGATGTTCATTTCGATGATGTTCGCGGGTCACCACACCACACAGGGCACCGCCGCCTGGACCCTGATCGAACTGCTGCGCAACCCCGACTACATGCAGCGCGTCTACGACGAACTCGACGAGATCTACGGCGACACACCGGCGGGCGAGCGACCGGAGTACACCTTTGCCCACACCAGGCAGATGCCGCAGCTCGAGAACGCACTCAAGGAGTCGCTACGCCTGCACCCGCCGCTGATCATTCTGATGCGCCTGGTGCAGCAGGACTTTCAGGTCGACGATTTCGAAGTGCGTGCGGGGCAGACGATTGCGGTATCGCCCGCGGTATCGAATCGGTTGCCCGACGATTTTCCCGAACCCGACGCCTTCGACCCCGACCGTTATGTGAAGCCGCGTCAGGAAGATCTCGCCAACCGCTGGACGTGGATTCCCTTCGGTGCCGGTCGACACCGTTGTGTGGGAGCGCAATTCGCGATCATGCAACTCAAGGCGATCTTCTCGGTGCTGTTTCAGAACTACGAGTTCGAGATGTCGCAGCCGTCGGATTCCTACCGCAATGACCACTCGAAGATGGTGGTGCAACTCGCACAGCCGTGCCGGGTGCGCTACCGCAGACGGCAGAAGTAGGAGGGCGACATGCGAATCGAGGTCGATCTCGACATCTGCCAGGGGCATGGCATGTGTCAGATGGAGGCACCGGACGTGTTCGAGGCCGAGGTCGATCATGTCGACATCCTCGAACCGCAGCCCGACGAGAGCAAACGCGCCGAGGTGGAAGCCGCCGTGCAGTACTGCCCCACCCAGGCCCTGCGGATCGTCGAAGACAGCAGGGCATGAGACGCCTGCAAGGCAAGAGAACACAGCAGTGCCTGAAGAACAGCGAACGAGAGGTGACGGCATGGCATTCGATCGTGCAGAGCTAGAAGAGATGAAGGAACGGTGGCTCGAGGCGAACATCGTCGCCGAGCAGGCCGGTGACTGGAAACCGCTTGCCGACTTCTACACCGAGGACGCCACCTACGGGTGGAATTACGGTCCGGACAAGGACTTCATGGCCGTCGGCCGCGACGAGATCCGTGAGATCGCGCTCGGTCAGGAGATGGAAGGTCTCGAAGGGTGGACCTATCCGTACCAGGAGTGGGTGATCGACGATCGCACCGGGTCGATGATCGGTCTGTGGAAGCAGGTCTACGACCGCAAGCGTGAGGACGGGACACCGTACGCACTCGAAGGTATCCAGGGAAGCTGGTTCAAATACGGCGGAAACTTCCAATTCCGTTGGCAGCGGGACTTCTTCGACTACGGCAACGTGTCGGCGCTGTTCATTGAACTGCTGAAGGAGAACGCGATGAGCGACGGAATGCTCAAACGGATCGAGAAGGCCACCGGCGACCAGCCCGGCTGGTATCCGTTCGGCAAGGCGCCCGTCGAGTTCTGGTGATTCACGAAATGCCCACAGCCCGGACGTACTCGGATCTCACCGCTCGACAACTCGCGACGATCGTGCCTGAACTCCTGCTGTCCGGTCAGTTGATCGACCGCAGCGGAATGGCCCATCTCATCAGTGCTTTCGGTCGGGAGACGATGGCGCAGATCGCCATTGAGGAGTGGATGGCCGCGAGCCCCGTCTACACCCATCGCATGCGGGACGCGCTCGGCGTCGACGGCGACGGTGTTGCCGACATGTTCAAATGCCTGCAACTCGACATCGGTGCGCCGCCGCAGTTCATGGACTTCCGCTACGAGATCGACGACGAGTACCACGGCTCCTTTGTGCTCAATCACTGTGGGGCACTGATGGATGTAGAGCCACTCGGCGACGACTACGTGACAGCGATGTGCCACGACATCGAGGACCCGACTTTCGACGCCACCGCCATCGCGACGAATCGTCGGGCGCGTATCAGGCCCATTCACCGGCCGCCTCGTAGGCCGACCGACCAACACCCGCACTGTGCATGGACCGTGACAATCGAACCAGAACGCGACGAGCTTCCACTGCCGCCCGACGCCGAGGAGATGTTCACCAGACGCGCGGCGTCGGTCGAGTTGAGCGCGATCGACACGACCGCGACGGACGGGCGCGTCGACTATCGCGGAGACCTGTGTGACGACCTCCAGTTCCGCGAATGGTCGCACACCGCGCTCGTCCGGATCGCGGAAGAGGTTGCGCTGCAGCATCAGTTGCTCGCCCTTGGCTTCCTCGTGTCATTGCGTCGCTATGCCGACAGCCCCGAACAGGTTGACGAGATCTATCGCAAACAGCTGACCGGTATCGCCGGGCTGGCGGCAGATCGACTGCGCAGCGCGTTGGCGCTCGCCCCCGACGCGCAGGGTTTGGCCACCGTGATCTCGCTGATCCCCGTGCTCGGACCCGTGCAGTACACCGGCGTGACGGCGCGGGTCGTCGGAGATGGTGTCGTACTGGCCATTCCGCATGAGTCCGACGCACGATCCGACGGCGGTTGGCTCACGCTGTTCGACGCCGAGCACCTCGAACCGCTGCAGGCGATCGCCACGGGTGTCGACGCGCACTGGAACGTCGAGGCCGTCACCGACACCGGCGACGCCCTCGAGGTCACGTTCGCGCTCACCGACGACGAACGGTCGGAGTCCGGCGAGGTGGCCATCGCACGATTCAGTTCCGGTGCCGCATGGGAGTTCGTCGATAGGGGTCGGTCACTACCTATCACTCCGATCGGCAGTCCGGTCTGATGGTCGCGTACTGCGCTATCGAGATCTGATGGCGGCCGACGTCCCGATCGACGCGCACCTGTCCGGGCGCGTCGCGATCATCGCGGGCTCGACGCGGGGGATTGGCCTCAACGTCGCGTATGCCCTTGCAGGGCGCGGGGTCTCGCTGGTGGTGAATGGCCGCGACGCGAGAGCCGTCGACGACACGGTCGCCGAGATCACGGGTGGCGGTGGCTACGCGGTGGGTGTCTGCGGGTCAGCGGGCGACGAGGGCGTCGCCGAGCGCATGGTTACGGCGGCACTCGATGCGTTCGGCGCACTCGACATCGCCGTCAACTGTGCCGGCATAGCCGAACCCGCGGGGTCGACGATTCTGACCATCACGCCCGCCGAGTTCCGCGAGCAGGTCGACGCACATCTGATGAGCGCCTTCTTCCTGGCTCAGTCTGCTGCACGGGTTTTCGTCGGACAGCGGTCGGGATCGATCGTGTTGACCGGCTCGGCCGCGTCGTTGGGAACGTTCGGTGGAAGTGGCTATCCCGCGGCGAAGGGCGGCGTGAACGCTCTCGCGCTCGCCGCGTCGGGCGATCTGATGAGTTCCGGAGTGCGCGTCAATGTCGTGATGCCCGGAGCGAAGTCGAGACTGTCGTCGGGACCGGACTACGTCAGACACATCGAAAGCCTGCATGCGAGAGGCATATTGGACGACTTCACCCGCGACGCGGCGCTCGATCCGGCACCGCCGGAATACGTTGCCCAGCTCTACACATTCCTCGCGAGCGATGCCGCCGCCAAGATCACCGGCCAGATCTTCACGGCGTCGGGCGGTTTCATCGGTCGATACGATCCGCACCAGCCGACGTTTGTCGCCTACCGCGACCATAAAGACACGGAGCCATACAGTTTGGCGGAGTTGGCCGGGCTGCTCTCCGAGTGAGTGTGTCGAGAAGATCGGTATGGGGTTTGCGCCCGATTGCGGCACAAACCCCATACCAACTCGGCATCTACGAGATCAGTTCGCGGAACCGACCAGCGGCGGTTCGGTTGCGGTGGGACCGTGCGATTGCGGATCGTCGTATGTCCTGCGCGGGCGACGTAGATAGACCACGGCCGCGAGGACGAGAAGAAGGAGTCCGACGATCCCCAGTGCGATCGGCGTCCAGAAGAACGTCGCGCGCAGAGTCTGACGCGCGTCCCTGGCGTCGTCGGCGAGCGCCGTCAGTGTGGCGTCGTCGAATCGTAGGTCGGCGTTGATCGCGTCGACCTTGAACGAATCATCGGCTGACCGTGCGTAATACGCGTGCGGGGTGGTGTGCGTGTCGACGGTGGTGCCGCTCGTCGGCTCGACCCACATGTCGCGGGTGTTGCTGTAGAAGAGCTTCATGGTGACCGGCTCCATGGCTCCGCCGGGGATGCCCCACTTGAATGCGGGCATGGTGATCTGAGTCTGCTGGTTGACGCCGTGCGTCTGTGTGGTGTCCACCCCTGTGACCTCGCCACGGAAGTGATAGGTCTTGACGCCGTTGATCTCTCGGCTGTCGTTGACGTACTTCATGGTGATCGGGGTGTGCCCGCGGAGCTCATAGAGCGTGTGATCCGACTTGTCCGTGCCGATGGGGAAGGTGAACAGTGTTCCGGCATAACTGGACTCGTTCGACGGTGTTGTCGCAGGCGCGGTGATCAGAGTCGGTTCGGGACTCGACGCGACCTTGTATGTCGTGCGATCGATCGTGCCCGCCAACGTATCGAGTCCGAACACTCCCGCCTGGCCTGCCACGTCGGACCGGCGACTGGTCACCGTGGTCGTGGTGGCCGCCGTGTCGTCGGTTGCACCGGGCGAGCTTTGATTACGCGTGATGATCTCGATGGGCACGTCGGCGGTGGTGGCGACCGGCGTTGCCGTGGTGAACGACGCCCTGTCGATGAGTGTGCCCTGACCGGCCAGTACCGCGGTGCGGTCGAGATCGGTGGGGAACAGCGCGGTGTTGCTGCGGATGACGGTCGGCAGAAGTGCCGCGACGACGAGACAAACGACGCCGAGCAGGCCGAGGATCGCGGTCAGGAGAGTCCGCTTCTTACTCATGTGATTTCCTCATCTCGAGGTGGGCTGAGCCGGCGGATCACCGCAGAAGGCTCAGGTGACTAACGAAGAGCAATGTGGCCGGGGTCACATTGAGCGAATAGTGTCATACAGGGCTCTATGAGGTGTGGCGATCCGGGAAAGACATAGATAGATCTATGTGATTGTGATTTCGTGGCCGAGGTGAGGCCGTCGAATTCGCTAGTATTCGAAAGATGGTTGTCAGTGCCAAAGGGACGCGGCTGAACAAGCGGGGTATCGAGACCCGCAGACAGGTGATCGACGCCGCGATCGACGCGCTCGCCGCAGCCCGTGGCGGAGACCCGGTGAGCGCGAATCTCGTTGCGAGACAGGCGGGTGTCACCTGGGGGACCATGCAGCACCAGTTCGGAGACGTCGACGGACTGTGGGCCGCGGTGCTCGACCACATCGTCGACGTCTGGCAGCCTGCACCCGATCCGCTCGACGCCACGATGTCGGCGCCCGAGCGGATCGAGATCATGGTCGAGCGATTCTGGCGCGCACTCGCGGCCAGGGAGGGACGCGCGGTGGAGAACCTGCGGCAGATGCTTCCGGGCGACCCCTCGGCTCTCGAAAGTTCCTATCCCGCAACGGCGGCGGCTATGGCGGCATGGGAGCAGCGGTGGGCGGCGGCATATGCGCGCTTCTTCGATGGACTCGACGTCGACGCGACCAAATCGCAACGGGTGCAGTCATTTCTGCCAGGTGCCCTGCGCGGGTTGTGGTCGGAATCGAATCTGACGACCTACACCGACGTCGAGGCGGGGCGTCGTGGACTTGTCGAGGCGATCGTCGCGTACCTGTGCTGATGCCCGAATTCCACGGAGCGGCGCTCATGCCGGTCGCTCGGTGGGCTCGTCGGCGCGGCGTCGACGCTGCGCTGCCCGCTCGACCCAGTACCGTGCGCCGTCAGCTATCGCCTCGGTGACCGGTCGCGGTTGCCATCCGAGTTCGCGAACCGCTCTGTCGTGGCTCATCTCTGGAATGCAGTGCATCAGACGCACCGTACCGATTCGCAACTTGCCCGGGGTACGGGTAAGTGTCGACTTCGCCGACCCGACCGCGCCGGCGGCATAGAGCGCGGCGCGGCCCAGCACAGGTCTGGGCGCGGCACGTCCAGCGGTTGTCGCCGCAACACGGATGACCTCGCCGAGATCGATCGACCGCTCCGAAACGATGTAGCGTTCGCCATTGCGTCCATGCGCCGCAGCGAGGACGAGCGCATCTGCTGCATCGTCGATACCGACTGACTCACACCGCATTCCGCGCACACCGAAAGGCAGCTTCCCGAGTGCGGCGCCCGCGACGAACGACCCGTGGGGGGTGGGTACGACATCGCCTGCGCCGTAGGTGTTCGAGACGCACATCGCGACGAGCGGTACGTCGTGCTCACGCGCATAGCTGAGTGCGAGTCGCTCAGCGGCGACCCGCGACCGCACATAGTCGGTTGCCCTGCGGTCCCAGTTGAACTCAGTGGCCTCGTCTGCAAGACCGGACTCGGGTATTCCGATCGTCGCCATCGTGCTGGTGAAGACAAAGCGGCGCAGCGGAATACGTGCAGCAACCTCGAGTACGAAGCGGAGGAGCTCGACGTTGGTCTCGTACAGCGGTGCGGGGTCGAGGAGCCATGCCCGGGTGTCCACGGCACAGTGATAGACGTCGGTACACCCCGACATCGCATCGGCGACTGAGTCCGCGTGATTCAATTCCCCGACATGTCGGTCGACGTCGAGGTCGTCGATCGTGCGTGTGTCGCTGCTGGGGCGCACCAGGATTCGTACGTCTTCGCCCGATTCGACCAACCGACGCGTCAGCGTCGAACCGAGGAATCCGCTCGCCCCGATTACCAGGCTGGTCATCTCAGACGCTCCGGGTCGAGATCGGCGACGGCTGCCGCCGTGCGTTCGAGCATGACACTGAACATCGCGTCACCTCTGTCGGTTGGTTGTGCCGCTGCGGCGCCGAAGACGATGATCAGCGGAGCCTGGATGAGGTTGTCGACGTAGTCGCGCCAGCAGTCGTCGAATGTGTAGTCGAGGACGCTCGACTGGTTGCCGGGTGTCGACAGCGCAGCGCCCCATGCGCGCAACGCGTGGTGGTAGTCGGTGACGATGCGTCGCTCATGCATCCTGCGGTCGTCCGGGGTGAGACTCGTCGCGAGAAGAAAAGCTATGTCGCGCAGCGGATTGCCTGTGGTGATCGTCTGCCAGTCGAGTATTGACAGCGACCCGTCACCACGGAGCATGACGTTGTCGGCGCGCAGGTCGCCGTGGATGAGCGCGAAGTGCTCAGCAGGTGTTCGTATCCACGGACCTGCGTCGCGGACCAACCAGTCGACGACGGACGACTGCGCAGCGCTCAAGGTGAAACGTGAACGGAAAACGTCGGCCATCGGGTCGAGCAGTGACTCCATCACGTCGCAATCGTCCGGCGTCGGGAGGGGAAAGTCGTCGAGCAGTGTTGCGTCGTCCCAGCGCGGACCGTGCAGGCCGGCCGCCGCAACGGCGACCGATCGGACCTCGTCTGCAGTGCACCCGGCGATCTGATCGCCTTGGCGACCGTCGGCGATGTCTTCGAGGAGCAAGACGAACTCACTTCCCGAATCGGAACAGATCGTTGCGAATACTGCGGGCGTCGGTACCCGGAAGGTCGAGACGAGTTCGCGATAGAAGCGGACCTCGTTTCGGAAAGCGCCGGAACCGAACTCGCGCTGGGCGGCTGGTCCCGTTGCCAGCTTGGCCACCATTGTGTCGGGAAGGCGGCACGGCGTTGCATAGCGCAGCGCGAGGCGAAACGAACTCGCCATCTGTCCGGTTCCGACGGGCGTCGCGTCGACTTCGACAACCTGTGCGTCGTCGTAGCCGCGTGCGCGGAGGAGAGCGGTCAGCCAGTCGGGGGTGACGTTGCTGATGTCCGTGGGTATTTCGGCGGGTAGGTGAGTGGTCACTGGCCTGCTCCCCGCGGTGTCATCCGTCCTGGATTCGCTGGCAGCTCGCGCATCGCAGGCGGGCGCTTCGCGCGGTAAGCGTCGATCACCGGCGCCAGCTCGATCGGGGTCGCACCGTGCAGGACGACAGAGTCGACGCCGAGGTCGAACTGCTTGGCTATCGCGGTGGCGCGGTCGGACGGCGATCCGACGGCGCTGTCGGCGACCCAATGTTGCGGAATCGCCTGCGCGAGTTCGTCGAGCTGTTCGGCCGTCGCGGTGGCGTCGATGGGTCCGGTGGCGTCAGAGAATGCCGACATCGCGCGAACACGATCGAAATCTGCTGTGCTCCAGCGGTTTGCGCGCATCAGTGCATCGGGGTAGCCCTGCAGGTAGGTGGCGAGACGGCCGTAGAGCCTGCGTAGCCGGTCCTCGTCCGCGAGCTCGTCGCCGACGGTTGCCAACACCGACCAGATCCGAATCGTGTCCGGATCGCGGCCCGCACGTCTGGCCGAATCGCGCACGGTGGCAACTGCGTTCGACGTCGCGGCGTCGTCGAGAAAGGTGTGCAGGACTACGCCGTCGGCGATACGTCCTGCCAACTCGAGAGTCCGTCGGCTCATGGTCACCAGCAGAATGGGCACGGACGCCACGGTGACACCGAGATTCAGCAGTGGATAGGAGCCTGCGGGGCCGTCGTGGCCGACGATCATCTCGCCGCGCCAGAGTCGACGCAGCACGTCGGCGATATCGGCCAACTGTGCACCGGTCACGTCGTCGATTCCGAGGATCTGCCATTGCGCGGCGATACCCCTCCCCAGGCCGAGTGCGAACCGGTTGTTGGTCAGCTCGGTGAGGGTTGCGGCCATCGTGGCGGTGATGATGGGATGCCTGGTGTTGTGATTGGTTGCGGCCGTGCCGATTCCCATGCGGGTCGTCGCTGCACCGAGTGCTCCGCTGAGGACGGCGGCATCCTTGATGTTGAATCGTTCGGACACGAACGCGGTGCCGAGCCCGATGCGCTCCGCCAACCTCGCCTCGTCGACGAGGTTGGCAGGGCTGACCGGATGCCTCGAGAGTGCATAGTAGCCGAGTTCGGAGAGCATGGACTTCTCCACAAGCATCGGTGTCACCGCCGAGATGTCACACGCTCGCGGGCGACGCCGCACGGTATTCCGTGCCGCGCGGTTCGCGTACCCACACGGTGTCGTCGCCCGCGCTCAAGCCTTCGTGTTTGAGCTGGCGTTTGACGATCTTGTTGGTTGCCGTCGTCGGCAGGTCATCGGCGATCCGGACGTACCGAGGCCATGCTTTGGGTGACAGATCAGGCTGTGCTGCAAGGAATTGCGCGAACTCGTCGGGGGCCAAAGAACTGCCGTCGGTGAGAATGACGGCAGCCATGACCGCATCGCCAACCTGATCGTCGGGAACCGCATACACGGCGACCTGACTGATGTCAGGCAGGCGGAGAAGGATTCGCTCGATGGGGCCCGCCGTCATGTTCTCGCCGTCGACACGCATCCAGTCGCCGGTTCGGCCCGCGAGGTAGAGCCATCCGTCGACGTCCTTGTAGGCGAGGTCGCCCGACCAGTACATGCCGTCGCGGAGTCGCTCCGACGTGGTCGCGGGGTCGTTGTAATAGCCGGTGAACATGCCTGCGCCGGAGGTGTTCACGATCTCGCCGATCGCGTCGTCGGCGTTGACGAGTGCGCCGGTGTCGTCGAATTGCGCTGGTGGGCATTCGGTTCCGGTTGCGGGGTTGTAGACGGCGACGCCTGGGAAACCCTTGCCGACGGAGCCGCGGGGAGTTCCGGGTTCGCGGGTGATGATGATCGCCAACTCGGTGGAGCCGAAACCGTCCCAGACCTGGCAGTCGAAACGTCGGGCGAAGTCGTCGATGTCGCGGTCGGTGGCCTCGTTGCCGAAGGCGGCGCGCAGTGTGTTGTCGGCGTCGTCGGATTGTTCGGGAGTCGCGAGGATGTAAGCCAGAGGTTTGCCGACGTAGTTCATGTACGTGACGCCATAACGTCGGACGTCGTCGAGGAATCGTGAAGCAGAGAATCTGGCGGGCACCATCGCCGCGCCGGATACCGCTGCGACGCAGTAGCCTCCGAGGAGTGCCGCGGAGTGAAAGAGCGGCATCGAGAGATAGCAGATGTCGTCGGAGGTGATGCCGAAGCGCTCGGCCAGCGGCGGCCCGGCGAAGGGAACGAGCATGTGCGCCAACTGAACCGGCTTCGGATTGCCGCTCGTGCCCGAGGTGAAGATCAGCATGAAGGGGTCGGTCGCGGTGGGTACCGAGTACGGCGTCAGCTCGCCCGCGTCGGCGAGAAGTCGGGGCCACTCGGCAGATGACGTGTCGATGACTTCGACGCCGGGGAGGTCGAGGCCGTCGAGGAGTGGGAGGTGCTCGGCGTCGGTGAGCAGGATCTGGCAGTCGCCGCGCGCGATGTCGTTGGCGAGAGCCTCGCCGCGCCGAGTGTTGTTGATCCCGACCGTCACGTACCCACCGAGCGCACCGGCGGCGAGGGCGATAAGCATCGCGGGACTGTTGTCGAGGAGCACTCCGATATGCATCGGGCGTTCGGTGTCGGCGCGGCCGAGGACGGTGGCCGCCGTGCGCCGCGCGTCGTCGAGGTATTCGCGCCACGTCCAGCGGCTGTCGTCGTAGAGGATCGCGAGGGAGTCGTCGTTGTCACGGTCGATCAGGAGTTCAGTCACGGTCTGCGCCATGCGCCAAATCTAGAACCTGTTCTACGAATAAGTGTACAGATTCGAGAAATTGTCTACTGACGCCTTACGACGTGGTGGGTCAGCGCGAGATGGTGCCGCTTCCGGGACTCAGGGTGAAGGTCGCGCCGCCGCGTCCGACGACGCTCGTGGTGAACGAGATCGGTCCCGGCCCGGTCCGTAGTGAGGGGCTGAGCGCGGGCTTGCCCTCCTTGCACGCCGGGAATGTGGTGGTCCCGGACTTCTTGGTGGCCGTGTTGTGCCACTCGAACCCGACGACAGCCGAGCGCAGGCCGGCGGTGCAGGCGTTGCCCGGCATCGGCTCGAGCCATACGTGCAGGGTGTCCGGGTCGGGCGACGCCGCCGCGATCGGGGCGACGAACGCCGCAAACGGGACGTCGCCGCTGGTCGCGATGCCCGCGTTCGGTGTCTGCGAGATCGACGACGCCGGGATCTGCGGATCGGCCGCCGGCGCCGCGTGCGCGGATCCGGCCGTGGCCAGGAGCGTCGACGCTGCCGCTAGTCCGACGGCGGTTGCGAGCGCAGCGCGATGAAGTGTTCGTCCCACTGGTATCACCAGCCCCTTCTGTCACATTTGGGGTCCACGGTACCAGCGCGCGGCCCGCCGCGGCAGGGGGCGCTTGGGGCGCCTTCGGGGGCCAGGCCGCCCGCGGTGCCTGCGTGCAGGAACTAGGGGAAGGAATCCTTCCGCGGGTCTCGTACCTTTTCTCGAGAAGTTGCGCGGGGAAACGTCGACAAGTCGGGGAAAGAACCCTTCCCCTATTTTCTGACTGACTTGCGGCCGCGCGCCCCGGGTCGACGCGATACGCGCATACGGCGCAGAAGTGTCGGATTCGCGGCATCTGCGGGTGAGATGGCTCACCGATCGTGGCAGAACGTCGATTCAGGGGAGAACAGTGGAGATGTATTACTTCGCATGTCTAATTATCGTCCATTGTTCGGAGGTTGTTGATGTCCACCCAGCTATCCACCGATCCTGCTGCCGCGGTGTCGGCGCAGACCCCCGACTCCGACGTCGCTGCCCGCCTCCTGGAGGCGATGTCGGTCGAGGGTGCGCTTCGCGTTCTCTATGAGGGGTACGCCGACCGTCCCGCGCTCGGATTCCACGACGCGGATCGCGAATCACGCTGGTCCACAGTAAGTTTCCGTGAGCTCGGTAGTCGGGTTTCGGTTGTCGCATCGCTCCTGTGTGACGCGGCCGGTGTCGAGTCCGGCGATCGGGTCGCCACGCTGGGGTTCACCAGCGCCGACTACACGGCGGTGAGTCTGGCAGTTCTCGGTCCACTCCACGCTGTCGAGGTGCCGTTGCAATCAGGGGCCGCAGATTCCGTGTTCGCCGACATCCTCGACGAGACCGAGGCCAAAGTCCTTGCGGTATCGACGAACTCGCTGTCCAGAGTCACCGCGCTGATCGAGAAGGGCTTGCGCGCCGACCTTGCGCATCTCGTCGTCTTCGACGTCTCCAAAGCTGCACTCGATGCCGTCGAGAGTGCGCGCGCTGTAGTGGAGCCGCTCGGAATCTCAGTGCACCTCGTGCAATTCGACGACGAGCCGTCGGCGGCATACGACGCCCAGGCGGCGCCGCAATCGAGCGTCGACGCACAACCCGACGACCTTGCCCTGCTGATCTACACCTCCGGCAGCACCGGCGCCCCGAAGGGTGCAATGTACACGCAGGACGCAGTGCTTCGGTTGGTTCGACAGGGATTCGGCCTCGAAACAGACCGTGCCACAGACGAGTACGCCGCGAGCGAAGACCACGCCTGGGTCACCCTGAACTTCCTGCCGATGAGTCACGTGATGGGCAGAGCGACGCTCATGCGAACGCTCGGCAACGGCGGAACAGCCTATTTCACCGCGCGGCCCGACCTGTCCGAGCTCCTCGACGACCTCGCGGCCGTCGCGCCGACCGAACTGCATTTCGTGCCGCGTATCTGGGAGATGCTGCACCAGCAGTATCTGTCCGAAATCGAGGGCGCCGAGACGGATTCGCACGCCGACGTCCTGACCGCGATGCGGCGCAGCTACTTCGAACGCGCACAACTCGCCGTGACCGGCTCGGCGCCGATCTCGCCCGAGGTCGTCGACTTCGTCGAAAGCATGCTCGACGCTCCGCTTGTCGAGGGCTACGGATCGACCGAGGCGGGTGGCGTCATCCGCAACGGGGCGGTGATCCGGCCGCCTGTTCTCGACTACAAACTCGTCGACGTTCCCGAACTCGGTTATCGCACAACCGATACCCCGCACCCGCGCGGCGAACTGCTCGTCAAGACCACCGACATCTTCGCCGGCTACTATCGTCGACCGGAACTCACCGCGGAGATGTTCGACGACGAGGGCTTTTACCGAACCGGCGACGTCATGGCAGAAACCGGACCCGATCAGCTCGTCTACCTCGACCGTCGGAACAACGTGTTGAAGTTGTCGCAGGGCGAGTTCGTCACTGTTGCGCGCGTCGAAAGTGCGCTGACCTCACCGCCGATCCGTCAGATCTACGTGTACGGCAATAGTTCACGCCCGTACCTGCTGGCCGTCGTCGTGCCAACCGATGACGCCGTCGACGCCGCTTCCGACGACGGGGAACTACACGCGACGCTGTTGCGGGCTGTCCGAGACATCGGGGAGCGCAACGGCCTTGCGTCGGTGGAGATCCCGCGCGACATCATCATCGAACGTACCGCGTTCTCTGAGGCCAACGGCTTGTTGACCGGGATTCGCAAGCTCGCGCGGCCACGCCTCAAGGAGGCGTACGGTCCCGCTCTCGAAGACCTGTACCTGCATCTCGCACATGCTCGCGCCGATCGGCTCCGCGATGCGCGGGCATCTGCGGCGGGCAGGCCGACGCTCGACGTGCTGATCGACATCGTCTCGGCCACACTCGATCTCGCCGAGAATGAGGTGACTGCGCACTCGAGGTTCACCGATCTCGGCGGTGACTCGCTGACCGCCGTCACCCTCGGGAACACACTTCGCGACATCTTCGACGCGCAGGTCTCGGTCGGTGTGCTGACCAGTCCGTCCTCCGACCTCTCGGCCATCGCCGACTACATCGACGGACGGGAGGGCGATGCGCGCCCCACGGCAGACACCGTGCACGCCGACCAGCGGCACCTGCGTGCCGACGAGCTCACCGTCGACGCCTTTCTCGACGAGGCCACACTGGCAGGAGCGTCGAGCGTGCCGGCCGCCGACGAGACCGTGCGCGAAGTATTACTCACCGGAGCAACCGGATTCCTCGGTCGATACCTCGCCGTCGAGTGGTTGCGGCGCGTTGCACGCGTCGACGGCCACGTGACCTGTCTGGTCCGTGCCTCCGACGACGAGACCGCCCGGCGACGCCTCGACGCGGTCTTCGATGTCGGCGACGGCCCGCTGCGCGCCGACTACTTGCGGTTGGCGCCAGACCACCTGACAGTTCTCGCGGGTGACAAGGATTCGCCGAATCTCGGACTCGACGACCAGGTGTGGAACCGGCTTGCCGCCGATGTCGACCTGATCGTCGACCCGGCCGCACTGGTCAATCATCTGCTGTCCTACCGGGAGTTGTTCGGCCCGAACGTTTCTGGAACAGCAGAGCTCATCCGCCTTGCGTTGACGACGACTCGCAAGCCTTACGTCTACATCTCGACCGTCGGGGTGGCTGACCAGGTCGGCTCCGCGGAGTTGGTGGAGGACAAAGACATTCGTGAACTCAGCGCGACGCGCGAGGTACACGACGGCTACGCGAACGGCTACGGCAACAGCAAGTGGGCGGGGGAGGTGCTGCTGGCAGACGCGCACGACCGTTTCGGGCTGCCCGTCAGCGTGTTCCGATGCGACATGATCGTGGCCGACGACAGCGACCTCGGCCAGCTCAACCTCCCGGACATGTTCACGCGCCTGCTGATGAGCGTCATGGCAACAGGCCTCGCACCACGGTCGTTCTACCGGCTCGACGCCGACGGCGGTCGGGGAGCAGCGCATTACGACGCACTGCCTGTCGACTTCCTGGCCGCGGCTATCTCGGCTCTCGCGGTCGGCGACGGTCATGTCACGTACAACGCCGTCAATCCGCACTCCGACGGCATCGACCTCGACACGTTTGTCGGCTGGCTCACCGAGTCCGGCGAAGAGATCGCACTCGTCGACGACTACGACCACTGGTACCGACTCTTCTCCGACGCCCTTGCCGATCTGCCGGAGAAGCAACGTCGACACTCATTGATCCCGCTGCTGCACAACTACACGCGCCCGATCGAACCCGTCGACGCCGGTGTCGTCAACGCGCCGCTTTTCGCCGCGGCGGTTCGTTCGGGACAGGTGACCACAGCGACGGCCGAGTACGCCGACATCCCGCACATCACGTCGCAAGTTGTCGCCAACTACGCGCGCGGGCTGCGAACACTCGGGGTCATCTGAGTGTGATCGGACTCCCTGCGGCCCGGGGCCGAAATCCGGCCCCGGGATGCGGGGTGATGAAGTGAACGCATGAACGACAACAAGCACGACGATGCTGTAGCCGTGCCGACGACAGGTGTGGTGCGCGATCCGGTCGCGGCGTTCGGCGTCGGGGCGATGCGAATCGACGACGGTGTGGTCGTTGCCGAGCAGCAACTCGGCCCACGTTTCGCCGACCATCGCGGACTCATCGACCTCCCCGCGTATGCGGTCCTTTTCGACCACATCGGTGGTATCCCATATCACCGCGCCACCGACTCGCCGTGCATGCAGGCTCGCCTGGCGTTGTCGACGGTCGGCCGGGCAGGACTTACCGACCACCTCACCGGCACCGCGCAGCTACTCATGCACGACGCCAAGGTCGGTGTCACCGAGATCCGCGTCGGCGACGGCACCGAGGACTTCTGTGTCGGCACCGCGCGCAACGTCGCCGTGGGCCGAGCCGTTCCGGACGATTTCGACAACGCCGAGCTGGCGCACGATATCCCGGACGCCGCATCGCTCGATGCTGTTCTTGCACAGCCGATTCCGGATGACCTGGATGGTGAGACCATCGTCGCGCAGATCGCTCGCGGTGAGCGTGGCCGTGGTCCGCTCGCCGAGTTGCTCAACGCCACCATCGATGTCGACGGCGCGCCGTCGAACACCCTGCGTCTCGTCGTCGACACGGAGGCATGGATGGGAAACATGTTCGGCACCATGCACGGTGGCGTGATCGGCACCATCGTCGGTGCGGCGTGCTCGCTCGCGGGGCAGCAGAAGGCCCATGCCGGACAGGAGTATCGCGTCGGCGATCTCTCGGTGGCGTACTTCCGCTCGCCCCCGGTCGACGGCAGTCGCGTGATCGTCGACGTCGAGCCGCTGAAGGTGGGGCGGCGTATCGCGACGTTTTCGACGCGCATGACGGGTGCCGACGGCACGCTGCTCGCCGAGGGAGCTGCGGACATCCACTTCCGCTGAGAAAGCGCTATTCGACGGCGACACCGAGATGTGCGGCGAACTGCTCGGCAAGGCCGACGGCCTGATGGGCGGTGATCGTCGCGCCCGCGAGCCCTCCGAGATTGCGCACGGTATTGACCCGAAGGTCGCGGAGGTCGACGTCGGTCAGCGTGGCGCGATGGACGTCGAGCGAGGTGACGGTGGTGTCGTCGAAGGCGACGCGCGTCAACGTGGCCTCCGAGACGTCGAGTTCGTCGATGACACACGACCGGAAGATCACGTCACGAGCCTCGTTGCCGCTGAGATTCACCAGACCGAGCTTGCAGTCGGAGATGATCACCGAGCGCATCTTGCCGCCGAAGAGGTCGAGCGCGCCGATCCGACTGTTCTCGATGCGCACGTTGTGCAGCATCGAGCGCGGCGCGAACACGCGTGCGCTGCTCACCTCGTCGAGTCTGCTGTCGACGATGCGGACGCCGGTGAGATCGGCGTCGTCGAGCGACGTGCGCACCACCGAGCACGTCGTGAGCGACACGTCGCCGAAGTCGACGCCCGCAAGGTCGGTATCGGCGATCAAGGCTGCCTCGATCGCGTCGCCGACGGCGACATCCTGCGCGTTGAACGGTTCGAGATGGGTAGTTGGTAGCCGACTGATGCGGGGCGGTCGAATACTCATCGCCGACGAGCCTACGCGGGGGATATGACAGGCCTCCGAGCTGGCTGTATCGGCAAAACAAGCAAGCGTGATTGCTTTTTACCGGCGACTATGTGACGCTGCTTACATGTCGATCGTGACCGATCTGGTGGCTGATCTCGCCGCTGCAGGAGACGAACTGGACGCGCTGGTGTCGTCGCTCGACGACGCCGCCTGGCACACCGAGACTCCGGCGCCGGGGTGGACGGTCGCGCACCAGATCGCGCATCTGTACTGGACGGACAAGGTGGCGCTCACCGCAGCCACCGACCCCGAAGCCTTCGCCGAGGTCGTCGCAGAAGCGATGCGCAACATCGACGGCTTCACCGATGTGACCGCCGAGGAAGGCGCCGCGCGTCCCAAGGCCGAGTTGCTCGAGGACTGGCGTGCTGCGCGGTCCGCACTGGGGCAGGCGCTCGTCGACGTTCCGGACGGTGCGAAGATCCCGTGGTTCGGGCCGCCGATGTCTGCGGCGTCTATGGCCACCGCACGGATGATGGAGACCTGGGCGCATGGACTCGACATCGCCGATGCGCTCGGCGTCGAACTCGCCGCGGCCGACAGCATCCGGCACGTCGCTCACATCGGTGTCCGCACACGTGATTTCGCGTACGCGGTCAACGGTATGACCCCGCCGCAGCGGCCCTTCCGGATCGAACTGGTCGCGCCGTCTGGCGAGTTGTGGACGTGGGGACCCGAAGACCCCGATGCCGTCGACGGCACGGTGCGCGGACCCGCCCTCGACTTCTGCCAACTCGTCACCCAGCGACGTGCCCTCGCCGACCTCGACCTGCAACTCGACGGTGAGCGCGCCCGCGAATGGGCCTCAATAGCACAGTGTTTCGCCGGTCCTCCGGGGGCGGGCCGAGCACCACGCGACGCCGCAACCTCCTGAAAGACCGAGCACGTGACCTGTCCGAACCGTCGACCTTTCGAATCGGAGTAGCGATGACTTCAACCACCCCCGGGCGTACGGGCAACCGATCGAACCGCCCCGTCCGGATCGGCAACGCCTCAGGCTTCTACGGCGATCGCTTCAGCGCGATGCGCGAGATGCTCGAGGGTGGTGAACTCGACTATCTGACAGGCGATTATCTCGCCGAGCTGACCATGCTGATCCTCGGCCGCGATCGATTGAAGGACCCGAAAACGGGTTACGCCAAGACATTTCTGCGTCAGATGGAGGAGTGCCTCGGGCTCGCCGTCGACAAGGGCGTGCGGATCGTGAGCAATGCGGGTGGCCTCAACCCGCACGGCCTCGCGGTTGCGCTGCGCGAACTGGCGGACAAGCTCGGAGTCGACGCATCGATCGCTTTCGTCGACGGTGACGACATCCTCGACCGCGCAGACGATCTCGAACTCGGCACACCGCTCACGGCAAACGCGTACCTCGGTGCGTTCGGCATCAAGTCGGCGCTCGACTCGGGCGCCGACGTCGTCGTCACCGGGCGCATCACCGATGCCTCGCTGACCGTCGGACCCGCCGCGAGCGCATTCGACTGGGAGTACAGCGATCTCGACGCCCTCGCTGGTGCCGTGGTCGCGGGTCACGTGATCGAATGCGGCGCGCAGGCGACGGGTGGCAACTACTCGTTCTTCACGGAGCTGCCCCGGATGGGACACCTCGGATTCCCGATCGCGGAGGTCGCGTCCGACGGTACGTCGGTGATCACCAAACATCCGAACACCGGCGGTGCCGTGACAGTGGGAACCGTGACGGCACAACTGCTGTACGAGGTCGGTGGTCCTCGCTACCTCGGACCGGACGTGACGACCCGGCTCGACACCATCACGCTGCGTTCCGACGGTGAGGATCGAGTCGCCATCAGTGGTGTCAAGGGCGAGGCGCCGCCCGAGACGGTCAAGGTCTCGCTCAACCATCTCGCAGGCATCCGCAACGAGATCACCGTCGCGATCACCGGACTCGACATCGAGGACAAGGCCGAACTGTTCCGCGAACAGTTCCGCGCAGAGCTCGCGTCGGTGCCCGAGCAGATGTCGTGGGAGTTGGCGCGACTCGACCGATCCGACGCGCAGACCGAGGAACAGGCGACGGCGCTGCTGCGCTGCGTTGCCCGCGACACCGATCCCGAGAAGGTCGGCAGAGCGTTCAGCAACACCGCAGTCGAACTGGCGCTGGCGACCTTTCCCGGGTTCACGATGCTCGCACCACCCGGAAAGGGTTCTCCGTTCGGCGTTTTCGAGCCCGGTTACGTCGACGCGAAGCTCGTCGACCATCGCGTGTCCTTCGCCGACGGCGTGAGCGAGAGCATCGAGCCAAGTCCACTGCGTACCCAGGTGCCCGCAGACGAACCCGAACCGCGCAGCGTGGTCGACGTCGACGATCCCGGGCCCACCGCGGCGTCGCCACTCGGTCTCGTGGCCGGAGCGCGCAGCGGCGACAAGGGCGGCAGCGCCAACATCGGTGTGTGGGTGCGCAACCCGGAACACTTCGACTGGCTCGACGCGACGCTCGACGTCGACCTGATCAAGAAGCTCCTCCCGGAGATCGCCGACCTCGAGGTCAAGCGCTTCCGGCTGCCGAACCTGTCAGCGCTGAACTTCGTCATCGAGGGTGTGCTCGGACGCGGTGTCGCCGACAATGTGCGTTTCGATCCGCAGGCCAAGGGAATGGGCGAATGGTTGCGTTCGCGACCAGTGCCCATTCCGCTGAGCTTCGTCGCCGAGACATCTTCTACCGCGCCATCATCCGAGTCTTCGGAAAGGAACTGAGCTGTGCCACTTGTAGATCCGCAGTGGGAGACGTCGGAACGACGCGCTCTGCGTGACGCGGTCCGCGGATTCGTCGAAAGGCACGTGCTGCCTCACCAGGATGAGTGGGAACGCGACGGCTTGCTTCCCCGCGAACTGCACTCCGAAGCAGCCAAACTCGGCCTCTTCGGACTGGGAATCGACGAATCGTTCGGTGGTAGTGGTGGCGATCTCATCGATGCGTCGATCCTGGGCGAAGAGTTCCACTATGCGGGTGGTGCCGCGGGCGTCTTTGCCTCCTTGTTCACGCACGGAATCGCGTTGCCACACCTGATCGCCGCCGGCGATCCCGACCAGATCGACCGATGGGTGCGGCCGACGCTCGCCGGCGAGAAGATCGGCAGCCTTGCGATCACCGAGCCGGGCGGCGGAAGCGACGTCGCACATCTGACGACGCGGGCACAGCGCGATGGCGACGAGTTCGTCGTCAACGGCGCCAAGACCTACATCACCTCCGCGGTGCGAGCCGACTTCGTGGTCACCGCGGTACGCACGGGCGGACCAGGCGCCTCGGGGGTCTCGCTTCTCGTGATCGAGAAGGACACACCGGGTTTCACCGTGACGCGCAAGCTCGACAAGATGGGTTGGCGCAGTTCGGATACCGCGGAGTTGGCCTTCGTCGACGTACGCGTTCCGGTGGCCAACCTCGTCGGCGCCGAGAACAGCGGCTTCGCCCAGATCGCAGCGGCTTTCGTGACCGAACGATCGGCACTCGCCGTGCAGGCGTACGCGAGTGCGCAACGTTGCCTCGACCTCACCCTCGACTGGACGCGCGAACGTGAGACCTTCGGCAAGCCGCTCGCTGCCCGACAGTCGGTGCAGGACACGCTGACCGAGATGGCACGCCGCATCGACGTCGCGCGGACCTACTCGCGCGGAGTCGTCAACCGGAAGGTTGCCTCCGACGACGACCTCATCGCCGAGGTGTGCTTTGCGAAGAACACGGCTGTGGAGACCGGGGAGTGGGTTGCCGACAAGGCAGTTCAGCTCTTCGGCGGCCTCGGCTATATGACGGGCACCGAAGTCGAGCGTCAATATCGCGACATGCGCATCCTGGGGATCGGTGGGGGAACCACCGAGATTCTGACCGGACTCGCGGCAAAACGACTCGGCTACATCGCACAGGGGAGCACACGATGACCGCATTGCGTTCGACGATCGACCCGACGAGTGACGACTTCACCGCCGCGCGCGACTCGATGATGGAGAAGCTCGACCAGATACACGGTGAACTCGACAAGGCGCTCGCGGGCGGCGGCGAGAAGTACGTCGAGCGGCATCGCAAGCGCGGCAAGATGACTGCCCGCGAGCGCATCGAGATGCTGCTCGATGAAGACTCGGACTTCCTCGAACTGTGTCCACTCGCGGCATACGGGTCGAACTTCCACGTCGGAGCGTCGGTCGTCGTGGGTATCGGCGTCGTCGAAGGAGTCGAATGTCTCGTCGTCGCCAGTGACCCTACGGTCAAGGGTGGGACATCGAATCCGTGGACGCTGCGTAAGACGCTGCGTGCCAACGATATCGCCATGCAGAACAGACTTCCGGTGATCTCGCTCGTCGAGTCGGGTGGTGCCGATCTGCCGACGCAGAAGGAGGTGTTCGTTCCCGGCGGTCGGATGTTCCGTGACCTGACACGGCTGTCGGCAGCGGGGATCCCGACGATCGCGTTGGTCTTCGGAAACTCCACGGCAGGCGGGGCATACGTCCCGGGCATGAGCGATCACGTCGTGATGATCGACGGCCGTTCCAAGGTGTTCCTCGGCGGACCGCCGCTGGTGAAGATGGCCACCGGCGAGGAAAGCGACGACGAGTCCCTCGGTGGCGCTCAGATGCATGCTCGTACTTCGGGTCTGGCCGACTACTACGCCGCAGACGAACAGGATGCGATCCGGATCGGGCGTCGGATCGTGTCGCGGCTCAACTGGACCAAGGCCGGTGGGCAACCGCGCGCGCAGGTGCGGGAACCGCGCTACGACCCCGAAGAACTCCTCGGTATCGTCCCACCCGATCTCAAGATCCCGTTCAACCCGCGCGACGTTATCGCGCGGGTCGTCGACGACAGTGATTTCGACGAGTTCAAGCCCGAATACGGCAACTCGTTGTGCACGGGATGGGCCGACATCCACGGATATCCCGTCGGCATCCTGGCCAACGCGCAGGGCGTGCTGTTCAGCCAGGAGGCGCAGAAGGCCACGCAGTTCATCGAACTCGCCAATCGCTCGAATACGCCACTGCTGTTCCTGCACAACACAACCGGCTACATGGTCGGTAAGGAGTACGAGCAGAACGGCATCATCAAGCACGGGGCGATGATGATCAACGCGGTGTCGAATTCGAAGGTGCCGCATTTGTCGGTGCTGATGGGCGCCAGTTACGGCGCGGGTCACTACGGAATGTGTGGGCGCGCATACGATCCGCGGTTCCTGTTCGCCTGGCCGAGCGCGAAGTCGGCGGTGATGGGTGCCGCGCAACTGGCAGGCGTCATCTCGATCGTCTCGCGCGCGGCGACCGAGGCTCGTGGCGGCACGGTCGACGAGGCCGCGGACGCAGGGATGCGGCAGATGATCGAGGCGCAGATCGAAGCCGAGTCGGTGCCTGCGTTCTTGTCGGGCATGCTCTACGACGACGGGGTGATCGATCCGCGTGACACGAGAACTGTTCTGGGGCTGTGCCTGTCGGCGATCCATAACGGTCCGGTCGAGGGGACGTCGAATTTCGGCGTCTTCCGGATGTGAGGTGTGAGATGACAGAACAACATTCACCGATCACCTCGGTACTCGTCGCCAATCGCGGCGAGATCGCGCGACGCGTGTTCGCGACCTGTCGTCAGATGGGCATCGGGACCGTCGCGGTCTACTCCGATCCGGACGCCGATGCGCCGCACGTTGCCGCAGCCGATGTCGCTGTGGCGCTTCCGGGATCGACGTCGGCAGAGACCTATCTGCGTGGCGACAAGATCATCGAGGCCGCCAAGCTCGCGGGCGCGGATGCGATTCATCCCGGCTACGGATTCCTCTCGGAGAACGCCGAGTTCGCGCAATCGGTGATCGACGCGGGACTGACCTGGATCGGGCCGCCGCCCGGCGCGATCGACGCGATGGGATCAAAGGTCAACGCCAAGAAGTTGATGGCCGACGCCGGCGTGCCGGTCCTCGGCGACATCGACCCTGCCGCCGTCACCGAGAGCGACCTGCCACTGCTGATCAAGGCGTCTGCGGGCGGCGGTGGACGCGGTATGCGGATCGTGCGGTCGGTCGACGAGTTGGCCGAGCAGGTTGCCGCCGCCGAACGCGAAGCGGCGTCGGCGTTCGGTGATCCGACGGTCTTCTGTGAGCCGTATGTCGAACGGGGACATCACATCGAGGTGCAGGTGCTCGCAGACGAGCACGGCGCGGTCTGGGCTGTCGGAGAGCGGGAGTGCTCGATTCAGCGCCGTCACCAGAAGGTGATCGAGGAGGCGCCCGCGCCTCTCGTCGAACGGATTGGCGGAGATCTCCGCGAACGCCTCTACGACGCCGCGAGGAAGGCCGTGTCGGCGATCGGCTACACGGGTGCGGGAACCGTCGAGTTCCTCGCCGACGAGACCGGTCGCTTCTACTTCCTGGAGACCAATACGCGTCTGCAGGTGGAACATCCGGTCACGGAGTTGACGACCGGGACCGACCTCGTGGCCTGGCAACTGCGTGTCGCGATGGGTGAGCACCTCGATGTCGAGGAGCCCGGTACTCGCGGACACGCGATCGAGGTGCGCCTCTACGCCGAGGACCCTTCTGCGGGATGGCAACCGCAGTCGGGAACCATGCACCGCATCGAGATCGACGCACAGTCGCATTTCGGACCACTCGACCGTCCGGGGGTGCGTGTGGACGCGGGTATCGAATCAGGCTCGGAGATCTCGACGTTCTACGACCCGATGCTGGCCAAGGTCATCAGTTGGGCGCCGACACGTGGTCGTGCCGCTGCGATTCTCGCCAGAACGCTGTCCGACGCCGCGCTACACGGCCCGACGACCAACCGCGACATGCTGGTGAACACCCTGCGGGAGTCGACATTCCTCAGTGGCGACACCGACACCGGATACCTCGAGCAGATCGGCCTCGACGTCTTGTCGACGCCGCTGGCCGACGAGTCGACGGTGACGCTGGCCGCCGTAGCAGCCACGCTGGCGGAGGTGGCCGTCAACCGGGAACGCGCCCGCGTTCAACGAAGTCTGCCCGCAGGCTGGCGGAACATGCCGTCGCAATACTCGCGCAAGATCTTCCGCACCGACGACGACGTCGAGCACGAGGTCCGATACCGGTGCACGCGTAGTGGTGGCGTCGAGCTTCCCGACCTTGCCGACGCCGAGGTGGTGTCGGCGAGCACAGGGCAGGTCGTGCTCTCCCACAACGGGATTCGACGGACCTTCGACGTCGCGCGATACGGCGACGACGTCTACGTCGACACAGCCGGGGCGTCGGTGCACTTCCGGCGGCCACCGCGCTTCGTCGATCCCAGCGCAGTTGCGCGACCGGGTTCGCTCCTCGCGCCGATGCCGGGTTCGGTGATCCGCGTTGCGGTTTCCGAGGGCGACCGGGTCACAGCCGGTCAGCCGTTGATCTGGCTCGAGGCGATGAAGATGGAGCACACCGTCGCGGCGCCCGCCGACGGTGTTGTCAGCACGCTCGCCGTCGAACCGGGACGCCAGCTCGCCGTCGGCGACGTGCTCGCGATCATCACCGATGAGGCCGACAGCGACAGCGCCACAGAGCATTCCAGCACACTCACACCTCAGGAGACATCCGCATGAGTTTCGTCGAAACGGCCGAACGGGCCGATCTGCGCGCCTCGGTGGCCGCACTGGCCACCAAGTACGGGCAGGACTACTTCCGCGAGTGCGCCCGAGAGGGCCGAAAGACCGACGAGTTGTGGTCGGAGGCAGGCAAGCTGGGCTTCATCGGGGTGAATCTCCCCGAGGAGTACGGCGGTGGCGGCGCAGGCATGTACGAGTTGTCGATCGTGATGGAGGAGATCGCAGCGGCGGGCACCGGCCTGCTGATGCTGGTTGTCTCACCGGCCATCTGTGGCAACATCATTGCGCGGTTCGGCACCGACGAGCAGCGCGACCGGTGGCTGCCGGGGCTTGCCGACGGATCGATCACCATGGCCTTCGGTATCACCGAGCCCGACGCCGGATCGAACTCGCACCAGATCACCACCACGGCGTCGCGCGACGGATCGGACTGGGTTCTCAACGGGCGCAAGGTGTACATCTCCGGAGTCGATCAGGCAGATGCTGTGCTCATCGTCGGTCGGAGCGAGGATGCGAAGACCGGCAAGTTGCGGCCCGCGCTGTTCATCGTGCCCACGGACGCACCGGGGTTCGAGTACAAGATGATCGACATGGAACTGGTGAACCCGGAGAAGCAGTTCGGGCTCTACCTCGACGATGTGCGCCTACCTGCTGACGCACTCGTCGGCTCTCCGGACGTGGCACTCAGCCAACTCTTCGCCGGGCTGAACCCCGAACGCATCATGGCGGCGGCGTCTGCGGTGGGGATGGGACGCTTCGCGCTGGGCAAGGCCGTCGACTACGTGAAGGAGCGCACGGTCTGGAAGACCCCGATCGGCGCGCACCAGGCCATCGCACATCCGCTGGCGCAGGGGAAGATTGAACTCGAGATGGCCAAGCTCATGATGCAGAAGGCCGCCACACTCTACGACGCGGGTGACGACTGGGGCGCTGCCGAGCCGGCCAACATGGCGAAGTATGCGGCCGCCGAGGCGTGCGTCAAGATCGTCGACCAGGCTGTTCAGTCAATGGGTGGCAACGGTCTGACAACCGAATACGGTGTGGCGCCGCTGCTTTCGCTCGCACGGATTGCGCGTGTGGCACCGGTCAGTCGCGAGATGGTGCTGAACTTCGTTGCGCAGACCAGCCTCGGACTGCCGAAGTCGTACTGACACCTCCATTCCGATCCGTCATTCACGTCAGACCAAACTCTGACCGAGCACCACAGGAAGGCGCAGGTCGATGACCGCCACAGACAGCGAAGTCGTACACATCGGGATCGACGCCGGCGTCATGACGCTCACACTCGACTCGCCGGGCAACCGCAATGCGTTGAGTCGCGCGCTCGTGACCCAACTGTCGTCGGGGCTGACGAGGGCGGCGACCGACGAGGACGTGCGGGCCGTCGTGCTGACACATGCGGGCGGAACCTTCTGTGCGGGCGCTGATCTCGGCGAGGCGCTCAAGCGTGGCGCCTCTGCCGAGGAGGCGTCTGCCGAGGCGACGTCGTCGATGGTCGAGTTGATGCGCACGATCCTCGAGCTGCCCAAACCGGTGATCGCACACGTGGACGGGCATGTCAGGGCAGGAGGTTTCGGCCTGCTCGGTGCCACCGACATCGCACTCGCCGGACCGAAGAGCACCTTCGCGCTGACCGAGACACGGCTCGGCCTTGCACCATCGGTGATCTCGCTCGTGCTGGTACCGAAGATGACGGCTCGAGGTGCTGGTCGATACTTCCTGACCGGCGAGAAGTTCGACGCCTCGATCGCGGCGTCGATCGGAGTCGTCACTCAAGCCTGTGACAGCACAGAGGCTCTCGCGCAGTCACTGGGGGAGATCCTCGACGGCATCCGACGTGCGTCGCCGGTCGGACTCGCCGCGTCGAAGGAACTCACCACCGCGACGGTGCGCGACGAGTTCGCGCGGTTGGCGCAGCGTCGTGCGCAGGAATCGGCGGCATTGTTCTCGGGTGACGACGCACGGGCGGGGATGGAAGCGTTTCTGTCGAAGCGTCGGCCGCCGTGGGATCTGACCGTCACGCAAGCCGATACCCGAGCAACGAGAACATGACGTCTCCGCGTACGACGGCAAACCGTGAACCCCAGCAGGAGCGCTCGCGCCAAACGCGGGAACGGCTGCTGCGCTCGGCGATACAGGTTCTGGCTCACGAGGGATGGGCGTCGGCCACGGTGGCCGCGGTCGCCCAGCGCGCGGGGGTGTCCAGAGGTGCTGCGCAGCACCACTTTCCCACACGCGAGGCATTGATCTCGGCGACGCTCGAGCAGATCTTCGACGACCTCACCCTCAACGCCGACACGCTGATCCGGCCCGACGCGGACGAGTCACGGCGCGTGCGAATCGCTGTCGAACAGGCCGTGAGCATCTACACCGGGACCGAATTCAAGGCTTCGTTGCAGATCTGGGCGGCGGCCGCGTCGGATCCCGCGCTGCGCGAACTGATTCTGCCGATGGAGGCCAAGTTCGCCCGAGCGGCGCATCGGGTGACTGTTGCCGCGCTCGACCCCGATGGCACGAATCCGCGGGCGCACCGTGCTGCACAGGTGACACTCGACCTCGCCCGCGGTCTCGGACTCGCGGACACGCTGTCGGACGATTCACGACGCCGCGCGCAGGTGGTCGACACCTGGGTGGAGATGGTCACCGATGCGCTCGACGTCGACTCTCAGGACAGGTGAGATCAGCGGACCGGCTCGTCGTGCAGTCGGTTGCTCGTGCCGCGTGTGCCGAGCCAGTACACGCCCGCTGAGAGTGCGGTCATCCCGATGAACACGACGACCACGCCGAGCGTCATCGACAGGTACCCCTGGCTTCGTGGATCGATGAACGGGTACGGGTACCAGTCGACGATGGGACCTCGCGTCAAGGTGTAGATGCCATAGAAGAGTGGAAAAGCCAGCCACGTCAACCAGGACAGGGCGGGCAGCGACCTGGGTCGGAAGAGTGCCCAGTCGAGGAGCAGAACGAGCGGGATCAGGCGGTGCAGCACGGTGTTGGTCCACTCGCCGGAGAGATTGACGTCGATGTCCGACAACAGAAGTGCGTAGACGATCGCGGTGATCAGCATCGCGGTGGTGACGCCGCCGCGAAACCACTGCCACCACAACCCGGTTGGTGCCAACAGTGCACCGCCGAGGAGCACGATCGCCGCGGCCACGTTGCTCAGGATTGTGAAGTAGCTGAAGTAGTTGGCGAAGCCGAAACCGTCGGACGCGGTGACCGGGACGTACGCGATCGCAGCGATGCCAACGGCAGCGGCCACGAAGCGAAGGATACGGATCCACAGCTGACGGTCACCTCTGCTCACACAACGCATTGTGCCAGTCGGGCTTTCTGTATCGGACGGGAGATGCAGCTAGATTCGTTACATGATTCGCAACGTGGTGGTGGGTCGGCTGCGGTCAGCGGACGGCGATGCGGCCGAGAGCGATCGCAGGCAACTCGACGAGGGGCTGGCCGGAATCGGTGCGCTGCAATTACCGGGCCTGCTGGCGAACCGTGTCGGCTTGGATGTGGGATTACGTGCTGGCGGTTGGAGTTTCGCGATCACCAACGACTGGGTCGACACCGATGCCTATCGGCGCTACGACGCTGATCCCGAACACAACCGCTACCGCGCGATGATCGTGGAGGTCTGCGAGCAGGTCGCCCGCGTGCAGTTCGAGATCTAGTCGCTCGGTGTCGATGCGCGACGCCGCGTGCTGCGCTGTGCGAGCGCGCCGTCGACCTGTGCTGTGATCGCGTCGCGGATGTCGAAGTCGGCGGAGTGGCCGGCCCAGTCGGGTAGTAGTCGGCTGACCGCCGGAAACTCGGTCAGGTCGCTGTCGTCGATCGATTGGTGCCATGACACCTCGTCGGGAGACCGCCTGGAAAGCGTGTCCTGCCACTGCAATTCCGAGGCGACGAGGTACCAGACGGCTCGCCAGGTGTCCAGCGCTGCGCCGTCGTCGAGCCCGAGTTCGGATGCGGCCGAGAGGAAGGAGTCGGCGAGGGCGAGTGCAGGCGTGCCGACGATGATGCCCTCGCGCAGGATCGACACGACCCACCCTATGCTGCGCATCTTCTCGTACATGTCGACCGCAACTGCGATCATGCGGTCACGAGGAGCGCCCGTCGGTTCGGCCCACGGGATGCGCGCCGCGACGTCGTTGAGTGCCAGACCGAGCAGTGCTGCCTTGTTCGGAACGTAGTTGTAGAGCGTCATCGGCTTGGTGCCCATGTCGGAGGCAAGGCGTCGCATGCTCAACGACTGCGGACCGTCCTGCTCGAGGATGCGGATGGCTGCCTCGACAATCTCGTCGAGTTGGAGGGACCGGGCTGCAGGCATCGTCCCATCATCCCATCGCCGTGCTCTTGGCGAGGTGCCGCTGAGACGCTACGATCACGTACTAGTACGTAAACGTACACGTACGCGAACAGATCCGAGCCGCGGGAAGAGGCGAATCAATGGCAGATCAGGAGACGGCTCGGGTTGCACATGGTCGTGTTGCGCAGGGTCGCGGTGCACTCATGGCCACCGTGTTCCTGCTGCAATTCCTTGTGGCGATGGACATTTCGCTCGTCAACATCGCGTTGCCCGCCATGCGCGCCGATCTCGGATTCACCGACGCGGGTTTGCAGTGGGTGGTCACCGCGTACCTGTTGACCTTCGCAGGGTTCATGCTCCTCGGCGGGAGGATCGGCGATCTGTGGGGGCGTCGAACCTCGGTTCTCGTCGGGTTGTCCGTCTTCGCGGTGGCGAGCATCGTCGGCGGATGTGCCGGGAGCGCAGGGGTTCTCGTCGCTGCGCGGGCGGTGCAGGGTGTCGCGGGAGCGCTGTTGGCTCCGGCGTCGTTGGCGCTGGTGGCCACCATCGACGACCCAGCCGTTCGCGCACGTGCGATGGGCCTGTGGGGTGGTGCCGGTGCAGCGGGAGGTGCGCTGGGCGTGGTGCTCAGTGGTGTACTCACGCAGTGGTGGTCGTGGCGAGCGGTTCTCCTCGTCAACGTCCCGATCATCGTGATCGCGATGGTCGCTGCGCTGCGCGGAATCTCGCGTCGCGACGTCGGACGTACTGCGCGGCTCGATGTTCCCGGCGCGGTCACCGTGACCCTCGGCGTTGCTGCCCTTGTCTATGCCGTGAGCGCTGGTGGCGATCGCGGGTGGGGATCGTGGCAGGCAGTCGGCGGATTCGTCGCGGCTGCAGTGCTATTGGCGATCTTCGTGGCGATCGAGCGATCGGCGTCGCATCCGTTAATGCCCCCGGGCCTGATGCGAAAACGAAGCGTGCTGGGCGCCAACGTGTTCGGATTCATGGTCGCCGCGGGGCAGCTCGCAGCCTTCTACTTCTGCTCGCTCTACATCCAAACCGTTTGGGGTGTCGAGAGTGCGCTGACGGGAGTGCTCTTCCTACCGTTCTGTGTCTTCGTCGTCGTGGGAATCTCGGTGGCACAACGACTTTCCGCGCGCATCGGAGCGCGGATGGCGATCGTGGCTTTCGGTGTTGTTGCCGCCATTGGCCTCGGGCTGTTCGCGACGATGCCTGCTCACTTCGACTTCTGGCTCGGAATCTTGCTGCCGTCCGCGGTGACGGCTGTCGGGATCGGCGGCTCGATGGTGCTGATCGGAGCGGTCGCAACCGAAGGGGTGTCACCCGACGACGTCGGCGTGGCCTCGGGCGTGGTGAACAGTTCGCGGCAACTCGGCGGCACCATCGGACTGGCGGTCCTGGTGGCCGTGGCCAGCGGGTACGCGTTGCCACGCGAGGGTTTTCAGGCGGGCTTCCTGCTCGGCGCGGTCCTGCTGGTGGTCGGAAGCCTTGCGGCGTGGCTCATCCTGCCGCGGCGTCGGAGACGCGATTCCGCGGGAGCGTCGGCGTAGCGCACGGTCGGCGTTCTAGAGCGCCCAGTCGACGCTCTCGAGCGCCCAGTCGACGGTTCGGAGCGCACGGTCGAAGCTCTTGAGCGCACAGTCGACGGTTTGGAGCGCCCAGTCGACGCCCTGAGGCGCCCAGTCGATGCGGGTATCAGTTCTTCCGCGCGGCGATGACGCGGGCGGTGGCGGCGGGGTCGGGGCGGTGTCCCACGGACTCGGGGACGCGTACGAGTTCGGCGCCGCTGATCGCTTCGGCCAGGCGTGGCGCGGCCGCTTCGAGGAGCGGGAAGGTGTCGGAGCCGAGGAGGATCGTGACCGGCATGGTGACGGTGAGCATCTGCGGCGTCGGTTGCGAGAGGTCGCGGGCGAGCGTCGCGTCGTAGACCACCGACTGTGCGATCGCCACCAGGCCGTCGAACATCGGACTGTCCCGGATCTGCTCGACGATCGCGGGTGGGAGGCCGACGCCTTCGAGTTGGAACGTCGTCACGGCGTCGGCGCGCCGGCCCTCGTCGACCATCTGTTGGAGCCTGTCGGGGAGGTCGGTTGCGGGGTCGTCCTCGCCGAATCGGAACGGAGGTTCGGAGAGGAAGAGGTGGTTGATCGGTACGCCGCGCGACGCGGCGAACAGTGCGAGGATCGCGCCCGACGAGTGCCCGAGCACAGCGGCCGTGCCGCCTGTTGCGGAGATGACGGCGGCCAGATCCTCGGCCTCGCGATCCGGAGAGTACGGCCGGGTGTCGCCACTGTCTCCGCGGGCGCGTCGATCGAAGACGACGCCGGTGAAGCCCGCGTCGGCGAGTGCCTGCGCCAGCGGCGCGGCGTCGGACGCTTTCGACATCGCACCGTTGACCACGACGACCACGGGGCCGGTGCCAATCGTGTCGTACGCGATGGGTGTGCCGTCTTCAGATGTGACGTGGGCCATATCACCATTCAACCAAAATCAGCCCCGCTCGACGTCGAGGAGATACTCGCGGAGACGATCGCGGTGCCTGCTCACCCACCAGACCCCGAACCGATGTGCGCCGTACCAGATCGCTGCGGTGACCAGGACAGCCAGCATCGCGCACAGCGCGAACTCGGTGTCGGTCTGTGCGGTGTCCCATCCCTGGCGGTTCGTGAGCTTCCAGATGGCGACCGGGGCGACGACGATCAGGGCGAACGCGAGCGGGAAGATCAGATTCGGCATGGCGATCAACAGCCCCCAGCGGACGATCACCTGACGGAAACGCCGCCTGTTCTGCCAGCGCCACCGGAGAGAGCGCTGATGGTAGGGAAACGTGACGCCGACGAGGCCGCTCACCGCGAGCGCACCGAAAGGCACCACCGCGACCGCGAGTATGACCTCGATGGCGAACCGCCAGTGCGTGTGTTGCGTCAGCGCGATTGCCACCGCGATAACGGTGCACAGCGGACCGATGATCAACCAGACGGCCAGTACCTTCGCGCGCAGCAGTGCGGTGAGTTCGGCGGGATCGTCGATCGCGGCGAGAGCTCGTTCCGGGTCGCTGGTCAGCACGTTGGTGACGAACGCGTCGGTGTACATCCATCCCGCGAGCGCATACGGCAGACCCTCAGGACCGGTGAAGGTGAAGAACCACGATCGGGGAACGACGTACCAGAGGAACAGCACGATCGCTGCGCTCGACGCCACGGACAACAGGAGATCGCCGGGATGCCGCACGATATGCGTGACTTCGGCTCGGATCGCGGCACGCGTGGTGGGTGTGACCGCCTGCATGCGGTGAGGATAGTTGGTCGAGCTGCGAATTTCCGGCGGCCGTCTCAGGTTCCGTCGGCCGCGGGAATGCCCACATCACCGTCGGCGTCGGGTTCACCGGAATCGACGTCCCCAGCAGCGCTGCGATGAGTGCGGATGACTTCCACCGACTTGACCGTCGCCGCGAGAAGTGGGGCTCCGAGGACCATGCCGAGCAACCCGGCGGCGGTGCCTGCCACCATCGTCGCGAGCAATACGGCCATCGGGTGAAGCTGCAACGACGAGCCGAGTGCCCACGAACTGACGGCGCTCTGCACGGTGCCGTTGGAGATGACGAAGGTGATGGCGAGAATCAGTGCGGCAGTGGGGCCGTTGGAACCCAGTGCGATCAACACCACGAACGCCCCGGTGATCCAGGCGCCGACGAACGGGATGAAGGATAGGAAGAAGTAGAGCACGAAGATCGGAATTGCCAGCGGCACACCAAGAATCACCAGCGGGACCATGAAGATCGGTGCCGTCAGCACAGCCGTGAGCGCTGTGCCCCTGAAGTAGCCGCGAACCGATTGTCGGGTCACGGTGACGACCCCGTTGATCTCGGCCGGATCCGCGCCGGTCATGCGTGCCAGGAATGCGGGAAAACGGTCGGCATCGCGCAGCGCGAAGAAGAGGAAGAAGAGTGCGAAGAAGATGCCGATCAGCAGCGTGATGGCGCCATAGAACGTACTACTGAGCGATGCGAGAGCACCGAGCCCCACCTCGCGTGTGTGACTCTCGAGCGCGGTGCGCGCGTCCTCGAGCCACCGCGGGTCGATGTCGAGTTCGCCTACCCAGTGTGTGAACGAGCGCCAGCCGAGCAGCGCTTGACCGTAGATGTCCGACCACTGG
This sequence comes from Gordonia jacobaea, assembly GCF_965344965.1. Classification (NCBI taxonomy): domain Bacteria; kingdom Bacillati; phylum Actinomycetota; class Actinomycetes; order Mycobacteriales; family Gordoniaceae; genus Gordonia; species Gordonia jacobaea. The sequence goes on along the minus strand of NZ_CBDRLS010000002.1, from coordinate 104,582 downwards.
TCGACGACGCCCCAGATCACGATCGTGATCGTCCCGGCGCCGACGAGGATCGCGACGAGCAGCGCGAGGAAGACCGCGACTGTGGATGGCACGCCCATGCGGGTCAGTCGAGCGACGAGCGGTTCGAGTACCACGCTGATGATCACCGCGACGACGAGCGGGATCAGGATTCCACTCACCGCACCCAGCGCAAGCGAAACGACGACTACGAGGGCAATGATGCCGAGTACGCACCAACTGGCCACCCCGATACGACGCAGATTCAGCGTCGCCTTCGGACCGGGATTCGCAGTAGCTGACGTGGCAGATGGCTCTTTCACCCCAGCAGGCTATCGGCAGCGCGCCGAATCGGCGCCTCAAATGGAACGGCCCGGCCGCGTCGGGGTGTCCGTCGCGGCCGGGCCGGGTAGGGGGTGGAGTCACGGCGGGGCGAGCCCGTGACACCAGGGGGGTGATCAGTCGTCGTGGATGATCACACCGCGAATGTTCTTGCCGTCGCGCAGATCCTGGTAACCCTCGTTGACCTGCTCGAGTGTGTAGGTCTGGGTGACCAGTTCGTCGAGCTTGAGCTGGCCGGCGTCGTAAAGGCGGAGCAGGCGGACGATGTCGTACTGCGGATTGGCCGAACCGAACAACGAGCCCTTGATGGTCTTCTCGTTGAGGGTGAGGTCGATGCCAGGCCAATGCACCGTGAACTTCGCGGGACTCGAGAGTCCGACGATCACGACCTGGCCGCCCTTGCCGATGGAGCCGATCGCCGCGGACACCACGTCTTCGTCGACGGTGCCGACGGTGACGATCGCGGCGTCTGCACCCTGACCCCAGGACAGTTCGGTGATCTTCTCCTGAGCCTCTGCTGCAGATGCGAAAGCGTGTGTGGCGCCGAACTTCACGGCGGTGTCACGTTTGAACGCGACAGGGTCGACGACGACGACGTACTTGGCTCCGGCGTGCACAGCGCCCTGCACCGCGTTGATTCCGATGCCGCCGATGCCGTAGATGACCACGATGTCGCCCGCGCGGACGTTGCCCGCGTAGACCGCCGAACCCCACCCGGTCGGCACACCGCAGCCGACGAGGACGGCCTTGTCCAGCGGCAGCCAGTCGTCGACCTTGACCACGGAGTGCTCGCTGATGGTCGCGCGCTCGCTGAACGTGCCCAGCATGCACATGCCGCCGAAGTCCTGGCCGCCGCCGTGGAAGCGGAACGTACCGTCGGGCAGCATGCCTTCGAGGATGGTGGCGCCCATGTCGCACAACGACTGTCGGCCCGTCGAGCAGTAGCGGCATGTGCCGCAACTCGGTACGAACGAGCAGACCACGTGATCGCCCGGCTTGACCTTGGTGACGCCGGGCCCGATCTCCTCGATGATGCCCGACCCCTCGTGGCCGCCGACCATCGGATAGCGCGGCGGCAGGTCGCCATCGGTGAGGTGCAGGTCGGAGTGGCACAGGCCAGCGGCGGTGTACTTGATCAGTACCTCGCCTTCCTTCGGGCCGTCGAGGTCGAGTTCCATGATCTCGAACGGCTTGCCCGCGTCGAGCAGTACGGCGGCTTTGGTTTTCACGGCTATATCTCCTTGTGAATCAGTGGTGGATCAGGGTGTCGAATCAGAGCGCGACGTTGACGGCCTTGGTCTGGGTGTAGAGCTCGATGGCCGACTGTCCCAGCTCGCGTCCCCAGCCCGATTGCTTGTAGCCGCCGAACGGCATTGCGGTGTCGAAGCCGTTGTACTGGTTGACCCACACCGAACCCGCCTTGAGCTGGCGAGCGGTCTTGTGCGCCTTCGACAGATCGGTGGTCCAGATGCCCGCGGCGAGCCCGTAGATCGAATCATTCGCTGCCGCAGCGACTCCCGTGTCGGCGTCGAACGGCAGTGCCGCGACGACGGGACCGAAGATCTCCTCACGGACGATGGAGAAATCGGGCTCGACGTCGACGAACACCGTGGGCTCGATGAAGAAACCCTCGTCACCCCAACGCTTTCCGCCGGTCAGTGCGCGAGCGCCGTCGGCGAGGCCCGCCGCGAGGTAGCCCGAGACACGGTCGAATTGTTCCTGGCTGACGAGCGGTCCCAGTTCGGTCGTCGGATCGAGGCCCGGCCCGATCTTGGCCTTCGACGCCGCTTCTGCGACGGCGGCGGTGAAGTCGTCGAAGATGGGTCGCTCGACGAACAGCCGCGTTCCGGCGACGCAGCACTGGCCGTGGTTGAACATCCACGCTGCGACCGAACCGGCGACGGCCTGCTCGAAGTCGGCGTCGGCGAAGACGATGTTGGGGCTCTTGCCGCCGAGCTCGAGCGAGACCTTCTTGAGATTGCCCTTCGACGCGTCGACGATCTTCTTGCCGACCTCGGTGGAACCGGTGAAGGCGATCTTGTCGACGTCGTCGTGCGCGGCGAGTGCGGCGCCCGCGTCGCCGAAGCCGGTGACGATGTTGACGACGCCGGGCGGGAAGCCCGCTTCGGTGAAGACTTCGCCGAGCAACAGCGCTGTCAGCGGGGTCTGTTCGGCCGGCTTGAGGATGACGGTGTTGCCCGCCGCGAGCGCCGGGGCCAGCTTGAACGACGCCATCAGGAGCGGGAAGTTCCACGGGACGATCAGGCCGCAGACGCCGACGGGCTCGCGCAGCGTGTAGGCGTGGAACTCGCCGCCCGGCACGAACGGCATCGAGACGTCGACGGTGCTGCCGGTGATCTTGGTTGCCAGACCGGCGTTGTAGCGGAAGATGTCTGCCGACCAGGCGGTGTCGACGGCGGTCGCGATGGTGGCGGCCTTGCCGTTGTCGAGGGCTTCGAGCTGGCCGAACTCCTCGGCGCGCTCGTTGAGGATGTCGCCGACGCGCCAGAGCAGACGCTCACGCTCGTTGGGCTTCATGCGCGACCATGGGCCGTCGTCGAAAGCCTTGCGCGCGGCGCGAACAGCGCGGTCGATGTCGGTGGCGTCGCCGCGGGCGACCGATGTCAGCGTGCGTCCGTTGGCGGGATCGATGGTTTCGAAGGTCTCACCGGATGCGGCGGTGACCCACTCACCTCCGATCAGCATCGGTCGATCGGTCGAGATGAAATCCCGGACCTTGGTTGCCAGTTCGGGTGCGACAGCGGTCATGCGTCCTCCTGCTCGAGCGTGCAGATCGTGATCTGCGTCATAGACGCGGATCTCTCTATAGTTCTGCCACTGCTCGCGCGGGACGAAGTGTCCAGAAACTGAACACCGCGATGAACACACGTCGGGACCGTGCCGACGGGTGACCCGCGAAGAGGGGGCCGGCGCGTCGACCCGTCTAATCGGAGTCGGCCCGCGGCAGGCTGCCCACCGTGTGGAGTGCAATGTCGACGTACTTTTCCGCCACCAACTGCGGGGTCAGCGGCCCGTCGTCGTGAAACCAACGCGGGATCGATTGGCACATGGCGAGAACCGCTCTGGTGGTTTCGGCGACGTCGCTGACGTGCATGACGCCGGTGGCTGTTCCGGTCTGCACGATGTCGAGGACCAGATCTTCGATCCCCTTGCGAAACACGCGATACCGCAACCGGTTCTCGGAGCTCGCATATCGGATCTCGCCTTCGACGGCCGCCAGCCGGACTCGACCCGTCATGACTAGGACGATCGATTCGATGACGTTGGCCAACTCGGTGACCGGGTCTCCCGCTGCAGCAGCCCTGGCAGCGTGGGCTCGCGCGAGCACGTCGCCGGTCGAGTACTCCAGAAGGGCCAGCAGGATGCCCTCTTTGCTCTTGTGGTGGTAGTAGAGGGCAGGGACCGTGACACCGACCTTCGCGGCGATCTGCCGCACGGAGGTGCCATGAAATCCGTTGTCGTAGAACGCCTCGAGCGCTGCCTGCAGGATCGGTGACAGCTCCGGTGGGTCGACGCGACGCCAACCGGGCGACGTCGTGTCAGCATCCGCTCCCGCTGTCGACGCCGTCATGAGGACCCTAACTATCGCTCGATAAGTTCGGGTTCATCGTAGCGCGAGGCGGCCCTCAGATCCCCAGTGCGCGGATGCGCGCGTACAGGGTGGTGCGGCTGATGCCCAGGTCGCGGGCCGCGTGCACCTTGTTGCCGGTGTGCCGGTCGAGTGCCTCGAGAATGGCTGCGCGCTCGGCTTGTTCGCGTCCGGAGAGGTGGGCTGCCCGGCTGGTCGTGCGATGGTCGGCGGGCAGATCGGCGGGTTCGATCGCCCGCGCGCCACGGGCCTCGCACGAGCGCACGGCCCGCCGCAGCACCGAGGACAGTTCGACGAGGTTCCCGGGCCACTCCTGGCAGACGAGGGCCTCCAACGTCGGCGCGCTCACCGAGTGCACTGCGTGTGCACCGGGTGCTGTGCGTGCATCGAGTGCTGTTCCCGGGGCGATGACGGTGAGCATCTCGTCGACGATGTCGGCCAGTTCGGAGGTGCGGTTGCGCAGCGCGGGGACGTCGATACGCGAGGCGCACCTGGCAGTCAGTGCCGCGACGGTGGTTCTCGCCTGATCCGGCGGCCCGGCGACGAGGACGAGCGGGGCTGTCTTGTCCGCCGTGCGGCACGCGGCCGCCAGGATGGTGAGCGACCTGTCGTCGAGCAGGTCGACGCCGTCGACGATCAGCGCGCGTGAGCGGCGTCGTGAATCGCCGATCAGGGCGCCGATGTCCGGCTGGTCGCCGGTGATCAACAGTTCGGCGACGTCGACGGTCATGGCGTCGGGTCCGGCCATCGAGCGAGCTCTGGTGCTGCGCCCGGTTCCGGGTTCGCCGGTGATCGCGGTGGTGGCCTGTCGCGTCGACGGCAGGTCGGTGCGGACCATCGGCCGCGCGGTCGACGCGTTGGGCCGCAGACCGAACAGCGCTGCCCCGCGGGCACCCACGACGGGTGTGGCGAGCACCTCGACGTCGACGCCGGATGCAAGGACCAGTTGCAGGGTGGTCTCCCGTAGTGCGGGATCGGCGGCGACCGCACGTAATGCCGCGATATCGGTCGGCGAGAGTAGTTCTGCCGCACGTGAATTGGTGAGTTGCAGGTCTTCGCTGATCGCTGCGACCGCGACGTCGCGACGGGGTGCCGCGCGCTGGAATGCGTCGAGAACCCGACGCTGCTGGGCGCGCGAGCGGTCGAGGAGTCGGTCGGCGATATCGCCGACGATGCCGGTCACGAGGGGTACGGCAAGAGGGTTCATGCGGTCGGCGATCTCCGTCATGCACAGGATGCCAGCGAGACGTCGGGTTGCCGGATGGATGATGGGCGCGCCAAAGCAGCTGAGCGACTTGAACTGCTCGAGGTAGTGCTCGCGTCCGTTGACGGCCAATCCGCGACGTATCTCGGCGGGCGTGCCCAGCGCCGTGGTGCCGACGGTCTCCTCGCCGAGGTCGACGCCGGGTGTTGCGCCGACTTTGTCGAGTGCACGGTCGACGGTGGTGCCGAGGCAGATGCGGGAGACCATCCGGCACTCATGGTCGACGAGCAGTAGTGACGTGCCCGTGTCTGCGAGGCGTGCGGCGGCGTCGTCGAGAACCGGGCGAGCGGCGTCGAGAAGGACATCCGACCGCGAGGCGTCGTCGACGAGGTCGGGTAGCGGGCTGTCGGGTTGGACGCCGGACAGCGCGGAGCGGCGCCACGACTGCGCGATCACAGCGCGTTGCGGCGCACTCTCCGATGAGGCGAACGATGTGTCGATGGTCACAACATGACACAGAATCGTCGCGAATGAAAGGTTGCGTGCCAGGGTCGTCGCCGGATGCGCGCACCGACCCGTTAATGGCCGAACTGTTCACTACGGTGGGGGAATGGCAACCCCGGCACCTGACGGCGTCCAATCCACTGACGACGTCGAATCCACTGACGACGTCGAGTCCACCGAGATCGCAACCTTCGATGCGCCCTGCGGTCGGGTCGTCGGCACGGTCGACGGTCCAGTCATTCGTGCGCGGGCAATCCCGTACGCCCGTGCCGATCGGTTTGCGGCGCCGGAGCCGGTTGCGCCGTGGACGGTTCCGCACCGCAGCGATGACCCCGCAGCCGCGTGCCCGCAGGTGTCCAGTCCGCTCGTGACGATGATGCTCGGCGGTCCGGCGACCAGTCTCATCGCCGACGAAGACTGTCAGCGGTTGACGATCACGCGGCCCACTCGGGAGTTCGACGCCCCGCTACCGGTGCTGGTGTGGGTGCACGGCGGATCGTATGTGCTCGGCGCGGGCGACGAACCGCACCACGACCCGAGCGCGCTGGTGTCTGAGCACAACGTGATCGTCGTGGCCGTCACCTACCGGCTCGGCGTGCTCGGGTTTCTCGGGGACGGCTCGCAGGAGCGTCCGGCCAACCTGGGGCTACTCGACCTCATCGCGGCGCTGGACTGGGTGCACGAGAACATCGCGGCGTTCGGTGGCGTCCCCGATCAGGTCACCTGCGCCGGGCAATCCGCAGGCGCCGACGCCGTGGCGCACCTGATGACCGTGCCGCGTGCTGCCCGACGTTTTCGACGGGCGATCCTGCAGAGCGCACCCTTCGGTATCCGTTGGAACCGCAGTGACATGGCCCGCGAGGTATTCGCGCGCACAAGCCATTTCGACGCCGAGACGCCTATCGGCGAGATTCTCGCGACACAGCAGAAGCTGATCGTCGACGGACCGCGGTACGGGCTGACGGGAGCGATGCCGTTGGGCGTGCAGTACGGGATGGAGCCGCTCCCCGCGGAGCCCGACGTCGAGGATGCGTGGGCGGCGTCGGCTCCCGACATCGACCTGCTGGTCGGCTGCACCCGCGACGAGATCGAGTTCTTCGTCCCCGGCGTTCCGATCGCCGAGACGGCGTCGCACTTCCCGGTGTTGGGTAGACCGATTCGACGCTTCGCCACCTCACTGATCACCCGCAAGGTCTACACCGCACCGACCGCCGACTTCGCGCGTAAACACGCGGCGGCGGGCGGCAGCGTCGTCGACTATCGGTTGCACTGGCACGCACCGGGGAACGCGCTCGGCGCCGCGCACTGCGTCGATTTGCCCCTGCTCTTCGGCGTCGAGGAACAGTGGGCGGGTGCGCAGTTGCTCGAGGGTGCGACGTGGTCGCAGGTCGACGAGGCCGGCCGGATACTGCGCGCCATCTGGGGTCGCTTCGTCCGTGGTGAGGATCTCGGCGAGCGCCAACCCGACGACGCGCGATCGGTGCTGCGGTATCGGCGGGTGTCGGCGTAGGTCGGCGGCGTCCGGGCACCACGACCTGACTAGCGTGGTGTGTATGCGCGTGGCGACCTGGAACGTGAACTCAGTCAAACAACGCATCCCGCGACTGCTGCCGTGGCTCGACGAACGCTCACCCGACGTGGTCTGCCTGCAGGAGACCAAACTCTCCGACGACGTGTTCGACACCGTCCTCGGACCCGAATTCACCGACCGCGGTTACCAATTCGCGCATGTGGGCCAGGGGCAGTGGAACGGGGTCGCGATCCTGTCGAAGGTCGGACTCGACGACGTCGTCGCCAACTTCGACGGCGCGCCCGGCTTTCCCGACCCGGCGTCGGCGCCGGAGGCTCGCGCTGTCTCGGCGGTGTGCGGGGGAGTGCGCATCTACTCGCTGTACGTACCCAACGGCCGCGAACCCGACTCGGATCACTACCAGTACAAGCTGTCGTGGTTGGAGCGGTTGCGCGAGGTCGTGGCGGCCGGCACGGGCGTCGATGCTCCGTCGAACACGATGCTGTGCGGCGACGTGAACATCGCGCCCGCCAACGCCGACGTCTACGACCCGGCCGCGTTTGCCGGCCACACGCACGTGACGGTCGCCGAGCGGTCGGCGCTCGAGGACATCGAGGGACTCGGACTGCGCGACGTCGTGCGCGACCGTTGGCCCGACGAGCGGGTGTTCAGCTACTGGGACTATCGGGCGGGCATGTTCCACAAGGACCTCGGCATGCGGATCGACCTGATCCTCGCCGGCGCCGACGTGGCCGCCCGGGCGAAGGCCGCGTGGGTCGACCGCGCCGCACGCAAGGGCACCAAACCCAGCGACCACGCCCCGGTCGTCGTCGACCTCGACACCGCTCCGGACGGCGACATCGGCCCGATGGTGCCCCCGCCGTCGAACCCCGCCCGCAAGGGCGCCACCGCCCGCCTCCCGCAGGCGAAGTAGGCGCGGCGACCCGCCCATAACGCGAAATGTGTGTCGTATCGAAAGATGTGGGTACTGCAGCACACAGATCCTTCGATTCGACACACATCTAGCCCGGCCGGGATGGGGCTCGATCAACGGGTGGGCTCGATCAGCGGGCAGAAAGTAGGGGAAACGACGCTGACGCCAGTTATGCCCCGCATCCGTCTACTCGCGCCCGCGTCTGTCGTGGCGTGACAGCATCGGGCCATGACCTCGCAGAGCCGGCCGACCCGACGCACCCCGCGCGCCGAGTGGCGCGGAATTCTCACCAGGCGTCGCGGAGACCCGCTTCCGCCCAGGCGCGCGGCGTCGAGACTGTCGGCCTACGTCTACGGCAACATCATGGTGCTCGCGGCGCTGGTGACGGCGTCGGCTCACGCGGTCGAGAACGGCGATGCGACCTGGCTGGTGCTCGGGACCGGCCTGACCACCTACGTTGCCCACGTCTTTGCCGACCTGGTTGCGGGCAGCAGCATCCCGGAGGCACACGGTCAGGACGCTCAGGCCGACGGTTCGCCAGCTCTCGACGCCCAGGCCCCCGCGCATGAGCGACCGGGCGACGCCGCCCGTCGACACGTGCGCCACGAGCTGCGTGATGCGACGCCGATCATCTCGTCGGCGATCCTCCCCGCGATCGCGCTGGCACTCGGCTGGGCGGATGTGTTGCCGACGGCGTGGGCGCACGGGATCGCGGGAGCGGTCGTGGTGCTGCGCATTGCGAGCGTGCCGATCGTCGTCGCGCGTGTGCGCGGAGAAGAGGTCAGCATGAAGGTGATCGTCGCGGGTCTCCTCACGGCTGCTCTTGCCGCCGTGGTCGTACTGCTCAAGGTTCTTCTCGCGCACTGACGCTGCGGTACCCTCGCGCGTATCGGGTCCCTACCAGCGACGATGCCGGGAACAAGAGGCCGTCGACGGTCGTTGGAAGCCCGTATACGTCACCGTCTGTTCAGCTCCCGGAGAGCTGCAGGTCGGACTGTGGATCCGTTTTTTGACCTGTGGAAATCAGGTCGGTAGAGTGGATCGTCGGTGCCCGGCTGCCCGGGCAACGTCCGCATGCCCTCGCCGGGTTACCGGTGGCGATCGGATCGAGATCATTCTCTCTCAGAGAAGGCCTCGGCACACGCCAGGCGCGCCGGACTACACCAAGCCAGTCCGCTGTCGGGTGCTTGACACGCCCGACCTCGGGGTAGCAATAACTGTACTGACCAGCACAGAAGTGCCGGTGGGGCGAGTTGTGGAAGCAACCAGAATCGGATTTATCCGCTCTGAGCGCTTGCCCGGAGCACAAACCACGACACGACGACAACAGAGGAATGAAACTCACAAGTGCCAACGATTAACCAACTGGTCCGCAAGGGCCGTCACGACAAGACCGCCAAGAAGAAGACGGCGGCCCTCAAGGGAAGCCCGCAGCGTCGTGGCGTGTGCACCCGCGTCTACACCACCACCCCGAAGAAGCCGAACTCCGCGCTCCGTAAGGTCGCCCGCGTGCGCCTGACGAGCTCCGTCGAGGTCACCGCTTACATCCCGGGTGAAGGCCACAACCTCCAGGAGCACTCGATGGTGCTCGTGCGCGGCGGTCGTGTGAAGGACCTCCCCGGTGTTCGCTACCGCATCATCCGCGGCTCGCTCGACACCCAGGGTGTCAAGGACCGCAAGCAGGCTCGCAGCCGCTACGGCGCCAAGAAGGGAAGCTGATAAGCGATGCCACGTAAAGGACCCGCACCCAAGCGCCCCCTCGTCAACGACCCGGTCTACGGCTCGACGCTGGTCACCCAGCTCGTGAACAAGATCCTCCTCGACGGCAAGAAGTCGACTGCCGAGCGCATCGTCTACCAGGCCCTCGAGCAGGCTCGTGAGAAGACCGGCACCGATCCGGTCGTCACCCTCAAGCGCGCGCTCGACAACGTCAAGCCGACCCTCGAGGTCAAGAGCCGCCGCGTCGGCGGTGCCACCTACCAGGTGCCCGTCGAGGTCAAGCCGAACCGCGCCAACACCCTCGCACTGCGTTGGCTGGTGACCTTCAGCCGCCAGCGTCGTGAGAAGACCATGGTCGAGCGCCTGGCCAACGAGCTGCTCGACGCCTCCAACGGCCTCGGCGCTTCGGTCAAGCGTCGCGAGGACACCCACAAGATGGCAGAAGCCAACCGGGCGTTCGCGCACTACCGCTGGTGACGTAACCGCCCACGGGCACTGGCCGCTCGGAGCGGAGCGAAGAGCGGCCAGTCCACCCGAGCTTGCGAGGGTGGGCTGCGCAGCCGCGGCTAGAAACAAGACAGCCTTTAGTCCCAAGATTTCCCGAAGGGAACGGAATGGCACAGGAAGTGCTCAGCGACCTGAAAAAGGTTCGCAACATCGGCATCATGGCCCACATCGATGCCGGCAAGACCACCGCGACCGAGCGAATCCTCTTCTACACCGGTGTCAACTACAAGATCGGTGAAACCCACGACGGTGCTTCGACCACCGACTGGATGGAGCAGGAGAAGGAGCGGGGGATCACCATCACCTCCGCCGCCGTGACGTGCTTCTGGAACGGCAACCAGATCAACATCATCGACACCCCCGGCCACGTCGACTTCACCGTCGAGGTCGAGCGCAGCCTGCGCGTGCTCGACGGTGCCGTTGCCGTCTTCGACGGCAAGGAAGGCGTTGAGCCGCAGTCCGAGCAGGTCTGGCGGCAGGCCGAGAAGTACGACGTCCCGCGTATCTGCTTCGTCAACAAGATGGACAAGCTGGGCGCCGACTTCTTCTTCACCGTGCGCACCATCGAGGAGCGCCTCGGCGCGAAGCCGCTGGTTCTTCAGCTTCCGATCGGCGCCGAGGACAACTTCGACGGCGTCGTCGACCTGATCGAGCAGAAGGCGATCACCTGGCGCGGCACCGTCGAGATCGGTGCAGAGCCGACCATCGAGGAGATCCCCGCTGATCTCGTCGACCAGGCTGCGGAGTACCGCGAGAAGCTGCTCGAGATCGTCGCCGAGAGCGACGAGGCTCTGCTCGAGAAGTACTTCGGTGGTGAGGAGCTCTCGGTCGAGGAGATCAAGGGCGCCATCCGCAAGCTGACGATCGCGCGTGAGTACTACCCGGTCATCTGCGGCTCGGCCTTCAAGAACAAGGGCGTTCAGCCGATGCTCGACGCGATCATCGACTACCTGCCGTCCCCGCTGGACGTGCCGAGCGTCGAGGGTCACGCCGTTGGCAACGAGGAGGAGATCCTCTCTCGTAAGCCCAGCGCAGATGAGCCGTTCTCCGCACTGGCGTTCAAGATCGCCGCGCATCCGTTCTTCGGCAAGCTGACCTTCGTTCGTGTGTACTCCGGCCACATCACGGCGGGCACCCAGGTGCTCAACGCGACCAAGGGCAAGAAGGAGCGCATCGGCAAGCTCTTCCAGATGCATGCCAACAAGGAAATGCCGGTCGAGGACGCCACCGCGGGCCACATCTACGCGATGATCGGTCTCAAGGACACCACCACCGGCGACACCCTGTGCGACCCGAGCGCGCCCATCGTCCTCGAGTCGATGAGCTTCCCGGACCCGGTCATCAACGTCTCGATCGAGCCGAAGACCAAGTCCGACCAGGAGAAGCTCGGTACCGCGATCCAGAAGCTCGCCGAAGAGGACCCGACGTTCTCCGTGCAGCTCGACGACGAGACCGGCCAGACCGTCATCGGCGGTATGGGTGAGCTCCACCTCGACATCCTCGTCGACCGCATGAAGCGCGAGTTCAAGGTCGAGGCCAACGTGGGTAAGCCCCAGGTTGCCTACCGCGAGACGATCCGCAAGGCCGTCGACAAGCACGAGTACACGCACAAGAAGCAGACCGGCGGTTCGGGCCAGTTCGCGAAGGTCATCATCAAGCTCGAGCCCCTCGTGGATGCCGAGGATGGTGCGACCTACGAGTTCGTGAACGCCGTCACCGGTGGTCGCGTCCCGCGCGAGTACATTCCGTCGGTCGACGCCGGCGCGCAGGATGCCATGCAGTACGGTGTCCTCGCCGGCTACCCGCTGGTCAACTTGAAGGTCACGCTGCTCGACGGTCAGTACCACGACGTCGACTCGTCGGAAATGGCCTTCAAGATCGCCGGTTCGCAGGCCCTCAAGGAAGCTGCGAAGATGGCGAGCCCGGTCATCCTGGAGCCGATCATGGCCGTCGAGGTCACGACTCCTGAGGATTACATGGGCGACGTGATCGGCGACCTGAACTCCCGCCGTGGCCAGATCCAGGCCATGGAGGAGCGCAGTGGTGCACGTGTCGTCAAGGCACAGGTGCCGCTGTCGGAGATGTTCGGCTACATCGGCGACCTCCGGTCGCGGACCCAGGGCCGAGCTAACTACTCCATGGTGTTCGACTCGTACGCCGAGGTTCCGGCGAACGTGTCGAAGGAGATCATCGCCAAGGCCACCGGCGAGTAATTCGCCGGCCGGTCTCCGGCTTTGACCGCGCGCCAACGGCGCACGCGTCGTGCGGGCACGCAGTGTGTTCCGCGCGGGCACGCAATGTGACCCGTGCGAGCACGCAATACGGGTGTTCGTACGACGCGGACAACGTAAGAGAAAACCCCTGCTGGGATCCGCCCAGTAGAGCAACACAGTCCAGGAGGACAAACAAGTGGCGAAGGCGAAGTTCGAGCGGACCAAGCCGCACGTGAACATCGGCACCATCGGTCACGTCGACCACGGCAAGACCACCCTGACCGCGGCCATCACCAAGGTCCTGCACGACAAGTATCCGGAGCTCAACAAGGCATCTGCCTTCGACGAGATCGATAAGGCTCCGGAGGAGAAGGCTCGTGGTATCACGATCAACATCTCCCACGTCGAGTACGAGACCGAGAAGCGCCACTACGCGCACGTTGATGCCCCGGGTCACGCCGACTACATCAAGAACATGATCACCGGTGCTGCTCAGATGGACGGCGCGATCCTCGTGGTCGCCGCCACTGACGGCCCGATGCCGCAGACCCGCGAGCACGTGCTGCTGGCCCGCCAGGTCGGTGTTCCTTACATCCTGGTCGCCCTGAACAAGGCCGACATGGTCGACGACGAAGAGATCATCGAGCTCGTCGAGATGGAGGTCCGCGAACTGCTGGCCGCCCAGGACTTCGACGAGGACGCTCCGGTCGTCAAGGTGTCGGCACTCAAGGCTCTCGAGGGCGACGCCGAGTGGGTCAAGTCCGTCGAGGACCTGATGGACGCTGTCGACGAGTCGATCCCGGATCCGGTTCGCGAGACCGACAAGCCGTTCCTGATGCCCGTCGAGGACGTCTTCACGATCACCGGCCGCGGCACCGTGGTCACCGGTCGTGTGGAGCGCGGCGAGGTCAACGTGAACGAGGAAGTCGAGATCGTCGGCATCCGCGAGAAGTCGACCAAGACCACGGTCACCGGTATCGAGATGTTCCACAAGCTGCTCGATTCGGCTCAGGCAGGCGACAACGCCGGTCTGCTGCTCCGCGGCCTCAAGCGTGAGGACGTCGAGCGTGGCCAGGTCATCGTGAAGCCGGGCACCACGACCCCGCACACCGAGTTCGAGGGCCAGGCATACATCCTGTCCAAGGACGAGGGCGGCCGTCACACCCCGTTCTTCAACAACTACCGTCCGCAGTTCTACTTCCGTACCACGGACGTGACCGGCGTCGTTACCCTCCCCGAGGGCACCGAAATGGTCATGCCGGGCGACAACACCGAGATGAGCGTCAAGCTCATCCAGCCTGTCGCCATGGACGAGGGCCTGCGCTTCGCCATCCGCGAGGGTGGCCGCACCGTTGGTGCGGGTCGAGTCACCAAGATCATCAAGTGATTTCGTTTCACCGATGATCTGACTCACTGAGTCAACGAAAGGCGCCCGGTCACGAAAGTGGCCGGGCGCCTTTCATTTTCCTCGGCCCCGCCAGAGGATTCGACGACGCGCTCGGGGTGGCGACCACAGCCCGGTGTCGGTCAGGTGTGCGATGAAACCGGTTGCATCGCGCGAGGATCCGGCCGGCGCCCGCCCGCGTGCCCAGGCGACGAAAGCGTCGTCGAACTGTGTCCCGAGATGTGCACGAGCCTGCGGGAGCCGCCGTGCGACTTCGCCACATCGCTTGCGCAGCAACGCATTTTCCGCTGCCTTCAGACGATCGACGTCGAATCCCGGCGGAGGCGAGCCGCCCGAGACGAGCGCGGTCACCAGAGCGCTCTGGCGTTCGGCGAGCGTCGGCATACCGTCTGGGTGCGATTCGACTGGGTGTGATCCGTCCAAGTGTGATCCGACGGGGTGCGATTCGATGGCGTCGCGCGCGTTCATGACGCGTTCTCCCAGGGGCGATTCCACATCGGCCGGCCGACGCCCGCGGCGTCGGCGATGGCGTTCAACTCGTCGACGAGTTCGGTTGCCGGCGGATAGTGCCCGTCGCGCTCGAGTAGGAACGCACCGGTACGACCTGTTGCCGCGAGTTGCGTGACCAAGGCGAGCACGTCGTCTGGCACCGGGGCCCTGTGGGTGTCGTGGTAGAGCCGCCCATCGGGCTCGCCGCCTGCCACATGGCAGTACGCGACCCGATCGAGGGGGAGTCTTGCGAGGTCCGAGGCCGGATCGGAACCCCGATTGACAGCGCACGCATAGACATTCGCGACGTCGATGAGGAGGTACACGCCGGTGCGCTCGACGAGTTCGGCGAGGAACTCGCCGTCGGTGTACTCGTCGTCGGGCCACTCGAACAGCGACGCGATGTTCTCCACCGCAAGTGGCACGGGTAGGCAGTCCTGGGTGCGTCGAATATTGTCGGTCAGCGTATCGAGGGCCTCGCGACTACGTGGGACCGGGAGGAGGTGTCCCGCCTCGACGCCGCCCGCTCGGACGAAGGCGATGTGTTCGCTGACCAATGGTGCGTTGAGAGTCTCGGCGCAGTGAGCCAGTACTGAGATCCGCTGTGCGGTAACGGGTTCTGCGCCGCCGAGTGAGAGTCCCACTCCGTGCGGGATGATCGGGACTTCCAGCGCCACGAGGTCGGGAAGCCAGGAGCGGGGATCGTCGAGTGCGGGTACCGATTCCGCGATGACCTCGCAGAATCCGAGACCTGAGAGTTGTGCGACGATTCCGGAGATCTCCGGACGCCACCCGATGCCGATTCCGGCAGGCAATTCAAGTGTCATGAGACTGCTCCTTTTCGTGTCGTGATCCGGGTAGGTGGGTGGGACTTGCTCACCCACCGCAGCCTCCGCCACCGCCCCCGCAGCTACTCGACGAACCGCAACTGCTCGACGTACTGCAGCTACTCGTCGAATCGAAACCGCCTCCGAAATAGCCGCCCGTGCCCCACGAGGCTGCGATGTGGCCCCTCGACACTGTCGCGTTCGCTGCAAAGAGGGGGTCGATGAGCTCGACGATGCGAATTCCGAAGAGCGCGACGCCGATCGCTGCGGCCGTCGGACCATACGTGCGTACGGCCGGCCGCAGTTCAGGTCGAAGGTGTCGGTTCCTCGATCTCGCGGCGTCCAGCGCTTTGTCGCCACGGATCGTGCGTCGTTGCTGGAGCCCTGACACGAACATCAGGGACATCATGTCGACGACGAGGACGGCGACCAGCAGGCCGGTCGGCTTTGCGTTACTCAGCCCTGCGAACATCCTGATCACGCCGATGACCATGAAGAGCGCCAACGCAATTCGGACACCTCGGGCCGAGGGATCCGTGAGGTAGCCGCGTACGCGCAGTTCGTTTCGTAGGTCGACGCGGGCAGACCGGGTTGTTCTCGCCACAACTTTGCGCTTTCCCGACTGGTTACGGAGCGGCTCGAGTGTCGTGCGGGACAATTGATCGAGTCGGGATCTCGTGCGTGACGGCGTCGGGTTCGGCTGACCATCGGAGTCAATGTAGCCCTGGGTGAGCAATTGGGTGAGCGCCGCGAGGTAAGCGTTGCGATCGGACACCAGCATGCCGATCTCGGTGGGTGTCAGTCGGTCGATCGGATCGTCGAGGCGGATGCGTCGTGCGCGGTAGATGTCGCAGAGCGCCCAGACCAAGCATGCGACGGAGGCTGTGGCGAAAATGGTGAGGAAGACCGGGCCGGAGATTCCCCAGGTGTTGTGACTGTGCATGTGTTCCACCACCTTTCGTGAAGGGTCGACCATGTGTCGCCAGCGGAGCGGTAACGCGCCATCGCGCACATCCTCGGCGCTGGCAGGTCGATATGTGGGGTGCCCGACGGGCCCCGTGGCGGGGTCGGGCAGATGGGAGTGCGGCGTACCGGGCGTGGCCATCAGCCGTGTCGGGAGTTGTTGCCGCGCTGGATGACCCGTGGACCAGGAAAGGTCAGACAGGAAATGTCAGAACTGGGTCACATGGAAGTGATCGTGTACGTCATCTGTTGTCTCGGTGTCGTTGTTCATGACCACCTCCTTCTTCTTCGTATCGAAGAGCTGCGTGGCGTGGAATATTCACCGCGCCAGGTCATCTCAGTATCGGGGTGGCGTCGCAAATCGCCACTTCTCGGCGCACTTCGTCACCGATTCGTGACCGTCGACCAACTGTTTCGACGACACGCTGTCGAGCGCGTGAACGACTACACGCCCCACCCGTAGACGTAATCGGCGAGTCCGGTTCCGTGGGCTGGTGAGACGCCCGGAAGATTCGGTGTGCTGTTGAGGACGTAGTACGTGTTGGGCGTGCCGGCGTCGATGACGGCGATCGACTGCGTGTACATCGCCTCGCCCTTGGGGAGTTGCTTGTGCAGGACTCGGAACAGATTCGGCAGCGAGCCCGTGTACTTCACGACGCGGAACTGCGCGCTCGTCTTCGTCTTATGCGGATCATTCACCGGGAGGTTCACGTTGGTCGTGGTCCACCTATCGAGGTTCCGCTGTGGGTTCTTGATCGCCTTGAGCGCCGACACGGTCGCGGGATTGGCCACCGCGAGATGGATGTGAAGCTGATCCTTGCCACGCGCCTCCGCTGAATTCACCCCAATGGCAAGGGGTTTCGCGGGTACCTTGGCGACCCACTTCTGGGCCTCCGCCCACGCGGAGTACCAGAGGTTCAACTGCGAACCGTCCCACAGATACGAGCATTCGATGCCCTTGATGCGATTGGTCGGAACCAGCAGGTAGTCGTCGCCGTGCCCGGGATGATCGCCGCCGAGGCGTATCGCATAACGCTTGGGGTGCTTTTTGTCGGGTTGGTACTTCGCCGCGGGCGTGACGACGTCGAGGTTGCCGGGCTTGAACGGCTTGACGCCCGTCTCACCCTTCACATCGTCCCAGAGCGTGAATCGGGGGTCCGTCTTTCCGGAGTCCGAGTCGAGTCCGCATCCTGCCGGTGGCGGCGCGACCTTGGGTGCGGCGGTGGCGATGCCCCCTCCGAATGCCGTGCTGATGGCGATCGCCGCACCGATGGCGAGTATGGCGAGTCGTCGACTCCCGCTCGTTCGTGGTCGTGGCGTCATCCGAAGCGACGTTCCCGCAATCGAGACTTCATGTCTGGCCTCTCGCCAATTCAGGTCGCCTACTGCGCCGGTTCAGGTGGCCTACGGCGCCGAGCGCGGCGGCTCGTGCGGGAATCATCGTTCCACGTTCAGGCACGGTCCAGCGGTGGAAAAGGGCGAATCCGTGTCCTGCGTTCGGCGGACATCAGCGGTGTTCCGGCGTTGTCGACTCGACTGCAGAGGTGTCACCAAAACTAACCAAGCGAGTAACTCTAATTAACACAAGTCACATCCGCCACTTTGGTAACTGACCGGTCTCAATGTCGGAGACCTGTGGTCACGACGCCCGATTGGCCTGGCCCGGGTGTGGGTGGTCGCAATACGGTTCACCGGTGCGTAGGAGATCGTGGTGGTCCGTCATGTCCGTGCGACGTGTGATCGTTCTGGTGGTGCTCGTGGCGACGGCACTGTGTGTCGGACTGGTCAATGCTGGATCGGCTAATGCCGCATCCTTCGGACGGTTCTATGTCGGCGGCTGCGGGATGCCTGCCACCCCCGTTGACATGTGGACGCGTGCGGGCAATTACAAGACGGTCATCGCGCTCGACGGACTGCGCGCCACGAGCGATATGAGTGGATGGCGCCACGAGACGCACATCCAGCGCATGGCGGATTCGGGAGTGAATGTCATCCAGCCGGTCGGCGGCCTCGCGAGCTTCTACTCCGACTGGGAGGCCAAGAGCCCGGGAAGCAAGATCGCCTACCGGTACCGCTGGACGTGCCGCCTCGACAGCATCATCCGCGCACTCGACGCACGCGGTCTCGCGGTGGGTCCGAAGCAGAAGTACGCCATGATGGGGATCTCGATGGGCGGCAACGCCGCGATGATCTACGGCGCCTACCACCGCAACCGCATCTCCGACATCTTCTCGATGTCGGGCTACCTCAACCTCTCCGCGCCGACCATGCGCGAGGCGATTCGCGTCGCGCTCATCGACGCCGGTGTCGAGGCGGGCGTCGGACCGCTGAGCGCGGACGCAATGTGGGGTCCGCCGTGGAATCCGCGTTGGGAGCGCAACGACCCTCTCGTCCAGCTACCCAGAATGCGAGGGATGAAGATCCGCATCGCCTCGGGTTCGGCAACGTGGGGGCGCCACAACACCGATGCGGTGTCGTCGATCAAGGGAACCCCGCTAGAGGTAGCGGCGCTGGCGCAGACGCGCGCCTTCGAGGTCGCCGCTGCCCTACAGAAGATCCCCGTCACAACCGACTTCCCGAGTACCGGCACCCATACGTGGGCGTACTGGGAAGACATGGTCTGGCGGGCCAAGAACAGCAGGTGGTTCCACGACAGGTGACCGATGCTTCCGCGCGTTTTCAGGGGATGCGACGCGCGGATCGGTCAGAGTCTCGTGGACGTCCTGTGCGACGCCGATGTCACGCCCGTGACCGAGGATGGGGAGCGGTTGCCCGTCACACCAACGCGGCCGCGGGCGTGACATCGACGATCTGCGATGTGGACGTTCGGCAATGTGGACGATCCGCAAAGTGCACGATCGGCAAAGTGGACGATCGGCAAAGTGGACGATCCGTCATACCGACAATCCGCAACACAGACGATCGGCAACACCGACGATCCGTCATACCGACAATCCGTCATACCGGCAATCGGCGACCGACACCGAAGCCGGCGTCACCAATCGGCGAGGTCGACGTAGCCGTCCTGGATGGCCCGGACGAACAGCGCGGCCTTCGACGGGGCGGGCCTGCCGACGGCGGTGTACTTCGCCCGGATTCGGGAGATGTGGGTGTTGACGGTCGTCGCACCCAGATACAGCCGTCGAGCGGCCTCCTCTTTGGACTCCGAGTGCAGCCACGCCACGAGCACCTCGACCTCGCGCGCGGACAGGCGCGCGCGCAACGGCATCGGGGCGGCAGCATCGGCATCGATCTGACGGAGAGGTACTGGTCGATTCTGGACTGACGGTGTCTTGTGCATGGACTCCCTGCGTTCACGCCGAGTGCGAATGGGCGCCGTGAGGTCGACGGTGATTGTGCGACCAAGGTGTCGTCTCAACGGTTGAATTATCTTCACCGCACTGCTTCCGACGCGGTGTCTGTGGCGCGTCCGTACGCCAAGTCGATACGACTGTCGATACGCTGACCTGCACAAAAGCGCAGGAGGTTTGATGAGGCCGGAGTCGGTGACGACGCGCGACGAACTCGGTCGCGCACTCACGGAACTGCGTGTGCGTGCGGGTCTGAGTGTGCGTGATGTCGCGGCCGACGCCGACGCATTACTGGGGACCGTCGCCGGTTGGTTCGCGGGGCAGCACGCCCCGACCCGTGCGAGCCGGCAGATGTTCGAGAGGGTTCTCGGCGTCTGCGGTGTCACGGACCCCGACGATGTTGCCGCCTGGTGGGAGGCCGTCGAGCGCAGCGCGCGGAGGACCGGCCGTCGACGCACACGGCCCGACTCCCCGTACCGCGGATTCGCGACGTTCGACGCTGCCGACGATCGCTACTTCTTCGGGCGCGACGTCCTCGTGGCCAGACTCGTCGATCTCATCGTCGCGACGCGCAGCGCCGATCGCGAAGCCAGCGATATGGCGCGCGGTGTGATGGTTGTCGGAATGTCGGGTGTCGGAAAGTCGTCGCTCGTCCGTGCGGGTCTGCTTGCACAGGTCGTCCACGAGGGGCCGCTCGCCGGTTGGCGGTGCACGGTGATGACGCCGGGCGACGACGCGTTGGCGGCCCTCGACGCCGCGATGGACGAGCTGGCCGCGCACGATCACACCGACCGGCCCGCGCTGCTCGTGATCGACCAGTTCGAGGAGATGTGGACGCAGAACTCCGACGACGTGCGCAAGCAGGCGATCACGCGCATTCTCGACGCCGCGCAGTTGCCTGGCTCCGACATCGTCCCCGTCGGGGTGTTGCGTGCCGATTTCTACGGACGCGTCGTGCCGTGGGTGCCCAAGACGCTGGAGAACTCGCAGTTGGTGGTTCCGCCGATGCAGCGTGAGCAGTTGCGCGAGGTCATCGTCGGACCAGCGCGCGTCGCCGACGTCGAGGTCGAGCCCGACCTCGTCGACATGCTCCTCGACGACGCCGTACCCGCGGCGGGGTCGACGGCAGCCGGTGATCTGCCCCTGCTCTCCTACGCGCTGCTCGCGACCTGGGACCAATCCGACGGTCGGCGGATGACGGTGCGCGACTACCTCGCGACCGGGCGCATCGGTGGCGCGGTTGAGCAGGCGGCGGAGAAGGTATACGGAGAGCTGTCCGCGGACGAGCAACAGATCGCGCGACGCATGCTGCTCGCGATGGTCAACGTCGACGAGGACGGGGTGACCCGACGTCGGGTTCCGCTCGACGAACTGACCGCGGACGGGGATTCGCCCGCCGCGCACGTGCTGGAGAACTATGCGGCGTCTCGCCTCGTGACGGTGTCGTCGTCGCATGCGCAGGTCACCCACGAGGCGTTGCTGACCGCGTGGCCGCGGTTGCGCGAGTGGATCGACGACGACCGGGAACAACTCCTGTTGCGTCGGAGATTGCGTGCGTACTCCGAACCGTGGGACGCCGACGGCAGGCCGGACGACATGCTGATCGGTGGGCCGCGATTGGAGGTCTTCGATCATCTGGCGCAGGAGTCCGACGGCGATCCGATCGACCCGGTCAGCAGCGAGTTTCTGGCCGCCGCGACTGCTCGACGGTCCGCAGAGGCAGACCGCGAGAGGCGTCGATCCTCTCAGTTGCGGCGCGTGGCACTGTTTGCCGCGGTGTTCGGGGTCGTCGCGGTGATCGGTGCCGTCGCCGCCGTGGCAGCGGGTGTGAATGCGGTCCATCAGCGTGAGGCTGCCGAGAATGCGAGAAACGAGGCACTGAGCCGCCAGTTGTCGGTGCAGTCGGCAGAACTCGGCGAGCGCGATCCGTTCATGGCGGCGCAACTGGCGATGATCGCCTACGAGGCATCACCGACGCTGGAGGCACGATCGCGACTGATCGATGCGACGGGCCGCGGCGTGCCGACCCGATATCTCGGTGACCCGGGCTCGGTACTGATGTCGCGCGTCGGCCCACTGATCGCGGCCGCGGGCGCGGGCGGTCAGGTCCGCCTCTTCAGAGTCGACGACGACGGGGTGCAGTCGAAGGTCGCCGAGTTCCGTGCGCCCGGCGGTGGCGGGCGGTTGGCAGGTGTCGCACTGATGCCCGACGCCCGCACGCTGCTACTCGGCGGACGCGGAACGATCACCGCCTGGGACATCGCCGATCCCGCACATCCGGTGCGGCGCTACGACTTTCCCGACGTCGGTGGAGACATCAACCGACTCACCGTCAGTCCGGACGGCCGTTTTGTCGTCGCGTCGGTTCCGGACAGGGGCGTCGAGGCGTGGGTGGCCCAGGGGCAGACGTGGCGGTCGCTTCCGTTGCCCCCGAAGGTCGCGGGAGTCGCGGGGGCGGCAGCGTTCAGTGCGGACGGGAAGTCGCTCGCCACAAGCAGCGCGAATCGTCGGGTTGATCTCTGGCGGGTCGACGGTGACGCGCTCGTTCCGACGGGCGAGATCCCACTCGACGAATGGCGTGACAACGAACTCGCGCAGGGACTCGTCTACACCCGCGACGGGACGCGACTCCTCGCGGGGCTGCGGAGTCGGGTGATCCAGGAGTTCGACGTCGCGAATCCCGCAGCACCACGCTCGGTCGCGCGTTTCGGCGGCTTCAACAGCTACGTCAATGCGGTGGCGCTGGACGGTGACGATACGAAAGTCGTTGGCGCGGGTGCCGACAACACGATTCGGGTGTTCGACCGCACCAATCCGGCTGCGGCACCTCGAGTGTTGACCGGGTCGTCGAACTCGGTGTCAGTGGTCTTCGCGGGCGATCACATCGTCTCGTCTAGCGAGGACGGGCGGGTCCAGGACTGGCCTCCGGTCCTCGGCATGACGTCGGTCGGTTCCAACAGCGTCTACCAGATACCGGCGAACCGCGACGCGACGACGATCGTCGCGGCGGACACGGGCACCGACGGTCGGATCACGCAGTGGCGTGTCGAGCCATCCGCGATCGTGCGCGGCGGGCCAGACCTGATCCCCGCCGAGGGACTCGTGTACTCGGGAGCGGTGGTGATGTCTCCGTCGGGTCGCGTGGTCACCACCGGAACGGTCACCGGGACAGTACAGTTCGCCGACTACTCCGACCCCCGGCAGCCACGCGTCGTCGGCAGTGTCGCAGCACAACCGACGCTCAACGAGACCGTCGACTACAGCGAGAAGTCGGGCCTGGCGATCACTGGCGCCACCGACGGCAACAGTCTGACGGTCATCGACGCCACGACGTTGTCGGCGCCGCGTGTCGTCGCCAGGTTCGATGCCGGAGGCGGGATCGCGTGGGCGTCTTTGAGTCCCGACGGGCGTACGGCTGCCGTGGCAACGGTCACCGGGCCGGTGCGACTCATCGATCTCTCCAATCCCGCTGCGCCGCAGGCATATCCCGATCCGATCAGGTTCAAGGCCTCGGCGCTCTCGGTACGCTTCGACGCCGCGGGCACCTCGATCGTCGCGACGTCGGAGGAGCGCAACGTCGAGGTGGCCGACATCTCCGACAAACGCCATCCGCGCAGGACGATCGAGCTTTCCGGACCTGCGGGACAGCTCTACAGTGCCGGATTCTCCGCGGACGGCAAGCGGGTGATCGCGGGCGGAAGCAACTCGGAGGTGTGGGTGTGGAACCTCGCCGACGGTCAGGCCGATGTGGTGCTGCGGTCGTATCCCGGACGCGTGTACGACGTCCGCTTCCTCCCCGGTGACCGCATCGTCGCGGCAGGGCAGGGAGGCTTCATGGAGACCTGGACGCTGGGCCCGGCGCAGATCATCGACGAACAGTGCGCTCACGGCGCCGACCCGATCACGCCGGAGGAGTGGCGGACCTATATCCGCGGGCTCGACTACACCTCGCCGTGTAGGCGGTGACCGGCCGCCCGCAGGTCTGTGGCACGCCTCGTGACTACTCTTGGTAGACGTGCGTACTTTCCGACGGCCCCGCATCGACACCGATACGACGTCCGGAGCTACCACGTCCGGACACACGACATCCGGAGCGCAATCGCTCGCCGTCGAGGTGTCGGGGTCACTCGACGACGGCGTGCCGGTGGTCCTGGTGCATGGCATGGCCTCCGACCACACCACCTGGCGGACGTTCGCCAAGTCACTACGACGCCGCGGCCGCGCTGTGGTGTCGATGGATCTGCGCGGGCACGGCGTGAGCAGTCGCGAGCAGGCATACGGGCTCAATGACTTTCGGTCCGACGTCGCGTTCGTCCTCGACGAACTCGGCCTCGACACCGTCGACCTCGGCGGGCACTCCCTCGGTGCGCACACCGCGCTGCGTGTCGCGATGGACCAACCCGAGCGAGTCCGACGCCTCGTGCTCGAAGAGGTCCCGCCGATGCCCCGCGACGACGCCGACCTCGCCGAGGAGATCGCGGTCGACGCGACACTGGGCGAACGCATACGCGGCCTGGGGCAGTTGCTCGCCGATCCGCGGCCGTTCCTGCGGTACGACCGGTCGGTCACCGACCAGGTCAATGCCGAGTTCGCGGTCGCCGCGCCGCAGTGGTGGGCCGCACTCGACGACGTGAGTGCGCGCACGCTGGTGATCTCCGGTGGCGAACGGAGTTTCCTTCCGCCACGGCATCTTCGGTCGCTGAGCGAGCGAATTCCCGACGGCTCGTTCGAGATCATCGACGCGGGTCACTCGGTTCACCGCGATCAGAGCTCGCGGTTCGTGAGTCTGGCAGGCGACTTCCTCTCGGCGGAAACATGAACGGCAGGGACATGGACGGCGGGGACATGACGGCCACAGATGCCGCCACGAGCGGGCCGCGGCTGCCCCCGGTCGACGAGATCCTCGAGACCGCACGGGTTGTCGCGTTGCCGATGCGGACACGGTTCCGAGGTATCACCCGCCGCGAGGCGCTGATCTTTCGTGGACCGGCGGGATGGGGCGAGTTCGGCCCGTTCGTCGAGTACGACGACGAGGAGTCGGCGGCATGGCTTGCGGCCGGTATCGAGGCCGCCTACCTCGGGCCTCCTGCAGCACAACGGGATTCCGTCCCGCTGAACGCGACGGTGCCTGCCGTCGCGGCCGATCAGGTTGCCGACATCCTGGCGCGCTATCCGGGAGCGACGACGGCCAAGGTCAAGGTGGCCGAGCCCGGGCAGTCGCTGTCCGACGATGTCGACCGTGTGGCTGCTGCGCGTGCGGTGATACCCCGGGTCCGGATCGACGCCAACGGTAAGTGGACTGTGGCGCAAGCGATCTCGTCGATCCGCGCGATCGGCGACGTCGAGTATGCGGAGCAGCCGTGCGCAACCGTCGACGAGTTGGCCCAGGTGCGTCGGGCGGTCGACGTACCGATCGCCGCCGACGAGTCGATCCGTAAGGCCTCCGACCCGATGCGTGTTGTCGCCGCGGACGCGGCCGACGTCGCGGTGCTCAAGGTGGCACCCCTCGGCGGCATGCGTGCCGTACTGCGGTTGGCCGACGAGATCGGACTGCCCGTCGTGGTGTCGAGCGCACTCGACACCGCGGTGGGGATGGCCGCGGGAGTGGCCGCCGCGGCGGCGCTCGACCGACTCGACCTCGCGTGCGGACTCGGCACCGGCTCGTTGTTCACCGTCGACGTGGCCGAGCCGTTCCTGCCGGAACATGGCGTCGTCGCCCCGCGGTGGTTCGGCCCCGACGTCGAACTCTTATCCGGCGGAGACACGAACGCCGCCGCCGATCCCGAGCGGGTCGCGTGGTGGCACGACCGTCTGCGCCGGTGCCACGACGTGCTGCGTCGACGCGGAGTCGACGCAGACTTCGCGAAACCGTAGAGACATTTGCGCCGATCTGTTCCAATGAGGTGAGAGCTGGATCACATCGGCTGCGGGTTTTCCGTGTAAGTGCGGGTCGGTTGTATTGCTGGTCCACCTGCTCTGATCCACCTGGACGGAAGGCTGCGACATGACGATCATCGCTCCGGCGCCTGCGGGAAGTGGACTGCGTGCGGTGCCGTGTGCCGACCGCAACGGAATGCTCGAGGTGCTGTCGATGCGCCGTGACCCGTTCGGCTACTCGGCTGCGCGTCGCGCGACATACGGTCCGATCTACGGGATCAACGCACTCGGGCTGAGAGTGGTGGTCGCATCCGGAGCCGACGCCGCCGACGAGATCCTGCGCAACCGCGACCGCGCCTTCGCCAACGGACCCGCATGGAGTTACTTCATCGGCCCGTTCTTCAATCGCGGTCTGATGCTGCTCGACTTCGACGAGCACCGCCACCACCGGCTGCTCATGCAGCAGGTCTTCTCCAACACGGCACTCAAGGGTTACATGCAGGAGATGTCGCCCATGATCAGCGATCGCATGCAGCGGTTCCCCACGGGAAAAGTGCTGTTGGCCAACGAGTTCAAAGCACTGACGCTCGACGTCGCGCTCGAGGTGTTCCTCGGCGTCGAACTGCCTCGCGACGAGGCCGATCGCCTCAACAAGGCGTTCATCGAGACGGTGCGCGCGGGAGTCGCGCTGGTGCGTAAACCCGTTCCCGGGGGTCGCTGGTGGAAGGGCCTGCGATCGCGTCGAGTTCTCGAAGAATTCTTCTCGTCCGCGATCGCCGACAAACGGGTGCGGGAGACACCCGACCTGTTCTCGGTGCTGTGCCACGCCGAAACCGAAGAGGGGCAACGCTTCACCGACGACGACGTGGTCAACCACATGATCTTTGTGCTGATGGCCGCACACGACACCTCGACGATCACCATGACCCAGATGGCGTACCACCTGGCCCGCCACCCCGAGTGGCAACAGCGTGCACGCGACGAATCCGACGAGCTGCCAAGCGAACTCGGTTATGACGATCTCGGCTCGATGACCACCCTCGACCTCGTGATGAAGGAATCGTTGCGGCTGTGTCCGCCGGTGCCGTCCCAGCCGCGCGCGGCCATCGCCGACACCCGCATCGGCGACTTCTTCATCCCTGAGGGCACGATGGTCTCGATCTCGCAACTGACCAATCATCGCGACCCTGAGATCTATTCGGAGCCAGACAGATTCGACCCCGAGCGGTTCGGGCCCGACCGTGCCGAGGACAAACAGCACCGCATGGCGTGGGCGCCCTTCGGTGGCGGTGTGCACAAGTGCATCGGCCTGTACTTCGGACAGATGGAGATCAAGACGATCATGCACCAACTGCTGCGCGGCTACGAGTGGTCGGTGCCCGGCGATTATCGGATGCCGATGGACTACAGCGCATTACCGGTTCCCAAGGACCGGCTGCCCGTTACGTTGTGGCGGCGATGACCGGTCCGCGGGAGGCGGCGTCGAACACTGCCGAGATTCTGGGAGGGACCGCCGGGTCGGGGCAGCCGACCCGCGACCTCCGGCAGCGCAAGCGGCGCAACACCCGCAGTCCCGCGGATCAGGAGGCGGCGATCCTCGTCGCCGCGGCCGACGAGTTCACGGTTGCCGGGATCGCGCAGGCGAACGTCGATGCGGTGGCCGCGCGCGCCGGGGTCAGCAGAAGCACGCTGTATCGCCGGTTCCCGAACAAGGACGCTCTGCTGCACGCGGTCGCGGCCGACCGGTACGAGCGCGGGATGCGCACGCTCGACGCCGCGGTGGCCGGACTCGGACCGTCCGACGCCGTCGTCGAGGCGTTCTATCGGGGCGCCCAGATGATCTCCGACGATCCGCTCCTGAACCGGTTAATTCTCGCCGATCATGGCGTGAAGCGACTGACCGCCGAACTCGGGGCGCTCTTCGTCGAGGTCGCTACGGCGCGTATCGCTGCTGTGCTGCGTGACGCGGGCGCGCAGATGCCCGCCGACGATCTTGCTCAAGCTGTGGAAATTCATGTGCGACTGGTCATCTCGTATCTGGAGATGCCGTCGTCGGACGATTCGCGGCGCGAGCCGAGCAGTGTGCGTCACTTCGCGGCGACGTTCCTCGCTCCGATGATCTGGTGAGAGTGCATTCGCACGCCCTAGGGTGGATGCGACGTTGCATCGGCGGGTTCAGTGGACGAGGAACTGAGCCGGCAGTGCGGCTCTACACACGCAGTACGAGACAGGGAGGGTGTGCGTCATGACGCGGCGCGCGGGTTCGGGTTCGTCGACGGGAGGTGTGTCCGTCGACGGGTCCGTGGTGAGCGATCGGACGCTCCTCGAGAACGAGCGCGGTGCGCGTGCGGAATTGAGCAGCGCGCTCGACGACCTGCTCGACGCCGAGGTCGACGCGGAGCTACGGCCCGGTGTGCGTCGGATCTGGTGGGTGCTCGTCGGGCTGGTGGTGATCGGTGCCGTCGTCGCTGCGGGCGTCGGCGTGGCCGCGTGGGTGCGGGCGGCGCATGCCTACACCGACGAGGACTACCGGCACACCGCCACCGAGGTCGCGTCGC
Organism: Gordonia jacobaea; assembly: GCF_965344965.1. NCBI lineage: Bacteria > Bacillati > Actinomycetota > Actinomycetes > Mycobacteriales > Gordoniaceae > Gordonia > Gordonia jacobaea. The sequence goes on along the minus strand of NZ_CBDRLS010000002.1, from coordinate 76,612 downwards.
TGTTGTTGTCGGCCGACCCTGCCGACCCCGCCCGCGCACGCCGCATCCTCGACCGCGCCACGGGCGGATTCCACGACGAATTCGCCCAGTCCGCGAGCAGTTACACCGAGTACGTGCGACGCACCGGAACAGTCGGAGATGCGACGGTCGACGCGTCGGGGGTCTCGGCGCGCTCGGGCGACGACGCGACGGTCCTCGTGTCGGCCGCCGTCAGCTATCGCGGTCAGCAGCAGACGCCTGTGCGAGAGTTCCGGTTGACGATGCTGGTCGTGCCCGACGACGGGGCGCTCAAGGTTAGCGCCGTCAAGTACCTGCCATGAGTGCCGGGAACGTGAGTGCTGGGAACATGAGTGCTGGGGACACGACCTCAGGGGATTCTCGGGAGCCAACGAGTGAGGCTCGCCGACAACGGATCACCGGAACCCGGATCATCGGAACCCGACGTGCCGTCGTCCTCGTGCTGTGTGCCGCGCTTCTGCTCATCGCCGTGGCGGCGGGCGTCGTGGTGGCGTCGCGCGCGGTGACACACAACAGTGCCGTCGAGCAGACGCGCACCGAGCTGCGTGAGCAGGCTGGGTCGACGGTGGCGGAGGTCTTCACCGTGCACTCGGCGACGTGGCAGGCCGACCGTGCCCGCGCCCGCAGTCTCGTCGCCGGCGACTTCGCGGAAGGTTTTGCCGCGCAACTCGGTCGCGCACCCGACGGCGGCGTGACGGCCGTCGAATGGCGGCCCGGCGACGTCGCGGTGTCGAGTGCGCAGGCAGACTGCGGAACGGTGCTGATGACCGCAACGGTCACCACGACTCGTGCAGATGCCGCTCCGGTCACCGAGAAGCGAACGGTCAGTGCATCATTCGTCGAGATCGACGGTCGCTGGCTCGTGACCGGAGTCGAGGTGCTCGCGTGAGCGACATCAAGAAATCCGAGAACGTGAGACCGGACGAGCCGGGATCGTCGGAGAACGAGCGCGTTCTGGCGGCTGCCTCTCGCGTCGACGAGGCAACTCGGACGGCACGACGCGCGCGGATCGCCGCGGCGGATGCGCTACGCGCGCGTGCCCGACGCCGGTCTCGCTCGCTGCGTATCGGATTGGCCTGTGCCGCAGTGCTCATCGTCTGCGGACTGGTGGCGATCGCCGTCCTCGCAGTGGTCGATCACCGGCAGGATGAACGCGCGGCCGGGCAGCGTGACGCGCTGAACGCCGCACGCGGAGCGGTGACGGCGATGCTCACCGCGACGCCGAAGGACGCGACCGGATACGCCGACCGGATCATCGCGAACAGTACTGGTGCAGAGCATGATCGGCTCAGCAAGGCACGAGATGCACTCGTCGCCGCGGTGTCCTCCACCGAAACCGGGATGTCGGGCTGGGTGATCGCGGCGGGCTTGATCAGCGACCCGACGTCGACGTCGGACGGGGCGCGTGCCGACGCGCTCGTCACCGCTCAGGCCTCCGATCCCGCTCTGCTCGGCGCGGACCCGGACACCGACGTGCTCACGGTGCGCCTGTCGCTGCAACGCGTCGGCGGGACGTGGAAGACCGCCGAGGTGGTGGTGAAATGAGCGCTGGTGCCCGCATGAGACCGCTCGTCGTCCACCACAGGCTGCCGCGTCGTGCGCGCAGAGTGCTTCTCGCGGCGTCGCTGATCGTCGTCGTGGCGTTGGTTGTCGCGGTGGTGTCGTGGACCCGTGCGTACACAGACAGGCCATCACCGGACGACGCGGCGCGCTCGGCGCTGCTGACGGCCACCGAACGGATCGTCGAACAGACGTTGCGTGTGGCACCGAATGCGTCGGAGAAGCAACGAGACACGGTGGCCGCCGGGCTGACCGATCCACTCGCGACCCGGTACGCAGTCCGTGGTCCCGACGCCGTGCTGCCCGGCGCCGTCGCGGGCGGGCTGACCGTCGGAGCCGACGTCGTCGATGCGGGTGTTGCGTCGTACACCACGTCGGCCGCGCGTGTCCTGGTCTTCGTCGACGAGACGCTCGGGAACTCTGCCCGGTCGAGCGACGAGAATTCGCCGACCAGAACCCCTATTGCTCGGTGGGCGCACATGCGTAATGTCGACGGGAACTGGTTACTGGCCGACCTCACACCCGTCGGGGACATCACTCGCTGATGCAGAGGCATCGCCTGGACGCGAGGCATCATTCGCCGACGGCCGTCTATCGGGAAGTGTGATCGTGCCGAACGAGAGGATCTCATGAGCGCAACAGCGGGTGTCGTGATCGTCGGGGCGGGACTCGGAGCGATTCGCGTGGCCGAAAACCTCCGCGCCGCCGGGTACGACAAGCCGATCACGCTGATCGGTGCCGAACCGCACCCGCCGTATGATCGTCCGCCGCTGTCGAAGTCGGTGCTGCTGGGCAAGGACGACCGGGTCGACCTCAAACCGGCTGCCTTCTATACCGATTCCGATATCACGCTGCGTCTCGGTACCACCGTCGACTCCGTTGACACCGACGCGAAGACCGTGACGGTGGTCGACGAGGCGGGCGAGCGCGGCGTCGTCGAATACGAGACATTGGTGCTCGCGACAGGACTGCGGCCGCGTGCGTTCCCGGGCACCGATGAGATGTCGGGTGTGCACACCCTGCGCACGTTCGCCGATGCGCTCGCGGTGCGATCGGCCATCGATGCGGCGCAGAACGCGGTGGTGATCGGCGCGGGATTCATCGGCTGCGAGGTGGCGGCGAGTCTCTCGTCGCAGGGAATCGATGTCACCATCGTCGAGCCGGCACCCACGCCGCTCGCACTTGCGCTGGGGCCACGGATCGGAGCGCTCGTCACGCGGATGCACGAGGCCAACGGGGTCACGGTACGAACGGGGGTTGGCGTCGCCGAGATCGTGGCGGGCGAGGGCGGCGCGGTCCGCGAGATCAGGCTCGACGACGGGTCGGTCCTGCCCGCCGACCTCGTCGTCGCCGGGATCGGGTCCACACCGGTGACCGATTACCTCGACGGTTCGAATATCGACCTCGCGCCCCGCGAGGTCGGCGGCGGAATCGCTTGCGACGCACAGGGTCGCACGTCTGTGCCGGGCGTGTATGCGGTCGGCGACGTCGCCAACTGGCTCGACGACGGGGGCGATCCACGCCGCGTCGAACACTGGAACCACACGGTCGAGCAGGCCGCGGTCGTGGCCGCAGGCATCACCGGTGGAGAAGGGGTGACGGCCGCCGTGCCGTACTTCTGGAGCGATCAGTTCGACCTCAAGATCCAGGTACTCGGCGATCCGCGAGCAGACGACGAGGTCCACGTCGTCTCCGACGACGGCAAGAAGTTCCTCGCCTACTACAGCAGGGACGGCATGCTCACCGCGGTCGTCGGCGCGGGCAAGGTCGGCGCCGTGATGAAGACACGTCCGAAACTGCAGACACCGACGCCGATTTCGGAGCTTGTGACCGACGCGTGAGGCATGCCGTCGAAGCGTCGGGAGGCTCGGATGGCTGACGTGGGAGGGTCCGCAGAGGACGTGATCGCCGCGGTCGACGCACTGGCCGATCCGGAGCGCGCCGCGTCGATGGCGTCGTACTTCCAGGCGCATCCGGGCGGCTACGGCGGCGACGATGAGTTTCTCGGTGTCCGCGTGCCCCAACTGCGGGCGATCGCCAAGCGGTTCCGCGGGATCAGTCGCGGCGAGGTCCGTACTCTGCTCACCTCGCGTCTCCACGAGGTGCGACTGGCCGGATTGTTCTGCGCGCGTGACGGATTCGACCGTGCCGATGCCGCGGAGGCCGACCTGTGGGTCGCGGACTACCTGGCGGCGGTGGCCGCGGGGGCTGTGAACAACTGGGACCTCGTCGACTCGTCAGCCGATCCGATACTCGGTGAATGGTCGTGGCAGCACGGCGATGTCGATGTGCTAGTGGATTTTGCTGCGCGAGATGATCTGTGGGAGAAGCGGATCGGCATCATCGGGACCTTCGCATGGATCAAACACGGTGATGCGCAGGCGCTTGCGGCGGTTGCGCCGCTGGTGATCGACGACCGCCGCCCGCTGATCCAGAAGGCATTCGGGTGGATGCTGCGCGAGATGGGCAAGCGCGTCGACGCCACGGCGCTCACGTCCTATCTCGACGACCACGCCGCCCACATGGGCCGTACCGCACTGGGATACGCCGTCGAACACCTCGATCCGGAGGCGCGGGCCCACTACCGGTCACTGCGCTGAGCGCACGGTTGCTGCTGCGCTGAGCGCACGGGCTGCTACTGCGTTGAGGGTGGATGCTTGGCCGCTTTGTCGGCTCGTAGCATGCGTTCGCGGAGGTCGTCGTAGATCGGTGGGCTGCGGACGAGCGAGGCGATCACGACGGCACCGGCGCCGGCAGCGAGCATCGGGAGGGCGGCGCTGGTGACCGTCGTCATCTCGATCACCAGGATGATGCCGGTGAACGGGGCTCTGACCACGGAGGCGAACAGGCTCGACATGCCGACCAGTACGAGGGGTAGTGCGAGCTCGGTGGCGAGGGTGGACGAGAAGAGGTTGATCAACCAGGCGAAGAGAAGTCCGGACAGTGCGCCGAGCGCGAGCATCGGTGCGAAGAGTCCTCCCGGTGTGCCTGCCGAGTAGGAGAGCGGGCCTGCGATGAACCGGATGGCCAGAAATCCGAGGAGTGACAGGATCGCGATCCGGTGGCCGTCGAGGATGCGTTGGGTGAGTGAGTCGCCGCCACCGGCCAGGTCGGGTGAGATCAGCAGCAGTGCGCCGATGGTCGCGCCGATTGCCGCGGCCTTCACAACCGCCGGAATGCGGTGCAGCGCTTCGAACCACGACAGGCATGCTCTGATCAGCCAGTTGTAGCCGACACCGAGGAGTCCGACGAGGACGCCGAAGACGATGAAGAGCGGCAACGTAGCCAGCGCAGGAGCGGATACGTTCGAGACCTTGAAGTCGGGCATGTCACCGAGGACGACGCGCGAGCACGTGACCGCTGTCGCGACCGCTGCAAGCGTCCACACGACCTCTCGGATGCGGACCTTCTTGGCGACCTCCTCGAAGACGAACATCGCGCCGCCGATCGGTGCGTTGAACGCCACGGCCAGGCCGGCGCCGGACAGGACTGTCTGCAGGCCACGGATCTCGTCGGTCGTCGCGCGTGCGAAACGTCCTGCCGCAGCGCCGATTGCTGCGGCCATGTGCACCGTCGGGCCTTCGCGACCGAGCACGAGGCCACCGACGCCGATCGACAGCAGCCCTCCGACGAAGCGGGCAGGCACGACCATCAACGTGGGTGGCTCGGCCTGTCCACGTTCGACGGCTTCGACGTGTTGGATTCCGCTTCCCGCTGCGCGTGGCACCTTGATGGCGATCCACGTCGCGGCGGCCGCGGCCGCAGCCGAGATGGCCAGCGGGACAAGCCACCCCACAGGTCCGTGATGATCAGACCAGTCGACGACGTCGACCCGCCAGGCGTCGAGTCGGGTGAGCAGCCAGCGGAACGCGCCGCCCACGAAGCCGGCGACCACGCCCGCCGCGGCCGCGACAAGGGTCAGCAGAACCAGCGCCCGCGCGTCGAGGCGGTCGTCGTCGGTGCGGTGAAAGCTGTGGTCGTCGGTGGTCACTTCGAGTGGCGGAAGACTTTCACGGCTGCTGCGATGAGTGGAATCTGAAGGGGGAGTCGGCCTATCGCGATCGCCTTGTACACCGGAGGCTTGTGCCACCACATGCGGACCATGTTGATGTTGGCCGGGTAGACCGCGACGAACAGTGCGGCAGCCGATCCCGCCGCAAGTCGACGGGTCTGCGGCACAAGCAATCCGGCGCCGATGCCGACTTCGGCGACACCCGACGCGTAGGTCAGTGTGCGGGCGTCGGTGCCGAGCGCTCCGGCGATCTCGGGTGGCACGATTTCGTCGAAGGGTTTGGGTGCGGCGAAGTGCAACGCGCCCATTCCGAGCAGCATGCCGCCGAGCACGCGTGCCAGACGGTTGGAGGAGACGTCTGGCGCCATGTCAGAACTCGATTCGCAGTCGGTCGGATGTGGGGTGTGCCTGACAACCCAGGATGTAGCCGTCCTCGATGTCTTCGGGGTCGAGCGCGCCGTCGTTGTCCATCTCGACGCTACCCTCGGTCAATGTGCAGGCGCACGAACCACATTCGCCCTCCTGGCACGAGTACGGGGCGTCGAGCCCGGCGTCGAGCATGATGTCGATGAGCGATCGACTCCGCGGCCAGGTGAGTTCGTGTGTCTCACCGTCGAGTTCGACCTCGACGGTGGCCGCTGCGGCCTGTTCGTCGGCGGAGACCTCGGCGAGCTCGTGGTCGGCGAAGGGATCGCCGGAAAGGGAGTTGTACACCTCGGTGTGAACGTCGTGGTGTGCGAACCCTGCGGTATCGAGAGCGCGGTGTACCGCGTCCATGAACGGGCCGGGACCACACATGTATGCGGTGTGCCCGACATAGGGAGAGAAGATCTCGGCGAGCGCGGCGTCGGTGGGGAGGCCCCTGTCGGTCTCGAGCCAGTGGACGACGGTCAGCCGATCCGCGTTGGCGCCGACGAGTTCGTCGAGTTCCGTCGAGAAGATGACGTCGTCGACGCTGCGGTTGGCATAGAAGAAGACCACCGGGACGCTCGACGACGCGAGGGCGGTCTTGAGGATCGACATCACCGGAGTGACGCCGCTGCCGGCGGCGATGAGGAGTAGCGGGTCGTCGAGAGTGCGCGGAGTGAACACCCCCGACGGTGGGAGTACCTCGATCTGGGTGCCCGCGGCGAGGTTGTCGCACACCCAATTCGAGCCGTAGCCGTCGACGGTCCGCTTCACCGTCACCTTGGGCAGCGCGTCTGTCGCGGGCGAGGAGGCCAGCGAGTAGCAACGTGCCACCGAGCCGGTCTGCTCGCTGGGGATGCGAAGAGTGAGGAACTGGCCCGGCTTGTAGTCGGTGAACGCGTCCTTGTGTTCGTCGGGGATCTCGAACACGATCGAACGCGCATCGGCGGTCTCGTCGATCACGTCGGCCACGGTCAGGATCACACTGCGTGATCCATGCGGGGTCAGTTCTGCCATCTCGCGGACTCTCCTGCGTGCTGTCGTTCTCGACTCATAACGAGAACACGTTCTAGTTCAGGCTAGCGTAGCCGATCGGCCCAGGGTATCGGCTGGACCGTGGGCTCGTCGGGGCAGGACCGTCGGGGAGCGAGAGTCTGGCGCGAACTAGGCGAGTGCCGTCCGCAGGAAGTCGTCCCACGCCGCCCACTGGGCTGCGTTCATCTCGGTGTGGCTACCGGTCCCCAGCACGGTCCGATGGTCGATACCGTTGGCGACGAAGTCGGCTTCCAGCTTGGCGTGCAGCGGCGAGGGGACTGTGAGGTCGAGTGCGTTGAACAGGAGCAGCGTCGGCTTGGTGTACCCCGATGTCGGCACCGCCATGTACCTGTCCAGAGATGCACGCAGTTCCGGAGAACCGAGTGGCTTGGCAAGCAGGCTCCCGAACGCGGTTCCCGCTGGAACCGTCGGGGCCGGGCAGCCGTTGCCGACCTTGTCGACGAGGCTGCGTCCATACGGCGACAGGTAGCTGTTGACGTCGACGGCCGGGTCGGCGACGCGATTGCCCGCCAGGACGGCGAGCAGGTAGCCGTAGGCCTTCTCCAGTACGGCAGGCGCCGGCGGGACGTACGGCCCGAGGAAGGCCATCACCTTCTCGACGTCGGATTCGGGGTCGACGGCAATGGCGCCGCGGAAATCGGTTGGCGCGCCGTACCTGCTCTGCATGTGCGCGGTGGCCAGTGCGGCCTGCCCACCCTGCGACGGACCGGCTACCACCCACTTCTTGGCAAGACTCGGTTCGACGCTGCGTGCCGCATACAGGAGGTCGATGGTTGCCGCGCCCTCGGAGTCGTTGTTCAGGTAGGGGTGCACGCCGGTTTCGAAGCGCCCGAGGCCGACGTAATCGGGCGCGACGACCGCGTAGCCGGACGCCAACAGACGGGACGTGAACCTGTCCGCCTTCGCGTCCGGGCCGCTCTGACCGCCGCAGCCCGGCCCGTAGCCGGACGTGCCGTGGGTGTAGGCGACGACGGGCCAGCCTCCCGCGGGTGCCTTGCCCGCGGGCAGCAGTAGTCCGCCGCTGGCGGGCACAGGCTTGCCGTCTGCCCCGCGCGTCCAGTAGTCGATCGCGACGCCCCTGGCGGCGCCACGCCAACCGTCGGGACGCGCCTGGGTGCCGATAAGCGTTCCGGCGGAACCGGATTGGGATGCGGCCGGCGCTTGCGCGGGAGGAGCGGCGTCGGCGAGCGGCGCCGCCACCGCCAGGCTCAGTGCAGCGGCGGCCGCGGCGAGCGCCGCTCTGGTGGATACGGCGACTCTCACGACTGCGACCTCCGGAAGAACTGTGAATTGTTAGGCCAGCGCAGAATACGGGGCCGGCGCCGAAGAAACACGTGTTTCTGACAGATGCGCAGGAAGCTTTGCTCGCGTCTGTCAGAAACACGTGTATTTGCGCGCGGGGTGGGCGGGTGTATTAGTGCAGAGCGCTCACGCCGTCGGCCAGGGTCTCGCAGCCCGACACGATCAGTGCGGTGAGGTCGGAGTCGGGGTGTGCGAGCCACTGCTCGTAGGCGGCGAGGGTGGTGCCGAGGCACATCCAGCCGATGGTCTGCGGAACGTGGTCGTCGACGTCGAGTCTCAGTCTGCGCGCACAGAATTCGGCTACCACACGACGCCACTCCGCGTACATAAGCATCGAATGTGCCTGCAGCGCGGGTACTCCCAGGAGAAGTGACATTCGACGACGATGGTGTTCGAGGTAGTCGTCGTCGACGGCGTTGAACGAGACCAGAGCGTCGGTCAACGCCGCGGCGATGGGGAGGTCCGCGGGGATCTCGGCGAGTAGGGTGCGCATCTCGTCGAGATGTGCGTCGAAGTCGCCCCAGCAGATCGCGTTCTTCGACGGGTAGTACCGGAACAGCGTGCGCCTGGCGATGCCAGCGGCGTCGGCGATGTCGTCGACGCTGGTGTTCTCGAAGCCCGACTCGGTGAACATGTCGATCGCGATCGTGCTGATCTCGTCGCGCGTCGTGATCGGCCTGCGACCCGGTGACCCTGCGGCTCTGCCGCCTGGAGCGACAGCGCGGGTCGGGGTGGGGTCCGAAGGGTTCATCCTCACCTGTCCATCCGGATAGTTTTCGCTTTCAGGTGTTTTCCTGCACCCGGTGCCATTATAGTGTGGCGTGATCCACTTCACTTCACCAACACAAGGAGGTCTGGATCATGGCAGATCAGTCAGCCAAGTCTGCACAGGATGTTGCGGCAACCACCGGCGTTCCGGCAGATGTCGACGCCGAACTCGTGGGCGAGTCGCTCGTCGAAGAGGTGTCGATCGACGGGATGTGCGGGGTCTACTGATGTCCGCACCGACATCCCTTCCGGTCACCGGGGGTCGCGACGCGGCCACCGGTGATCCGGTACCGACGTCCCACTCGTTCGACCCGACGCAGGCGTGGCAGCTCAACCCGAAGGTCGCGCTGCGGCCCGAGCCGTTCGGCGCGCTGCTCTATCACTTCGGAACCCGCAAGCTCTCGTTCCTCAAGAATCTCGCGGTGGTCGGCATAGTCGAGTCCCTGCGCGATCACGACAGCGCCGACGACGCGCTGCACGCCGCGGGCATCGACAGCGCTTCGCGACCGCTCTACCTCCAGGCCCTCGGCGCGCTCGCGTCGTCGGAGATGATCTGTCGGCGCTGATTTTTCCGACAGTGAATTTCTGACGTGGCCTGAACTCCAGCCCGCAGGAGACCAGCCCTCTTCGTGCCTGCTCGTCCACGCAAGCTTCAAGGAGCCACCATGACCACACTCGAGTTGCCGCCCAGCGCAACTGAACTCGCTGCGACCACCGCGATCGCGACGTCGGCCCGCCCGCCGAAGGTCGGTCGGCTCGTCGACCAGTTCGAGAAGGGCCTCGACGCCCCGATCTGTCTCACCTGGGAACTCACCTACGCCTGCAATCTGGCGTGCGTGCACTGTCTCTCGTCGTCGGGTAAACGCGATCCCCGCGAGCTCTCCACCGAGCAGTGCAAAGCGATCATCGACGAGTTGCAGCGCATGCAGGTCTTCTACGTGAACATCGGCGGCGGCGAACCGACTGTGCGACCGGACTTCTGGGAGCTCGTCGACTATGCCACCAGTCATCAGGTGGGAGTCAAGTTCTCCACCAACGGTTTACGTATCGACAAGGCGGTCGCACAGCGGCTGGCAGCGTCGGACTACGTCGACGTGCAGATCTCGCTCGACGGCGCCACCGCAGAGGTCAACGACGCCGTCCGCGGACCGGGCTCCTTCGACATGGCGGTACGGGCACTCGAGAACTTGTCCGATGCCGGATTCCGCGACGCCAAGATCAGCGTCGTGATGACGCGGCAGAACGTCGCGCAACTCGACGAGTTCAAGGCGCTCGCAGATCGCTATGGCGCCACGCTGCGCATCACGCGGTTGCGTCCGTCGGGTCGCGGCGCCGACGTCTGGGATGACCTGCACCCGTTGCCGTCTCAGCAACGCGAGCTCTACGAATGGCTTGTGGCACATGGTGAGAACGTGCTCACCGGCGACTCGTTCTTTCACCTCTCGGCATTCGGATCAGGTAGCGGTGGGGGTCTGCCCGGCCTGAATCTGTGCGGCGCAGGACGCGTGGTCTGCCTGATCGATCCTGTCGGCGACGTCTACGCGTGTCCTTTCGCGATTCACGAGAACTTCCTCGCGGGCAACATCGTCTCCGACGGTGGGTTCAAGGAGATCTGGCAGAACTCCGACCTCTTCACCGAACTACGCGAGCCGCAAAACGCCGGCGCCTGCACGAAGTGTGCGCACTTCGACGCCTGCCGCGGCGGCTGCATGGCGGCCAAGTTCTTCACGGGTCTGCCGCTCGCGGGTCCCGACCCCGAATGCGTGCAGGGTTTCGGTGAGGAGCTGCTCGCCGGCGAGCGATCCAAACCCACTGCGAACAAAGATCATTCGCGTGGGACACCCCTGACCCTGATGACTCGCAGGCCCGACGGCGACCTGGCGCCGGTCGGCGGCCCGCCGTCGAAGAACTGCGACGAGAACCCGCTCGCGGGTTTCTCGCTGTAACAACCCAGCACGAGCACGCACCCCGCTCGGTCCGACGCCGGGCTTGTCCGAATGTGCCCGCGGCATGATGAAATAGGTAGGAACACAACCATGGTCAGCAATCCCTGGGCGAGAAACCCCTGGTTCGAGACGGTCCAAGAGGCGCAGCGTCGAGCAAAGAAGCGCTTGCCGAAGTCGGTCTATTCGTCGTTGATAGCGGGAACGCAGGGTGGACACACCACCCACGACAACGTCGCCGCGTTCGACGAGATCGAGTACACGCCACATGTTGTCGGTGCCCAACCCGATCGCGAGTTGGCGACGACCGTCATGGGCCAGGAACTCTCGTTCCCGGTGATGATCTCCCCGACGGGCGTGCAGGCCGTCGATCCCGACGGCGAGGTCGCGGTGGCTCGGGCAGCAGCGGCCCGTGGAACCGCAATGGGGTTGAGTAGCTTCGCATCTCACCCGATCGAAGAGGTCACGGCTGTCAACGACAAGATCTTCTTCCAGATCTACTGGCTCGGCAGTCGCGACGACATCCTCGCCCGCGCCATGCGCGCTAAGGAGGCTGGCGCCAAGGGCCTCATCGTCACCACCGACTGGGTGTTCAACATCGGGCGCGACTGGGGGAGCCCGGAGATCCCGGAGAAGGTCGACTTCAAGGCGCTGCTGCGGCTGGCACCGGAGATCGCGGTCAAACCACGCTATGCACTCGACTGGATCCAGGACGGCAAGATCATCATCCCGGACCTGACCGCGCCGAACGTCTCCAAGGGCAAGGGACAGCCGGGACCGACGTTCTTCGGCGCCTACGGCGAGTGGATGAACACCCCGCCGCCCACCTGGGACGACCTGCAGTGGCTGCGCGAGCAGTGGGGCGGACCGTTCATGGTCAAGGGCGTCACGCGGCTCGACGACGCCAAGCGCGCAGTCGACATCGGCGCCACGGCGCTGTCGGTCTCCAACCACGGTGGCAACAACCTCGACGGCACTCCCGCCACGATCCGCCTTCTTCCGGGCATCGCCGACGCCGTCGGAGACCAGATCGAGGTGCTGCTCGACGGCGGTATACGCCGCGGCAGCGACGTCGCCAAGGCCGTTGCCCTCGGCGCTCGCGCGGTGATGGTCGGCCGCGCCTACCTGTGGGGCCTGGCCGCCAACGGCCAGGCCGGCGTCGAGAATGTCCTCGACCTGCTCCGCATGGGACTCGACGGCGTCGTGATGGGCTTGGGCCACAAGAGCGTTCACGAACTCTCGCGCGACGACCTGATCATCCAGCCGGGCTTCGAGCGGTCATTCGGCGACGCCTGACCCTGCACGCGGCGCACCGTCGAGCGCGCACTTCTGCGCGTCGACTGTGCGCTCCGTCGTGCCGACTGTGCGCTTAATACTGCCGACTGTGCGCCGTATTTCGCCGAGCGTGCGCTGCGTTGCGTCGACTGTGCGCCTCTGATCGTCGAGTGGGTACTTATCGACGTCGAGCGTGCGTCGCGGGTCGTCGAGTGGGCGCTTGATCTCGTCGAGTGTGCGCCGGATGTGACCTGCTTGCTGAATAGCCAAGTGGGGGAGCGACGTTCGTCACTCGCTGCGCCGCACAGTCGACCGTCTGCGCCGCACAGTCGACGGTCAGGAGCGCCCAGTCGACGGTCTGGAGCGCCCAGTCGACGGTCTGGAGCGCCCAGTCGACGCTCTTAAGCGCACAGTGGACGTTCTCGAGCGCCCAGTCGACGGTCTCGAGCGCCCAGTCGGCAGTGCGGAGCGCACGCCCGACGCGGCTCAGACCTTTGAATTGCCCATGTCGATCTGGAACTGGGCGCCGGTGACGGCGCGGGCCGACGGTGAGGTCAGGTACAGCACGGCGTCGCTGATGTCGTCGGTGGAGGCGACGGGGAAGTGGTCCATCATCGAGATGAAATACCTTGTGTACTCGCCCATCTCGAAGATCCGCATGGCGGAGGTGTCGGCGATGCCCATGGGCGTGTCGACCGCGTACGGGTGCACGGAGTTGACGCGAACATTCTTGGGCGCCAACTCTTTCGCGGTCGTCTGGGCCAAGCCGGTGAGTGCATACTTCGACGCGCTGTACGCGGCTTGCATCGGCATGGCCTTGAGTCCCGCGACCGACGAGACGACCACGATCGACCGGTTGTCGGCGTCGTTGTCGAGCAGTGCTGGGATGGTGGCGCGCATGGTCTTCCACGTGCCGGTGACGTTGACGTCGAGAACGTCGGCGAACTGCTGCTCCGGTAGTTCCCACGTGAAGCCCCACGACAAGATGCCCGCGTTGGCTACGACATGGTCGAGTCGGCCGAACTGCTCGACGCCGTCGGCGACCAGCTGCTCCTGGAAGGCGAGGTCGCGCGTATCACCCTGGCGGGCAAGGATTTTGCCGCCGACTTCCTCGACGAGCCTTACGGTCTCGGCGAGGTCGGCCTCTGTCGACGGCGGGTAGGTGATGTAGTCGGCAACGGTGTCGGCGATGTCGAGACCGATGATCGATGCGCCCTCACGCGCAAAACGGATGGCGTGGTTACGACCCTGACCGCGCGCGATACCCGTGATGTAGACGACTGTGCCGTCGAACTGTCCCATGGGCAGAACTGTAACACGTTCTAGTTATCGCGCGCGGTCGGATCTGTCGAGTTCAGTCCGTCCAGACGGCGGCGGCGTCGACGGCCTCACGATCGGGGCCACGCGGGGTCGACGGTGCGGTCCGCGAGAACCGTGGAGCCACCTGTGCCTGGCGAACTCCGTCGATCTCCACGAGGTTGGCGCGGGCGGCCATATGCGGATCGTCGGGCGCCTCGGCGAACGTGAGCACCGGTGACACGCAGGCGTCCGTTCCGTCGAAGATCTTGGCCCACTCGTCGCGAGTACGCGACGCAAACGTCTCGGTGAAGATCTGCCTCAGCTTCGGCCAGTTGGCGACGTCGTTCTGCCCGGGAAGATCGGCATCGGTCAGGCCGAGGCCGCGGAGCATCTCCGCGTAGAACTGCGGCTCGATAGCCCCGGCGGCCATGTACTTGCCGTCCGACGTCTCGTAGACCTCGTAGTACGGTGCGCCGGTATCGAGCATGTTCGTGCCCTGCTCGTCGCTCCACAAACCGGTGCCTCGAAACGCCCAGATCATCTGTCCCAGAACGGAAGCGCCGTCGACCATCGCGGCGTCGACAACCTGTCCGCGACCCGACGACGCGCGTTCGACCAGTGCCGCGAGGACACCCATCACCAAGAACATCGAACCGCCGCCGAAGTCGCCGACGAGGTTCATCGGCGGCACCGGACGCTCGCCTGCCCGACCGATTGCGTGCAGCATTCCGGTGAGCGAGATGTAGTTGATGTCGTGACCGGCCTGTGGCGCGCGCGGGCCCTGCTGGCCCCAACCGGTCATGCGTCCGTAGACGAGGCGCTCATTGACCGACTCCAGATCCGACGGACCAAAGCCCAGACGTTCCATGACGCCGGGACGGAAACCCTCGAGCAGAACGTCAGCTTTACCGATGAGTCGCAGGATCTCCTCCCGGTCGGCCGGATCCTTGAGGTTGGCCTCGACGACGCGCCTGCCCCGCAGGAGTGCGTCGGCGTTGCGCGCCGGATCGGGTAGCTGACCTGGCCGCTGGATGCGGATCACGTCGGCTCCGAGGTCGGCCAACATCATCGCGGCGTGCGGGCCGGGACCGATGCCCGCGAACTCGACGACCCGTACACCGTTCAGCGGACCACCTGTACCAACGCTTTTCGACGATGCGCCCGCGTTCGGCTCGCCTGCCGCGTCGGGCGTCGACGGTGCGTTCATGGAATTCCTCCCACTCGAATTGGTGCGTCCACCTGTGTGGTGGGCGTCACGCCGTGGCCTCAGAATGCCATACCGAGCGATCGTTCGGCAGAGCCGGGGGCGATCGTTCGGCAGAGCCGGGGGCGATCGTTCGGCAGAGCCGGGGGCGAACGATCACCGTGGGCGCACGTCCGCAGAACGCCTCGATGCGCACTCAGAAGAAATAGGTCAACAAAGTTTTCGGCGGCGGTTACCTCGCGCGCTTCACATCGGTAAAGTCGACCCAATGACGCGTCCGGCGACTTTGAGTTCGTGCACTTGGCCGGAACTGGAGAATTCTGCGACGACGCTCCTGGTCGCGGTCGGATCGCTCGAACAACACGGGCCACATCTACCGCTCGACACCGACACCCGCATCGCGAGTGCGGTGGTGGCGCGTGTTCACGCGACCCTCGACGACTCGTCGACACTCATCGCGCCGCCCCTGGGCTACGGCGCGAGCGGTGAGCATGAGGGCTTTCCCGGCACCATCTCTCTCGGCCATGACGCGCTGCGCAGTGTGCTCGTCGAGTACGGGCGTAGCGCCTGCCGGTGGGCGCAGCGCATCGTGTTCGTCAACGGCCACGGTGGCAACGCATCGACTCTGGTCGACGCGATCGGTCTGCTCCGCTACGAGGGCCGCGACGTCGCGTGGTATCCGTGCGCCTTCGACGGGGCAGACGCGCACGCGGGTACGACGGAAACATCGGTGCTGCTTCACCTTTCGCCAGATTCTGTACGCCGGGACAGCGTCGTGGTCGGCAATCGTGCGCCCGTTGCGACGCTGCTACCGGCGATGCGTGACGGGGGTGTGGCCTCGGTGAGTGCCAACGGCGTTCTGGGCGATCCGACGACGGCGTCGGCGAACGAGGGTGCCGCGCTGGTCGATGGACTGGTTGGTCGACTCGGTGCCGCGATCCGAGAATGGGACGTCGCCGAGAACGGGCGCCTGCGATGAACGCACCCACCGACGCGCCCGCGGCGCCCGCACCGAGCCGCGACCTTCCGAACGGCTTCCAGGTCCAGATCGATCTGCGATGTGCCCGGCACGGCGATCTGCGCTACCTCGTCGGCGGCTCGCCGACTCGCTTGATGCGGCTCTCCGACGCCGCGCTGGGGATGACATCTGTCGACGGTCGCATCGAGGTGTGCGACGGCCCGACCCGAACGCTGGCCCGACGCCTCCTCGACGCGGGAATGGCCAACCCCCGCCCCATGCACGGACCGTCGACCGACGACGTCACGATCGTTGTTCCGGTGCGCGACAACCAATCCGGCGTCGACCGTCTCCTGAACGCCGTCGGTGGCGTCAAGGTGATCGTCGTCGACGACGGTTCGCGGACTCCCATCGTCGCGCAGGGTCCGCAGGTGCGCGTGCTCCGTTTCGACGAGAACCACGGACCGGCGGCCGCACGAAATGCGGGTGCCGCAGCTGCCGACACCGAGTTCATCGCCTTCCTCGACTCCGACGTGGTCCCGCACAGCGACTGGCTGATGATGCTGCTCGGTCACTTCTCCGATCCGGCAGTGGCGATCGCCGCGCCGCGCATCGTCGGGCTCGACCGCGACGACGAGCGTGGCGACCACCACAAGCGATCACTCGCCGAGCGCTACGAGAACGGCCATTCTTCCCTCGACATGGGGCCCAGCGAGGCGGGTGTCGTCCCGGGAACCCCGATCGCGTACGTGCCGAGTGCGGCAATGTTGGTGCGTGCGAGCGCCTTTGACGGATTCGACGAGTCGCTGCGCGTCGCCGAGGACGTCGACCTGTGCTGGCGGACGCATGAGAACGGCTGGCGTATTCGCTACGACCCGATCGCGACGGTCGCGCACGATCATCGCACCAGCATGCGCACCGTGCTCGGACGACGACGGTTTTACGGCACCGGCGCGGCGTTCCTCGCCGAGCGTCATGGCGAGTCGGTCGCTCCGGTCGTGATGTCGATGTCGATGGCCGCAGCGGTGGCGGCGTTGCTCACGCACACCAGGATCGGTCTCGCGGTGGCGGTGGTGATCCTGCTCCGCGTGGGGCATCGGCTCCGCACACGACTGGGCGAACTGCCGGAGGCCACACGTGTGTCCGCACAGATGACCTCGCGGGCAACCTTCTTCGGACTGCTGCAGGCGGCGGGCGCGGTGTGTCGTCACTATTGGCCCGTCGCGTTGCTGCTGGCGCTGATCTCACCGAGATTCCGACGGATCGTCATCGAGATCGCGATCGCCGAAGGCGTCGTGGAGTGGATTCGCTCCGTCGCCGCGGAACCGGCGGTGGCGCCGACCATGGGGCCGTTCGGCTATCTGCTGTGCCGACGTCTCGACGATCTCGCGTACGGCACCGGGCTCTGGCAAGGGGTGGTCACGCATCGTGACCTCGCGGCGTTGCGTCCGGTACTGACGCCGTAGCGGCGTCGAATTCGACTGTGCCGTGCCCACATCGACTGCGAACCGAGACAGCGTTGATGTCGTGATAGTCGGCGCGGGCAGCGCCGGGTGCGTGCTCGCCGAACGACTGTCACGTCACGAGAAGCGATCGGTGCTCGTGCTCGAGCAGGGACCGTCGGAGTGGCCGGGTACCGACGTCCTCGACCTGCGCAGGTTGCCGATCGGCGACGGCGAGCGCTATGTCACCCAACATCGTGAGTCGTCCGGATTGCCGGTGGTCCGCGGGCGTGGGCTCGGCGGATCGTCGGCCGTCAACGGCGCCTACTTCATGCGCTTTCATCGTGACGACTTCGACGCCTGGCAGGGGCCGTGGACACCCGATGTCATCGACAAGGCGTACGCCGAAGTCGACGAGAAGATGGGGGTGCATCCCTTCCCCGACGCTGATCTCGCCCCCACCGCGCTCGCGTTCGAGAAATATTGGGGAGAAACATATTCGACCCGCCAGCTCCACGACCCGTGGCCGCTGGTCGGGGTCAATCGAGTGCGCTCGAACAGCGTCGACGGGATTCGACGGACCGCCGCGGACGCCTATCTGCGTCCGCACATGAACCGGCCGAATCTGCGGGTCCGTACGGGCGTGAAGGTCGAGCGGGTGTTGCTCGCCGATGCGAAGGCTGTCGGTGTGGTGTGCGACGGTCGCGACATCCGCGCACGCGAGGTGATCCTGTGCGCCGGAACCCTCGGCAGCGCCGCGGTGTTGTTGAGGTCGGGCGTCGCAGGCGAGCGCATGCGCGTACACGAGCACCGCGAGGTGCTCGTCGGATATCGCCTCCGCGAGCAACCCGAACCGGGCCCGTTGCTGCCGACGGTCGTGCATACCGGCGATGGTCTCGAGATCCGCTGTTACCGAGACGATTTCGCGCGGTACGTCGGAGGTCTCACGCTATCCGGTCCAGCTGTCGGAGTGGCGGCGATGTCGCCCGGTGCGCCGGGCGAGGTGTATCTCGACGGCGTGGACGCCGGCGTTCGGCTCGACCGGCCGGAAGATCGAGTACTGCGCGATATGGCGCGAACCGCGCACGAGGTGGTCGAGATGTTGAGGTCGTCGGAGTTCGGTGGGCTCGTCGTCGCCGACTCGATCGCCATCGACCCCGTGCTGCGCACCTCACAACATGCCTGGGGGTCGATGCCGATGGGCGGGCGCACCGACTGGCTCGGCGCGGTGCGAGGGGTCGGGCACCTGCGGGTTGTCGACGGTTCCATCCTCCCGTCTGCAGGCCGTAGCGGACCTCATGCCACCACGATGATGGTCGCAGCGGTGATCGGGGACGTCGTCGCCGCGAAGTGAGCCGCAAACATGGGATGTTAGGATGTGCTCATGTCTGAGGTCATCGAGCGTCCCAAGCGCACCAGTGAACTGGTGGTGGAGCGGATGGAGCGGCTCATCCGCGACGGCGTCTGGCCCGTGGGAGCGTGTATCCCGGCAGAGCCCGAGTTGGTCCGTGATTTCGGAGTGGGGCGCAACACGATTCGCGAGGCTGTGCGCGCGCTGGAGCATTCCGGCATGCTCGTGCCGCGCCGCGGCGATGGCACGTATGTCCGCAGCGCCAACACATTTGCCGCTGCGATGACCCGCACGGCGACGTCGGAGATGCTCGACCTGTTACAGGTTCGTCGTGCACTGGAGTCGGAGGCTGCCGCGGGCGCCGCACGCGACGCAACCGCAGACGCCAAGCGCACACTACGCGAGGCGCTCGACACGGCGGAGGGCATCCTGGCGACGGGCGACATCGACGCGTACGCGCGCGCCGATATCGACTTCCACACCGAACTCGTTGCGGCGTCGGGCAATCCGCTGCTCATCGAGATCTACTCGGGTGTTCTCGAAGTGATGCACCGCTCCCACGCCGACATCGCCGGATTGTCGGTGGCGGCAAACGCCCATCCGGCAGGCCATCGTGACGTGGTCGCCGCGATCGATGCCGGTGACGAGCAGGCCGCGCGTGCTGCAGTCGTTGATTACCTGGCCGAGGCAGAGGGCAGCGTGCGTCGATGAGCCGGACGTCCACATCGCCGACCCGGTCGACGTCCGAAACGCCCTCCGAACATTCGATAAGGCTCAACCCGGGTGAATTGCGAGGCGGTGCAGCGATTCTCGCGGCCGTGGCGATCATGTTGGTTGCGGCGAATCTGCGGCCGCCCGTCGTGTCGGTTGCGCCGTTGATCGACGTGATCCGCGACGACCTCGGATTCTCCAGTGCCACAGCGGGTCTGCTCACCACTTTGCCGGTGCTGTTCTTCGGGCTGACCGCGCCCATCGCGCCACGGATCGCAGCTCGATTCGGAATCGAACGCACCATCTTCGCGTCGCTCGCGTTGCTGATCGTCGGAATCCTGTTGCGTCTCATACCCTCTGTGGCGACGCTGTTCCTGGGATCGGCCATTCTCGGCGCGGCAATAGGTGTGTGCAACGTGGTGTTGCCCGCCCTCATCAAGCGCGATTTCGCGCATCGATCCGGTCTGATGACCGGCCTGTACTCGATGACCCTGTCGGGTGGGGCGGCAGTGACCGCGGCGGTCATGGTGCCGATGGACACAGCCCTTGACGAGAACTGGCGGGCGTCGTTGGCGATGTGGGCGCTGTTGGCCGTCGTCGCCATGGCGGTGTGGGTGCCGCAGCTGCGTCGGGTGCATACGGTCGCGGTAGGGCCGCGCGCACCTGGCCTCTGGACTAATCCGATCGCATGGGCGATCACGGTGTACATGGCGGCGCAGTCGTTCATCTTCTATACGTTCAGCGCATGGCTGCCGCAGTACCTGATCGATAACGGGAGCACGCCGTCGAGCGCGGGCAATGTGCTGGCGATCGGTCAGGTGGTCGCCCTCATCATGTCGCTGGTGGCTCCGATCATCGCGGGGCGGTTCGCCGACCAACGTCTGGTGACCCTCGCATTTCTCGCGGTCTGTACGGCGGGGTTCGTCGGGCTGGTCTTCACCGATCATGCGACGGTGCTCTGGGTCTGCATGGTGATGGCGGGACCGGGCGCGGCCATCAGCCTCGCGCTGCTGTTCATGGTGCTGCGCAGTTCGTCTGCCACGCAGACCGGCCAGGTGTCGGGGATGTCGCAGTCCGTCGGCTACATCCTCGCGGCAGCCGGCCCGATCGCCATCGGATGGATTCACGATGTGACGGGATCGTGGTCTCTCGCCTTCGGAGTGCTCGCGCTCGCCGTGATCCCGCAGGCGCTCGCGACACTGCTGGCCGCCAAGAACGTACGTATGCCTTCTCATCTCGATCGATCGAACGGCCCGCCAGTGCCCGGAGTTCTCCGCTGACCTGCGTGTGACCCGGACCTCCCGCGCTCGCCCGGGCAGCGGGACCCACGACGCGGGGTCGTAGACTGGCCAAGACGTCAGGCCAGCGAAACGTCGTACTCGCTGGTTCTCGGCGGGCTAGGAGGAGAGATGACCGCCGCCGACAGTGCAACGCAGGCCGAAGGTGCAACGCGGGCCGACAGCGCAACGCGCGTCGACGCGGCACGCATCCGGCCAACCGTGATTCTCGGCGCAGCGTTCGCCGTGGCCCTGGTGGGCGTCGTGATCTACGCGCTCATCAGTGGAAACGCCCGTCATCTCGAAAGCGGCGACCCGTTCCCCGGTACCTTCACCGCCACAGCCGACGTCGTCGGCTATTTCCTCGGCTTTCTCGCTGCCGCACTGACCCTCGGTGGCCTTGTCTTCATCATCACCGCGTCGAATCCGGATGGGCATGGCAGCATCGATGTGACGGGATACCGCGCGCATCTGATGCTCGGCAGGCTCTCCATCGGCTGGGCCGTTCTGTCGTGGCTCATGGTCAGCGTCGCCGCCGCCGACGCCTCCGGAACGACCCCGTGGCGATTGGTGGGTGAGGGGTTCCTCGGGCAGGGGATCGGGGTCAGCGAGGCCGCTGTCGCGTGGATCGTGATGGCGGTGTGCGCCACCGTGATCGCGGTGCTCATCAAGTTCTCGCTCGGGTGGATGATGCACGTCGTTCTCCTCATACCCGCGGTGATCGCGATGGTCGCCCTGCCGCTCGCGAGCAACGCGGGGCAGGGGCCGAATCACGACTACAACACCAGTCTCGGTATCGGGTTCGCGCTCGCCGTCGGGGTGTCACTCGGGTTCCGCGTGGCGTGGGCGAACGCGCCGCGCATCACCTCCGACGTCGCACGGGCTGTGGTATCCCGGCGCAGCGCGCTCATCCTCGTCATCAGCGACGCCGTTGCGCTCGTGTACGGCTTGGCGCTGACGCTCTTCCTCCTGCCGGTGCGCTACGCATTCGACACCGCCTTCGGCTTGGCCGCGATCGTCATGATCGTGCTGGTGGCCGTGGCACTCGCGACGAGCGTCTCCGCCTACCGTGCATCCAAGCAGAACGACGTATCGCCACAGGGCGACGCCGATACGGAGAACAGCGCGGGACGTCGGATCGTGACCGCTGGCGCTGTGCTCATGCTGGCGGCGGTCGCGTGCTGGACCGTCATGGACACCCGCGTCGCGCCGGGGCTGCTGGCACACAAGTTCACCGGATGGGACGTGTTCCTCGGATACGAACTGCCCGGCCCGGCGACGACATGGACGTTGGCGACCTTCTGGCGCCCCGACCTCTTGATCGGTGTCGCCGCTCTTGCCGCAGCAGTTCTGTATCTGGCCGGTGTGCGCCGACTGCGGCGACGTGGCGATGAGTGGCCCGTCGGACGCACCATCTCGTGGGTGCTCGGCTGTCTGGTCGTCGTCGTGGTCACGGGGTCGGGCGTGCGCGCCTACGGCTCGGCGATGTTCAGCGTGCACATGGCAGAACACATGGCGCTCAACATGTTCGCGCCGGTACTGCTGGTGCTCGGCGCGCCCGCGACCCTTGCGTTGCGTGCGCTCCCGGCCGCTCACGGCGACGAGCCTCCCGGCCCGCGCGAATGGCTGTTGCGCGTGCTGCACTCGAAGGTGACGGCGGTGCTGTCGAATCCGATCGTGGCGCTGGTGGTGTTCGTACTGTCGCTCTACGTCGTCTACTTCACCGGAATCTTCGGCACACTCACCCGGTATCACTGGGGACACGTGCTGCTGACCGTGCACTTCATCATCGTCGGCTACCTCTTCTACTGGGTCATCATCGGTATCGACCCCGGACCGCGTCGAATCCCGTTCCTCGCCCGCATCGGATTGTTGTTCGCGGTCATGCCATTTCACGCGTTCTTCGGCATCGCGTTGATGACGATGTCGACGGTGGTCGGCGACAAGTTCTACAGCGAACTGATGTTGCCGTGGGTGACCGACCGACTGCACGACCAGTGGCTCGGCGGCGCGATCGCATGGGGCGCGAGCGAGGTGCCCGTCGTGCTGGTCGTCGTGGCGATCGTGGCGCAGTGGGCCAAGGTCGATCGGCGCGAGGCCAACCGCGGCGATCGTCATGCCGATACCTACGAGGACACCGAACTCGACTCCTACAACGCGATGCTCGACGAGTTGTCGAAGTCGCGTCGATGAGCAGGCTTCATCTGGTCTGTCGGGTCGAGAAGTTCGGCGGCTTGACCGCGCGAGGAGAATGACACCATGCGATGTGAGGTGGCGCGGGAGTCGCTGTCGGCGCGAATCGACGGCGAGCGTGAGTCGGTGCCCGCTGCGCGCGTCGATGAGCACCTCGCTCAGTGCCCCGCATGCCAGCGCTGGTACGGCACCGCACAGGGTATGAACTTCGCGGCGGCCGACCTGGCGCCGGACCTCAGCACGACGATCCTCGAGGCGTCGCAGACATCCGAACCCGACGGCACACAGCGTCGTCGAAACGCCGACGGCATCACGCGTCGTCGAAACGCCGACGGCATCACGCGTCGTCGAAACGCCGACGAGATGAGCCGGGTGGTCGTTGCCTTGCACGCCGCGTCCGTCGCATGTGCCGTCGCGGCGGTCGTCTTGAGCGTCGGCTATCTCAGTGGCTCCGCGCCGCTGTGGTATCCCGTGGTGCAGATCGCGCTCGCGGTCGTGGCAATCGTGCTCGCCGTTGCCGCGCGGGTCAGTTCACGACGTCGTGGCCGGGCGGCACGTCAGATACCCAGTGCCGCAACGAATATCGACGACGCCGCTCGTGACGGCGACACGGCGTCGGACGTCACCGACCTTGCCGCGCTGCGCGCAAAGCGCAACGCGGGATAGCACCCGACACCGTAGACCGGCGCTACTTCCGCGCGCCGAAGTGCTGCAGCCGCAGGCTGTTGGAGACGACGAACAACGACGACAGGGCCATCGCCGCGCCCGCGATCAGCGGGTTGAGCACACCGGCCGCGGCGATCGGGATGGCCGCGACGTTGTAGCCGAACGCCCAGATCAGGTTGGTCCGGATCGTGCGCTGGGTGGCACGCGCCAGGCTCAGCGCGGCGGGGGCGGCCCGCAGGTCGTCGCGCACCAGCACGACGTCGGCGGCGCCGATCGCGACGTCGGTGCCGCGACCGATCGCGACGCCGAGATCTGCGGTGGCCAGCGCGGGGCCATCGTTGATGCCGTCGCCGACCATCGCCACCGAGTGCCCAGCCTCCTGCAGCTCGCGGATCGCATCGACCTTGGCGTCGGGAAGTACCTCGGCGATGACGTCGGTGATACCGACCTCGTCGGCGACCGCGTGCGCGGCGCCGGAGTTGTCGCCGGTCAGCAGAACGGTACGCATGCCTGCGGCCTGCAGGGCGGCGATGGCGGGTGCGGCACTGGACTTCACGGTGTCGGCGACGGCGATCAGTCCGCTCAGTCGGCCGTCGACAGCGACGTAGATCACGGTCTCGCCCTTGGCTTCTGCGTCTCGTCGACGACGAGCAGTCGCCGCCGGAATCACGCCACCCGCGTCGTCCACCGACTGCGACACCCAGCGAGGTGACCCGACGGTGACCCGATGCCCGTCGACCGTTCCGACAACGCCGCGTCCGGGTTCGGCGCGGAAGTCGGTGACCTCGAGGCGGTCCGCCTCGTCGACCGCGGCGACGATCGCCGAACCGACGGCATGCTCGGACGCGGATTCGACGGCACCCGCGAGCACGAGCAGGCGCTCATCAGAGAGTTGCGTGTCGTCGTCGCTGTACACCTGCGTCACCGACAGAGCGCCCTCGGTGACGGTTCCGGTCTTGTCGAAGACGACGGTGTCGATGTAGCGGGAGGTATCGAGCGCCTGATAGCCCTTGAGGAAGATGCCCAACTGGGCACCGCGGCCGGTCGCGACCATGACGGCGATCGGCGTGGCGAGACCCAGGGCGCACGGACATGCGATGACCAGCACTGCCAGTCCCGCGGCGACCGCACGCTCGACGGGACCGCCTGCGAGCAGCCACGCACCGACCGTCACCACGGCGATCGCGACGACGACCGGCACGAAGACACCGGCGACACGGTCGGCGAGGCGCTGGGCGTTGGCCTTACCGGTTTGAGCCTCCTCGACCAGACGCATCATGCCCGCGAACGCTGTATCGGGTCCGACGGCTGCGGCCTCGACGATCAGACGTCCGTTGAGTGCGGTGGTTCCGCCGATCACCGGTTCTCCCGGCTCGACGTCGACCGGCTTCGATTCGCCCGTCATCGCGCTCATGTCGACGGCGGCAGATCCCTCGATGACCAGGCCGTCGGTGCCGATCGTCTCGCCCGGACGGACGACGAAACGCTGGCCCTCCGACAGTTCACCCGCGGGGATGCGCATCTCGGTGCCGTCGCGCAGCAGGACCGAGACGTCCTTGGCGCCGAGCGCGGCCAATGCCCGCAGTGCGCCGCCCGCACGGGAGCGTGCTCGCGCCTCGAAATAGCGGCCGGCAAGGACGAGGACGGTGACGCCTGTCGCGACCTCGAGATAGATCGAGTCGGCGCTCCAGATGGCAGCCCACACACCTTGCGAAGCCGCCGATTCGGTGTCTGTCGCGAAGAACATCGAGTAGAGCGACCAACCGGCCGCGGCGAGAACACCCAGCGTGACAAGCGTTTCCATGGTGGCGTTGCCGGTGCGGAGGTTCTTTGCGGCGACGCGGTAGAAGGGCCACGCGCACCACGTCAGGATCGGTAGCGCCAGCGCCAGGAGCAGCCACTGCCATCCCGTGAACCTCGTCGACGGCACGACGGCGAACACGATCGACAGGTCTGCGAGAGGGATGAAGAGGATCAACGCGACGGCGAGTCGACGGAACAGGCGTTTGGCCTCGTCGCCATCGGTGTCGGGGATGGGGGTGGGAGTGTCGCTGCGGACGCTCGCGCCGTAACCGCTCGCGTCGACGACCTCGCACAGCGTGTCGGCGTTCACGTCGTTGGCGGCGTCAATCGTCGCGACGCGCGTTGCGTAGTTCACCGACGCCTTGACGCCGTCGACCTTGTTGAGCTTGCGCTCGACCCTCGCTGCGCACGCGCCGCAGGTCATACCCGTCACGTCGAGCTGGATTCGTTGCAGTGCGCTCCCGGCGTCGGCGATCCCTGTCTGGGCCGACTCGGGTTCTCCGGTCGAGCTCGTGCGGGATTCCAGCGTGGTCACATCGTCCTCGATCTCTTCGTCCGTATACGCGCGCCGCAGCGTCGGGGATGACCCGACCGTTTTGCGACGACCCATCTACGACGATCCGCCGGCCGCGCACGTACTCCTACAAGTATGTCGTCTGCGGGTGCCGGACAGTTCCCGAGGATTTTCCCGAATGCGTCGACCGCGTCAGATCAGGGTCTGCCAGTAGTCCCAGAACTCGACGAGGATGGCGACGATCACGACGGCGTACCAGACGGGCAGCGCGACCCACAACCATCCGCGAATTTCGCGGCTGCGTGGGCTGTCGCCGATGACACGGTTGATGCTCAGCACGAGAATGATCGGCACGACGACCCATACGACCAGGCAGTACGGGCACAACGCGTGGATCTTGTACAGCGCGGAGTATGCGAGGAAGTTGACGAACACGAAGCCCGCGAGGCTTCCGAGTGTCATGCCGAGCCAGTACCAGCGGGGGAGGGCGATCCCGGCTACGGCGAGCACGCCTGTGACGATGACCACCGCGAACGCCGCGATGCCGATCAGCGGGTTGGGGAACCCGAACAGACCCGCCTGCCAACTCTCCATGACCGAGCCACACGAGATGACCGGGTTGAGCGAGCAACTCGGCACGTAGTCGGGGTTCTGGAGAAGGTGAATCTTCTCGATGGCGAGTGTCGACGCCGCGACGAATCCGAGGACCCCGAGGATGAGTAGCACCCACCCGGTGGGTCGGCTCACGTGCACGAGGCCGGTCAGACCTCGTGCACCCGACTGCTCAGCGGTCTCGGCGACGTCAGCGTCGTCGACGGTCCGCGTCGCCTCGGTTGATTCCTTCTCAGTATCGACAGGTACGTGCGCGTTGTCGTCGGCGTGTGTCGTGCTCATGGTTGGTGCCTCGCGTATCGGGTGCGATGGTGTCGGTCGGCTACTGCTTGTTCGCTGCCTCGTTGACCGCTGCAATGAGGGCATCCGGGGTGCTGAGCTGAACCGGCTGTCCGTTGATCTTGATGGTCGGCGTCGAGTTGACTCCCGAGTTGAGCGCCTTCTGGGTGGTGTCCTTCACGAAGCCGCTGAACTGCTCGTCGCCGATGCACTGCTTGAGGTTTGTCGCTCCGACCTGCTTGGCGATCGAGTTGAGCTCATCGTTGGTCAGGCCGGGACCACCCTCTTCGGGCTGCTGGGCGTAGAGCGCGTTGTGGAACTTGATCCAGGTGTCGAAGTTGCCGTCACCTGCGGTCGATTGCGCGACGCACGCCGAGGCATTGGCTGCGCGTGACGAGTAATTGGTGGTCGACATCCGGTCGAGGATGGCGATCGGCATGTAGTCGACGGCAACCTTCGGATTGCTGCGGATCTGCTCCATGGCACCGGCGAACTGGGTCTCAAAGGAGCGGCAGGCGGGGCACTGGAAGTCCTCGACAACCGTCACCGTGACGGGCGGGGTGGTGCCCTTGGGTGCTGTGGTGACGCGGTAGGCGTTGTCGGTGGCGACGGTGACATTGCTCGACGATCCGGTGGCCGACTCGTTCGAGACGAGCACCCAGACGCCGATTCCGACGGCCAGGGCGACCAGCACTACGGCTGCACCGATCTTCATCAGCAGGGAACGGCGCTTCTCTGCCGCTCGCGGGTCAACGATCGGCTTGCGACGCTTGTCGGCCACAGGTCCCTCACATCTCTTTCGCTCGTCATCTGGGGTGAGGACCGACCACATCGTCGCGACACGAATGCGCCGATACGGCTGGATAACGGTCCGTCGCCGTTCTCAAGGGTACGCAAACCTGCCTGAGAAAAGGCATAAGGCTTAGGTCCTGACCGGCGTCGCCTGCAGGTCAGCTGGTCCGTTCACCCCGATGAGGAGTGTTGGCCGCGCCGATCAGCGCTTCGCGTGCGCGGGCGACGCGCGAACGCACCGTGCCGACAGGGCAGCCGGTGACCTCGGCAGCCTCCTGGTACGACAGCCCGAGGACCTGCGTCAACACGAGAGCCTCACGTCGTTCCGGAGGTAGATCGTCGAGCAGGAGATTGACGTCGACGACGTCTTCCCACCCCGCCGAGCGCGGCTGCCGGGTATCCGCGGCGTCGATCCAGTCCACGCCGCCAGCGATGCGCGGACGCGACATTGCGCGGCGTACATCGTCGGCGCAGACGCGTCGCGCGATGGCGAGGAGCCAGGTGCGGGCCGTCGAACTGCCCGCGAAGCGTGGAAGCGAGCGGATCGCCCTGAGGTAGGTCTCCTGCGTCAGGTCGTCGGCGACGCGGGGGTCGGCGAGATGTGCGACGAATCGCCAGACGTCACGCTGTGTCTCCCGCACGAACTGCTCGAGCGCCCGACGGTCGCCACGAGCTGCCGCGAAGGCCAGTTCGGTGACTTCAGCGTCGTGGTCGGACGCCGATCGATCGGCGGGGACGGTCATGGGGATCAACCCTAACCTGCGGGGTCATCGCGGATCGAGCTCGGGCGGCAGACCGCGGTACTCCTTGACCGGTGGTGCGGCGAACTCACCGGACGCGGTACCCGTGTGCAGGCCCATCGCGGCCATCGCCGAGAGCATCCCGACACCGGCGGCGACGCCGTCGATGACGGGGACTCCGAGGTCGGCGGAGAGTTCGGCCGCGAGGTCGGCCATGCCCGCGCATCCGAGCACGATGGCATCGGAACCGTCCGTCGCGAGCGCTTCACGGCATGCCTTCGCGAGGATCTCGGCGGTGTCGGGGTTGGTCTCGAGGTCGAGCACGGCGATCTCACACGCATGGATGCCGCGACACTGCGTGCTGAATCCGTAGTGCGCCACGAGATCTGCGGCTCGTCCGATCGTCCGGTGCAATGTGGTGACCACCGAGAACCCTCGGCCGAGCGGCGCGGCGAGATGCATTGCGGCCTCGGCGATCCCGAGGACCGGTGCCACAGCCAGTTCACGAGCGGCGTCGAGGCCGGGGTCGCCGAAGCACGCAACCAGATATCCGTCGGCGTCGGGGTTGGCGCTGATCGCCCGAAGCAGTCCCGGGACAGCGAGCGCCTCGTCGACGTGGCTCTCGATCGACGAGGGGCCGGCTTCGGAGGTGATCGCGACGATTTCGGCGTCCGGCCGTGCCACCGACCGTGCTGCGGCGGCGATCACCGCGGTCATCTCCGCGGTCGTGTTGGGGTTGATGACGCACAACTTCATCGGTGTGGTTGTCTCCCTTGCCTTCTCATGTGGCGTCGTTCTGAGGTGTTGACCACAGCCTCGTGGCGACATCGCGATCCGCGCAGTTGCGTCGGATGCGGTGTCGCCACGAGGCGGGTGTCAGGATGCAGGTTCAGCCTCGGCGCTCGACGTCGAATCCGCTGTGTCCTTTGCTTCGGCGGCAGGGCTTGCCGTCGGCGAACCGGGAAGCATGGTGCCGTCGGCGGCGACCTCCATGTCGGTCGTGATGGTCGCTGCCGGGACGTGCATGCCGTGGAGGAAGTACGGCGAGGCCAACTTCATTCCGGCGTAGTAGAAGATGAAACCTGCTGCGGCGCCCATGAACCAGGTGAAGCTGGCCTCGTACGAGGTGCCCCAGATGACGAAGCAGATCGGGATGATCGATGCGAGCACCACCGAGATGACCGCAACCGGGTTCCAACCACCGCGGTAGTGGTAGGCGCCCTCCGGGCTCATGGTGAACAGGTCGTCGACGATGATCTTCTGCTTCTTCACGAGGTAGAAGTCAGCGATGAGAATGCCGAACAGTGGTCCGATCACGGCCCCGAGGGTGTCCATCGTGTAGTGAATTGCACTCGGGTTGTTGAACAGATTCCACGGCGTGATGATGACCGAGCCGATCGCCGCGATCATGCCGCCCATGCGCCAGGAGATCTTGGTGGGCGCGACATTCGAGAAGTCGAATGCTGGGGAGACGAAGTTGGCGACGATGTTGATGCCGATGGTGGCGATCGCGAAGGTCAGTACGCCGAGAACGGCGGCCGTGGTGTTGTCGATTTGGTCGACGATGTGCACGGGGTCGGTGACGATCTTGCCGTCTGCGTCGCGACCGATCACGGTGGCGCCCGCCGAGACGGTGCACACGACGAGGATCGAGAAGAAGAGGAAGTTGACCGGGAGACCCCAGAAGTTGCCCTTCTTGACCTCGCCGAAGGTCTTGCCGTAGCGAGAGAAGTCGCCGAAGTTGAGCATCGGGCCCGAGAAGTAGGAGACCACGAGGGCGAATGCGCTGATCATCATGGTGATGGTCGGCCACGTTCCGCTGATACCGGAGCCCTCCGACAGATCGAAGTGCACATTGCTCCAGCCCGCCTTGGCGATCAGGTACACCGCGAGCGCGATCATCACGACGTAGACGGCAGGTCCGCAGAAGTCGATGAACTTGCGGATGGTGTCCATGCCGTTCCAGAAGACGAGCGCCTGCAGCACCCACATCACGACGAAGCCTGCCCAGCCGAGTAGTGACAGGCCGAGGAACGCGTGCGAACCGTTCTCGCCGTAGGGCTCGAGTGCCGGCCAGAACTTCAGCGCCAGCAAACCAAATGCCGTCGATGCCAGATATGTCTGAATTCCGTACCAGACAACGGCAATAGAGCCGCGGATGATTGCCGGGATATTGGCGCCCTTGACGCCGAAGCAGATTCGCGTGGTGACCGGGTACGGCACGCCGGCCTGCTGGGACGGCTTGGCCACCAGGTTGCAGAGTATGTTGACGGCGACGATGCCCACCAACAGTGAAACGAGCACCTGCCACGACGAGATGCCCAGTGCGAAAAGGCTTCCGGCGAACACGTACCCGCCGACGCTGTGCACGTCCGACATCCAGAACGCGAAGATGTTGTACCAGGTCCAGCTCTGCTCTTTCAGCGGAGCCAGGTCCTCATTCGTCAATTGCTGGTCGTAGCCGACCTTGATGATGCTTTCGCCCGCCGCACTATGGTGCTCGGTGGCGATCTGCGCGTCGGATGAAGCGCTCATGATTCTCCTCGGGGCATTGGTGACTTCGGAGTGGTCTTCGAAGTGCCTGAGTCGAAACTAAGAACCCTTTGTTACCCGACAATTAACACACAAATATATTCCGCGTCACACCGAATATATTCGCACGTCAGTCCGCATTGGCGGCGGAGTGCTCCGCGGAGCGGTGCCTTCGGCCGGTGGGCGAATCGTGGACGGCACCGACGACGGCGACCGCGGCGATCACCACACCCGCGACGAGTAGTGCTGTGCCCATGTGGACGCGCATCAACACCACGCCGAGTGCAGCGCCCGCGATCAGCGAGATGACCGCGGCGGTGCGTCGACCTGTTCCACCGCCTTTGCCGGACCCGAAGAAGGAGTCGGCGGCGAGGCCGGTGATGGTCGAGGTCACGACGACGGTCGTCACGTCCTTGACGGCCACGGCGCGCGCCGCGGCGGCTTGAATGCCCATCGCGGTGGCCGCGATTGTCGTCACCGTGATCATCACCGCATGTTCGGGCTGGTCGCCGGAGATGAACAGCGTGATGGCCAAGGCGACCATCGTCGCGGAGACCGTTGCGAACAGGACCGTGGTGCCAAGCGTCCATCGACGCTCGGCGCGGCGCAGTGTGCGCCCACCGATGGCTGCACCAATCATGAAGCCCGCAAGGGCCATTGCGGGTCCGAGGATGGGCAGGCCGGAACCACCCGCGAGCGCCATGCCGAGGATCACCACGTTGCCGGTCATGTTGCCGGTGAAGACCTTGTCGAGGCCGAGATAGCCGACGGCGTCGTTGATGCCGGTGGTGAACGTGAGCGCCAGCATCAATGACAGGTGCATGCGTTCGGTGGGGATCGCGTGAATGCGGGTCAGCAACGCGAGAATCCTCCTTGATCGGGGGTGGCGGCGGGACTGGCGGACGCGAGTTCGATCGCCCGAGCGATGAGCGCGGTGTCGCTGCCGCGCGGACCGACGAGGCTGCGTCCGATGGGGCCATCCGACGTCTCGCGATCCGGGAACGTCACCGCGGGTCGACCGGTCGCCGCCGCGATCGCGGTGAGTTGCAGTGTGGCCGTTCGAGCTTTCTCGACCTCTGCGTCGGATGCCCACCGGCGGGGTGCGGCCGTTGCCGCTGCGGGAATGTCGAGGACATCATCGCCGAGTTGCTCGTCGAACTGCGCTGTGAGGGCCGCTAGTTCGTCACGGGCCCGGGCGTCGTCGTCGGCATCGATGGCCGCCGCCACGGCGAAACGCGTGGCCGCTGATCCCTCGAGTGCGCCGGGATGCGCGGTGATCCAGTCGCCGTGGGCAGACCATGCCTGGAATGCCTGGTGCACGCGGAATGCCTCGGCAAGGCGGGCCAGTTCACCGTCGTCGATGTCGAGATCGTCGAGTGTCGGCATGCCGGAACCGATGTCGGTCGTCGACGGGGCGTCGAGCAGTGTCGTGGTCGCCAGTGCGAGAAGGTCGGGGTCGCGACTCAGTAGGCCGATGGTGTCGAAATCCGGTGCCAGCGCCAACAACCCGCGCGTGGAGATGGACCGGTGCGTGGAACGCAGGCCCCACAGCCCCTGATACGACGCGGGGGTGCGGATCGACCCGGCGGTGTCGGTCGCGAGCCCCAGGTCGGCGTCGCCGTGTGCGACGGCGCTTGCGGGGCCGCTCGACGAGCCGCCCGGCAGCGCTGCCGGGACCGCGGCGTTGGGAGGTGTTCCGTAATGCTGGTTGTCGCCCGCCATCGAGTAGGCGAACTGGTCGGTGCGAGCGATGCCGCGAATGTGCGCACCCGAGTTCAGCAGCCGCGCAACGGCTGTGGCGTGCTCGGTGGAGGCCGGTGCCGACCGTTCGTATGCGGGTACCCCGCCGCCGGTGGGGAAACCGGCAACTGCGAAAACATCTTTCACAGCGACCGTCGTCCCGGTCAGCGGTCCCGGTGCTGCCGCCTCGATGAGAGGATCGCCGACGACTCGCCACACCGTCGAATCGAAGCCGCGACGCGGCGTGCTCGTGTGGACCGCGGCGAGGCGCCAGGTCGTACCGTCGTGTCGCCACACCTGCGACTGCACCGCCCTGCCTCCTTCGGGAACGTCGTAGACGACGAGTGCGCTACCGAGATCGATTGCGCAACTGCGGGTATGGACGTCGAGCAGGCTGCCGATGGCGTGTGTGAGCGCGCCTGAACGAAGTGTGTCGGCGGCACCGTGAAGCACTCCGGGGCCTGTGACGCAGGTGATGTCGGTGCACAGAAACCGGTGCAGGGCGCTGTGGTCGTCTGCTGCTGCCGCTGCCCAGAATCGACGTACGACGGCGTTGAGGTCGTCGGGTGCGGTCACTGCGCGAAATCCGATCGTCGGATCCGCGCGTGCACGCCCTTCACCAGGTCGACGACCTGAGAGATGTTGAAATCCGTTGCGGCGCTGAGATAGGCGAGGGCCTGCGCGGGTTCCATGCCGTACCGCACGCCCAGCAGCGAGATCGCGGAGCGCACGCAATTCTGGACGGCGACGTCGAGGTCGGGGTCGAGGCCCGTCGGAATCAGGAAGTCTCGGGTCTCGGCGATCGGTGCCACGAGTTCGCCGAAGCGCGCGGTCACGTCGGACGCGGGGATCACGTCGAATCGGATGGTCTCCCGTAGTGACGCCTCGAGCGCGGTCAGCGCGACCTCGCCGTCGCCCTGCGCGAAGTGCGGATCACCGACATACGCCAGCGCGCCGGGAACCTGCACCGGCAGATAGAGGGTCGCACCCTCGGTCAGGAGCGTGAGGTCGAGGTTGCCGCCGTGCGGGCCGGGCTGAATCGAGTTGAGTCGCACGTCGCCCGCGGCTGCCACACCCATGATGCCCAGGAACGGCGCAAGCGGAAAGCGCGCGGCCAGTTGCGGATTCGACGTCGACAGGGGTAGAACTCCGCGGGCATCGTCGCCCTCGCCCTCGACCGACACGAATGCGCTGTACGTCGCACCGCCGAGCGGGTACTCGCCAGGCAGTGAACCGCGACCGTGGCGGTTCGACACGACGCCGTAGGGGACTCGACGCCTGGTCTCCACGACGGTCATCGCCAGAAGATCACCGGGCTGCGCACCACGCACTTCGATGGGCCCGGTCACGACATGCGGTCCGTCGACGCCCTGGACATGCGTGCGGTCGGAGGCGCACAGGGTGACTGCCTCGTCGAGCACCATGTCGGGGTCGACGCCGTGTGTACCGAAGAATGCGCGGGGATCACGACCCTGGTCGGCGAGGATGCCTTCGTGGCTGAGGGTGTCGATGGTGACGCTGGTGCCCGGGTCGATCGACATGATGGCGGTGTCGGTCGCGCAGGGCAGATCGCCCCAGAACACGTCGTCGGGTCGGCAGTCGAGGTAGTCATCGCCGATGATCGGGCCGGAACCCGCTGGGAGGATGACGTTCTCACTCGCGGCGTGCACGGTCCCGGAATTCTGCACTGTCCCGGCTTTCTGCATGGTCCCGGCTTTCTGAATCGTCACTGATTGCTCCGTTCGACGAGTCGGACGACCTCTTCGAGGTGTGCGGTCATGGCTGCGACCGCCTGGTGGTGGTCGTTGGCGCGTACGGCCTCGAGGATGTCCCGGTGGCCGTTGTAGGAGTTGCGTCGACCTTCGCGGGTGGCGTGCGAGCGCGCGCGGACCGTCTGGACCCACCCCGCACTGAGTTGGCAGAGCGACACCAGCAGCGGGTTGCGTGCTGCTCGCGCGAGTTGCATGTGGAAGGCGACATCCTGGGCGAGTGATTCGGTGGGGTTGAGGCCCGTGTGGGTCGACGCCAGGATGGATTCGAGCGCAACGAGATCCGACGCCGTGGCCCGGTCGGCGGCGAGTCCCGCGACCTGGGGTTCGATCAGCATGCGTAGCTCCGCGACGTGATCCTCCTCCGCGTCGTCGCTCATCGTCTCCAAGAGCGCAGTGGCGTTGGCCGAGCGTGGCGCGACGACTGTTCCGCGACCGGGCGTCCTGGTGACGAGCCTGCGCTGCTCGAGGTCGCTGAGTGCTTCGCGGATCGTGGTGCGGGAGACCTCGAGGTTCTCGGCGAGTACGCGCTCGGGCGGCAACTTGTCGCCGGGAGAGAGGTCGTCGACCACCATTTTCTCCAGGTAGGCGGCAGTGCTGGCACTGAGTGTGTGTCCGCGACGCAGCATGCGCTCTCCTTGTTTCAGTCGAACTTGGTCTCTTGGTATGACCAACTTTAACCGATGCGTTACGACTCGTGCAGTGCGAGGAAACAACTCCGATCGAAGGTGGAGACAGATCTTGACGCCGATCGACGCGGCGTCGAACCACCGAAGGAGCGACCAATGGACCTGGTTCTGCGCGACGTACGGTTGTCTGACGATGCCCCACTCGTCGACATCGAGATCGACGGCGGGCACATCCGCGAGATCTGTTCGCAGAGCACGGCTGAGGCGGCCGAGACAATCGAATGTGCTGGCCGCGTCGTGATTCCGGGCCTGATCGAATCGCACATGCACCTCGACAAGGCGCTCCTCGACAAGGAGGAACCCAACCGCGACGGCACGCTCGCGGGCGCGATTGCAGTGACCGGCGCGCTCAAAAGTCGATTCACCCCGGACGCCGTCGCCGCCCGTGCGCGGCAGGTGATCGATCAGGCGATCATCAACGGCACCAGTCTGATTCGAGCGCATCCCGATGTCGACCCGATCATCGGGTTGCTCGGCATCGAGGTACTGCTCGAACTGCGCGACGAGTATCGCGGGCGCATCGATCTGCAGATCGTCGCCTTCCCGCAGGAGGGAATTCTCAAGGCGCCGGGCACCATCGACCTGATGCGCGAGGCACTGCGGCGCGGTGCCGACGTGGTGGGTGGGTGTACGTACAACGAAGCCGACGTCGCCGACTGCCACCGCCACATCGATATGGTCTTCGACCTCGCCGAGGAGTTCGGGGTGAGAGTCGACATGCACGCCGACTTCGCCGACGACGCTTCCGATCCGCGTTTCGGTCTGGCCGCACGGATAGCCGAGGTCACCGCAGCACGCGGTATGGCGGGGCGAGTCGCGGTGGGGCACATGACATCGTTGGCCGGCCTGCCCGCCGGTGAACGTCGCGCCGTGCTCGCCGACCTCGCGGCGGCGGGAGTCGCGGTGGTTCCCTTGCCCGCGACCGACACTCACCTCGGCGGGCGCACCGACACCCACAACATTCGGCGAGGTGTGGTTCCGGTGCGTGATCTGTGGGACGCGGGTGTGCAATGCGCCTTCTCGTCGAACAACGTGCGTAACGCCTTCACACCCTACGGAAATGCTGACCTACTCGACATCGGCCTGTTTCTCGCGCAGGTCTCGCATCTGTCCGGCCCCGACGATCTCGCCAGGGTGCTGACCATGGCCACCTACTCCGCCGCCGACATCGTCGGTATCGCGGATAGGTACGGAATCGCGCCGGGCCGAAGCGCGGATCTCGTTGTGCTGTCGACCCACAGCGTCGCCGACGCGCTGCTCGATCGGCCGGACCGCTGCTTCGTCATCAAAGACGGGCGCGTCGTCGCCCGTACCACCCGTACCACCGAACTGCTGGAGGTTGTCCATGCGTGACCGCATTCCCCACGAGATCGTTGCATCCATCCTCGCGGGCCTGACCGCGTTCATCGGCGGGACCGCGCTCAACCTACCGCCGTGGGCGATCTTCATCGGTTGGGCCGGAACGTTCCTGCTCGGCGGTCCGTCCTGGGCGAACGCCAGGCGCTTGTGGCTGACCATGCCGGTTGGCTCGACGTTCGCGCTCGTCATCGTGCTCATCGATACGCACATCGGCACGATCGCCGGGGAGGGGCGGTTTGCGCAGAACCTCGTGCTTGCGGCGATCATCTTCGTGGTCAATTCGGCGTTGATGTTCTCCGGGAGGATCGGGGCGCTCGCGTTGATCCCGGGCATGTTCCTCGGCTTCGCCTCGTACTTTGCGACCTTCTTCGGTGGATTCGGGTTCGACGCGGGAAATCCCTGGGCCGCATGGGTATCGGTCGTCGCGATGAACTTCTTGGGACCGGTGTTCGCGTATCTGTCGGTACGCCTTGCCTTTCCGCGCGAGGTCTCTTCCGGCCACGTCGCGTCGGCAACCTCCGACATCTCCGTCGCGGCATCCGGTCATGAGGCGGACACCGAAGCCGAGCCGACGTCCCGGAATGTTCCGTCAGGCGAGGTCCGGTCGCACGCCGAGTGATTCGCTTGTCTCGATGATCGCTTCCTCGAGCCTGGCGTGATGAACGCTCGCGGCGGCGAGGACGGCCGACGTGTCACGGGCGGCGAAGGCGGTGAGCAGGTCGGCGTGGTCGGAGTTCAGCTTCGCCTGGGTCGGGGCGTCGACGGAGCGCATCACCTGGAACGGTTCGGTGAGGTTCCACGTCGCGTCGAACATGTTGAGCAGGCGCGGCATCTCGCAGGGGGCGGTCAGTGTGGTGTGGAACCGCCGTGACACGTCGTGAAATGCCTTGCCGTCGTTGAACTTCGTCGCAGTCAGCAGTTCCTGGTGAAACTCGGTGGCCGCTGCGATCTGCGCGTCGGTGATGTGCGAGACGGACCGGGCGAGAGCGGCCTGTTCGAGAACTCCGCGAACGAAGTAGATCTCCTTGAGTTCGGCAAGGGACAGTTGGCTGACGTGGTATCCAGAATTGCGCTGGTGATCGACAAGCCCCTCGCCGACAAGGGTTTTCAGTGCTTCACGGACGGGGATCGCGCTGACTCCGAACGCGTCGGCGATGTCGGCGGGCATGATCTGAGTGCCGGGGGGCGCGCCTCCGGAAAGAATGAGTCGACGCATCTCCTCGAGCACGTTTGCGCGGTCGTTACCCGACCGGGTCTCAGCAAGCTGGACGAGCAGGCGGTTGGTCATCTTGCTACTCATGGTGCACGTGCCCCTGCTTGCGGTCACGAACTTCGTGATGTGCCGCCGCCGCAGACGGGTGACGCGTGATCCATTGCGCCACAGCCTCGGTGAGCCGCTGCTGATTGTGGCGTTTGACGATCTCGTGGCCCTCGTCGTCGAACATCAGAAGCTCGGCGATCCCGCCACGGGCACGCAATTCGTCGACCATCTGCTGGGATTCGCTGACCGGCACGTTGGTGTCGTGTGCGCCGTGGACCACAAGCAGCGGCGCGGTGATGTCGTCGATGCGGTGGATCGGTGAGAGATCGCGGAGTAGTTCGCGATCGGATTCGGGGTGACCGTACTTGGTGTATGCGGCGACGGCGATCCACGGTTCGGTGTTCCGGAAGAACGACTCGAGATCGCTCATGCCGCAGATCGCGATGCCCGCGGCGAACACCTCGGGATGAAAGGTCAACGCCGCCAACGTGAGGTAACCGCCATAGGAGCGGCCGGAGACGTAGAGTTGGTCGGGGTCGGCAACGCCGGACGAACACATGTGTGCCGCGCAATCGGCTGCGTCGTCGATGCCCGCATAACGGCCGTACCGGTCGTCGGCGTGAGAGAAAAGGCGACCGTAACCCGACGACCCGCGCACGTTGGGTGCGAACACCGATATTCCGGCGTCGACCAGTGGCCCGAACAAGAACTGGTAGTCGGGGCGGGTTTCGGCCTCGGGACCGCCGTGAAAGTACAGCAGGCACGGAGGTGGGCCGGCATCGGTACTCTTCGCGCGATACAGCCAGCCGGACAACGGCATTCCGTCACGCGCGGAGAACTCGCGGTATTCCGGACGCAACGCCGACGACGGGCCGGTGCCTGTGATCACGTCGTCGCGGATCGGTGTCACCGACGATGTCGGGGTGTGCACGAGATGTACGAGCGGCGAGTGCTGTGGGCACGAAATAGTCAGCGCGACAATGGTTCCAGCGGCGCTGATCGACAGATCGGACGCGACGTCGCCGGGTAGCGGGATCGGATCGTGCAAGGTCTGATCCGGCAGCGTGAGAATCTGCAGCTCGCTTCGGCCACCCACGTTCCAGAGCATCGCGACTGTCGACTGGTCGTTGCTGACCGCGAACTCGTCGAGTCCTGCGCCCGCGCGCTGGGCGAGGACGCGGAAACGTTTGCCGGTCTTGGAGACCTCGACGCCGAGCAGGCGGGGGAACTTGGCGTCGAAATCGCTCGTGACCAAAGCCTGCACGCTGTCAAGATCGCGACTGGAATCCTGTGGGGGACCGACGAAGACGAGCGAGGGGTGGTCGAATCCCTGGTCGAGGATATAGCCCTGGTCGGTCACCGAGCCGGGATCGTTGGGCAGGATGGTCGACATCGACATCTCGTCCGAATCGGCCGCGTCCTCAGTCTCGTTACGGCGGAGCAGCAGCATGTCGCGGAATCCGCGGGGGCCGACACGCAGGAGCGCCGCGCCCTTCCACGAGTCGATCAGTGCGCCGCCGACGCGGACGTCGAGTATCTCGGTCGCGCCCGTGCCGGGATGTGCACGAACCGAATACGCCGTGCCGTCGGGGGTCGTCGCGGTGATCAACACCCAATCGGTGTCCCAACCCACGAGCGAGACTGTTCCGAACGAACGTCGGGAACCCAGCGTCGCCCTGTTCGACCAATCGGATTCGGTCTCCTGGCGGTTGCTGCCGATGCGATGCGAGCGGTTGTCGTCGGGATCGGTGGTGACAACCCAGACCTGGTGGTGCTCACCGCCACTCGGTGCCAACTCGACGGCAAGCCATTCGCCGTCCATCGAGTGCACGAGCTTGCGGACGGGACCGGTTGCGGGGACGCTCACCCAGCGCAGCTCGCCGACACCCTCGGGCGACAACACACGTTGTGCCGCACGCGGATAGCCTGCGCCGTCGTCGACGATATAGGCGAAAGCCCTGCCGTCCGGCGAGACCGACGGCCCGTAGGTGTGCCACCCACGATCGTCGAAGTTGACGAGAGTCGTCGCGTCGGCCGGCTCGTCGACGATTCCGGTGTCGGTGATGTCGTCCGCGCTCACCGTGGCGTGATGTCTTCCATGGCCTGCAGCCACATTTCGAGTACGGCGAGCTGCCAGAGCTCGTTGGAATCGAGCGTGGTGCGCGTGCCGTTGGGATCGGCGAACAACCGGTCGAGCGTCTCCGGTCGATACAGCGCGCGGTCCTTCGCCGACTGCGCGCGCAGGGTATCGGTGACCAGATCGAGCACTCCGCCCTCGAGGTGGCGGATGCCGGGGACGGGGAAGTAGCCCTTGGTGCGGTCGATCACCGCTGCGGGCAACAACTTCCGCGATGCCTCCTTGAGGACACCCTTGCCACTCGGATTCAGCTTGAGGTCGGGCGGACACGTCGCAGCGAGCTCGACGAATTGGTGATCGAGGAACGGCACGCGCGCCTCGAGGCCCCACGCCATCGTCATGGTGTCGACTCGTTTCACCGGGTCGTCGACCAGCATCACCGTCGTGTCGAGACGCAGCGCGGCGTCGACGGCCGAATCCGCACCGGGAGCGGACTGGTGTGCGAGTGCGAATTCCCAACTGGGGTCGTAGTTGCTGTCGCCGAGCAGGTACTGATCGTTGAGCAGCGCTAGGACGTCGGCGTGCGAGCGGTCGAAGAAGACCTCGCGGTAGGCCTTGGTGGTCTCTTCGCGTGCGATCCCCTGCAGCGGGGGATACCACGAGTAACCGCCGAGGATCTCGTCGGCGCCCTGCCCCGACTGCACCACCTTGATCGACTTGCTGACCTCCTGCGAGAGCAGATAGAACGCGACGCAGTCGTGGCTGATCATGGGCTCGCTCATGGCCGCGATGGTGTCGGGGACGGCGGGCAGGAGGCGATCGGTGCCGATGTGGATCTTGTGGTGGTCGGTGCCGAACGTCTCGGCGACGAGGTCGGAGTAGGCGTACTCGTCGCCCGATTCGCCTCCCGCGGAATCGAATCCGATGCTGAACGTCGCGAGATCCTTCTGCCCCTGCTCGGCGAGAAGTGCCACGACCAACGACGAATCGATTCCGCCGGAGAGCAGCACGCCGACCGGAACGTCGGCGACCATGCGACGTCGAACCGAGGTGCGCAGCGAATCCATCAGTTCGTCCTGCCAGCGCACGGCGTCCCAGTCGGCACGGCTGGGATCGGGCGCGAAAACCGGTTCCCAATAACGACGTTCGGTGCTTCGCCCGTCGGGCTGAATGACGCGCACGGTGGCGGGCGGCAATTTGCGCACGCCGTTGTAGATGGTGTGGGGTGCGGGAACCACTGCGTGGAAGCTGAAATAGTGATGCAGCGCAACGCGATCGAGCGATGTGTCGACATCACCGGCGCGCAGCAGTGCCTGCAACGACGACGCGAAGCGTAGACGTCCAGGAGTCTCCGACAGATAGAGCGGTTTGATCCCCAGCCGGTCGCGCGCGAGGGTCACCACACCGGAATCGGTGTCGACGACGGCGAAGGCGAACATCCCGATGAGGTGATCGACGCAGTCGGTGCCCCAGGCGTGGAACGCCTTGATGATCACCTCACTGTCGGCGTGCGAGAAGAAGCGGTAGCCCTTGCCCTCGAGTTCTGCGCGCAGTTCCTTGTAGTTGTAGATGCAGCCGTTGAACACCATTGCGAGGCCGAGTTCGGAGTCGACCATCGGCTGCGCGCCGCGCTCCGACAGGTCGATGATCTTGAGTCGTCGATGCCCGAGAGCCACCGACCCTTTCACGAACAGTCCTGAACCGTCGGGACCGCGACGGGTCATCGAGCAGGTCATGGTGTCGACGGCAGAGGCGTCGGGCGCCGAGCCGTCGAACCGGATTTCACCGCAGATGCCACACATATAGTCAGTCCTCTCGGTTGCTTGACTTGTTCAGCCTAGGAGTTTCGTCATGGCCCGGCAGGGCAAGTGGAGCGCCAGGTCACGCGGTCGGCGTCACCCAGGTGGTGATCTCGCAGTGAACGACCTCGACGCCGTGCGTGTCGGTGATCGAGATGGACACCACCACATCGCGTCCGGAGTCGATGGCAGCGAAGTCGACGGGTTCGGCGAGAGTGGCGACGGCTGACAGGCGGGTGGTCGCCTTCGTCAGGTAGTCGGCGGTCATCCCCTTCGGAATCCATCGATGCGTCGTCGGTGTCGTCGCCTCCATCAGCATGCCCATCGCGACCTCGGCGAGGTTACATGCCGCGATGGCGTGGAAGGTGTGGATGTGGTTGTAGACGCCGAACCACTTGGGTGCTGTGACCCTGCAGTATCCGGGCCGCATCTCGTCGACGTAGGGGAGGATCGTGCCGAAGTACGGCACCCGCACCGACATCCCGAGGGAGAAGAGCGCCTTTCCGAGCCCGTTGTCGGGAAGTTTTCGGCGCAGCGCGTAGGTGGGCGAAAGAGAAGGGCGCGTCGCGGGCGTTGGCGTAGATGACGATTTGGCGTCGGACATTGCCCGGATGCTACTCGGGCGAGGAACCTTGATGAGGTGACGCCTCCTTCCGAGAAGGACCCACCGCCCTCAGACCACCCGGATTCGACCGACAAGCCCAGTTCGACCGACCAGTCCGATTCCCCAGACCAGCCCAGTTCGACTGACCAGCCCGATTCGACCGACCACGGCGACCATCCGCACCACTTCCATCTCAGCCCGATGTGGTGGCGCGGCAGCATCCCGCTGATCGTCGGCGTGATCATCTACTTCATCCCCGCACCCGCAGGCGTCGACGCCAACGGCATGCACATGCTCGGGATCTTCGTCGCGACGATCCTGGGACTGATCCTGCAGCCGCTGCCGACGGGTTCGGTGGCGATCATCGGGCTCGCGCTCGCGATGGTCACCAAGACGATGTCGCCCAAGGAGGCGCTCGCAGGCTTCTCGAACACGACGATCTGGCTCATCGTGGCGTCGTTCTTCATCGCCGAGGCGTTCATCGTCACGGGTTTGGGACGTCGGGTCGCGCTGATCTTCGTGCGTGCGATCGGCAAGTCGAGTCTCGGGTTGGCGTACGGAATGGGGATCGCCGATCTCATCCTTGCTCCCGCGACGCCGTCGAACACTGCCCGCGCGGGCGGAGTGATCTACCCGATCGTGCGATCGCTCGCCGAACTCGTCGACTCGACGCCGAAGTCCGACGCCTCGCGGCGCAAGCTCGGCGCCTACTTGATGCTCACAGCGCTGCAGGTCAACGTGGTCACCTCCGCCATGTTCCTCACCGCGATGGCGGGCAATCCGCTGGCCCAGGAGGCCGCGGAGAAGATGAAGATCGAGATCACCTGGGGCAACTGGGCGCTCGCCGCGATCGTTCCCGGTCTCGTCAGTCTCGTTGCGACGCCGTGGGTGATGTCGAAGATCTATGCGCCGACGCTCAAGAAGACACCAGAGGCGCCCGCCCTCGCTCGCGACGAACTGAAGAAGAGCGGCT
The DNA here is from genome assembly GCF_965344965.1 of Gordonia jacobaea. Lineage (NCBI taxonomy): Bacteria > Bacillati > Actinomycetota > Actinomycetes > Mycobacteriales > Gordoniaceae > Gordonia > Gordonia jacobaea. The sequence goes on along the minus strand of NZ_CBDRLS010000002.1, from coordinate 33,626 downwards.
CGATGTCGCGCAACGAGTGGATTCTCGCCGCCACCTTCGTGCTGCTGCTCATCCTGTGGTGTCTGGGCAAACAACTGAACGTCGACGCCACGACCACCGCCTTCGCGGGCATCGCGATTCTTCTCGTCACAGGGGTGCTGACCTGGAAGGACATCGTCACCGACACCGGGGCATGGCAGACACTGATCTTCTTCGGTGTGCTCGTCGCGATGGCAGACGAACTCCGCAAGCTCAAGGTCATCGACTGGGTCGGCGACAAGGTGGCCTCCAGCGTCGACGGCCTGCCGTGGCTGGTGGCGTTCGCCATCCTCGCGCTCGTCTACTTCTACGTGCACTATCTGTTCGCGTCGAATACCGCGCAGATCGTCGCGATGTATGCGGTGTTCCTCGGGGCGGCGGTCGCCACCGGAGCGCCGCCGCTGTTCAGCGCGCTGGTCTTCGGCTTCATCGGCAGCCTGTTCGGCGGATTGGCGCACTACTCGTCGGGTCCGGCGGGTGTCATGTACGGGTCGGGCTACATCAAGACCAGTGAGTGGTTCCGCGTCGGATTCCTGATGTCGGTGGTCAACATCATCATCTGGACCGCCATCGGTGCGCCGTGGATGAAGCTCATCGGGATCTGGTGATGCTCAATTCGCCTTGCGGCGCAGCCCGAATCGCAACGCCTCGCGGTTGACCCCGGCGACGGCGTCGAGCGGAATCCCGGCCGGGCAGACGTCGGCGCACTCCCCGTAGGTGGAGCACGGGCCGAAGTCCTGTTCCATCTGCCCGGTGATCGCGTGCGCCCGCCTGCCCCGCTCCTTCTTGCTCTGGGTCAGCGCGGCCAGATGGAGCAGCTTGGCGCCCGCGAACAGGTGCGCGGCACCGTTGGGGCAGGCGGCAACGCACGCACCGCATCCGATACAGGCCGCGTAGTCGAGGGCCTTCTCGCTGGTGTTGTGGTCGACGAGTTCGGCGTCGGCGTCGGGGGCCTGACCGGCCGCGACCGCGACGTGCCCGCCGGCTTCGATCACCCTGTCGAGTGCGGAACGGTCGACGACGAGGTCGCGGATGACCGGAAAACTGCTCGCGCGCAACGGTTCCAGGCGCAGGTGCGTCGCGCCGTCGAAGTGTCGGAGGTGTTGCCGACACGACGGCGTGTTGGGTGTCGGACCGTGTGGGCGGCCGTTGACCATCATTCCGCAGGCACCGCACACGCCCTCGCGGCAGTCGGAATCGAAGGCGATGGGTTGCTCGCCCGCGTCCACGAGATGGTCGTTGAGACGGTCGAGGACATCGAGCAGCGACATCTCGGCCGTCGCGTCGTCGACCACGTACGTCTCGAAACGTCCGTCGTCGTCGGCATCGGCCTGCCGCCAGGCTTCGATGGTGATTCTCATGCCGGCATCCTCACTGATCAAGTCTCACTTGTAGTTTCGTGTCTGCAACGGCACCGCATTGAACTCGAACGGTTCGCGGTGGCGGATCTGCTCCCCGGTCGGCGTGGTCTCCCACGCGGAGGCGAAGGTCCAATGCTCGTCGTCGCGCAGCGCCTCGCCCTGCGCGGTCTGGTGCTCGACGCGGAAGTGCGCGCCGCACGACTCGTCGCGATCGAGTGCGTCGAGGCACATCAACTCGGCGAGTTCCATGAAATCGGCGACGCGACCGGCGCGTTCGAGTTCTTGGTTGAACTGTGCGCCGCTGCCGACAACCCGTACGTCGGACCAGAACTCGTCGCGCAGCTCGCGGATCTCGGCGATTGCCGTCGTCAACGAGTCGGCGCTGCGCATGACACCGCACCCGCGATAAAGGATCTCGCCGAGCCTGCGGTGGAAGCGGTCGGGGCCGGTGGTTCCGTCGACCGCGATCAGCCGGGATATCCGATCACGCACCGACGTGACCGCGTGCTGCACGGCCTCGTGGTCGAGCGGTAGTGGTTGTTCGCCGAGTAGTGGCGCAAGGTAATTCGGCACCGAGTAGGGCAGCGTGAACCAGCCGTCGACGCATGCCGACAGCAGCGAGTTGGCGCCGAGGCGGTTGGCGCCGTGATAGCCCCACCCCACCTCTCCGCCGACGAAGAGACCGGGGATCGACGACATCTGGTCGAAGTCCGACCACAGGCCGCCCATGGTGAAGTGAGCAGCGGGCGCGATACGCATCGGGACCTCGTAGGGGTCTTCGCCCGTGGCGTCGCGGTACATCGAGAAGAGATTGCCGTAGCGCTCGGCGATGGTCGATTTGCCAAGGCGCGCAAGGGCGTCGGCGAAGTCGAGGTAGACGCTGTTGTGCAGGGGTCCGACGCCGTGCCCGCCGTTGATCTCGGTGACGGCCGCCCGCGATGCGACGTCGCGCGGGGTGAGGTTGCCGTAGGCGGGGTAGCGGCGTTCGAGGTAGTAGTCGCGCTCGGCGTCGGGGATGTCGCCGGGCGGGCGGTCGTCGTGTTCCTTCTTCGGAACCCAGATGCGGCCGTCGTTGCGTAGCGACTCGCTCATCAACGTCGTCTTCGACTGCCACTCCGCGCTCACCGGTAGCGCGGTGGGGTGGAACTGGATGAACGACGGCGATGCCAGCAGCGCACCGCGACGGTGGGCCCGCCACGACGCCGTCGCGTTGCAGTTCCGTGCAAGCGTCGACTGGAAGTAGACGGTGCCGTATCCGCCGGTCGCGAGCACGACGGCATGCGCGGTCTGCGCGGTGATCTCGCCGGTCACCAGGTCGCGGACGACGATGCCCTGTGCACGACCGTCCGCGACGATCAGGTCGAGCATCTCCTGGCGGGTGTGGAGTGTGACGGTGCCCGCCGCGACCTGTCGGAGCAATGCCTGCGACGCCGCGACCTGCAACTGCTGGCCGGTCTGGCCGCGCGTGTAGTAGGTGCGCGACACCTGCACGCCGCCGAAGCTGCGGGTGGCCAACGATCCGCCGTACTCGCGCGCAAAGGGCGCGCCGATGGCGTTGAGGTGATCGATGACCCGCACCGACTCCTCCGCGAGGCGGAAGGCGTCGGCCTCGCGGCCGCGGAAGTCGCCGCCCTTGACCGTGTCGACGACAAATCGGTGCACTGAGTCGTTGTCGACCTTGCGTGCGCGCGCGGCGTTGATGCCGCCCTGCGCGGCAACGCTGTGGGCGCGACGCGGGGCGTCGTGGAAGGTGAACGACGACACGTTGTAGCCGAGTTCGCCCAGTGCTGCGGCACATCCGGCTCCGGCGAGGCCGGTACCCACCACGATCACGGTGAACTTGCGTCGATTCAGTGGGCCGACGAGCTTGTAGGCGTCGCGTCGACGCTGCCACGCGGTTGCCGGGTCGCCGTCGGGGACTCCGCCGGTCAGATCGGTGCCGATCCGGCGAAGGTCGTCGAGGTCGGCGTTGAGGTCCGACGCCGCGGTGTCGGGTGCGGTGTGCGTCATCGTCAGCTCACCAATCCCGCCAGGACGGCGATGGGGATCGAGATGTTGCCGATCATCACCGCGGCCGCAACGACGAGTGCGATGAGTGCTCCGAGGCGTCGAGTGCGGTGCCCGGTTGCGCCGAGATCGTTGACGACGCTCCACAGCCCGTGCACGAGATGCGTGCCGAGAAGCACCATCACCAGGATGTAGAACGCGGCCACCGGCCAGCGCTGCAGACTCTCGACGAGGTTGTGATAGGCATGCGAGCTGGTCTCGGTGGTCGATACGAAGTGGTCGCTGGCCGCGGGTCGGGTCCCGGTGGTCAGGTCGAGGATGTGGAAGACGATGAAGACCAATAGGACCAGCCCCGTGTAGGGCATCAGCGTCGCGGGGAGTCGCTTGATGCTCATGCCCTTGCGCCGGAAGCGGCCCTTGGCCTTGTGTGAGCGCCCGATCAAGATGAACGACGCTCCGACGTGCAGTACCAGGCAGAGTGCGAGGACCGCGCGGAAGATCCACAACATCCCCTCGTAGGGGAGAAGGGGTTCGAGCAGGGTGCGCAGCCAGTGCGCGTAGTCGTCGAAGTGGCCGGGGCCGGTGTAGACCTTCAGGTTGCCGATCATGTGGACCAGCACGAACAGCGCGAACACCGTGCCGGTCAGCGCCATGGTCACCTTGAGCGTGACGTTGCTCGGACGCGGACGTGCCGACGTCGGCATCGGCGTGACGGCGCGTGGCGTTCCGACGGGCTTGTCAGCGTGTGGGGGTTTGTCGGCGCGCGGGGGGATGACCGTACTCATGTGCGGACCTGTCATCGACCCGAGGGCTGGGCGGGCCGGATGTGGATGTCCCTGCGTTCCACGCTAATCACGTGTCGCGGATTCCGATCGCCACTGACGACGTTCCGACTCGATTGATTCGGAAATGTCACACATTTCGTGGCCGACGCCGCTCGATCGTGTTCAGTCCGGAACCGCGTCGGCAAGAGTTGCGCGTGTGGCGTCGAGGACCTCCTGCGAAAGCGCATCGTCGGATTTGGCCACCGCCCGCGCGACGGCGACCGCGCCGAGTTGTGCGGCGGCGGTCGCGGTCGCCAGGGTGCGTCGCGCGTCATCGGGCATGGTGTCCGGCAGTGACGATTCGATGAGCGAGACGAGGTCGGTGAATGCGGCGGCGAAGCTGTCGCCGACGGCCGCGGGCTGTCGGCCGATCTCGCTCGCCGACGCGATCATCGGGCATCCGTCGGCCATGTTGTCGCGCACCCGGGTGGAGATCAGGACGTCGAGGTAGTCCTCGTACGACGGGTCGTGTTCGTCGTTCCATTCGCGAATCCGCTGGTTGACGTCGGTGGCTGCCTGCGTGAACGCGGCGGCCGCCAGTGCGTCCTTGTTGTCGAAGTGCTTGTACAGGGCGCCGTGGGTGAGCCCCGCCTCGGCGGCCACCTCGGCCACTCCGGTCGATGGAATTCCCTTCTCGCGAAACAGCTTTCCCGCTGCGTCGAGTAGGTCGCGTCGATTCTGCTCGGCCTTGGCCTTCGAGACCCGCACCGCCTTCACCTCACTTGTCGTCGAACTATTGATTGCGAGCATAATCTTTCTGTGTTTAGATTGCGACCACAATCAAAACTCTGACGCTCACATCTGTGTCATCACGCGAAGGGGACTCTCATGGCAACGACATCCGCGGTACGCAACATCGTTCTGGTTCACGGCGCCTTTGCTGACGGATCGGGGTGGCAGCCGGTCTATCAACGGTTGGTGGACAAGGGTTTTCTCGTCACCGTGGTGCAGGAACCGGAAACCGGCCTCGCCGACGACGTCGCGGCCACGCTGCGTGCCATCGATACCGTCGACGGGCCGCTTGTTCTGGTCGGTCATAGCTGGGGTGGGCAGGTCATCACCGAGGCAGGTGCGCATCCGCGCGTCGCAGCACTGGTCTACGTGGCGGCTCTGGTTCCCGATGTGGGGGAGTCCACCAACTCGCTGCACGCCCGCATTCCGGCTGCGAGCACCGCGGTGATCGCCGGAGCCGAGGGGTTCTTGAGGATCGATCCCGAGCAGTTCGGCGCCGACTTCGCCGCCGACCTGCCAGCCCGCGACGCCGACTTCATGGCGCACGCGCAGGTGCCCATCCGTGCTGAGGCGCTCGACGCTCCGGCCGCGGCCGCAGCATGGCGGGACCGGCCGTCGTACGGGATCGTCGCGGGCGCCGACCGCACCATCAACCCCGACCTCGAACGGTGGATGTACGAGCGAGCGGGCGCCGAGGTCACCGAGGTTCCCGGATCGAGCCACGTCGTCATGATCTCGCACCCCGACGTCGTCGCCGACGTCATCGAGCGGGCGGCAACGGCAGCCGCATCTGCGGTTGCCTGACCCGATCACTTCGACACACAGATCTCGACAGGACGGGAAAAACAATGAGTGACAACGCTATTCGCGACCGATCCCTGTGCTACCGGGTCTTCGGTGAGCACACGGGGCTGCGCGTCTCCGAGGTCATCCTCGGTACCGGCAACTTCGGTACCCGCTGGGGTCATGGTTCGACGCCGGACGCGTCGTCGAAGATTCTCGATGCCTATGCCGACGCGGGCGGCAACTTCCTCGACACCGCCGACAGCTATCAGTTCGGCGAGTCCGAGGAGATTCTCGGCCGGCTGCTGCAGGGTCGACGCGACGAGTTCGTGCTCGCCACCAAGTTCACCCAGCGGGCAGACCCGACGGCCGGAATCCTCGTGACCGGCAACAGTCGCAAGGCAATGGTCAGTTCGGTGGAGCAGAGCCTGCGACGGCTGCAGACCGACCACATCGACCTGCTCTGGGCGCACTACTCCGACGGTGTCACGCCGGTGGAAGAACTGCTGCGCGGATTCGACGACCTCGCGCGCGAAGGCAAGATCCTCTACGCGGGGCTCTCGGACTTCCCGGCCTGGCGCGTGGCACGCGCTGCCACCATCGCCGAGATCCGCGGCACCCTGCCGATCGCGGCGCTGCAATTCGAGCACAGCCTCGTCGAACGCACCGCAGAGGCCGAGCTGGTGCAGGCGGGCAAGGCCCTTGGCCTCGGGCTCGCGGCGTGGTCGCCGCTCGGCGGTGGCGTGCTGACCGGCAAATATCGCGACGGTGCCACCGGCCGCGCGCAAGGCTTCGGCGGCAAGGTCTTCCAGCCGGAGAACTCGACGCAGCGCACCGCGATCCTCGACGAGGTCATCGCCGTGGCGAAAGAGGTGGGCGCGACACCGGGTGAGGTCGCCATCGCGTGGGTGGCCGCCCAGGGCGTCACGCCCATCATCGGGCCGCGGTCGGTGGAGCAGCTGCAGAGCAATCTCGCGGCGCTCGTCGTCGACCTCTCACCCGAGCAGCTTTCTCGACTCGACGCGGTCAGCGCGCCGGCCCCGGTGTTCCCGTACACGCTGCTCGACGACCCCGACAACCAGCAACGCATCACCGGCGGCCAACTCGCGCGCTTCGACCGGCCGACCGTACCCGTCGCGTGAGACAAGAACCCATCCGAGAGCACAGGAGCATTGCCATGCCCATGATCGATATCTACGCACCAGCAGGAACCTTCGCCGACACCGCGCAGCTGGCCGCCGACGCCGCGAAGACGGTGATGGCCGTCGAAGGAGTTCCGGACCTCTCGATGTTCCGCGACAACACCGCCGCCTTCGTGCACGAGTTGCCGCCGGGTTCCTTCTCCGACGTCAACGGAAATGCGCATCATGTCCGCGTCCAGGTGCTCACCAATGCGGGCGCGCTCACCCGCGAGCAGCAGGTGGCCGTCGTCGCCCAGCTCACAGATCTGGTGGTGCGGGCAGCGGGCGACGACTCGCTCGCAGACCGCACCTGGGTGCTTCTCACCGAGGCAGTGCATGGCGGCTGGGGGCTATGGGGACACGCACACACCAATGAGGAGTTGGTGGCTGCGGCGCGCGCGGAGATCGCGAAGTCGGCGGGCTGAGCACGAACTGCCTGTGCCGGCAGCGTCATCAACCGGCTACAGCGTCATGAACGGCTACAGCGGCAGCGTCATGAACTGGTTGTGCGGGCTGGCCCGGTAGTCGGCGAACGGCGGGCACGACACGAACCCGGCACTGCGGTACAGCGAGATCGCCGGAACGTGCAGCTCCGCGGTGCCGGTTTCCAGGCTCACTCGCCGGTATTTGCGTCGACGAGCCTCGTCGACGACGTGAGTCAGCAGCGCGCGGCCGACCCCGGTACCTCGGGCAGAGGGAGCGGCGCGCATCGATTTCACCTCGCCGTGCGTCGAGTCCAGTTCTTTGAGGGCGACGAACCCGGCGAGTTGTTGGTCGCCCGGTTCGCCGGTCCACGCTGTCCAGAAGCTGACGCCGGGAGCTGACAGGCCGGAGGCGTCGAGGGCGAAGGCGTACTCCGACATCACCGACTGCAGCTCACGGAGATGGTGCTCGAGGAGGTCGGCGACGTAGGGGGCGGCCGGGTCGTCGAGCCTGATGTCCACGTTTCCCCAATCGGTCGGTGAGAAGTAGGAAAGTAGGTGGGTATCGTCGCATGCCCTTAGCGAGAGAATCCGCTGGCCCCGACCTGGATTTGAATCGAGGCGCCGACCTGGTGCATACTTGTCGGGTTGCCTTGACCGGCGGACGTGGTTTTACTGCGGCCCCGATCGGGTGAATACCTCCCAAGGCCCCCGAGTTCGGGACCAAGGGCGTGTAACGCGTGCGCCGAATCCGGTTCACGGTCACGACACGCCCGACCGCGGGTGCCGGAGCAAACCGGCTCGTACCAGCGACGAGCCAACGTACAACGACAGATGAACAGCGTCGATCCCCGACTCACGCGGAGATCTATGTGCCCGCCGACCGGTGTCGGCCCCAGGTGCGCGGTGTTTGTCTGTCGAGAACAACTGACGGAAGAGGACACAGCGTGGCGGGACAGAAGATCCGCATCAGGCTCAAGGCCTACGACCACGAGGCGATCGACGCTTCGGCGCGCAAGATCGTGGAGACCGTGACCCGTACGGGTGCACGCGTCGTCGGCCCGGTGCCGTTGCCTACCGAAAAGAACGTGTACTGCGTCATCCGCTCGCCGCATAAGTACAAGGACAGCCGCGAGCACTTCGAGATGCGTACTCACAAGCGACTCATCGACATCCTCGACCCGACGCCGAAGACCGTCGACGCGCTCATGCGCATCGACCTTCCGGCCAGTGTCGACGTCAACATCCAGTAGGGCGGGGGCGAAGAGAAATCATGAGTAATCAGAGCGCGACCAAGGGAATTCTGGGCACCAAGCTCGGCATGACCCAGGTCTTCGACGAGAACAACCGTGTCGTTCCGGTCACTGTCATTCAGGCAGGCCCGAACGTCATCACCCAGCTCCGTAACCAGGACCGCGACGGCTACACCGCCGTGCAGCTTGCTTACGGTGCGATCGATCCCCGCAAGGTGACCAAGCCGGTCGCAGGCCAGTTCGCGAAGGCAGGCGTTACGCCGCGTCGCCACCTGGCCGAGATCCGCGTCGCCGACACCAGCGAGTTCGAGGTCGGTCAGGAACTGACTGCCGAGATCTTCGCCGACGGTGCGCTGGTCGACGTCACCGGCACCTCCAAGGGCAAGGGATTTGCCGGCGCGATGAAGCGCCACGGCTTCTCCGGCCTTGGTGCCAGCCACGGCGCGCACCGCGTGCACCGTGCCCCCGGCTCGATCGGTGGCTGCGCCACCCCGGGTCGTGTCTTCAAGGGCATGCGGATGGCCGGTCGCATGGGTAACGACACCGTGACCACGCAGAACCTCACCGTCCACAAGGTGGACGCCGAGGCCGGTCTGCTGTTGATCAAGGGCGCCATCCCCGGCCGTAAGGGCGGAATCGTGGTCGTCCGTGACGCTGTGAAGGGTGGTGCGAAGTGAGCACCGAAACCACAACGAAACTGACGCTGGACGTCAAGACCGCCGACGGCAAGACCAACGGAACCGTTGATCTGCCCGCCGAGATCTTCGACGCACCCGCGAACATCGCACTGATGCACCAGGTCGTGGTGGCCCAGCAGGCCGCCGCTCGCCAGGGCACACACGCAACCAAGACCCGTGGACAGGTCAGCGGTGGCGGCGCCAAGCCGTACCGCCAGAAGGGCACCGGTCGCGCCCGCCAGGGTTCGACCCGCGCACCGCAGTTCACCGGCGGTGGCGTCGTCCACGGCCCGCAGCCGCGTGACTACAGCCAGCGCACCCCCAAGAAGATGAAGGCAGCCGCTCTGCGCGGCGCGCTGAGTGACCGTGCTCGTAACGAGCGCATTCACGTCATCACCGAGCTCGTCGCAGGCCAGGCGCCGTCGACCAAGAGCGCTCGGCAGTTCTTGGAGGCACTGAGCACCCGACGTAAGTTCCTCGTCGTGCTCGGCCGCGAAGACCTGACCGCGTGGAAGAGCGTTGCGAACCTGAAGAACGTGCTGCCGATCGCTCCCGATCAGCTCAACACCTACGACGTCCTCGAGTCGGACGAACTGGTGTTCAGCGTCGAGACGCTCAACGCGTTCATCGCACAGAACACGTCGACGGCCAAGTCCGTCGCCAATGAGACAGAGGAGGCCTGAGCATGGCTACGCAGGCTGACCCGCGTGACATCATCCTGGCGCCGGTGATCTCGGAGAAGTCGTACGGACTCATCGAGGACAACGTCTACACCTTCCTGGTTCACCCGGACTCGAACAAGACGCAGATCAAGATCGCCGTCGAGCAGATCTTTGATGTGACCGTCACGAGCGTCAACACCGCGAACCGCCAGGGCAAGCGCAAGCGCACCCGCGCAGGCTACGGCCAGCGCAAGTCCACCAAGCGCGCGATCGTCACGTTGACCGCAGACAGCAAGCCCATCGAGATCTTCGGAGGACCGGTCGGCTGACCGGGACTTCAGAGAAGGACTGAGAACTCATGGCTATTCGTAAGTACAAGCCGACGACCCCGGGTCGTCGCGGATCCTCCGGCGCTGATTTCGCCGAGATCACCCGCGACTACCCCGAGAAGTCGCTGGTTCGTCCGCTGCACGGTCGCGGTGGACGTAACGCACACGGCCGGATCACCACCCGGCACAAGGGCGGCGGTCACAAGCGCGCATACCGCTTGATCGACTTCCGTCGCAACGACAAGGACGGCGTCAACGCCAAGGTCGCTCACATCGAGTACGACCCGAACCGCACCGCCCGCATCGCACTGCTCCACTACGTGGACGGCGAGAAGCGCTACATCATCGCGCCCAAGGGTCTGTCCCAGGGCGACGTGGTGGAGAGCGGTCCCGCCGCCGACATCAAGCCCGGCAACAACCTGCCGCTGCGCAACATCCCGACCGGTACCCAGGTGCACGCTGTAGAGCTGCGTCCGGGTGGCGGAGCGAAGATGGCTCGCAGCGCGGGCGCTTCGATCCAGCTCCTCGGTAAGGAAGGCGCGTACGCGACCCTCCGTATGCCGTCGGGCGAGATCCGTCGCGTCGACGTGCGCTGCCGCGCAACCGTCGGCGAGGTCGGCAACGCCGAGCAGTCGAACATCAACTGGGGCAAGGCCGGCCGTATGCGCTGGAAGGGCAAGCGCCCGACCGTCCGCGGTGTCGTGATGAACCCGGTCGACCACCCGCATGGTGGCGGCGAGGGCAAGACCTCCGGTGGTCGCCACCCGGTCAGCCCGTGGGGTCAGCCTGAGGGCCGTACCCGTAAGAACAAGGCCAGCGACAAGCTGATCGTCCGGCGCCGTCGCACCGGCAAGAACAAGCGATAAGCACAGGAGGGAGTTAGAGAATGCCACGCAGCCTCAAGAAGGGCCCGTTCGTCGACGACCACCTGCTTGCCAAGGTGGACACGCAGAACGAAAAAGGCACCAAGCAGGTCATCAAGACCTGGTCGCGTCGTTCGACCATCATCCCCGACTTCATCGGTCACACCTTCGCCGTCCACGACGGTCGCAAGCACGTCCCGGTGTTCGTCTCGGACAACATGGTCGGGCACAAGCTGGGCGAGTTCGCCCCCACCCGTACCTTCAAGGGTCACATCAAGGATGACCGGAAAGCGAAGCGCCGGTAATGACTACGCAGACCGATAATCCCACCGCGAAGGCCACGGCCAAGTTCGTTCGCGTGACGCCGATGAAGGCCCGTCGTGTACTCGACCTGGTCCGCGGCAAGAACGTCGACGAGGCGCTCGACATCCTGCGGTTCGCACCGCAGTCGGCGTCGGAGCCCGTCTACAAGGTTCTCGCAAGCGCTGTCGCGAACGCGGAGAACAACCTGGATCTGGATCGCCGGACCCTCGTTGTCGCCACCGCCTTTGCTGACGAGGGCCCCACGCTCAAGCGGTTCCAGCCGCGCGCACAGGGCCGCGCGTTCCGTATCCGCAAGCGCACCAGCCACATCACTGTTGTGGTCGAGAGTCTTCCTGAGAAGGCATCGTCCGCACGCGGCCGGTCGCGTCAGCCGAAGAAGAAGGGAGCCTGACAGTGGGCCAGAAAATCAACCCGCACGGCTTCCGTCTGGGCATCACCACCGACTGGAGTTCACGGTGGTACGCCGACAAGCAGTACGCGGAGTACGTGAAGGAAGATGTCGCCATCCGCAAGCTCCTCTCGCAGGGGCTCGAGCGTGCAGGCATCGCCAAGGTGGAGATCGAGCGCACGCGTGACCGCGTTCGCGTCGACATCCACACCGCTCGTCCCGGCATCGTCATCGGCCGCCGTGGCGCCGAGGCCGACCGCATCCGTGGCGACCTGGAGAAGCTGACCGGTAAGCAGGTCCAGCTGAACATCCTCGAGGTCAAGAACCCGGAGTCGGAGGCCCAGCTCGTGGCGCAGGGCGTCGCGGAGCAGCTGAGCAACCGCGTGGCGTTCCGTCGTGCGATGCGCAAGGCGATCCAGTCGGCGATGCGTCAGCCGAACGTGAAGGGCATCCGGGTCCAGTGCTCGGGTCGCCTCGGCGGTGCAGAAATGAGCCGCAGTGAGTTCTACCGCGAAGGTCGCGTGCCGCTTCACACGCTGCGCGCCGACATCGACTACGGACTCTACGAAGCCAAGACGACCTTCGGCCGCATCGGTGTGAAGGTCTGGATCTACAAGGGTGACATCGTCGGTGGCAAGCGTGAGCTGTCCGCAGCCGCGCCGGCAGCCGAAGATCGTCGTCCGCGTCGTCCCAGCCGTCCTCGCCGCAGCGGTGCCTCTGGCACCACGGCCACCAGCACCGACGCAGGTCGGGCAGCGGAGGCTCCTGCCGAGGCAACTGCTGGCGCCGGCGCCGGAGCAGAAAAGCAGGAGGGCTGAGGCATGTTGATCCCTCGTCGGGTCAAGCACCGCAAGCAGCATCACCCGAGCCTCAAGGGCCAGGCCAAGGGCGGCACCAAGGTGACGTTCGGTGACTTCGGCATCCAGGCTCTGGAGAGCGCCTACATCACCAACCGTCAGATCGAGTCCGCTCGTATCGCCATCAACCGGCACATCAAGCGTGGCGGCAAGGTGTGGATCAACATCTTCCCCGACCGCCCGCTGACCAAGAAGCCCGCCGAGACCCGCATGGGTTCCGGTAAGGGTTCGCCCGAGTGGTGGGTTGCCCCGGTCAAGCCGGGTCGCGTGCTGTTCGAAATGACCTACCCCGATGAGCAGACCGCTCGCGAGGCCCTGCGCCGCGCGCAGCACAAGCTGCCCATCAAGACCCGGATCGTGACCAGAGAGGAGCAGTTCTGATGGCACTCGGAGTTGCAGCAGCTGAGCTTCGTGATCTCAGCGACACCGATCTGGTCGACCGGCTCAAAGAGTCGAAGGAAGAGCTCTTCAACCTTCGGTTCCAGATGGCCACCGGCCAGCTCGACAACAATCGTCGTCTGCGGACCGTGCGTCGCGAGATCGCACGCATCTACACCGTGATGCGCGAGCGTGAGCTTGGTTTGGCGTCGGGACCGGATGGTGATGACGCATGAGTGAGGACCAGAAGGTGACCGAAACCAACACCGCTGAGCGGAACCGTCGCAAGGAGCGCATCGGTTACGTCGTCAGCGACAAGATGCAGAAGACCATCGTGGTCGAGCTGGAAGATCGTAAGCGTCACGCGCTGTACGGCAAGATCATCCGGACCACGAGCAAGGTCAAGGCCCACGACGAGAAGGGCGATGCTGGCGTCGGCGACCGCGTGCGGATCATGGAGACCCGCCCGCTGTCCGCGACCAAGCACTGGCGTCTCGTCGAGGTGCTGGAGAAGGCCAAGTAAGAGCCGCCTCCATACAACTTCACAGTCGGCAATGGCCCGTCCCTTTCCAGGGGCGGGCCATTGTCGTCGGTATGTGGCGGTGTGCCGACGGCAGAAATGACTCGACCCGCCTGACAACATGGTCAGGCGGGTCGGTGATCGGTGCGCTGCTATTCACCCGGAGAGGTGGCCGGTGACTAGCTCGACCGTCGCGGTGAGCGGTCGTCCACCCCCGCTCACACATTCAGAATAAGTTCGACGATGCACGCCGGACCAGGGACTTTCGGCCCGATTGCTGCTACGTGGTCACCGACTGAATCCAGTTGATGTCGTCTGTGGTCACCTTGCGTGATTTGTCCGAATAGTCTGCATGCTCGGACAAGAAGTGTCGGACCAACGGGCACACGGGGACGATCAGTTTGCCCGCGGCGATCGAGTCGTCGAGCGCCTCCTTGACGAGGATTGTGGCCAGGCCGCGTCCGCCGAAATCGGGACCAACTTCGGTGTGGTAGAAGACGCGCTCGGCGCTCCCGCCATGATCGCGGTCCCTGTACGCGGTGAGGCCTGCGACCCTGCCGTCGACGCTGATCTGATAGCGGTTCTCGTCCGCGAGGTGGGTGACGTTGGTTTCGGCTCCGGTTTTGTCGGTTGTCATGAATCCGACGGTAGCGCGAGGCAGCGTCCTGCGTGGTCGAGTGCTGTGGGTCGAGCGCCTTCAGTGCGCGGTGGCCGCGCGTCGATAGCCGCGCAGCGCCGGAATGAGGCAGACGGCGATGATGGCGACCGACCAGATCGCAACCTTGATGAAGTTGTGCGCCACCGGCCCGCCACTTGCCAGCGATCGCATCACCTCGATCGTCGGCGTCATGGGTTGGTTCGCGACGATCGGCTGCAGCCATCCCGGGTAGGCGTCGATGGGGGAGAAGCCCGAATTGAAGAACATCAATACGCTCGAGATCAACGACAGTAGGGGGACAAGCGGAGCGGATGGTCCTGCGCTCACCGCGAGAGCGAGTACCAGGGTTGCGTAAGCGATGCCGAACATCAGCGTGACGGCGATGATCCCGATCACCGAGGCGACACCGCCGGTGATCCGAAAGCCGATGGCCGTACCGAGCGCGAGGAGGAGCCCGGTCACGACGACGATGCGGACCACCTCGCTGCCGAGCCGTGAGGTGAGATCGGCGGCGCGATGGATCGGTAAGACGTACAGCCTCGTCAACAATCCTGTACCGCGTTCGGAGTTCAGACGCACGCCCGCGGCAACGGAACCGAACATGGCGCTCACGAGAATGACCAGGGGCACTGTCGAGTACGAGCTGTCCTGTCCCGTTGCACCGCCGATCGCGTCGCCGAGCACCACCTTGAACATGAGCAGCGTGAGTACGGGAACAACGACGAGTTGGACGAGCATCCCCTTGTCGCCGACCATCACCGACACCTGGCGCCACGTCAGCGCGCCGCTCTGCGATGCCCATGCCCGCAGCGAACGTTCGGACCGAGGGGCCGCTACCGGCATCTGAGTGGTCATCGAGCGGCCTTTCTGGCTCCGAAGACGCCGAGTACCACCGCTGCGGCGGCCAAGCCGATGCACCACCAGACCGTCGGCATGAGTATCTCCCGTGTGGCACTTCCGTCACCGAGTGCGCGCATCGACGTGGCGAACTGCGAGATCGGTTGATTGCGCACGAAGGGGGCGATCCACTCGGGAAACTGGCTCTCGGGAACGAAGCCGGTGGACATCATGCCCAGGATCAGTATCGGGAGTGAGAGCGCCTGGCTCGTCGCCTCCGGACTGTCGGACAACAGGCCGATGGCGTCGGCGACCGCTGCGATGAGTAGCCCGACCACGAGTGCAACAGCGAAGAGTCCGATCGTCTCGGCCACCGAGCCGTGGGGGCGCCATCCCATGACCAGGCTGGTTGCGGTGGCACACATGATCGAGAGAGTCAGCAGCAGTCCGTTGGTGCCCAGCCGCGCGGACACCGGAACCCATGAGCGCATGGGAAGGGTACGGAAGCGGGTGTGCACCCCTTTTGTTGCATCGTTCGCGGCCCGCATCGCGGCGGCGGATGCGACGAAACCCACCGACTGCAGCGCGATGATCGGCATCAGGAACTGTGCGTAGTCCATCCCCGGATCGGAGTCCATGATGGACCGCAGCGGCAGATAGAAGCACACCGCGAGCAGCACCGGGGCGACGAACGCGAAGATGAACTCGCCGTTGCGGACGATACCGCCGACTCCTCGTCCGACGAGCACCCAGAGTTGTGTCAGTGCGCGAGCGTGCGGTTCGGTTCCCGACTCGGGTGCAGCGACGAGAGCGGTGAGCTTCTTCGGAGCTGCCTGGGTCATGCGCTCGCGCTCCGGTCGGACGGGTGCTCCTCGTGGGGGGCGTTGTCGGACGTGGCGTCGGGACCGGTGAGTGCGAGGAATACCTCGTCGAGGCTCGGGCGCCGTAATGTTATGTCGGACAGACGAATTCCGGCGAGCGTCGTTCGACGAACGATCTCGACCAAGGTGTCGGCACCCTCTGGCGCCGGCACGGACACGGAGATCGAGTCGGCGTCGTTCACTGTCGCATCGTCGGACTGAGTGCTCGCGTGCGTCGCGCCGAGATCTCCGAGGCAGGCGAGTAGCGGTTCGAGTTCCTCGGCAACGTTTGGCGTCACCCGATAGTGCGAGGCACCGGTCGCAGCCTTGAGCTCTGCCGCGGTTCCCGACGCAATCACACGGCCTTTGTCGATCACCACGATGCGGTCGGAGAGGGAGTCGGCTTCTTCGAGGTACTGGGTGGTCAACAAGATCGTGACCCCCTGATCCCGAAGTGCGGAGACGAGCCGCCAGACGTCCTGCCTGCTACGCGGGTCGAGGCCCGTCGTCGGTTCGTCGAGGAAGACCACCTCCGGTCGGGTGACGAGGCCGCAAGCGATGTCGATTCGACGGCGCATACCGCCCGAGTACTTTCCGACGCGGCGTTCTGAGGCGTCGGTCAGGCCGAAGTCGGTGAGCAGCTCGTCGGCTCGCTCGCGCGCAGCTCGCCTCGTCAGCCCCATCAACCTGCCGAAGAGGACAAGGTTGGCGCGTCCGCTGAGTGACTCGTCGAGCGCTGCGAACTGCCCCGTCAGCATGATGGATCGTCTGACCGCCGCGGCGTCGGCCACGACGTCGTGACCGGCGACGATAGCCGACCCGGCGTCCGGTTTGAGCAGGGTGCACAGCATGTTGACCGTGGTGGTCTTTCCCGCCCCGTTCGGTCCGAGGAGCGCCAGGATCGACCCCTTCTCGACGTCGAACGTGACTTCTGCGACGGCGGTGTGGTCTCCGAAGTGTTTCCGCAGGCCATTCGCGGTGATGGCGACCTCGGGGGCCGCACGATGCCGAGCGCGCGAGCTCGTGCTCGGCGAGGCAACGTGTCTGCGGAACGGGTGTGCCATTCGGCACTCCTCTCCCATGTGATGACCATCTGTACCGGTGGCGTGACCTGCGCACCACCGCATTCCGGATCGCCAAAATGATCCGGATTCCGCAATGAGCGCAGACTACATGTCGAATGTCTACCTGATCTACTTTTCCGCAGATCGATTTCGATGCGCGAGAAAGTTACCCCGTTCAGGGGACATGTGTAACGACGAGGTGGAGATGAGCGATCAAAGTCGGGAAAGCATTTTTGTCACCTAATCCGCCCTGGTAATCAATTCTGAACTACTTCCTTCGATTGAATTGTCTAGCGTTTCCTTCCGTAGAAATACACCTTGGGTGAGACTAGGTCGGGTAAATGGCGGGATCGGTTTCCAGGGCAGGCCGGCCGCAGCCAGCCGGCGTAGCCAGCGGGGATCGGGGCGAGTCGGTACAACCCGGGAGTGAGGATATGAGCCAACAGCACACGGCGGACGATCGTCGTGAAGCGGGCCTCGGTGGTCCGCTGCTCGAGTTGACGGCCGCGCAGCGCGGCATGTGGTTTGCGGAAAGTCTCTCTCCTGATTACTCGGTAACCGTCGCGCAGTACATCGACATCAGGGATGATGATCGGCCGCTCGACGAGGAACTTCTTCGCCAGTTGATCGTCGACGCAGGTCGTGAGACCGAGATGGCCTTCACGCGGATCGTCGAGGTCGACGGTGTGCCGATGCAGGTTGTTGACCAGTCGATCGACAACCATTTGCAGGTTGTCGACCTTCGCGGCGAAGCCGATCCGGTCGCTCGCGCCCGTGACTGGATGAATTCCGATTATCGCGGCAATATGGACCTGCTGTCGGACCCCCTCGTCGTGGGTGCACTTCTTCGCGTCGCCGATGATCGCATTTTTTGGTACGTGCGTGCGCATCACATCGCCCTCGACGGATACGCAGCGCTGACCGTGGTATACGAGATTCTCAACCGTTACAACGCGGCGGTCACGGGTGCGGAATACGTCGCCAAACCCGGCGCCAAGCTCGATGAATTGGTTGCCGACGATCAGAAGTATCTCAGTGGCACCCGCCGCCAGGCTGACCGCGAATATTGGGCAGATCGCGTCCATGATCTTCCTGAACGAGTCACCCTAGCTCAGCAATCCGCAGCGGCTCCACTCTCGCCCTGCAATGCCGTTGCCGCCACCGAGATGGATTCCGCGCGCCAGCAGACCATCGAGCGTCTTGCCGCGTCGCTCAACAGTTCGCCTGCGGTGCTACTGAGTGCCGGATTTTCGGCATTTCTCGCCCGGATGGCGGGAACCGACGATGTCGTTCTGAGCCTTCCGGTGACCGGCCGGGCCACGGCAAAGATCAAGCGTGCGGCCGGCATGGTCTCCAATATGTTGCCCGTGCGATTTCGCGACGTGAGGCGTCTGTCGATGCGCGGCCTCGTGGACCAGGCGCAGCTCGAGTTCACCGGTGTGCTCCGGCACCAGCGCTACCGGTTCGAAGACATCCGCCTCGACGCGGGACTGCAGGACGCCAACACCGCGTCGTTCGGTCCGATCGTGAACATCATGTTCTTCGACAAGCCCGTCGAGATGGCGGGTGCGACCGTGGACTACCACATCCTGGCGTCGGGCATCCTCGAGGATCTGCGGCTCAACCTGTACCAAGCGAGTCCCACCGCACGGATCGGCGTCGACCTGCACGGTAACCCCAATCTCTACGACGAGGCCGAACTGCGCGGCCACCTCGAGCGCTTCCTCGCGTTCCTCGATCGCGTCCTGGCGCACCTGGACACTCCCATCGGCGACCTCGATCTGCTGCTCCCCGGCGAACGCGCGGATCTCCTCGACCTCGGCGTAGGCCCGCTCCGGCCGCTTCCGACGCCGTCTGCCCACCTGCTCGACGGTTTCGAGGCCGCGGTCGGTGAGACACCGACGGCCACCGCGGTCGAGTTCGGCGACCATGAGTGGACATACCGGGAGTTCGATGAACTGCGGTGGCGCTTCGCGGCCACGCTGCGTTCGGCGGGAGTCGGCCAGGGCGATCACGTTGTCGTCTCGCTCGACCGTGGGCCCGCCCAGGTCGTCGCGATCTACGCGGTACTCACTCTGGGCGCGGCGTACGTCCCCGTCGACCCGACGCAGCCCGACCAGCGCCGTTCGCTCATCGCCGATGCCGTCGGCGCGCGCGTGGTGATCGACGACGAGTACCTCGTCAACGTGGGGTTCGGACCTGGTGGGTTCGGCGACGGCAGGATCTACGACGGCGCAAGGAAAACTGTGGGCGGCGGGGCAACTGCCGCCTACGTCATCTTCACCTCGGGCTCGACCGGAGTGCCCAAGGGCGTGCAGGTCAGCCACGAGGCGGTCATCAACAGGCTCGCCTGGATGCAGGACAACTACGGCCTCGCGACCGACGACGTCGTGCTCTACAAGACTCCGTTCACCTTCGACGTTTCGGTGTGGGAGCTGCTCTGGGCTCTCGGGCGGGGTGCTCGGCTGGTGATCGCCAAGCCGGGTGGCCACCGCGATCCCGCGTATCTGCGTGAGTTGATCATCTCGCGCGGGATCACCGTCCTGCACTTCGTTCCGTCGATGCTCGACGTGTACACCGAGGTGCTGGCGAACGAGGGGCACTCGACGCTTCTGCCGTCGACGGTCCGGTTCGTGTTCACCTCAGGTGAGGCTCTTCCGCGGAGTCTCGCCGAGCGGGTGATCGACGGATCGCACGCTGATCTGGTCAATCTCTACGGCCCCACCGAGGCGGCGGTCGATGTCACCGAGTGCACGGTGGGCAGCGACGACGGTCCGGTGCCCATCGGTACGCCGGTGGCCAACACTCGGGTTCATGTCCTCGACGGTGCCTTGGCTCAGGTGCCGGTCGGTGTCGCGGGTGAGCTCTACCTCGCCGGTATCCAACTGGCCGACGGTTATGTCGGTCGTCCCGGGCTGACCTCGGAACGATTCGTCGCCGACCCGTTCGCGCCCGAGGGCACTCGGATGTACCGAACCGGCGATCTGGTCAGGTGGGCAGACGATGGGAGTCTGCACTATCTCGGGCGGACCGACTTCCAGATCAAGATCCGTGGACAACGCGTCGAGCCGGGTGAGATCGAGGCCCTCCTCGACGCCATGCCCGGAGTCGATGCGAGTGCGGTGGTGCCTCGTACCGACCTCGCTGCGGGACCCGTGCTCGTCGCATACGTCCGTTCCGAGAGCACGGACGTCACCGAGAGCGCCGCACTGGCATGGTGCCGCGGGCATCTGCCATCGCACATGGTCCCGGTTGCTGCGATGCGACTCGATGAGTTCCCGTTGAACCCCTCGGGCAAGCTCGATCGGAAGCGGCTTCCCGTACCCGAACTGAACCGCTCCGTCGAGTACGTCGCGCCACGAACGCGAGTCGAGCTCGCGCTCTCCTCACTGATCACCGAGCTCCTCGGTGTTGAGCGGATCGGATTGCGCGACAACATCTTCGCGCTGGGTGGCGACTCGCTGATGGCCGCGCGTCTCGTCTCGCGCGCGCGTAGCGAACGAGATCTCCAGGTTGATCTGACCGCCGTGTTCTCGGCTGTCGACATCGGTGGGATCTCAGATCTGACCGAATTCGGTGGCGAGCCCGAACATGTGGCGTTACGTCGCTTCGAACGGGAAGCGGTCATTCCGTTGTCGCACGCGCAGACTCGGCTGTGGTTCGTCAATCGCATGGATCCGGGCGCCGCGACCTACAACATGCCCGGCGCCGTGCGACTCGGTCACGAGGTCGATGTCGACGCATTGCACGCGTCGATCGAGTTTCTCGTGGAGCGTCACGAGACGCTGCGCACACGATTCGGCTCCCACCTCGGCGAGCCCGTGCAGGAGATCCTCACGACTGCCGAGGCGATGGAGTTCCTCGACACCGAGGTGTTCGACGCGGTGGATCGTCTCGACGAGTTGATCGCCGCCGAGGCGGCACGGGGCTTCGATCTCGTACGTGAGATCCCGTTCCGGATCCGCATCCTGCGTGATCGCGACGGATACGTCGTCGTCACCGTGTTGCACCACATCGCAGGCGACGGGTTCTCGCTACAGCCGTTGATCCGCGACCTGGTGGTCGGCTACACGCACCTTCGTGACGGCACGAAGCCCGACCTCGAACCGTTGGAGGTCCAGTACGCCGATTTCGCCATCTGGCAGCGCACACTCCTCGGCGAGCTGGAGTCGCCGACCGAACGTGCCGCCGAGGGCCTGTCGTTCTGGCAAACCGAGCTCGCGGACATGGCCGATTTGCTGATGCTTCCCACCGATCGTCCTCGGCCGCACCTGCCGACCGGGGCGGGCGGCTACATCGATGCAGTCATCGATGCCGAGCTCGCGACGAGTATCAGGGGCCTCGCGCGAGATCGCGGCGTCACACCGTTCACTGTGGTGCACGCGGCGCTGGCGATCGTGCTGTCGCGGTGGGCGGAGGTCGATGAGGTCTCGATCGGCACGGCTGTGGCGGGCAGAGACGAGCCGGCGACAGCGGAATTGGTCGGAATGTTCGTCAACACGGTGGTGCTACGCACCGCGGTGTCGTCTGTGGACACCGTGGCAGACCTCCTCGAGCGCGCCCACGAGACCAAAACCCGCGCGGTTCGGCACGCCGACATCCCGTTCGAGTGGATCGTCGACGCGGTGAGTCCGGAACGCTCCGCCTCGCACACACCGCTCTTCCAGGTCGCACTGACGATGCACCCGGGGCACGCGACCACGCTGCATCACTTCGACGAATCGGCTCGACTCATCGACGCGCGGGTGCCCGCCGCGAAGTTCGACCTGTCGATCACGGTGACCGATCAGGCTGACTCGGGTGGTTACGATCTCGAACTCTCCTACGCCGCTGACATTTTCGAGCGTCGCACCGCGGAACGCGTTGCCGCACAACTCGATTTGGTGTTGCAAACCATGGTCGCCGCGCCTGCACGCTCGGTCGGGACCATCGACATCGTCGCCGACGAGGACCGGGCCGAGCTGATTTCCGGTGTCGAGGCACTCGCGGAGCCCGCGCTGCTGCGAGACCTTTTCAGGGCGGGCGCCGAGCAGGCCGACCCGCACTCGCTGGCCATCGCCGGCACGTCGGAGATCACCTGGTCGATGCTCGTGGCCCGATCCAATCAGCTCGCCCGCGAACTCGTCTCGATGGGAGTCGGTCCCGGTGACATCGTCGCGATCTGCGTTCCGCGTTCGCATCATTCGGTGCTCTCGATGATGGCGGTCGCCGCCTCGGGTGCGGCATTCGTCAGTATCGACCCGGCGCTGCCCGCTGCGCGCATCGCCGAGATCCTCGCCGACAGCGAAGCGGCGGTCGGGTTGAGCGTCGAGGAGAGCGACTCGCGTCTCCCGGACACAGTGGACTGGCTCGTCATCGGTCACGAGGACACCGAGTTCCGACTTGCCGGCCACAGCGGTGCGCCACTGGGCGACGCGGAATTGGTCCGCACACCGCATCTCGACGACCTCGCGTACCTGATCTACACCTCCGGGTCGACCGGACGTCCCAAAGCAGCGGCGCTGAGCCACCGCGGACTGTCGAATGTCGTCGCCAACCAGCAGTCGATATTGAGAGTGAGCAGCGAGTCGCGCGTATTGCACGTCGCGTCACCGAGTTTCGACGCGTCGATCTTCGAGATCCTGATGGCGCTCGGCCAGGGTGCCCGACTGGTCATCAGTCCCGCGGGGGTGTTCGGGGGCGACGAACTCGCCACCCTGATGAGGGATCAGAGCGTGACCCACGCGGTGATGACCCCATCGGCGCTGAGCACCATCGAGCCGGCGGCGGTGCCGAAGTTGCGTCGGGTGATCAGTGTCGGGGAGGCGTGCCCGCCGGACCTGATGCGACGCTGGGCGAGGGCAGGGCGCAGATTCCACAACCTCTACGGGCCAACGGAAGTCAGCATCTGGGCCACCGCGGCTGGACCGATGACCGAGCACGACGAGGTGTCGATCGGTTTGTCCATCCCCGGTGTCGGTGCGATCGTGCTCGACCGCGCGCTGCGGCCGGTCCCCACGGGCGTTCCCGGCGAGCTGTATCTGCGTGGCGTCCAACTCGCCCGGGGTTATCATCGCCGCAGCGACCTGACGGCGTCGAGGTTCGTCGCCGACCCATTCGATCCCGGTGAGCGGATGTATCGCACGGGCGATCGCGTAATCCGGACAATGCGTGGCGATCTGCGCTACATCGGACGCACCGACTTCCAGCTCAAGATCCGCGGACTGCGTATCGAACCGGGGGAGGTGGAGGCGGCAATCGTCGACCATCCTCTCGTCACCGACGCGGTGTGCCTCGGCGTGCCCGCGCCCAACGGTGACGATGTGTTGGTGGCTTACGCGACGCTGGCCGAGGGCGCGTCCGCAGATCCTGCGCACATCCTCGAGCATGCGGCCACGCGACTGGCCGGCTACATGGTGCCGCACACGCTCGTCGTCGTAGACGAGTTCCGGCTCACCACATCGGGGAAAATCGATCGAAAGTCGTTGCCGGCGGTCGACTTCGGGACCGCGGCCCCGTATCGCCAGCCGGGGTCGCAGCTGGAGATGGTGGTCGCAGGTGTGTTCGGCCAGGTACTCGGGCTCGAACGCGTCTCCGCCGATGCCGACTTCTTCCATCTCGGCGGCAGTTCACTCTCGGCGACCAAGGTCACGGCACGTCTGGCGGCGCTCCTCGACCGCCAGGTGCCGGTGAAGCTGCTCTTCGAGCGTCCGACGGTCTCCGCGCTCGCCGCGGCATTGACGTCGGGGCCGACGGGGCAGGGCATGCCTGCGCTCCACGCGCGCAGCCGCACCGAACTCGTGCACGTGTCCGGCATGCAGCGGGGCCTCTGGCTGATCAATCGAGCCGAACCCGAGTCCGCCGCGTACAACGTCGCGATGGCTTTGCGGCTGTCCGGCGACCTCGACGTCCCGGCGCTCACCCGTGCCACGATCGACCTCGGGAGGCGTCACGAGGCTCTGCGCACCGTCTATCCGATGATCAACGGTGAACCGGTGCAGGTGATCATGCCCGCCGACGCGCTCGACAACGATGTGCTGCTCGAGGTACGCGACGTCGAGGGCTCCCTGAGTGCTGAGATCGCCGAGATCACCGGTGCCGGCTTCGACATCACCGTGCGGCCACCGGTCCGGGCGGTGCTGCTCAGGGTCTCCCCGGACGAGCACGTCCTCGTCTTCGTGGTCCATCACATCAGCGCCGACGGTGCATCGATGATGCCGCTCGCGCGTGATCTGATGGCGGCGTACGCCGCGCGGCACGGTGGGGCAGAACCCGCATGGAAGCCCCTGGCCGTGCAGTACGCCGACTTCAGCATGTGGCTCTCCGAACGACTCGCGGTGGTCGACGACGGGGTGTCCGAGCAGGAGCGGCAACTCTCCTACTGGCAGGAGCGTTTGTCGGGCCTGCCGGAAATCCTCGAGCTTCCTGCGAGTAAACCGCGCCCGAAGACACCGAGTTTCGAAGGCGCCCCAGTCGAATTCGAGATCCCGTCCGACGTGGTCGCCAAGCTCGAAGAGACCTCCCGCAAGCACCACACCACCCAGTTCATGGTCACGCACGCGGTGTTCGCGGTGCTGCTCGCGCGGCTCTCGGGCCGAGATGACATCGTGATCGGCACACCGTTCGCGGGTCGCGGTGAGCCGCTGCTCGAGGACGTCGTCGGAATGTTCGTCAACACCCTTGCGCTGCGTACCCGGGTTGACGGCGGCGAGCGGTTCCTCGAGTTGCTCGACCGTGTCCGCGGCGACGACCTCGCCGATATGTCGCATGCCGCAATCCCTTTCGATGAGATCGTCGCGCGGATCATGTCGCGGCCGCCGACCGCGCACAACCCGATCTTCCAGGTGATGCTGGCGTTCCAGAACGTCGAATTCCCGGTGCTCCGTCTCGACGGACTCACCGTCGAGCCCGTGCGCGAGGAACTGACATCTGCGAAGGTCGACCTGGCGCTCACCTTCTTCCCGAACGATCCGGAGCGGGAGGCCCGCGGCGGGGCGCTGCGTGCCCAGTTCACCTACGCCACAGCTCTTTTCGACGAGGAGACGGTGAAGCGGATGGCCGCGCGATACGTCCGGTTGCTCGCCGAACTGGTCGACGACCCCGAGCGCGTCGTCGGCGACGCCAGCATGGCCATCGACTCCGATCAGGCCGATGATCCCGCCGAGGGTGATGAGCAGGCGTCGCTGTTCGATCTGATCGCAGATGCCGTGACCTGCGATCCGGATGCGGCGATCCTGCCCGACGTCTGTGCGGTCAGCTTCGGTGATCTGTCGACGCACGTGTCGGCGCTGAGCGCGGTTGTGCCCGACGCTGATTCGGCACTGACGATGGCGCTCATGACGTTGGTTCCCGGACTGGCCACCGCTGGGCCCGCCGAGCTCGACGACGTCCTGAGTTCGTTGCACGCCCGCGCACACAGGGTCGCGGCGCGCGACAAATCCACCCCTATAGATCCCATCTAGCCGGAAGGTCTCCACACAGCCGTGACGGGAATCGACGCGAACGCACTAGAAACATGCTCGGGGTGGGGTCGCCGTCCCGGTATACGTGATCTGATCGGGGTAACCGCACGGACCGAACCGCATGCCCTCGCACTGTCCACACCGGCGACGCTCACGTTCGGCGAGCTCGAAGCGCGCGTTGCGCCGATGGCCACGGTGTTCGCCGGACGCGGTATCGACCCCGATGCCGCGGTCGCAGCCACCATCGCACCATTGGTGACCACACCCGGCGCAGACCCGGCCGCTTCGGCCGCCCTCACGCAGCAGCATCTCGCGCAGATACGTGCGGCGGCCGTCGACACACTCGGTGGGGACGACTGGCAGTCGTTGCCCGGTCTCTTTCGACTCGCGGTGCGGCGCTTCGCCGGTCGGCTCGCCGTCACCGACACCACCGGTGCCGAGCTGACCTATCAGGAGCTCGACGAGCTCTCCGACGCCGTGGCCGTGGGACTGGTCGCCTCAGGTGTGGAAAAGGGCTCGGTCGTCGGACTCGCGACCGCCCGCAGCGTCGACGTCATGGTGGCGATCCTCGGCATCCTGAAGGTCGGCGCGACCTACCTCCCGCTCGACACCTCGCACCCGGCAGATCGCCTGCAGATGGTCGTCGACGACGCGGCTCCGGTCGTGGTGATCTCGGGCGAGGGCGGCCACGCGACGCTCGACCTCCTCGGTGTCGCCCTGACCACGACGGCCGAGCTCTCCGACCGTTCGCGTCACGCGTCGGGGGAATTGCCTGCCGCACTCGACCCGCGGCTGGCCGCCTACGCCATCTTCACCTCCGGTTCCACCGGTAGGCCGAAGGGCGTCGTCGTCGAACATCGGTCGGTGGTGGCGTTGTTGGCTGCAGCGCAACAGCATTACGGGTTCACCGAATACGACGTGTGGACAATGTTCCACTCGTACGCGTTCGACGTCTCGGTGTTCGAGATGTGGGGACCGCTGCTGTTCGGCGGACGTCTGCTCGTCGTGGATTACCTGACAACGCGCAGCCCGGCGGAGTTCGCAGCGCTGCTCGCGGCGCACTCGGTGACCGTGGTGTCGCAGACGCCGTCGGCGTTCTATCAGCTCGCCGCCGCCGTGCGGCCGCGTGGCGAGACGTCTGTCGCTTCCGACGAGTTGTCATCGTCGGTGCGCTACATGGTTTTCGCCGGTGAGGCACTGGACTTCGCGCAGGTGACACGTTGGTACGCCGATCGCATGGCCGGCGCTGGACGCCCGGGGCCGGTGCTGGTGAACATGTACGGCATCACCGAGACGACGGTGCACTCGACGTTCCGTGCGCTCGATCCCGAATTCGTCTCGACAGCAAAGGGATCGGACGTCGGTGACGGGTTACCGGGCCTCGAGATCCACGTGCTCGACGAGCGCCTGCGGCCGGTGCCCGACGGAACGCCCGGCGAGATCTACGTCAGTGGCACGCAGGTGACGCGGGGGTACCTCGGCCGCCCCGAATTGACGGGCGTGCGCTTCGTGGCGGACCCGTTCGCCGGTGACGGACGACGGATGTACCGCAGTGGCGACGTCGCGATCCGTCACGGTGACACTCTCGAATACCTCGGTCGATCCGATGCCCAGATCAAGTTGCGTGGCTTCAGGATTGAGCTCGGCGAGGTCGAAGCGGCGCTGCTCTCCACTCAGGGGGTGGATGCTGTCGCCGTTGCGGTGACGACGCGTGAGAACGGAATCGAACAACTCGTCGGTTACGCCGTCCTCGGCGAGGGCGCCGAGGTGTCTCCGACGGCGATCAGGTCCAACGCCGCGGCGCTGCTGCCGGACTACATGGTTCCCGACGTGGTGATGCTGCTCGACGGTCTGCCGCTCACGGTGAACGGCAAGTTGGATCGTCGTGCGCTTCCCGAACCCGAGATCGTGGTCGACTCGGAGTACGTCGCCCCCGGCACGGAGACCGAGAAGATGCTCGCCGAGATCGTCGCGAACGTACTCGATCTCGAACGGGTCAGCGTCGCCGACTCGCTGTTCGATCTCGGCGGCAATTCGCTTGCCGCCGCCCGCATCGTCGGACGCGCTTCCGACGCACTCGGGGTAGACCTCTCCGTGCGCGACGTGTTCGATGCCCCGACGGTCCGCGGTCTGGCCGAACTGTCGGCTCAGCGTGCCGCCGGTCTGCCCGCGGTGGTGGCACTGCCGCGCCCGCAGCGAATTCCGTTGTCGTTTGCGCAGAGTCGCATGTGGTTCATCAATCAGTTCGACACGTCGTTGCCGACGTACAACATTCCGGCGCTGCTGCGGCTGGAGGGCGATCTCGATGTGCGGGCCCTACGCGCGGCACTGAGCGACGTGATCGAGCGCCACGAGGTGCTGCGGACGACGTTCCCCGCCGTCGACGACGAACCGGTTCAGGTGATCGGCGGTGTCGACGAGATCGATGAGCGACTCGAGTGGCGCGACGTCGACTCGTGGTCGGAGCTGCAGACCGTCGCGATGACGGGTTTCGACGTGACCACGGGCTGGCCGGTGCGTGCCGCTCTGTGGGCGCAGGCGCCCGGACAGTGGGTGTTCGCATTGGTGATGCACCATATCGCGTCGGACGGCGAGTCGTTGCGTCCGCTCGTCACGGATCTCATCACGGCCTACGTTGCCAGAACCGCCGGGGCCGCACCGGAATTCGCGCCTCTGGAAATCCAGTTCGCCGACTACGCCATCTGGCAGCACGACGTTCTCGGTTCCGCGGACGACACGGACTCGATCATCGGACGCCAACTCGGCTACTGGTCACGACAGTTGCGCGGACTGCCGGACGTGCTCGACCTGCCCGCAGACCGGCCGCGCCCGACCGTTGCGTCGATGCGTGGTGCGCGTGCGTCATTCGACGTCCCGGCAACCGTGGCCGACAGTGTGGTCGATTTGGCACGCGCGTCCGGGGTCACCCCGTTCATGGTTGTGCATGGGGCGTTGAGCGCGTTGCTCGCCCGACTGTCGGGGACGGATGACATCGCGATCTCGACCCCGATCGCGGGTCGCGGGCAGCCAGTGCTCGATCCGCTGGTCGGGATGTTCGTCAACACGCTCGTCCTGCGTGTGGGCGTCGACCCCACATTGACCTTCACCCAGTTCCTCGATCGCGTGCGCGGTGTGGACCTCGAAGGCTTCGCGCATGCCGACCTCCCCTTCGAGTCCGTCGTCGAGGCGCTCGACCCGCCACGTTCGGAATCCTTTGCGCCACTGAGCCAGGTCATGCTCACATTCGATCAGAACGCGATGCCCGAGCTCGCCGCACGCGGTATCGCCGCGGCACGACTTCCGGCCCTTGCCGTGGAGCCGGTCGACGTCGACGAGATTCCGGCCAAGGTCGATCTGACGTTCGGGTTGAGGGACACCGGTAACGGTTGGTCTGGCGAACTCGTCTACGCCACAGACATTTTCGATGCCGATACCGCAGAGTCGATTGCCCACCGATTCGTTCGACTGCTCACCGAGCTGACCGAACAACCGGCGCTGCCGGTAGGCCGCTCACGACTGCTCGACGATCAAGAGTACGACGAGATGTCGTCGATCTTCGGCAGTGAGGCGGCAACACCGCGGTTGCTGGCGGATGTCCTGGCCGATGTGGCCACACGGTACGCCGACTGCGCCGCGGTCACCGACGGGTCGGGCGCCGTCGCGACCTACGCTGAACTCGACGCCCGGTCGGATGCCTGCGCGCGGTGGCTCATCTCGCAGGGTGTCGGCACCGAATCGCTGGTGGCACTGGCTATTCGACGCTCGGTGGACCTTCTCACCGCATTGTGGGCGGTGACAAAGGTCGGTGCGGGGTACGTACCCATCGACCCCGACTACCCGGCCGACCGCATCACCTACATGCTGAGCGATTCGGGCGTCTCCCTCGGTCTGACGACATCGGAGTTGCGCGAGCAGTTGCCCTCCTCGGTGACGTGGTCGATCGTCTCCGACGTCGTCACCGTTCGGCAGGGTCCGGCTGAGCCCGCGTCGGCGCCTCTCAGGTCGGACGAACTGGTGCGTCCGCGTCACCTCGACGCCCTCGCCTACGTGATCTACACGTCCGGGTCGACCGGTCGGCCCAAAGGTGTCGCTGTCACCTACCGAGGTATCCACAACTACGCAGCAGACCTGAGCCGCTACGGGGCGGAAGCAGGGTCTGTGGTGATGGGCTATTCGTCTCCGAGCTTCGACGCGTCGATCCTCGAGTGGCTGATCGCCTCCACCGGGGGAGCGACGCTCGCCTATCGGCCCGAGGGCGCGATCGGCGGGGAATTGCTCGAAGAGTTCATGCGCGAGGCCGGGGTCACGCATGCGTTCATGACGCCGACCGTTGCCGCGACGATCAATCCCGCAGCCGTCCCGGGTTTGCAGCTCCTGGCATCGGGGGGTGAGGCGCTGCCGCAGCGACTCGTCGACCGGTGGGCCGACGGGGTCGCCTTCTTCAATGCCTACGGCCCGACCGAGACGTCGGTCGCCGTCGCCAACAGCCGACGCCGCGTCGGCGACCCGGTGCGCATCGGCGGACCCATCGGCGGTGTGGGATTGGTGGTCCTCGACGACGCGTTGCAGCCCGTTCCGGTGAATGTTCCCGGCGAGCTCTACGTCCGTGGTGTCGCGCTGGCCCGCGGCTACCTCGACCGAGCAGGCCTGACCGCTGCGCGCTATGTGGCCGATCCCTTCGGCGGTGGCGGCGACCGCCTCTACCGCACCGGAGATGTGGTGCGATGGCGCCGCACCGAGGGCGGCGAGCTGGAGCTCGAGTATTCCGGGCGTAGCGATGACCAGGTGAAGCTGCGAGGTCTGCGCATCGAATTGGGCGAGGTCGAAGCCGTCTTGTCGTCGTATCCGGATGTCTCGGAGGCGGTCGTGATCGGCGTGGGTGGTGCCGTGGCCACGGCGCTCGCAGGCTACGTGGTGGCAGATGCCGGACTTGATCTGTCCGCGGTGCGCGCACACCTCGAACAGCAATTGCCCGCGCATATGGTGCCCGCCACCATCACCGTCCTCGACGAGCTTCCGCTGACGCCCGTCGGCAAACTCGACAAACGCGCACTCCCGGCACCGGAGCTCCCCGACGGCGACGACTACGTCGAGCCGGCATCGACCGCAGAACGTCAGTTGGCCGCAGTGGTCGCAGGGATGCTGGGGATCGACCGGGTCAGTGTCACCGACTCGTTCTTCGCGCTCGGCGGAGACTCGATCATGTCGATCCGACTGGCATCGGTCGCCCGTGACGCGGGCTTGGCCCTGTCGCCGCGAGACATCTTCGAACACAAGACGATTCGAGCAATGGCTCGCGCAGGCAGCGACGACCGGGCGATCGTGCCCCTCCTGCCCGAGCCGGACGGCGGTGGTTCCGGCGAGGTGCCGCTGAGTCCGGTGGCCGCGTGGTTGCTCGAGACCGCAGGGGAGCCCGCGCGGTTGCGCGACTTCTCGCAGTCCGTGGTGATGATCGCTCCTCCAGATCTGAGTCCGGCCATGCTCGCGGCCGTCCTCGACGCCGTCGTGGCGCTCCACCCGATGCTCGCACTGCAGCTCCGACACACCGACGACGGTTGGAGTCAGGTCGCTGGATCACCCGACTCGCGCGCAGAGGTGCGGGCCGTACATGCCGACGTCAGTACTCGGTCAACGGAGTTCGAGGCGCTGATCCGTGCTGAGCACGCGGCGGCCCTCGGCAAGCTCGACCCCCTTGCGGGGCGGGTGATCGCGGCGGTCCTCGTGTCCGGAAACGACGGCGCGCGTGTCATTCTCGCCATCCACCATCTGTCGATCGACGCCGTGTCGTGGCCGGTCGTCGTCGAAGACATCATCACCGCATGGGGTGCGATGAGCTCCGACGCACAGATGGCGTTGCGGCCAGAGGTGACCTCCGCCCGAGCCTGGCACAGCGCGCTGGCAACCGCGGTGCGTGCCGACGACGAGCTCGACTACTGGACGCCTCGCGTCGGACTTCGCACACCGGGTTTCGACGTCCCGACTCCGCTCGGTCAGGCCGCGCCCGCACCGGTGACCGTCGAACTCGATCCGGAACTGACCGAGGCCGTACTCGCAGAGCTGCCGACGGCCTTCGGCGCGACCACCGCCGACGTACTGATCGCCGCGCTCGCGCGTGCTGTGCGCTCGTGGCAGGACGATCGTGGGCTTGCGGCAGACGGTCCCGTCGCGATGGTGACCGAGGGGCACGGACGCTACGAGGATGTGCTTCTCGACGCCGAGGAGCCACGCCGGGCCGACCTGTCGCGAACGGTCGGATGGTTCACGACCATCGCGCCATTCGCCGTCGATCCCGGTGCCGACGGGATTCACGCCGTCAAGGCAGCGAAAGAGGAGCGGCTGACCCGCCCCGGCAACGGCATCGGGTTCGGAATACTACGCGCGGATCAGCGAAGTCCGTTGTGGGGCTGCGAACTTCCGGCGATCGGCGTCAACTATCTCGGTGCAGTCGGTCAGGGCGTCACCGAGGCCGACACCGCGGTTCCGTTCGCGGTCGACACCCGCGCACCAGCACTGGCGTCGACGGTGTCCGGCCTGATGCCCGCGACAAACGTACTTACGGTCAACATCGCGGTACGTCCAGGCGAGCATGCACGTGCTCTGTTCGCGGATTTCCTGTACGCGCAGAATGTGTTGACCCAGCACGATGTCGCAGCTCTCGCCGCCGCATGGCTCCGCGAACTCGAGGGAATCGTCACCGAGGTTGCCGTGCTCGGTGATCCGGGGCCGTCGCCCTCGGATCTGCCCGGCACAGGTATCACGCAGGCCGATATCGACGACGTGGCAAAGGCGTACCCCGGCGCTGCGATATGGCCGCTGACGCCGCTCCAGCACGGCTTCTTCCTGCAGTCGGCGCTCGCAGGCGCCGGCGGTGACGACGCCGTGGATGTGTATGTGGGACAGGCCGTTCTGCGTCTTGCCGCGCCCGTCGATGACACTCGGCTCCGCCGCGCCGTCGAAGGGCTGTTCTCCCACCACTCCGCCCTGCGGACGAGTTACCTGCAGACCGCGGGCGGTGCGGTGGTGTCCGTCGTGCACCCGTCGGTCGACGTTCCTTGGCGCACAATCGATCTGGGCGAGGTAGACGACACGCGGCGGCACGCGGCGGTCGACGAGGTGGTCGCCGCCGAGCGCGTCACACCATTCGACCTCGCAGCGCCCCCGTTGCTACGGGTCGTGGCGGTTCGTGACTCGGGTGGCGTCACGGTCGTGATCACCAACCATCACATCCTGTTCGACGGTTGGTCGGGTCCGCTCGTCCTCGCAGACCTGCTGTCGCTCTACGCCACCGGGGCGACGTACACCGGTGGACAGCGCACCGGGATGAGCGATTTCGGCGACTTCGCGCGGCGCATCGCGGGCGCCGACCACGCTGCAGGGCTCGCGGCCTGGGGTGACGTGCTCGCAGTGGTCGACGGGCCGACACTCGTCGCGCCCGGCGCGATGGCCACCGCTCACTCATTGCCGCGCAATCATATGATGGTCGTCGACTCGCAACTCGTCGCAGGGCTCGAATCCGTTGCACGAGCGCAGGGTTCGACGCTGGCGACAGTTCTGCAGTTCGCGTGGGCGGTGTTGTTGTCACGGGTGACGGGGGAACGCGTCGTCACCTTCGGCGAGACCGTGTCCGGCCGACCTGCCGACCTCGACGACGCCGCGTCGATGGTCGGCCTGTTCATCAACACGTTGCCCGCGGTCGTCGACGTCGACCCGTCGATGCCGATCGCCGACGTGGTGGCAGCACTACAGAAATCCAAGGTCGCGGTTCTCGATCACCAGCACCTCGGACTGCCGGAGCTGATCGCACTTGCCGGAGTCGACGGTGCCCTGTTCGATACGCTGACGGTCCACGAGTCCTATCCCGTTGACACCGAGTCGATTTCGACGACCGACCCGTCGACAACAGGACTCAGCATCACCGAGGTCGTGGTCAGTGACTCCACGCACTTCCCGCTGAACATGGTCACGTCGCCGCTGAGCGGCGGCGGACTGTCGATCAACCTGAAGTATCTGCCGAGTGCCTTCGACGACGAGCAGATCCGCGTCTTCGCCGAAGCGCTCGGCGTCATCCTGCGCACCGTGGTCGAGCGACCGCAGTCGTTGGTCGCCGACATCTCGTTGGTCGACGCTGCCGAGCGCGCGACGATCGAACGGTGGTCTGTCGGACCCCAGGTCGAGGTACCGGCAGTC